>NZ_QMIM01000004.1 GCF_003287355.1 Halorubrum sp. 48-1-W
CCTCCCCAGCCTCGTCGACCGGCCTCCGCGTCGCTCCGGCCGGTCGACTCCCTCGCGGGCGGTTCGCGCCCTCCGGGCGCTCACCGGCGCGCCACCGGGGAGTGTGACAGGTCGATTTCACACTCCGGTCGGATTCGCGAGCAGGCCGGCGGTGAGGATCAGCCCGACCGAGAGCCCGGCCGCCCCGTAGAAGAACGGCTTCGCGTCGCGCGCGGGCTCCCGGAGCTTGCCGGCGTCGACCCCGTCGAGGAGCTTCCCGCTCGCGACCTCGACGAGCCCCGTGATCACGAACCAGAGCGCGAGCATCGTGAGCACGAGGTGCCCCCGGCCGGTTCCCGTGAGCGTCTCGACGGTATACAGCGTCCCGGCCATGTGCCCGCCGGACGCGAGGAACGCGAGCGCCGCGATCCGCGTGATCCACCGGAGCCGACCGACCACCGCAGCGAGCGCGTCGCCGCCGATGTCGCCACGGGTCGCCGGCGGTACGACCGCGAGCGCGACGAACAGCACGCTTCCCGTCCAGAGCACCGCGAACCCGACGTGTACGGACCACATGACCGCGTCGATGATCGACATGACCGATCGTGTGCCCGCGACGACTTAATCACAGCGAGACCGACCCCGACCACCGCGGGAGACCGACCCCGACCACCGCGACGAAACCCCACCCCTGACCGTCCGCGTTCGCTTTCGCTGTAGGTCCTCGTTTGCGTCCGTCGCGGGCCTTTAAATATCGGGCACGTGTATCGGACCCTAATGGCCCTGCTGAAGAAGATCAAGGAGAAGCTCGGGTTCGGAAGCGACTCGTCCGACGACGAGAGCGGGGAGACGACGGTGACCGTCGAACGGAACACGGGCGAAAGCGAACCGGGCGACGGGAGCGAGACGGAGAGCGAACCCGCCGGTACGGAAACCACCGGCGCCGTCGCCGAGGAGGCGGACGACGGAGACGAGGCGGAACTCACTGCGGAGGAGGCTACGGAAGCCGAAGCCATCGGGGACGACGAGACCGCCGCCGCCGGGCTCGACGAGGACGAGGCCGACGCGCCCGACCCCACTGCCGAGGAATCGCTCGAGGAGGAGGGATCCGATGCCGACGAGGACGAGAACGCCGCCGACGTCGAGAGCGACGAGAGTAGCGACGACGAGGTCGAAGCGGACGAAGACGACGGGACCGAAGCGGACGAAGCCGACGGGACCGAAGCGGACGAAGCCGACGAGGAAGTCGACGGCGAGCCCGTCGACCGGCTCAAGGGCATCGGCCCGGCGTACGGCGAGCGGCTCGGGAAGATCGGGATCGAGACAGTCGAGGACCTCGCAGCCGCCGACCCCGCCGAGGTAGCCGAGGGCGCGAGCATCGGCGAGAAGCGCGCAGTCAAGTGGGTCGACCGCGCGAAGGAGTTCTGAGGTGACTCCCCGCGAGGATCCGGGCCGGCAGCGGCGATGACCGACGGTCCGGACCGCCGGTACCACGTCGACGGCGAGATCGTGGCCGCGGAGTCGGCGACGGTCCACGTCGAGGACCGCGGGTTCCGTTACGGCGACGCAGCCCGCGAGACCGTGCGAGCCTACGGCGGACGCGTGTTCCGCTGGGACCGACACGCGGAGCGGCTGGCCCGAAGCTGTGAGGCGCTCTCGATCGACCACGGGCTGTCGGACGCGGAGCTGGGAGACCGGATCGACGAGACGCTCGCTGCGAACGACCTGACGGACGCCGTCTGTGCGGTGTCGATCACGCGCGGCCGCCCGGCGGGCGGACCCGGTCGCGGGGAGCGCGCCGTCGACCGGTTCGATCCCCGGGTCGAGGGCGACCCGACGGTCGTCGTGACCGCCCGCCCGCTACCGATGGGCGGGGTCGGATCGGATCCGGCGTTCGACGCGCCGGCGACGCTCCAGACCGTCAAGACTCGAAAGACGTCGGACCGGGCGGTTCCGGCCGACGCGACGACCCACGCGCGGGTGAACGAGGTCCTCGCGCGGCTCGAACTCCGGGTGACGGGCGCGGACGAGGCGCTGTTGCTCGACGCCGACGGGCACGTCGCCGGCGGCGCGGACTCGACACTCTTTTTCGCCGACCGTGAGGGGCTCAAGACGCCCTCGCTCGACGGCCCGGTCGTCCCGCGGGTCGCTCGTTCCGAGGTGATCGACGTCGCCGAGGAGGAGGCGATCCCGGTCACGGAGGGGAGCTACACGCCGAGCGACGTCCGCGAGGCCGACGAGGTCTTCCTCGCGAACGCGACGTGGGAGGTCCGGCCGGTTCGGGCGGTGGACGGGATCGCGGTCGACGGCGACGGGGCGGGCGTCGCCGGCCCGCTCACGACGCTGCTCTCGCGGCTGTTCGACCGGCGCGTGGAGACAGCGTGTTACGGCGACGAGCGGCCGTGAGTGCCGGACGCGTACCGCGTCTGGACCATAGGACTATCCGACTCGAGCCCGTAGTTCATGTATGGCAGACGACAAGAGCGGCCGAGACAAACAGGCCCACGACGAGGAGCGACGCCAGCGCGAGCGCGAGATCGCCGCGGAGTTGGAACGCGGCGACGAGGCCGAGCCGGAGGTCGACGCCTCCGAGCTCGCCTACTTCGAGACCGAACTCGAACCGGTGGCGTTCCCGGCCACCGGGGCGGAGATCGTCTCGACGGTCGGCGATCGCGAGATCGAGTCGGCCCTCGGCACCCACGCGATCGCGGAGCTCCTCCCGGACGCGGAGGTGGAGACGTTCGACTCGCCGGCCGATGTCGGGGCGCGGATACGGCGCCCGACCGTCGCCATGGCGATGAAACGGGTCGTGGAGGCGGCCGACGACTTCCCGGACGCGGAGCTGGGAACGTCACAGCGCGACGCCTACGAGCGGACGTTCCGTGAGCTCGCGGCCATCGACGTCGTCGACGAGGACGAGGGCATCCGGGTCGTCGCCGACTGGATCGTCGAGCGGATCCGCGATACGGGTAAGATCCCCGGCTCCCGGGACGTCCGACGGCGGGCGGCGAAGTTCTGCCGGGCGAACGGGTACGAGGTCCGCAACGACGAGTGGCTGGGGATCTGAACGCTTTCGACCGACGCGCAACGTTCGAATTCGACGCGGACGCGCAACGTTCAAATCCGACGCAGGCTACCGGTTCGTATGGACGCGGACCGGCGGATCGCCGCCCTCGACGAGGTGCCGGAGGACAGCACGCTTCTCGTGACGCTCCGTCCGGTCGACCCCGACTCGGTCGCGGAAAGCGAGGGCGACGTGGGCGTGGACGACGACGGCGTGGAGGCCGAGGCGGTCCTGCTCCGGCTCGACGGCGACGTCTCGGCGTTCCGAAACTACTGTCAACACTGGACCGACGTGCGCCTCGACAAGGACGGCGGCGCGTTCGTCCGGAACGGGGAGGTGTTCTGTCAGAAACACGGCGCGACCTTCGAGGGCGACACCGGCTACTGTAACTTCGGGCCCTGTGAGGGTGCCTTCCTCGAACGCGTCGACGTGGCGGTCGACGGCGACACGGTGTACCTCGCGGACGACGCCTACGAGTTCGTCCGGCGCGGTCCGAGCCGGCGGGACGACGACGGCGGCGACTCGCGGATCGACTTCACCGGGAACTGAGCCGGGACGGGCGGGCCGTCAGTCAAAAGCGCGTACGGCCGCCGCCGGCGTCCTCCCTGCCGAGCGCCTTCTTGAGGAAGTTCATCCAGCGTTTCCGGTCCGCAGCTTCCTGGCGTTTCGCCTCCGTCTCGGGGTCGGGCGCGTTCAACCCCTCCAGCGCCTCTAGCGCGCGGTCGATCCCGATGATCGACGCCGCCAGCTCCTCGCCGCGCTCGTAGCTCACCTCGTTCTCCTCGATCCGTTCGAGCCGCTCCAGCCGCTCCCTGCGGAGGTTCCGTTTCGCGCGCTCGACGCGGTCGCGCTCTCCCGGCGGGACCGTCTCGCGACGCTTGATCTCGAAGACGAACGACTGGAGGTCGATCGGCTCCCCCTGGACCTCGATCTCCTCGGGAATGTCCGCGCCGATCGTGGCCGCCTCGCGCTCGACGCGCTCGAGGAGCCCCTTCCGCTCGTACTCTCTCACGTCCCGCCGGTACGGACCGATCGTATTTGCCTGCTTCGTTCGGCCGGATCGTGACGGGATCGGGGGACGGCGGACGGACGGGTAGACACGGTTATCTCCCCCGGGCGCATCTGGAAGGTCGATATGTATCTTCGGGGGACTTTCACGTGGCAGATAATGTCGGTTCTGGTACTGATCGCGGTCGCCGTCCTCGGACTGGCGCTGTTGCTTCCCCCGGAGCTTCTCGTCCTCGTCGTCGCGGTCGGCGCGATGGCGCTCGTGTACTTCAGCGGGGCGGTGTACCTGCTCGGTCGCCCGGAATGGCTCCCGGAACGGTTCGATCGGGTCCCGATCGTCCTCGGTATCGGCTTCCCGCTCGTCGTCGTCGGGGTCGTGGGGTACCACTTCCGGGCGCTCCTGACGCCGATCGCCGTGGTGTTCATGCTCGGCTTGCTCTTCGTCTTCCTCTACTACTGGCTCGTGGTGCCGCTCGCGCTGTTCCAG
Organism: Halorubrum sp. 48-1-W; assembly: GCF_003287355.1. Lineage (GTDB taxonomy): Archaea > Halobacteriota > Halobacteria > Halobacteriales > Haloferacaceae > Halorubrum. The sequence goes on from NZ_QMIM01000004.1 coordinate 4,539, forward strand.
AAGGTCCGCCACCAGAGCGTCACCCCCGAACCGGCCGCGTGGCCGGCGGTGACGGTGTTGGTCCCCGCCTACAACGAGGAACACTACGTCGGGAGGTGTCTCCGGTCGATCCACGCCTCGACGTATCCCGGGGTCCTCTCCGTCGTCGTCGTCGACGACGGGAGCACGGACGGAACGTACGCGGAGGCGTGCGCGGAGGCCGGCGAGGAGACGCGAGTGATACGGACGGCGAACGGCGGGAAACACGCGGCGTTGAACGCCGCGCTCGAGCACACCGAAACCGAGCTCGTCGTCTCCGTCGACGCCGACTCGACGGTCCACCCCGACGCGATCACGGAGCTGGTCCGGGACTTCGAGCGCCACGACGGCGTCGGCGCGATCGCCGGCAACGTCAAGGTGGACAACCGCGGATCGCTAGTGGCGAACCTCCAGGCGCTGGAGTACGTCGTCGGGATCAACACGTTCCGGCGTGCGTTCGACCTCTTCGGGGCCGTCACCGTCGTCCCCGGCTCGCTCGGGGCGTTCCGTCGCGACGTTCTCGACGAAGTTCACGGGTACAGCGCCGACACCGTGACCGAGGACTTCGATCTGACGATCGAGATCCTCAAGCGGGGGTACGCGATCCACGCCAGCGAGGCGATCGTGTACACCGAGGGCCCCGACACCTGGCGGGACCTCTACGCCCAGCGCCGCCGCTGGTTCCAGGGGAACCTCCAGACCGTGCTCAAACACCGGGAGGTGTTCGTCGACTCCCGGTTCGGGGTCCTCCACCGGGTGGCGTTCCCGTACATCTTCCTCTCGATGTCCGCGCTTCCACTGCTCGGCCTCCTCGTGTTGGTGCTCATCGTCTCTTCGGTCTTCGTCGGCGGGAGCGGACTCCTGTTGCAGCTGGCGGTCTTCTTCGTTCTCCTCCAGGTGCTCCTGTCCGCGCTTGCGATCCAGATCGAAGGCGAAGACCTCCGGCTCGCGGTCCTCGCGCCGTTCTCGCTTTTCGGGTACAAGCAGTTTCAGGACGTCGTGTTGCTCCGGAGCCTCTACGCGCTCTGGTCCGACCGCGGCGGCGCCACCGAGTGGCTGAAACCGACGCGCGTCAGACAGCGGGCGACGGACGGCGCCGGCGTGCCGGTTCCGATCGCCGGACCCGGTTCGGCAAACAGGGCGATCGCTTCGGCGTCGGAACGCGATTCCGGCCCCACCTCCGAGGCGGACGTCGACCCGCTCGGCGTCTCCGAGATGGACGTCGACCCGCTCGGCATCTCCGAGGAGTGACGACGGTAATGTCGGCCCGGTTCGGAGGGACGCCGTTAACCGGATCGGCGCGCAACCGGGGGCATGGAACCGCTCGAAACCGAACTCGCCCGCGCCCGCGAGCTCGACGTCGGCGACCTGGCCGACGCGATCGAGTCGATCGGCTTCGAGTGTACGCGCTGTGGCGGCTGTTGTACGGGGTACGCGCCGGACGAGCCGGGGGGCGCACCCGCCGATGGCGCGAACGGTAGCGACGGCGAGGGAGGCGACGACGGCGACGACGGCGAGGAAGGCGACGACGGCGAGGGAGGCGACGACGGCGACGACGGCGACGTGGGCGAACCCGCCCGCGAACCGCACACCGCGACGGTCTTCCCCGACGAGGTCCGGGCGGTGGCCGACGCCGCCGAGGACGCCTTCGGCGAGGCGTACGACTGGCGTGACGTGGCCCGCCCCATGCCGTACGGGCTCGTCGCGAGCGAGGACGGCGAACCGGTCGGCGAGACCTTCGAGTGGGCGCTCGCGACCGACGACTGCGGCGACTGTACCTTCTACGAGGAGACGGACGGCAGTGGGGCGTGTACGGTCCACGACTCCCGGCCGCTGATCTGCCGGACCTACCCCTTCAGCGTCGCGCTCGGCGGGACGAGCCAGCCGATGGGCGAGGCGGTCGACGGCGAGGGGATGGTCCGGGCCCACGAGTGTGAGGGGCTCGGCAGGGACATCTCCCGGACGGACGCCGAGGCGCTGGCGGCGGCGCTCAGAGAGCGGGCGGTCCGCGAGCTGGAGGAGGCGATCGCGGTGCGTGACGGCTACGATCCGACCGCCGTCGACCGGGCCGACGGCGACGTCGTCGTCTTCGACTCCGAGGGGCCGAAGAACGCGGACGGGGCGCCGATCGACGGGGAGTGACGACGGCCCCGACCGCGTCAGGCCGTCTCACACCGCGTCAAGCGCCGCGTCGACGTCGGCCGCGATCGCCTCGCGGGCCGCCTCGTCCGGGAGCGTCAGCGGCGGACGGACGGCCGGGTTGGGGACGAACCCGCGGTGGGCGGCCGCGACCTTGGTCGCGGGTGCGAAGCCGTGGTCCGCACACCGGTCGAAGAGCGGGGCGATCCCACGCCGGTGGAGCGCCAATGCGCGGTCGTCGTCGCCGGCGCGGATCGCTTCGCCGAGCGCGACGAACACCTCGGGGATCACCTGCGAGAGGGCGTGAATCCCGCCGTCGACGCCGAGGGAGGTGCTCGGGTACAGCTGGGAGTCGAATCCCTGGAAGACGGTGAAGGAGTCCGGCGTCGCGCGGATCTTCGCGTCGAGCGACGAGAGGTCGCCGCTCGTGTCTTTCATGCCCACGACGGCGTCGTGCTCGGTCGCGAGCTCCCCCACCACGCCGGGGTCGATCGACTCGCCGACCGTCGACGGGATGTCGTATAAGAAGAGCGGGAGCGGCGACCCGTCCGCGACGGCCTCGAGGAACGCCAGCTGGCCCTCCGGCGCGGTCGAGGTGTGGTAGTACGGGAGCGTCACGAGGCCCGCGTCGGCGCCGACCTCGCGGGCGACCGAGAGCCGTTCGCGCACGCTCGGGACGGTCGTGTCGGCCACGCCCGCGATCACGGGAACCCGGCCGTCGACGGCCTCGGCGACCGTCTCGACGACGGTTCGGTACTCCGCGTCGGAGAGGCTGGCGAACTCCCCGGTCGTCCCGCAGGGGACCATCCCATCCAGGCCGGCGTCGACGAGCGTCCCGGCGTGGCTCGCGAGCGTGTCGGCGTCGACGTCGCCGTCGGCGTCGAACGGCGTCACGATCGGGGGCGAGACGGCTCCGTGGCGGAACTCCAGTTCGGTCATGGAACGCGGTTCGACGGGGCGTCACAAAGGCGTTCGTCCCCTGGCGGCGGTTGCCGGGAGTGGGGCGGGCCGAGGAGCGACCGGACCACAGCGGACGGTCGCGGGCACGACTCGGCGGCGGTACAACTATGGTAACCCGTCTCGACGGATCGACCGGAGTATATCATGGAAATCTCCGAGAAGCTCCTTTGTCTGTTCAGTGCCGAACTCCGGGAGGAGAACGGCGAGTACGTCGTAGAAGTACCGCGCCGCGAGGTGGACACCGGCTCGTTGGAGCCGGGCGAGACCTACCGCGTCGCGCTCATCGAGCGGGACGGGACCGACAGCGGGCCCGTCGACCGCGACGAGACGAGCACGTCGGCCGACAACGGCCCGCAGCCGCCGGTCGAACCCGGCGAGATGCGGTACGTCGAGATCGAGGACCTCGGCAAGCAGGGCGACGGGATCGCCCGCGTCGAGCGCGGCTACGTGATCATCGTCCCCGGCACGGAGGTCGGCGAGCGCGTGAAGATCGAGGTGACGGAAGTGAAATCGAACTTCGCGGTCGGCGAAGTGATCGACGAGGACGTCTAGGCGGGCCGACGAACGCGGTCCGCGGGATCCGCCCGTCCACGGTCCGCGGGACTACTCGTCCGCGACCCGGGCGTCCCAGTAGGAGACGGAGGCGACGTAGTCGCCGGGGACCGTGTTCCCGATCAGCTCGTCGACGACCCGGAACGGTTTGGCGACGACGCTCGGAAGCCCGCGGTAGAACCCGTAGGGCAGGACGAAGTCGTGTTCCTCGCCCGCGAGGGTCATCTCGGCGTTCCCGAGCAGGTCCGCGACCTGCCGCTCCGAGTAGAGTCGCGACCCCATCGGCAGTAGCCACGTGTACAGCACCCGGAGACTGCGGGCGTTGAACGTGTCGAAGAACACCTGCTCGTTGCTCACTCGACGGAGCTCCAGCATGAACTCGAGCGGATCGTCCATCAGGTGGAAAAAGCGCATCGCGACCACCGAGTCGAAGTGGTCGTCGGGGAACGGTAGCCTCGAGGCGTCACCCCGAAGGAACTCGACGGTGTCGGAGAGCCCCGCGTCGGCCGCGTTCTCGCGCCCCTGCTCGAGCATCTCCCTGGAGATGTCGAGCCCGACGATGTCCGCGCCCCGGTCCGCGAGCATCGTCGTGAACCGGCCGGTTCCGCAGGCGACCTCCAACACCCGGTGGCCGTCGTCGATCGGTCCGAGCGCGGAGAGCGCCGCCTCCTTCTCGCGCCGGTCGATGAGGGCCCCGCCGCCGGAAAAGCGGAGGTCCTCGTACTCCTCGGCGACTTCGTCGGCCTGATACCAGTCCTGACCCTTCACGTTGTCTCCGGTGGACGCCGAACGACTAAAACCGTACTGGATACGTGTCGACGGAATCGACCGGGCGTCGGTCGGGACGCGTTCGCGTCTCCCAGGTTCGAGCCCGGCGGCAGTACTATTATTACCTTATATAATACCGATCGTATGCCCCTATATGTAGACAACCTTTACCACCGATCGGGGGAGTCTCCCGAACGTATGAGTACCAGTCCCGTGGGGTCAGCCGATCAGGACCGTCTCACCGAGACCGAATACCGTGACCGTCTGCGCGAGCTTCCGCCGAGCGCCAAGCTCGTCGCGAAGGTCCTGGAGGGCGACGCGCCCCTCTCGCAGGGCGGACTCGCCGAGGAGTCGTTGCTCCCCGACCGTACCGTTCGCTACGCGCTCAACCGCCTGGAGGACGAGGAGCTGGTCGACTCCCGCTACAGCTTCAAGGACGCCCGCAAGCAGGTGTACTTCCTGACGGTCTAGCTCGGTTCGACGGCGTAAACCCGCCGTCTCACCACGGAGCCCTTTTTTTACCCTCGACCCGATGGTCACGCGTATGGACCTGTCGGTCGTCGTCCCGACGCTCAACGGTCGGGACCGGTTAGCCGCCTGCCTCGACGCGTTGGCGGCGCACGCGCCCGACACGGAAGTGATCGTCGTCAACGGTCCGTCCGCGGACGGCACCACGGGAATGGTGCGTGACCGCGACGACGTCGACGTGCTGGTCGAGATCTCCGACCGCACCGTCAACGTCGCCCGCAACGCCGGCATCGAGGTGGCAGGCGGCGACGCGGTCGCGTTGGTCGATTACGACAAGCGGATCGGCGAATCGTGGCTCGAGGGGGTCCGCGAGGGGCTCGTCGACGCCGACGTGGTAACCGGACCGGTCCGACCGAACGGCCGGGAGGACGACGACGGTCGAGACGACGCCGGCGGTCGGGACGACGTTGGCCGAGACGGCGACGGCGGTCGAGACGAGGACGACCGAGGAGTCGACGCCCGGACTGATGACGATAGAGACGGCGACGGACGAGCAGTCGGGGACGCCGACGGCCCGGAGCGCCGTCGGATCGCGGGTCGGTCGGTGACGTACTTCGCGGGGGGGAACGTCGCGTTCAGGCGGGAGGCGCTCCGCGATCTCGACGGCTTCGACGAGTACCTCCGGGTCGGTGGCGCGCGCGACGCCGCCCACCGGCTCGCGCGGATGGACCGCGAGGTCGCCTGGCGCGACACGGTCGCAGTCCGCGAGGAACCGCCGAACCCGACCGCGGCCGACGGCGGCCGGACCGCCCGCGACTGGGGCTGGAAGTACCGGGCGCTCGCGTACCGGCTCGTCAAGAACTACGGCATCCGCCCGTCCGCGGTCCTTCGAACCGGCAAGCACGCGGTCACGGACGCGGCGTCGGTCGCCCGCGACGTGGTCCGCGGCGAGGCCACGCCGTCGGGATGGGTCGCGAACGGTCGCGACGTGGTGGCCGGGGTCCTCTCCGGCGGCTCCGACGGGTTGGTGGCCCGCGCGCGCGACCGGAGCCCCGCGCGCAACCCGAACGGTATCTCGACGCGAGCCGACCGCGCGGTGGCCCGGTACGACGTGCGGGAGGGGCCGTCGTGAACGGCGGCGTCCCCACTGCGACTGGCGACGTCGCCGTCGCGCGGAGACGTCCGCCTCGTCCCGCGGCCTTTACTTCCCGCGTCGCCAACGGTCGGTAACGAATGGGACTCACGAAACGGATCATCCCCTGTATCGACGTCGACCTCGACGACGACGGCGACGCCGCCGTCTACACCGGGGTCAACTTCGAGAACCTGGAGTACACGGGCGACCCCGTCGAACTGGCGAAGAAGTACAACACTGCGGGCGCCGACGAGTTCGTCTTCCTCGACATCACCGCCAGCGCCGAGGGGCGCGAGACGATGCTCGACGTGGTGAACGCGGTCGCGGACGAGTGTTTCATCCCGCTCACGGTCGGCGGCGGCATCCGGACGAAAGCCGACATCAAGGAGACGCTCCGCGCGGGCGCGGACAAGGTGTCGATCACGACCGGTGCGCTCGAGCGACCCGAACTGATCGAGGAGGGCGCGGCCGCCTTCGGTAGCCAGTGTATCGTGATCTCCGTCGACGCACGGCGACGTCACGACGACGCCGGCGAGCACTTCTACGAGGACGCCGACGGCGAGGAAGTGTGGTTCGAGTGTACGAAGAAGGGCGGCCGCGAGGGAACCGGGGTCGACGCGGTCTCGTGGGCGAAGGAGGCCGAGCGGCGGGGCGCGGGCGAGCTGTTCGTCAACTCCATCGACATGGACGGCACGAAGGACGGGTACGACATCCCGCTGATGAAAGCCGTCTGTGACGCCGTCTCCACGCCCGTCATCGCCTCCTCCGGCTGTGGCGGTCCCGAGGACATGTACGAGGTGTTCACCGAGGCGAACGCGGACGCCGGGCTCGCCGCCTCGATCTTCCACTTCGGCGACTACTCCATCGAGGAGACGAAGGCCTACCTCGACGAACGCGGCGTTCCGGTCCGTCTGTAGCCCGAACACGAGAACGCCCGATCACTTCTGGATCGGATATATGTAATTCGGTGAATTTCTCGGCCGATCGTTACCAATGGAGCCGAACCAACAAGTATTATCCGATGGACCATGAACAATCATGTATGTCCACGTCACCGATGCGTGTTCCCAGTGAGCGGCCGGAGATCGTCTGCCGATCGGCGGGTGAGGGGTCCCCGGACGCCGAGGTGACGTTCTTCGAGGCCGACCGCGACCCCGACGAGCGGACGACGCGGTGGATCACGGTGCGGGCGGTGGACTGCGTGCCGCGCGAGGAGTGGCGGTAGCTGGCCGAATCAGGCGTCCTTCCGGCGTCGGGGAACGACGTGCCGCCGCGTTTCGGGTCGACACCGTTTTCTCGCCGGTCCCCGACGCTCCGGGCGTGTCCGACCCAACCGCACACCACGTCGGGGTCACCGTCTCGGAGCTCGACCGCGCCGTCGCCTTCTACACCGATACCTTCGGGCTCGAGGTCGTCGCCGAGTTCTCCGTGGGCGGCGAGGCGTTCGCCGACGCGGTCGACGTCGCCGGCGCGTCCGCCGCGTTCGCCCACCTCGCGGCCGAGGGCGTCCGCGTCGAACTCGTCGAGTACGACCCCGGGGGCGAACCGATGCCGGAGCGGTCGCTCGACCGACCGGGCGCGACGCACCTCGGGCTCTCGGTCGACGACGTGGAGGCGTTCCACGACGACCTCGATCCGGCGGTCGAGACGCTGAGCGAACCGCGGACGACCGAGAGCGGGACGACGATCCTGTTCCTCAGGGACCCGGACGGGAACCTCGTCGAGGTCCTCGACGCCTGACGGTGGAACCGACGGTCGGTGAACGGGAGTGACGGCCCGTACGCGCCCTAGAGGACCTTCGTGCCGGGCTCCGCGTCCTCGTAGGTGGTGAGGAGGTCGGCCTCCTCGCCCGCAGCGAGCACCATGCCGTTCGACTCCACGCCGAACAGGTCCGCCTTCTCCATGTTGGCGAGCACGACCACCTTCGTTCCGGGGAGGTCCTCGACCGCGTGGAGGCCCTTGAGCCCCGCCACGATGGTACGGGTCTCTACGCCGAGGTCGACGCGGAGTTTCAGCAGGTCGTCCGCGCCCTCGATCCCCTCGGCGTCCTCGATCCGGCCGACGCGGACGTCGAGTTCTTGGAACTGTTCGAAGCTGATGCGCTCGTCGCTGATCGGGTCGATGTCAGTCATGGGTTCGTCGGTCGCGGGGTCGTCGGTCGCGGGGTCGTCGGTCGCGGGGTCGTCGGTCGTGGGTTCGTCGGTCGCGGGGTCGTCGGTCGCGGGGTCGTCCGTTTCGCCGTCCTCGTCGTCTTCACTGTCCCCGGTCTCGTCGCCGTCAGTGCCGTCCGCATCGGCCTCGGCGACGCGCGCCTCCAGCTTCGCGTTCAGCTCCTCGACGCGGTCGTCTTCGACCTTCTCGAAGAGCTCGGTCGGCTCGGAGAGGTCGCCCTCGGGAGCCTCGCGGGCGGCCTCGACGGTGACGTCGTGGACGGAGCCCTCCTCGCCGAGCTGGTCCCACAGGCGCTCGCACTTCCCGGGGGCGATCGGCTCGAAGAGCACCGCGATCGCCTTCGCGATCGCGACGCAGTCGTGGATCACCCGTGCAGCCTCGTCGGGGTCGTCGTCGACGAGGTTCCACGGCTCGCTGTGTTGGATGTACTCGTTGCCGAAGCGGGCGAGGTCGGTGACGGCATCGCCGAGCGCGCGCACGGAGTAGTCGTTGACGGCTGTCTCCACGTCGGCGATCGCCTCCTCGATGCGCTCCTGTACCTCCTCGCTCGTCGCGTCCGCGATCGGCGCGTCCTCGTAGTTGCGGTGCGCGAAGAGCAGCGAGCGGTAGAGGAAGTTACCGACGGTGCCCACGAGCTCGGTGTTCACGCGGTCGCGGAACTTCTCCCACGAGAAGTCGACGTCCTGTTGGAACCCGCCGTTGGTCGCGAGGTAGTAGCGCAGGGGATCCGGGTGGAACCCCTCCTCGAGGTACTCGTCGGCCCAGACGGCGCGGTCGCGACTGGTGGAAAAGCCCTTGCCGCCGAGGGTGACGAACCCGCTCGCCATCACGGCTCGGGGTTCGGCGTGGCCCGTCGCCTCCAGCATCGCCGGCCAGAAGATCGTGTGGTGCTGGATGATGTCGCGGCCGATCACGTGGACGATCTCGCCGCCCTCGGGGTGCTCGTCGTCCGCACCCTCCTTCCAGACGGCCTCCCAGTCGAAGACGTCCGAACCGACGCGCTCGGTGTACTGTTTCGTCGAGGAGATGTACTCGATCGGGGCGTCGACCCAGACGTAGAGGACGAGGTCCTGCGGGTTCTCGCCCGGCAGGTCGATCCCCCAGTCCATGTCGCGGGTGATACACCAGTCCTGTAGCCCCTGTTCGATCCACTCGCGGGGCTGGTTCCGGGCGTTCGAGGTGCCCTCGAGCCGGTCGAGGAAGCCGGAGAGGTACTCCGAGAACGCGGAGACCTCGAAGAACTCGTGGGTGCGCTCGCGGTACTCCGCCGGGTTACCACTGATCGTCGAGACCGGGTCCTCGACCTCGCCGGGCTCGAGGTGGCGCTGACACCCCTCGTCGCACTCGTCGCCGCGGGCGTGCGCCCCGCAGTACGGGCAGGTCCCCTCGACGTAGCGGTCCGGGAGGTACTGGTCGTCGACGGGGTCGTACGCGACCATGATCTCCTTCTCGTAGACGTGCCCCCCCTCCTCGAGGTCGCGGACGAGCTGTTGGGTGACCGCCGTGTTCGTCTCGTCGTGGGTGTGGCCGTAGTTGTCGAACGCGACGTTGAACTTCGGGAACGTCTCGGCGTACCGTTCGTGCCAGTCGAGCGCGAACGCCTCGGGGGAGACGCCCTCCCGTTCCGCGTTGACCGCGACGGGCGTCCCGTGCATGTCGGAGCCCGAGACGAACGCGGTCTCCTGGCCGAGCCGTTCGAGCGCGCGGGCGTAGACGTCGCCGCCGACGTAGGTGCGGAGGTGTCCGATGTGGAGGTCGCCGTTGGCGTACGGCAGTCCACAGGTCACCACCGCCGGGTGGTCCGTGGGGAAGTCGTCGTGGCTCATGTGGCTGTGTGTCTCATGTGTCGTGGATACGGGCCAAAAGCCCGCTGGTTTCCGGGTGGGGGACTCGGCTCCCCGACGCGGTCCGACCGCCGCCTACAACAGCGTCCGGACGACCCGCGCCGCCTCCGGCGCGGTCGGCGCCAGGACGTACAGGATCGGCTCGACGCCGACCGCGCCGGTCTGATAGGCGACGATCGTGTCCGTCCCGTCCGGCAGGTCCGCGTCCGCGACCGCGTCGACGACCGCCTCCCGCGTCCCGCGTTCCGCGTCGAACTCGACGGTCGGGTGCGACTCGGCGAGCGTCGCGACGAGGTCGGGGTCGTACCGGAGGTTCACCGCCCCGCGGGCCGACGAGCCGGCCTCGCGGGCAGCGAGCAGGACGGTCGCGACGTGCTCGCTCACGCCGAACTCCGGCTCCCCGGGCACCATCGCCCGCCCCTTCACGTCGACGAGCCGTCCGGGGACGGCGGCCACGTCGTCGACGGAGCCCGCGTCCGCCAGACACTCGACGACGTTCGCGCCGACGTTCGGGATGAGCCCGGCGAACCCGGAGGCGTTCGTCAGGGTCCGGAGTCCCCGCCGGACCGACGCGAGGACGGTCTCGCGCTCGCGGAGCCCGCTGTCGGGGTCGTGGACGGAGAAGTCCACGTCGGCGGCGGCGAGTTCCGGCATCGCCTCCTCGTGGAGCTCCGCGAGGAGGTCGCCCTCCTCCAGCCGTCGGATCAGCACCTCGATCTCGACGAGCGCCGCGACCGGGCTCACGTCGCCGCTCGCGAGGCCCTCGCCGACCCGCTCGACGAGGTCGCGCACGCGCTCGTCGGCGACGATCCGATCGTGGCGGGCCACGTCGCCGTGGGCGTACTTCGAGACGGCCGACTGGGAGATGCCGAGCGCGTCGGCGACCTCCCGCTGGGTGAACCCGCGCTCGCGGAGGTCCTCGGCGAGCATCGAGCGCACCGTGGGGAGGAACTCGTCGACGACGACCTCCTCGATGAACCTCATTCGGTCTCACCCTCCGCCCCGTCGCGGTCGTTGAACTCCGGATCCGAGCCGATCCGGGACGCCTGCGGCCCGTCCTGGTCCTGGTACTTCGAGCCGCGCTCGCTACCGTACGGGCGGTCAGCCGGCGACTTCAGCTCCGTGAACGTGAGCTGTGAGACGCGCATCCCGGGTGAGAGCGCGACCGGGGCAGTGCCGAGGTTCGACAGTTCGAGCGTGATCTGGCCCTTGTACCCGGGGTCGCACAGCCCCGCAGTTGCATGGACCACGATCGCGAGCCGGCCGAGCGACGACCGGCCCTCGACGTGCGCGACGAGGTCGTCGGGGATCTCGACGCGCTCGGTCGTCGTCCCGAGCACGAAGTCGCCGGGGTGGAGGATGAACTCCTCGCCCTCGGGGACCGTCGTCTCCGTGACGTACTCGCCGACCTCGTCGGCCTCGGTCGGGTGGATACACGGGATGTTGGTGCGCTGGAACTCCAAGAACCGCTCGCCGAGCCGGAGGTCGACGCTCGCGGGCTGGACCTGCTGGTCGACGTCCGCGAGCGGCTCGACCACGAGGTCCCCCTCCGCGAGTCGGTCGAGGATGTCGGCGTCCGACAGGATCATGCTGGGAGAGGGGCGGGGCGCGACCTAAAGACTCCCGGAAACCGTCGGCGCCCTCGGTCGACCCGCTACTCCTCGTGGGGCTGTACCACGACGAACCCCTCGGAGCCGGTGAACTCCATCTGGATGGATTCGCCGGAAGTCTGGCCGAACTCGAATGTCTTGTTGATCGACACCGACGGAGAGAGGTCGCTGCTCCACGCGACCGTCGCGTCGGGGTCGGTGAAGACCGGCGGCTCCAACACGACGGGGTCGCCGTGCGTCGAGATCGCGACCTGTCCGGGTCCGGTGAGATACACGTTCGTCAGCCCGCCGGCGGCCGCCTCCGAGACGCTACCGATCGTGTCGATCTCGTAGTCGACGGAGGATTCGAACGCCAGCACGTCGTTGCCGCTGACGGAGATCGACTCGCCGGCGTCGAGGTCGAGGATCCGCACCTTCTTGCTCTGCTCGGCGACGTAGAGGTAGCCGCTCCCCTCCGCCTCCATCACCGGCGTCCCTTCGCTGCTCACCGCGTCCTTGAGGAAGCCGGTGACGCCGCCCTCGGCGGAGGCCTTGCCCGTGAACGTCACGTCGCCGGTGTACGCCACCATCGAGCCGGCCTTCACCGTCACGGTCCCGTCGAGCGGAACCCCGAGCAGCCGGTTGTTCTCCTTTCGAAACTCGTTACCGTCGCGTTCTGGCGCGCTCGTGCGCGCGAACTCGTCCAGATCCATGGGAACCAAGCGTCGCGGGGACGACGCGGCCGAGAGTCGTCGAGACCGGCCAATAAATCCCGGCGATTCGGTCGCTCGGTCGACCGTCCGACACGTCCGGGGAGCCACCCGACACGTCCGGGGAGCCACCCGACACGTCCGGGGAGCCACCCGACCCGTCCGAGAGAACAGAGCTATACCCGCGGCGGGGCTCACGGTCGGTATGAAACAGGCGATCGTCGCCCGCCGGGACCTCGGGATGGGCGAGGGGAAACTCGCCGCACAGGTCGCACACGCGTCGCTTTCGGCCTACAAGGACACGGGTCGTCGGAGCCGTACGAAGTGGAAGGGGTCGGGACAGAAGAAGATCGTCCTCGGCGCCGATTCCGAGAGCCAACTGTTCGAGCTCGCGGACAAGGCGGACACGGAGGGGATCCCGTACGCGATCATCCGGGACGCCGGCCACACCGAGCTGGAGCCGGGGACGGTCACCGCGCTCGCCGTCGGCCCCGCGGGCGACGACCTCGTCGACCGCGTCACGGGCGACCTCCCCCTCTACTGAATGGTCGACGACAGCGACGACATTGACACCGACGACCCCGCCGACCCGGCTGCGACCCGCCCCCCTCGCGAAGCCCACCCCGTCGAGCGCGCCGTCGGGATCGACTACTTCGTTAGCGGCGCCCCCGGGATCGGCGGCCGGCTCCGCGAGCGGCCCGAGGACTTCCGGGTGACGGAGCTGGAGGCGTTCGAGCCGGACCCGCTCGGATCCGACCGGGGCGGGTACCCCGAGCTCGTCGTCCGCGCCACGCTCCGGAACTGGGACACGAACGACTTCGCGCGCCGAGTCTCCGACGCGATGGGCATAAGCCGCGAGCGCGTCTCGTGGGCGGGCACGAAGGACAAACGCGCCGTGACGACCCAGCTGTTCACGCTTCGCAGTGTCGACCCCGACGACCTCCCCGAGATCCGCGGCGTCGAGATCGAGCCGATCGGGCGGGCGGGTCGCGGGCTGTCGTTCGGCGACCTCGCCGGCAACGCCTTCGAGGTCCGCGTCGCCGACGCGGTCGCGGAGAGCGAGGAGCGCGTCGCGGCCGTCGCCCGCGACCTCCGGGCGTTCGCGGGCGCGGAGCCGGACGACCCGGCGGCGCCGGTCGCGGTCCCCAACTACTTCGGCCAACAGCGGTTCGGTAGCGTCCGGCCGGTCACGCACCTCGTCGGTCTCGCGGTCGTCCGCGGCGATTTCCGGGAGGCGGTCCGGCTGTACGCGGGCAACCCCTCCCCGGCCGAACCCGACGACACCCGCGCGGGACGGGACCGCGTCGACGAGGCGTTCGGGGTCGAGGCGGTCGACGGCGCGAACGCGCCCGAGCACGGCCACGCCCCCGGCGTCGTCGCCGACGGTACCGGCGACGGCGACTGGGGGGGCTGTCTCGAGGCGATGCCGCGAAAGCTCCGGTTCGAGCGCGGGATGCTCTCACGGCTCGCCGAGCGGGACGTCGACCCGGCCGTGCCGCCCGCGGACGACGACTGGCGGCACGCGCTCGAGGCGGTGCCCTCGAACCTCCAGCGGCTCTTCGTCAACGCGGCCCAGTCGGCGCTGTTCAACCGGATCGTGAGCGAGCGGCTGCGTCGCGGGCTGTCCTTCCACCGCCCCGTCGCCGGCGACGTGGCGTGTTTCGCCGACCGCGACGCGCCCGAGGAGCTGTACGCGCCCGACCCCGACCGCGAACAGCGGGTGACGGCGGACCGGGTGCCGGTGATGGCGCGACACTGCGCGCGCGGTCGGGCGTTCGTCACCGCGCCGCTCGTCGGCACCGACACCGAGCTCGCCGACGGCGAGCCCGGCGAGATCGCGCGGGCGGTCCTTCACGACGCCGGGATCGAGCCCGCCGACTTCGACCTCCCCGGCGAGTTCGACTCGACCGGCACGCGACGGGCGATCCAGGTCCGGACCGACCTCGACGTGACGTTCGAGGGGGGTGACCCCGCCTTCGCGTTCGCGCTCCCGAGCGGGTCGTACGCGACGGTCCTCCTCCGGGAGTTCACGAAGACCGATCCGCTGGAGCGGTGATCCGGGTCGTCGACCGGGATATGATTCATAGATATGGATCGTTTCGTCCTCCAACAGCCGAGAACCGTCACGTATCTGCGGTCGGTTCCGAGCCGTTTTTGTGCTGGCCCCGCGGATCGACCCCATGACACGGATCGTCGTCTTGGACCTCCACGGCCAGTTCACCCACCTGGAGCGGCGCGCGCTCCGGGACATGGGCGTCGACACGGAGATACTCGACGCCGACACGCCGCCCGCCGAGGTTGACGCGGACGGGGTCGTCCTCTCCGGCGGCCCCGACATGGACCGGATCGGCCGGGCGCGCGAGTACCTCGACCTCGAGGTCCCCGTCTTCGGGATCTGTCTGGGGATGCAGGTGATCGCCGACGAGCGCGGCGGGCGCGTCGGCGAGGGCGACTACGGCGGCTACGCCGACGTCGACGTGGAGATCGTCGACGACGCGGACCCGCTCGTCGGGTCGCTCGCGCCCGACACCCGGGTGTGGGCCTCCCACGCCGACGAGGTGAAGGGGCTGCCCGACGGGTTCTCCCACACCGCGACCTCCGACGTCTGCGGGATCGAGGCGATGTCGAACGTCGAGGAGGGTCTGTACGGGGTCCAGTGGCACCCCGAGGTCGCTCACACGGCCGAGGGCGAGGAAGTGTTCGAGAACTTCCTCGCGATCTGCGAGTCGGCGTAGGACGTTTCGGGCGTTCGGTCTCTCGACTCCCTGCTGGCGAGAGACGCCGTTTTTCGTGTCCGTATTCGGAAGCCGGTGGGACTTTTATTCGCGCGCGAGGATCGAACAGCCGTGACCGCGACACAGGGGCGACTCGCCGGGCTCTCCAAGTTCATCTTTCGTGCGCCGCGGTGGCCGCGCACGCTCGCGTTCGCCGTCCTCCTCGGCGGGCTCACGGGGATCGCCGTCTTCGACTCCGCGTCGACGATGGGGTCGCGGTACCCCGTCTTGCTCGTCGGCCAGGACGCCTGGCAGGGGATCGTCTTCCTCGGCGCGCCCACCGTCGTCGCCGCGCTCACGACGACGACGATCGACCGCGCGCTCGGCGGCAGACTCACGTACAACCGGTCGGCGCTCCTGGCGCTTTTATGCGAGCTGTTCGTGGTCGTCGTGCTCGTCGTCGCCGGCGTCTTCGCCGCCCTCTTCGGGCTCTCCCAGCGGTTCGTCTTCGACGCGCTCGTCGTCGCGCTCGCGTCCATCTTCGCACTCCGGCTGCTCGCCGTCCTCGCGGTCTCGCGGGTCTCCCTGCCCGTCGCCAGCGTCCCCGCGTCGGTCCAGACCGTCGTGGCCGCGGTCCTGCTCTTCGTGTACGGCGGGACCGCGCGCCTGCTCATCGACGGGGGGTCCGCCTACGAGGCGTACGTCGTGTTCCTCTCGCGTACCGACCACGGGCCGCCTGTCTTCGACGCGGTGACCATCGACCACTTCCTGCTTTTGGGGGCGCTCTGTCTGCTCTATGCGGTCGCCGTCTGGGCGTTCCTCGTCGCGGTCGAGCGCCCGTGGCGGCGCGCGCTCGACGTCTCCGTGCTGGATTTCATCCGCGGGTTCATCGGCTACGCTGCCGAGGAGTCCCGCGACCTCGAGCGGTTCTTCGAGCGGCTCGGCCAGGAGGCGGTCGTCCCCGTCTCGGTGCTGTCGTTCCGGACCCTGGACGCCGGCGGGGCTGGAGGCGACGGTGACGCCGGCGGGGCTGGAGGCGACGGTGACGCCGGCGGGGCTGGAGGCGACGGGAGCCGGGACGACGTGACCGCCGACGGCGGCACGGTCGACCCCGACCGACTCGGCGAGGAGAAGGCACGGTTCGTCCTGCCGATGATCCACCCCGGTCCGTTGGGCGAGATCGGCGGCGGTGACCTCCCGCGCCGGGTCGCGCTCTCGGCCGAGGGGATCGGGTTCCCGCCGCACGCGACCGCCGGCCACGACTTCAACCTCGTCTCCGAGACGGAGGTCGACTGCGTCCTCGACGCGGCCGACCGCGCGCTCGCCGGCGCGACGTTCCGGCGGGACGGGACGGTCCCGGTCTCGATCGAGGCCGGCGAGTCGTCGATGCTCGCCCAGCGGTTCGGCGACGCCGGGCTCGCGGTCTCCACGTTCGCGCCGGGGTCGGCCGACGACGTCGACTTCGCGGTCGGCCAGTCGGCGCGCGCGGAGTTCCGGACGGACGGCCTGGAGGACGTCCTCCTCGTCGACGGTCACAACTGTCACGCCGGGCTGTCGGGGGCTGGACCCGACCTCGGGCACGTCACGCCGGGGTCGAAACGCTCCTACGATCTCTACGACGCCGCCGGAACCGCCGGCGAGGCGGCGGCCGAGGCCGACCGCGGCCGGACGGAACTCGGCGTGGCGTGGGACCCGACGGAGTGGACGCCGGAGGAGGGGATCGGCCCGCTCGGCGTCCGCGTCGCGGTCACGCGCGTCGCCGGCGTCGAGGCCGCCTACGTCCTCATCGACGGCAACAACATGGTTCCGGGGCTCCGGGGGGACCTGCTCTCGGCCGTCCGCGAGGCGACCGGCGTCGACCACGTCGAGGTGATGACCACCGACAACCACGTCGTCAACCGCACCCGCGCGGACAACCGGGTCGGGGAGGAGATCGACGCGGACGCGCTGTGTGAGACGGTCCGGTCGCTCGCGGTCGACGCACGCGACGACCTCGAGCCGGTCGCCGTCGCCGGCGGGACGGAACGCACGACGGTGACCGTGTTCGGCAACGACCGCACCGAGACGCTCGCGACGCAGGCCAACGCCGCGCTCTCGCTCGGAGCGGCGCTGGCGGCGGCGGTGACGCTGTTCGCCATGTCGGTGAGCGTGCTGTTGTTCTTCCTCACGTGAGCGCAGTGGCGCGCACGGAACGGCGCGTCCGCTCGACGTGTAACGAAGCGTCCGCTGGGCGTGAAACGAATCGCGGGCGGGGAGGCCCCGTCCGCAGTCTACTCCTCGAACAGCTCGTCGACGGCGTCGCCCGCGGCGGTCGTGGCCGCCTCGGCGACCGTCTCGGGGTCGGGGTCGTCGGGGCCGTCCGGGGCGTTCAGGTAGACGTCCACGTCGAGGACGCCCGCCTCGAAGGTGACCGTGACGTCGAGGTCGGTCACGGCCGACTGGTCGTAGTGTTCGAAGACGACGCCCTCGGCAGCCTCCGCGGCGGTCCGGACGACCTCCTCGTCGGTGGGGTCGGCGTCGGCTGTCCCGTCGCTCGACGCGTCCTCGCTCATCGGTCGTTACGCGCCGCCCGCGCCCGGGCCGCCGGGACCCATCGGGCCGCCGCCGGCGCCGCCCTGGAGCATCTGCTGGAGCTCGCCCTGGAGGTCGTCGAACTGCTCCTGGACGCGCTCCTCCTGTTTCTCGAGTTGCTCGACGCGGACCTCGAGGGAGTCGACCTTGTTCTCGAGGTCGTCGTAGGCGGACTCGTAGTCGGTCTCGACGAGCACCTCGCCGATCTCGCGGTACATGCCGGCGTCCTCGTCGACGTCCTCGAGGGCGTCGAGCGCCGTCTTCGACTCGTTGAGCGCGGTCTTCGCCTGCTCCTTCTGCTGGGCGACCTGCTGGGCCGTCTCCTGAAGGTCCTGAAGCTCCTCGATCTTCTCCTGTGCCTCGGGCGGCATGTTCCCTTGCATGGGCGGACCGAGGCGGCCCGGAGGGAAAAACCCCCGACTTCTCCGCCGAGCGCGATAACCGCCGTACATGGGAAAGAGAGGGTCCGAAACGGCCAGAATCCGATCCGTCGACGTGAGACCGATCGGCGCGCTATCGGTCGACGTATCGGTCCCGGCTCACTCCCTCGGCGACCGCGACCAGCCGCGACCAGCTGACCATCCCCGCCCGGAGCGCGACGAGGTCGGTGGCGGCCACGCGCACGTGAACGATGTCCCCGTCCCGGGAGACGGTCGCCCGCGAGCGCGACTCGTCGAGGTCGCCGACCTCGGGCGCGAGCGCGTCGGCGACGACGCTCGCGCACGTCTCGTCGGAGTACTCGAAGGAGAGGGTGGCCCGGTGGTCGCGGTCGGCGTCGGTCGCCGGCAG
This sequence comes from Halorubrum sp. 48-1-W, assembly GCF_003287355.1. Taxonomy (GTDB): domain Archaea; phylum Halobacteriota; class Halobacteria; order Halobacteriales; family Haloferacaceae; genus Halorubrum. The sequence goes on from NZ_QMIM01000004.1 coordinate 22,968, forward strand.
GGGGTCGGCGGGGTCGGTCGTCGACGCGTCGCGGTCGGTCACGGCGGGGGTCCGGTTACTCGACGTCGACTTCCTTGATGTCGCCGCCGCGCTCCTTCAGGAGGACACGGTGGCCACAGTAGGGACAGCGGACGCCGCCGTACTCGTCGAGCGTGACGTCGCGCTTACAGCGGGAACACTTGTAACTCATTCTTCTTCGTCGGCGAGCGCGGCGCGGATGGAGCGGCGGACGGTCCGGCCGCCGGGGGTCTCGGGGCGGTAGGCCCCGCCGGTGAACGTCTCGCCCGTCTCCTCGTTCACCCAGATGCCGGTGCCGACGCGCGTCACGTCGTCGCCGTCGACGGTCGCGTTGTGCATCTCCGCTTCGATGTCCTTGACCCGCTTTCTCGAGACGCGGCCGTACCGGGCCCCGAATCGGCCCGCGCTACCGGTGCTTCGTGCCTTGTCCTCAGCCATAGTGTGCTCGAATACCCCCAGCGTGCGTAAAAAGGCTACGAGTCGGCCACGTCCGTGCGCCTCCGTGGCGTATCCGTTCCTCGGTCTCGAACTCCCGTTTCTCGGATGTGTTCTCGAGGGAACCGTCGTTCGCTGGCGACGGTTCGTCGATCGAGCGGAGATCGGAGCGAGTAGAACGGGTCGTTGCTAGCGCGGTGAACACCGCCAAAGCCCCAGCTGTTCGGCGATACGCAGTTGCTAGTGCGGTGAACACCGCCAAAGCCCCAGCTGTTCGGCGATGCGCAGTTGCTAGCGCGGTGAACACCGCCAAAGCCCCAGCCGCGAGGACTCGGAGGCCTCGTTGTGCGCTTCAGTCGCTCGTTTCACTCGCTCCTTCCAGTGCTTACTTCGGCCGCCGTCGTCCTCGCGGCTGCCCCTTTGAATCCCGCCCCGCACAGCACCGCACCTCCCGCCTCCCCAGCCTCGGCCTCGGTGACCCGCCGGAACTGCCGGCGGGTCACCTCGGCCTCCCTCGCGCGGGCTCCTCGCGCCCCGCGGGCGCTCGGAGGCGCACGCCACCGCACCGCGAATCGGACCGGTACTCGGACCACGTCGACCACAACGATTAATATAACTAAGTGATATTACTCGGTCGTACCATGGAGTTCGACGGCTTCAGCGACGTGAGCGAGGCGGACGTAACGCGCGCCATCGGGCAGGACTGGTCCGAGGAGTTCCTCGAGTTCTCCGAGAGCGACGCCATCGTGATCGGGGGCGGACCGTCCGGGTTGATGGCTGCGAAGGAACTCGCCGACCGCGGCGTGAAGGTGATGGTCGTCGAGAAGAACAACTACCTCGGCGGCGGCTTCTGGCTCGGCGGCTTCCTCATGAACACGGTGACCGTCCGCGACCCAGCCCAGGAGGTGCTCGCGGACCTCGACGTCGGCTTCGAACCCGCCGACGGCGTCGAGGACCTCTACGTCGCCAACGGACCGGAGGCGTGTTCGGGGCTGATCAAGGCCGCCTGCGACGCGGGGGTCAAGGTCCAGAACATGACCGAGTTCACCGACCTCGTCGTCCGCGAGGACCACCGCGTCGGCGGGATCGTGATGAACTGGACGCCCGTCCACGCGCTCCCGCGGGAGATCACCTGCGTCGACCCGATCGCGGTGGAGTCCGAGGTCGTGATCGACGCCACCGGCCACGACGCGGTCGCGATCAGCAAGCTCGACGAGCGGGGCGTGTTCTCCGCGCCCGGCATCGAACACGCCAGGGAACACGACGTGGGAATGGACGCGACGGGCGACGACGAGTACGGCGCGCCGGGCCACGACTCGCCGGGCCACGACTCGATGTGGGTCGGCGAGAGCGAGGACGCCGTCGTCGAACACACCGGCGTCGTCCACGACGGCCTCGTCGCGAGCGGCATGGCGGTCGCGACGGCCTACGGGCTCCCGCGGATGGGACCGACCTTCGGCGCGATGCTCGTCTCCGGCAAGCGCGCCGCACAGGCCGCGCTCGACGAGCTCGGCGTCGACGCCGGCGACGTGCGGCTCTCCTCGCGGCCCGCCCCCGCGGACGACTGAATCGGCTCGAGTCGACGGCCCCCGTCACCTCCGGTCGACCGTCCCCGCGGTGATCCGCGCGAACCCCGCGAGCGCCCGCGTCGTGGTCGCGTCCGAACACCGCTCGTGGACCCGTCGGTGGGCGGCCAGCGCCCGCTCGTCGAGGACCTCGACCGCCCGGCGGTTTCGCCCCACCCCTCCGTCGCGGCCGCTCCCGTCGTCGCGTCCCCCGTCCCGTCCCGGCGGAGCTGTGGCCCGGACGGCCAGAGCGAAGGCCGGATTGAGGAGGCGACCGACCGGCCGGGTGCTCCGTGCGAGCCCCGCGACACAGAGACGCCCCCGTCGCCGTCGACGCCCACCCTCGGCTCCCGCGCCGCCGACGAGCCGGCACCACCCGTCCACGGCGCCCGCGGGGTCGTCGAGCATGCCCGTGAGGAACGTCGCGAGCACGGCGTCGGCCTCGATCGGTCGTCGTCCGCCCGCGATCGGTCGTCGTCCGCCCACGTCCGCCACGTCGTCGTCGGTCCCGCGTTCGACCGGCAGGGGCGGCCGGTTCGCGTCCGCGTGGACGACGTGGACGTTCCGCCAGCCCGCCCGCTCGATCCGGTCACGGGCGCGTTCGAGCGCCCCGGCGGAGATGTCGACCCCGATCACGGTCCCGCCCGGGCCGACCCGGTCGCGGAGCAACGCCAGGTTCGCGCCGGTGCCACACCCCATCTCGACGACGACGTCGCCGCGCCCCGGGTCGAGCGCGTCGACGATCCGCCGACGGAGTCCCGTGACGAACGGCGCGTCGGTCGCGATCCGGTCGTAGCACCCGGCGTGGCGCGTATAGTGCGCCGCAGCGTCGATCCCGGTCATGGGCGGTCCTCGACGCCGACCGGCTAAAGTGCCGGGGCGATCCGCGGGGGCTCCCGGCGTGCCGGGACGGCTACTCCTCGTGTGTCGGGGTGGCTACTCCCGTCGGACCTCGAGTTCGTCGTCGACGCGGAACCGGGTTCCGCCCGGCGCCTCGAAGACGAGTTCGTCCCCGTCGCCGGTGACCGACCATGGCATCACCGCGGCGATCCGGTCCCACCCCGGGTCGAGCCCGTTCGCCGCGAAGAAGTCGGCCATCGGGCCCCGGTCGTCGGTGGCGTAGAGCGGGTGTGAGATGCGCCGCTGGCCGCAGTGGGTACACGCGAACCGGACCATCCCGTCGTGGTTCACGTGGCGGAACCCGTATCCGTCGTCCCCCGGATCCCCGCCCTCCGCGGGAGGGAGCGTCGCCGTCACGTCGTGGCCGCAGTTCGGACAGAAGCCGTCGGCCATCGCCCTGAAGGCCTGTGCCGCCCGGCGGTGGGAGCGTTCGAACGCGGTCTCGATGTCGACCCCCGTCACGCCCGCCGGCGGGTACGAGAGCGACGCGAGCGTCCCGTCGGCGACGAGTTCGTGTTCGATCAGCCCGGGACACTCCGGACACCACGTCACGAGGTAGCCCCTGCGGTAGAAGGCCTGGATACCGCTCCCACAGTAGTAGCACGCACCGTCGACCGGCTCGGCCTCGACGGTCGGGTCCTCGGTGAGGACCCCGGTTCGGCGAAGCCGGACCACCTCCCGACCCGGCTCCGCGAGCCGGTACCCGCTCTCGGTCTTCGTGACGAACTGGTCGGTGAGCCTGTCGAGGTGGTAGCTGAACCGGCCGCTGTCCTCGACGTCCACGTCGGCTTTGATCGTCGAGTACGTGGCGTTGCCCGCCAGCGGTCCGGACGCGACCGTCCGCTCGTACAGCGAATCGAGGATGGCGAGCCTGACCTCGCTGTCGAGCACGGAGAACGCGAGCGCGTCGTGCGAGAAGACCTCGGCGGAACCGTCCATTCGACCGTCCGAAGTAGTAGTGTGGCCATATATATTTCGTTCCTAATGACACTTACTGCTGTGTGGCGGCTCGTCTCGCGCCCGCGGGCTCCGGCGACGCCTTTTTATTCGATATCGACGGAGGAGGGGCATGTACTGGCGTGGGCACGTCGGCATCGCCCTGCTTGCGTACACCCCGGCTGTAGGGGTCACCCTCGCGATCGGCGAGCCCGGGTTGACGCTCCTCGGCGGCGGTCTCGCCGTCGCCTCCGCCACGTTGCCTGACGCCGATCACAAGCTCCCGATCCCGCATCGGGGGGCGACACACACCGTCGCGTTCGCGGTCGCCGTCGGACTACTCGTGGGAGTTCTCGCGGCCGTCACGCTCGCCGCGGGCGGCGTTTTCCGGGCGCTCCCGGCGTGGACGCCCGCGTTCGTCGCCGGTACGGTGACGCTGTCGCTGTGTTCTCACATCGCCGGGGACGCGATCACACCGATGGGGATCCGCCCGTTTCGACCCCTGTCGTCGGCACACTACTCCCTCGATCTGACGCCGGCGAAGAGCCCCCACGCGAACCGGCTGTTCCTCGTCGTCGGGGTCCTCTCGACGGTGATCGCGGTCGCCGTGGCGCACTGAACGGTTCCGTCGTACCGGACACCACGCTCTCGAGTCGCCGTCGGCGTGACGGGTCTGCCGGCCGTCCCGTCCCCGCTACGTCTCGGCGACGCGCCGGAGCCGATCGACGACCGACCGGGGAACGATCCGTTCGGCGATATCGACGTCCGCGGGAGTGACGACGCCGAGCGCCTGTCCGGCGGGAACGTAGGTTCCGATGACGACGAGGGGAAGGACGACGGCCACGACCAGGTCGTTCGACACGAGCGTGACGACCAGCGCGCCGAGCGCGAGCGCGGGAAGCCACGCGGCGACGACGAGGCCGAGCTCGCGCGTGAACGGATGGATCCCCCGGTAGTAGTACACCTCGAGGAGTGCGGCAGTCCCGGAGAGCATCAGCGCGAGCATCGTTCCGACCCCCGCGCCGAGGATACCGTACCGCGGCACCAGCAGGACGCTGAACACGACGTTGGCGATCAAAAGCAGCGTGGAGTTGAGAAAGACCATTCGGGAGTAGCCGAGCCCCTGGAGGAGCGTGCCCCCGGGACCACCGGCGGTCACGCTCACCAGGTAGCCGACGACCAAGGCGAGCACGACGCCGCTCGCGGCCGTGTACTGCGGCGTGAACACGAGCGAGAGGTACGCCTCGGCTCCGAGCACGAGGACGGCGGCCACCGGCAAAGAGAGGGCGAGCACCCACCGCGTCGCGGTCCGATACCGCTCGGTCACCGCGTCGTGGTCGTGCCGTCGCTCGGCGATCAGCGGCTTGAACACGGGCGCGAGCGACGAGAAGAAGACGAGGAGGTTCGCTGCGAGCATGTACCCGATCCGATAGATACCCACGTCGTCCGAGGACATGTAGTAGCCCACGACGAAGTAGTCGACCTGTCCCATCACCACGTAGATGACGCCCGCGAGCGCGAGCGGCACGCCGTACCAGAGGACCTCGCGAACGGGCGTGAACGTCGTCTCGCCGCCCCGCAGCACGTCCTGTCGAACCAGCAGGACGACCCCGAGGGTGATCCCGACGAGGAGGCCGACGACGTAGCCGCCGACGATCCCGACAAGGCCGAAGCCGACGAGGAGCAGGCCGACGGTCGCGAGCAGCCGCACCGTCGGCCTGGTGATGTCGCGGACGTACACGCGGTACCTGAGACGCTTGATACCGCTGTACGACGCCATCAGTCCGTTGAAAACCGCCAACAGCGGGAGCGCGACGGCGAGCAGTCGGAGCCCCGTCGCGATCCCCGGCTCGTCGAACGCCGTCGCGAGCGTCTCCGCGGCGAGGAACACGCCGACCGCCGTCACCGTCGAGGTGAGAAGCAGGAGGCCGAACACCTGTACCGTCACGCCGCGGGCCCGACCGGGCTCGCCACGCTCGAGGTATTGCGGGACGAAGTAGTCGATCGCTCGGTGTAACCCCGCGCTGGCGAACACCTGCGTGAGGTGGAGCACCGACGTCGACAACACGAACAGCCCGTAGACGCCGGGGCTCACGAGCCGGGTTATCATGGCGACGACGAGGAACCCGAACCCCTTCTTGATCAGTTCGCCGGCGAACGTGACGCCGCCCTGCTCCGCCATCGTCTGATCCCCCGTGTTCGAGGGCGGCACCGTCGTGTCGGTCGTGTCCTCGCGCACCTCTGTCGAGGGGGTCGGGTCCGGTGGCGGCCGCCCGCCGTCGTCCGTGATCACGTCCGGCCCCGATCCCTGCGTCACGACCGGTACCCCGGGCCAACGGGCCGGTTCTCGTACTTCGGGCCAACGGGCCGGTTCTCGTACTTCGGGCCCGCGAGTCGTTTCTCGTGGAACGGTCTGACCCCGTTGGCGGTCGTCTCGTGGTCCATCTCAGGGATTCTTGACGACTTCCGCCTCGTGGTCGGCGACGAGCGCGGCGCGTTCACCGACGTCGGGGAAGACGACGGTGAACTCCCAGCGGTCGCCTTCGGAGACGTCCGGCACCTGTTCGATCGTGTTGTCCAACACCTCGCCGTCCGCGTCGAGGAAGCGGACCCGAACCTCGAGGTACGTGATCGGCTCGTCGCTGGTCCGTTCGACGACGCCCTCGACGGCGACCGTCTCCTCGTCCGTCCCCTCGTGTTCCCGCACGAGCTCGCTCTCGACGACGCGCGCTCGTGGCTCCAATATCTCCTCGTCCGGATCGTCGCTACACCCGGCGGTGGCGAGCGGCGAGACGGCCGCGGTCGCGACGAGGAGACGGCGACGGCGCATCTGCCTCCCGTCAGGAGTGGAAGGAAATAAAACGGTGACATCCTCTCCGCCGTGAACGGCGGGATTTGCTCCTCGTAGAGAGATAGCAACCGGCTCGGATCGCGGAGCGGACGGCCAGGCACGAACGGGACGGTCACGAACGTTCACTCGATTCCGACTCAACCCTGTGCCTTTTTGCGCCCCTCCGCCGAAACCGGCGGTATGCGCAACGCCAAGATCGTCTGTACGCTGGGTCCGGCGTCGGACGACCGGGACACGATCCGCGGCCTCGCGGACGCGGGGATGTCGGTCGCTCGACTCAACGCCAGCCACGGGACGACGGCCCATCGTGAGGACGTCATCGAGCTGGTCCGCACCGTGGACGACGCGATCGACGACCCGCTCGCGGTGATGGTCGACCTGAAGGGACCGGAGGTCCGCACTGCCGAGATAGACGGTCCGATCACGGTCGCGACGGGTTCCGAAGTGACGTTCCACGAGGGGTCGGATGCGACGCCCGAACGGGTGGGGCTCACCCACTCCATCGGTGCCGCGTCCCCCGGCGACACGGTCCTGCTGGACGACGGTCGGATCGAGTGTCGCGTCGAGCGGGTCGACGCGGACGGCTCGGTCGTCGCACGGGTGGTCTCCGGCGGCCAACTCGGCTCCCGGAAGGGGGTCAACCTCCCGGGCGTCGCGATCGACGTCGATCTCGTCACGCCGGCGGACGAGGCGGAGCTCCGGCTCGCCGCGCGCGCGGACGCCGACTTCGTCGCCGCCTCGTTCGTCCGCGACGCCGACGACGTCTACCGGATCGCCGACCGTCTCGAGGAGTACGGCGGCGACGACGTCCCGGTGATAGCGAAGATCGAGCGCGCCGGTGCCGTCGAGAACCTGACGGGCATCGTCGACGCCGCCGACGGCGTGATGGTCGCCCGCGGCGACCTCGGCGTCGAGTGTCCGCTGGAGGACGTTCCCATGATCCAGAAGCGGATCATCCGCACCTGCGTCGACGAGGGCGTCCCGGTGATCACCGCGACCGAGATGCTCGACTCGATGATCCGCTCGCGCCGACCCACCCGTGCCGAGGCCTCCGACGTCGCCAACGCGGTCCTCGACGGGACCGACGCGGTGATGCTCTCCGGCGAGACCGCCATCGGCGACCATCCGATCCGGGTCGTCGAGACGATGGACCGGATCGTCCGCGAGGTCGAGACCAGCGGGGAGTACGCGGAGACGCGCGAACAGCGGGTGCCGACCGCCGCCGCCGGCTCCCGGACCGAGGCGCTTGCGCGCTCGGCGCGCTACCTGGCGCGCGACATCGGCGCGTCGACGGTGGTCGCGGTCTCGGAGTCCGGCTACACCGCCCGCAAGACGGCCATGTTCCGCCCGGGCGTGCCGGTCGTCGCGACCACCCCGAACGACCGCGTGCGCCGCCAGCTCGCGCTGTCGTGGGGGATCCAGCCGGTCACCACCGACTACGCCCACGACATGGAGGACGTCCTCGACAACGCGGTCGACGCCGCGCTCGACACCGGCGCGGCCGCCTCCGGCGACACCCTCGTGGTCCTCTCGGGGATGTTGACGGAGCTGGAGGGGACGAACACGACGAACACGCTGAAGGTCCACATCGCGGCCGAGACGATCGCCACCGGGAAGGCGATCGTCGCCGGCCGCGTGGCCGCGCCGGTCCACCGAAGCGACGACGGCGACCTCTCTACGGTCCCCGACGGGTCGATCGTCGCGCTCGATCTCGACTTCGAGGGCGAGTTCACCGGGGACCTCGACCGGATCGCCGGGATCGTCGACGCCCGCCCGGGGATGACCGGCTACCCCGCCGTCGTCGCCCGCGAGCTGGGCGTGCCGATGGTCTCCGGCGTGACGCTTCCCGACTCCGTGGCGGACGGGACCACGCTGACGCTCGACGGCGAGCGTGGCGTCGTGTACGACGGCGACGTGATCGCGCCCGCCCGTCGGCGGTAAGCCGACGGGGCCGTGTCCGCTCGAGTGTAAGCCGACGGGGCCGTGTCCGCTCGAGTGTAAGCCGACGGGGCCGCCTCCGCTCGAGTCGCGCCCGCCAGTCATTTATTTGGCACGCCCCTACCGCGGGTATGAGCGGCGACGACACCCGCAGTCGGGCGAACGAGGTCCGTGATGACGGCGAGGACGACCGCGAGTGGCGGTTCGGCCTCGACGACGTGGGGCCGGACGGGATCACCGAGGACACGTCGACGCCCGAGAGCGAGCCGATCGAGCCGGGGTCGATCGACGTCGAACACGCCGTCTTCGTCGTGCTCGGGGTCGCGCTCGTCGTCGGCGTGTTCGTGTTCGGGTTCTGAACCGGGTGTACGTCGTCGATACGGAATGTCGACAGGGGTTCGTCGACAGGAGATCGTCGGGACCGTCCCAACGCCCCCCCCGGTCGGCTCACGCTGCGGAGGACCGACCCCGTGTCCCGTCGTACCACAACTTATCCGCCTCCCAGCCGTACGGGGTGGTATGGACGTGCTCCTGCAGGCGGACCTGTTCGGTCCCGACACCCTCCCCCTCCTGCTGTTGACGGTCGGGCTCCTGCTGGCGATGGCGGAGGCGATCGCGCCGGGCGCGAACTTCATCGTCGTCGGCATCGCGCTCATCGGTGCGGGCCTCGGTGGGTTGCTCCTGGCGACCCTCGGCCTCGCCGGCGGGGTCATCACGTTCGTGATGGCGGTGCTCACTCTCGTGGTCGGCGCGGCCGCGTTCTACGGCTACCGCGAGTTCGACCTCTACGGCGGCAAGGGACAGCCGCAGACCAGCGACAGCGACAGCCTGAAGGGGAAACTCGGGACCGTCTCGGAGACGGTGACTCCCCGCGGTGGGCAGGTCAAACTCGAGGGGGGAGGCTTCAACCCGCACTACTCGGCCCGCTCGATCGAGGGGACCATCGAGGAGGGCGAGGAGGTGATGGTCGTCGACCCCGGCGGCGGCAACGTCGTCACCGTCGAATCGATGGCGTACGTGGAAGACGACATCGACCGCGAACTCGCCGCCGATCGGGCACGCAAGGCGGCCGAGGCGGACGACGCTCGATCGGATCCCGAGACCGAAGCGGACGCGTCGACGGTCGAACCCCCCGAAGCCGACGTGGAGCGGGAACGCTCCGAGTAGCCACCCTCCGACCGATACGGTCGCTCCTGCGGTCACGTTTCGAAACGTCGTTCGGGAACCGACAGTCACCGGACGGCCCGCCCTTCGCGTTGACGTCGCGTCCGAGCGACCGACGCGAACGGACCGATCCGCGTTCTCGACAACCCGGTCCCGTCACGACGGATTCGGTTCTATCACGACGGATCCGGTCCCGTCACCACTGATCCGGTCCCGTCACCACTGATCCGGTCCCGGTGCTCTCGAGCCCCGTGTATTACTGATACCGAAAAATAAGGGGCCATATATTACTGAATCAGAATACCTAATAGGATAGGACCGTTATCACCGGTATCGATGGCCGGACACGACCTGGATCGGAGTCTGGGACTGTATCCGACGATGATGATCAGCATGGGCGCGATGATCGGCAGCGGGATCTTCGTCCTGCCGGCGCTCGGGTACAAGAAGGCTGGACCGGCGGTGATACTGGCGTACGTCCTCGCCGCGATCGTCGTCCTCCCGGCGGCGTTGTCGAAGGCCGAGATGGCGACGGCGATGCCGGAGTCCGGTGGGACGTACCTCTACATCGACCGTGCGCTGGGCCCGTTGTTCGGCACCATCGCCGGGATCGGTGCGTGGTTCTCGCTGGTGTTCAAGAGCTCGTTCGCCCTCGTCGGTCTCGGCGCGTACCTTCTGCTCTTCGCGCCGATCTCACAGGCTGCGGTAACGTACGTCGGGCTCGGACTCGGCCTGTTCGTTATCGTGCTTAACGTCTCCGGAACGAAACTGAGCGGTCGCGTCCAGGCCCTCGTCGTTAGCCTGGTCCTCGTGGGGCTGACCGCGTACACGACCAACGCCGGGTTGCTGATCGACACGAGTCGGTTCACTCCCTTCACGACGCACGGGACGAGCGGGATCGTCACCGCGTCCGCGTTCGTCTTCGTCTCCTATGCCGGCGTCACGAAGATCGCCAGCGTTGCGGAAGAGGTCAAGAACCCTGCTCGGAACCTTCCGCGGGCCATGCTCGGCTCGATGGGGATCATGACCGTCCTGTACGTGGCCGTAGTCGGTGCGGTGATCAGCTTGAGCGACCCGGAGACGCTGGAAACCGGCGGTCCCGGCGGTACGGCGTCGTTGACCCCGATGGCCGACGGCGCGGGGGCGCTCTTCGGGGGGTTCGGCGTCGTCGTCATCTCCGTCATCGCGGTCGTCGCACTGACGAGCATGGCGAACGCCGGCGTGTTGTCGTCCTCGCGGTTCCCGCTCGCGATGAGCCGCGACGACCTCCTGCCGCCACGGCTTCGGCGGATCGACGACCGGTTCAAGACGCCGCGCAATTCGGTGCTTCTCACCGGCGCCGTGTTAGTGCTCCTCATCGCGTTCGTACCGGTGGTCGAACTGGCAAAACTGGCGAGCGCGTTCCAGATCCTCGTGTTCTCGATCATCAACCTGGCGCTGGTCGCGTTCCGCGAGGCCGACGTGCCCTCGTATCAACCCGAGTTCACCTCCCCCGGGTACCCGTACGTCCAGGTCTTCGGGTTCCTGGCCGGGATCGGGCTCCTGACACAGATGGGGACGGTGCCGATCCTCGGCGCGGTCGGGATCATCGCGGGCAGCACCCTGATCTACTTCGCCTACGGGCGCTCCCGGACCGACAGGACCGGCGCGCTCGGGACGATCGTCCACGAGTATCGTGGCGAGAAGGACGATGGACTCGCCTCGACGGAGCCCGAATGACCGGACGGTCGACCGCTGTCGGTCGTCTCGACCGGACGATCCCTGAGACACAACCGATAAGCGCCGTCCTCGTGGAGGTCCAGGTATGACGTACCGGCTAGACGAGATCGATCGGCGCATCATCCACGCGCTGATGGAGGACGCACGGAACACCTCCGCGCCGATGATCGCCGAGGGATTGAACGTCTCCGCGGGAACGGTCCGGAACCGGATCGAACAGCTGGAGGAGGCCGGCGTGATCCAGGGGTACACCGCGACCATCGACTTCGAGCGGGCGGGCGGGCGACTGACGTCGCTGTACATGTGTACGGTCCCTGCCGCCGAGCGCGAACGACTGGCGTTGGCGGCTCAGTCGATCCCGGGCGTGATCAACGTCCGCGTACTGATGGCCGGGCGGCGCGACCTCCAGGTCGTCGCCGTCGGTAACGACACCAGGGACCTCCGGGAGATCGCACGCGCGCTCTCGGAGCTCGACATCCGGATCGAAGACGAGGAGCTCGTTCAGACGGAGATACGGAGCCCGTACGCCTCGTTCGGCCCCGAGGACGTTTCCGGGTCGACGACAGCGACCGGACTCGTGACCCTCGGCGACGGCACCGAGGTCTTCGAGGTGGCCGTCACCGAAGGGGCACCGATCGTCGGGCTGAGCCTCGAGACAGCTCGAGAGGAGGACCTCCTGCCGGAACAGGTGATCCTGATCTCGATCGAACGGGACGGCGCGATCGTTCAACCCGAGGACGGGACCGTCATCGAGGCCGACGACGTCGTCACCCTGATCCCGCAGGGGGTCCCCAAGGACGAAGCGCTGAGCACGTTCTCGGACTCCGTTCCCTCCTAGCGCGTGCGGGTCCGGACAGGGTCGCGGGTCCGTCCCCGGGTTCAGTCCCGGCTTCGATCACACCGTTACGCCGATCGCTCGTCTCGACTCGCCGAGTCGTCTCCGTAGTCTCGCCGGACCACGATCACCGGGTCGCCCGTTCGGTCGGCGATCCGATCCGGTAGCGTCCCGAATATCCGGTCGCCCAGGCGCGATTCCGCCTGGTACATGACGACGGCGTCGTACTCCTCCGCGACCCGGAGGATCTCCTCGTCGTGTTCGTCGCCCTCGACGACGCGGGTGTCGATCAGGTCCGTATCGAACCCGGACTCGATCATTCCCGCGCGCGTCTCGGCGACGACCGATTCGGCGTGCTCAATCGCCTCACCTCCCTCGGCCACGTGGAACAGCGTGACTTCCCGAGTCGCGTCCTCACAGAGTACGTTGACGAACGCGGGGAGTCGGGAGAGATCGGGGACCGCCGGCACCGGGACGAGGATCCGGTCTATCCCCTCCGTCGGCGCCGGGGTGAGCTCCGCCGCGCAGTCCTCCTCGATCATGACCCGATCGATCGCGGCTGCCCGGTCCTTCCCGAACACCAGGCGGGTGCGAACGGACTGGCTCACCGCACGGAACGGCTCCGCGACCTCCTCGAGCGCTGTCTCCGCCTCCGCTTCGAACTGTTCGCGAGCCGCCTCGGACGGGGTCTGTTCGGGCACCGCGAAGTGACCCATGACCACGATGTCGAGCGACGCCAAGTCATCCACGAGGACGGGCGAGACCGGTTCCGGATCGGGGAGTTCGAACGGAACGAGAACGGTATCGGTCATACCGCAACTCGGAATTCTACGGAAAAATATCTGCCGTCGATTCCCGTCGGCGCGGGACGGCCCCTCCGAACTGCCGGCCCATCGACCCGGAGACATCGGCCACTACTCGCCGTCTCGACGACGCCGAGACTCGTGAGCGGACCTCGTCGGCAGGGTCGAAAACCCGCTTGAGGGTCGTCGAAACGGTGGGCGGTTGCGTATCCGACGGGGGGATGACGCTCGTCTGACTGACATTTATCCCCGTGGATCAGGTACATGCTATCTCGACACATGATCCTCGGTCCCCCCGTCCAGAACGTCCACTATCGAGGCGAATCGAGCGGTAGCGAGCGACACGCGCCTGGAACCCCCCTCGACCCGATCTCGGCGGCTCGAAGCGATCCGGGGGACCGGGAACGTGCCGTGGACCGACGGACCGGTCCGTCGGATCGGAGGGAACGCCTCCTCCCGGACCGCGACCCTAGCCGGTCCGGCAGCGGGGATCGCTCCCCGGACGGGAGGGACCGGTCCGACGTCGAGATCGAGCGGCTGGAGGCCGAGATCGAACGCAAGGACCGACACCTCCGGTACGTGATCGAGCGCTACGAACGGCTCCTCTCGGAAAAGGACCGAAAGCTCTCCGAGAAACGCTCGGAGACGACGGACGACGTCTGGTCGGCGGTCCGGTCGGCGGTCGCGAGCTTCTTCCGGGGCGATCGATAGCTTCCCTCCCGGGCGACCGACCTCGCTCACTCGTCGCCGCTTCGGCCCCGTTCGGCGAGCCGTCGTGCCGCCTCGCTCAGTTTCGACTCCGCCGGCCGACCCGTGTTCCCCTCGTCGTCTCCGTCGCGTCCGGTGACCCCGTCCCCCCGATCGCCCCCCGTGTATCGGCGGTCCGACCCGGTCGACGCGTCGTCCCGCCCGCCGACCTCCTCGGGGGTCGCGTCCGGCGGATACGACCGCTCGCCGGGCGGGACGAACGCGGTTTCGACCGCGCGGACGACCTCCCGCACCGACTCCTCGTCGAGGCGGTCGGCGTATGCCTCGCGGATCAGGTCGGGGACCGCGTACGCGTAGCGGCCGCGACCGGCGTGACGGATCAGCCCGGCCTTCCGGATCGGGCGGTGCCGGCTGTAGGCGTGACCCGCGTCGCCGTCGCCGCCGGCGTCGATGTGGGCGGCCACGGGATCGGAGACGCCCTCGCGTCGGTAGTGCTGTAACATCCCGCGCGACAGCTCCAGGAGCGACTCGATCCGCCCGCGTAGCTCGTCGATGACCGCCTCCCGGGTGCCGAGTTCGATGGCGTCGTCGAACCGGAGCGCGCCCTCGGCCACGTCCGCGCGCGTCACGGGGTCCACGTTGGCCGACCGCTCGGGTTCGGCGTCGTCGGTTCCGGGCCCGGTTTCGGCTTCGCCCGTGGGTACAGCCCCGTCGGCGTCGGCGCGGTCGTTCCTCCCGTCGGCGCCAGCGCGGTCGTCCGAGTCGTCACTGCGGTCGTGCGGATCGGTGTCGACTGCTCCGTCCTCGTCCCGGCTTTCGTCCTCGTCCCGGCTTTCGTCCTCGTCCCGGCTTCCGTTTTCCCTCCTGTCCCCGTCCCTGTAGGCTTCCAGACCCGACTGCGCCCGCCGCTTCTCGGAGGCGACCGAGCGGCCGGAACCGCCGCGATAGGGTGCCTCCGCCTTGCCCAAGAGCGCCTGGGCGAACTGGTCGGCCATGTCGCTCAGGTCCTGGGCCTCCTCCAGTTCGCGCTCGAGCTGGCGGACCCGCTGGTCCTTCTTCTCGAGCTCCTGGCGGAGGTCGGCGAGCTCGGATTCGTGGCGTGCCTTCTCGTCGGAGATGGACTGGAGCTCCCCGACGAGGTCGCTCGAGACCGACTTGAGCTCCGGCCGCTCGAAGTCGTCGAGCCCGGGGGTCGCGCCGGCGTCGAACGTCCGCTTGCGGTGGAACTGGATCCGGCGGATGGACTCGTCCCAGTCGGTCATCAGGAACGCCTCGCCGTCGCCCAGGTCCTCCACGGCGCTCGCGTACTTCGAGCCCAGGATCCGGCCGACCACCTTCGTGTCGTTGTCCCAGGTGAGCCGGTGCCAGCAGAGCCAGTCGCACTGGGTGATGAAGTCTTTTTTCACGTCGGCCGGACGCTGGCTGATCCCCACGATGCCGAGGCCGTGTTTCCGGCCGCGTTTACCCACCTTGATCAGCATCTTTCCCGTCTCGTCCATCCCGCCGCCCTCCGGGATGTACTCGTGACACTCCTCGACGACGAGCAGGAAGGGCTTCTTCAGGCGCTTCTCCTTGGCGAACAGCTGTTTGACGACCTCCAAGAGCAGCTCGTTGGCCACGTCCTCCTCGAGGTATCCGGAGACGTCGAGGATGATCGGCACGTTCTGTTCCAACGCGAGGTTCGCGAGCTTCTCGGCGTGTTCGGGGGAGACGACGATGTCGCACTCGTCGTCGGCGCCGGCGTGGAGGATCTCGTATTCCTCCTTTAATCCGTAATATTCCCCGTCTACGTCGACGATGAGGAGTCCAAACGCCGAATTGAGGAGTTTCTCGGCAACTACGGAGGCGGTGTTGCTCTTTCCGGATCCGGATTTGCCAGTTATGAATCCTCGACCGGTGAGAAGTTCCACCACCGGGAGCGATACGTCCTCGTTCTGCTTTTGATCGACGCCGACGGATATCTCTTGTTTTTTGTCAGTCATTTTGTTTCGTATTCGGCGGTTCGACGGTGTTGTGGCACGAACGACAGAGTGTCATCAGATTGTCGAGTGTGTTTGCGCTCTCTGGTGATTGAAACGTTCGGATCGGTCGCTGATGGTGGACATCCAGTCCGATGTCGGTCTGATCTCGGTGTTCCGACTGAGTGATTCCACATCTCTGACACTCGTAGTCGTCTCGACGAAGGGCCTTCCGACGTTGACACATCCAGTTATCGCCGTAGTACTCGTCTACACCTCCCTTCCAGCGGTGATGTAACTCTCCGGGTTGTGACCCGACCGAACGCGTTTCGATTTCATGGTGACCCAACCAGCCGTGAACGGTCGAGGGGGCACACTCAAGCCGCTCCGCTATCTCGTACGTGCTCATTCCGTCCGTGAGATACATCGATCTGAGCTTCGATTCGGTCTGTAACTCTGCGGGTGTTTCCGGATTGTACGTGCGTGTTTCGATATCATGGCGATGTATCCACTTCTCGATCGTCTGTCGACTACAGTCGAGTTCTGTTGCTACCTCCGCCATCGTTAGTCCCGATTCGACGTACAACCGGCGAAGCGTCTCTTCGTCGTGCCACGGCTGGTCCGTTCGGATGCGACTCGTGTCGATTCCGAATCGGCGTAACCATACGTGAACGATCCCCTGACTACAATCCAGTTCGTCCGCGATATCGCTCTGGCTCATCCCCTTTTGACGAAGGGACCGAAGACGATCCTCGCTTTTCCACGGTTGTGATTTCTCGATGCCGTGTTTTTTTAGCCAATTCTCGATCGTTTTTCGACTACAACCGAGTGTTTCGCCGATTTTTGTCGTCGTGAGGTCGTCCTCTATGTACAGTGATCGGAGTCGATCGGCGTCCCGCCAAGGGTTCTTTCCGGTCACTGTCGACGCCCCGATCGTCCGAAGAGTTTCGTGCCGTACATGGCAAGTACTTTCCATGCTATCCTACATAATATTTCACGAGCAGATCGACTCCGGTTCCGCCGTCGCGTCGCCGCCGATCCCCTCGCTGACGTCCGCGACGTGGATCGTCTCCTGCTCGGTCATACCCGTGACAGGTAGCGCCCGCGTGATAAACTATCGCCTCGGGTCGTCGTGATCGGGACGTCTCGACCGCGGGCGGGACGAAGCCGCAACGACTTACATCCCGCCGGTCGATCCCGGATCCATGCCCACGGTCCAGGACCTCATCGACCGGCTCGAGACGGAAGCGGCGGCGGACGCCGACCCGGAGACGACCCCCGACGTGGGGATAATCATGGGGTCGGACTCCGATCTCCCGACGATGGAGGGCGCCTACGACGCCCTCTCGGAGCTGGGGTTCGCCGAGCAGACCGACTTCGCCGAGCAGCCGACAGCGCGGTTCACCTTCGAGAGCTACGTCGTCTCCGCACACCGGACCCCCGAACTCATGTACGCCTACGGCGAGACCGCGGCGGACCGCGGACTGGACGTGATCGTCGCCGGCGCGGGCGGGAAGTCGGCTGACCTCCCGAACATGACCGCCTCCATCGCGTACCCGATCCCCGTGATCGGCGTCCCGGTCCAGGAGAAGTCCGTGGACTCCGTGATCGGGATGCCGACCGGCGCGCCGATCGTCGCCGTCGACGCCGGCAAGTCGTTCAACGCCGGGCTGTCGGCCGGCCAGGTGCTCGCACGCGAACACGACGAGATCGAAGAACGGCTGGTGGCGTACCACGAGGACCTCAAAGACGGCGTCGCCGACGTCTCGGCCGACCTCCACGACCTGGGGATCGACGGGTTCCGCGAGAGACACGGGGAGTGACGACCGAATCCGGCCGGGTTCCCCGGGATCCGACGAGGTTTATGACTGAACCGTTAACCACGCTCGAATCACAGTGATATCCCGGGTTCGGCGGATCGCGGCGGGCGTCGACGGGCTCCGTGACGACCCACGGACGCCGGTCCTGGTCGCCGTCGCGGGCGGGTGGTTCCTCTCGCTCGGCGTTCGGCTCGTCTATCCGGCGGTGATCCCGCACCTCCGTACCGCCTACGGGATATCGCTTTCGACGGCCGGCCTCCTCCTCACCGTGTTGTGGCTGGCGTACGCGGTCGGTCAGCTCCCGGGCGGAGTCCTCTCGGACCGGTTCGGCGAGCGGGCGGTGCTCGTGGCGAGCACGCTCGTCTCCGGGGCCGTCCTCGGGTTGGTCGTCGTCGCCGGGGTCGTCGAGCTGTTGTTCGCCGCGACGGCGCTGTTCGGGCTGAGCACGGCGCTGTACGGCGTCTCCCGGTTCACCATCCTGTCGGCGGTCTACCCCGACAACGACGGGACCGCGATCGGGGTCACGATGGCGGCCGGCGACCTCGGGAACACCCTCCTGCCGCCGTTCGCCGGCTTCCTCGCGGTCACGTTTGCCTGGCAGTTCGGGTTCGCGTTCGCGATCCCGGGATTCCTGCTCGCGGCGGTCGGCCTGTTCGCCACGCTCCCGAAGCCGAACGGCGGCGCCGGCGAGGGCGACGCGGACCCGCCCTCTGCCGACCCGTCTGCGCCCTCCGCCGACACCGCGTCGACGGCCGGGGGCGGGTCCCTCCAGCGTGCGGTCGGGACGGCCCGGACCGTCGCGGACGCCCTCCGGACCCGGCCCGTGATCGTCGTGACGACGATCCAGACGCTCGCCTACTGTGCCTGGCAGGCGTTCACCGGCTTCTACCCCACCTACCTGATCGACGTGAAGGGGCTCGCGCCGACGACGGCGACGCTGCTTTTCGGCGGCTTCTTCGCCATGGGCGTCGCGGTCAAGCCCGTGACCGGCCGCGCGTACGACCTGTACGGGGCGCGACGGACGCTTCCCCTCGTGTTGGCGGTCGCGACCGTCTCGCTCGCCGTCCTCCCCTCCGTGGGGTCGCTCCCCGGGCTGAGCGTTCTGACGCTCGGGCTCAGCGCCCTGCTCGGCTACTCGACGGCGACGCTCTCGTATCTCACGTCGGCCCTCCCGTCGACCGTCCGCGGGTCCGGGCTCGGCGTGCTCCGGACCGGGTACATGGGCATCGGCGCGGGGAGCCCCGTCGTCGCCGGTGCCCTCGCCGACGCTGGCTTCTTCGACGAGGTGTTCCTCCTGTCGTCGGCGCTCGCCCTCGCCGCTGCCGGCTGTTGTCTGTTCTTGCCCCGAGGCGCGCCACGGCCGTAGCTCGCGCCGTACTCGCGGGGGAGACCCGATGGCGGCCGTCGCCCGGGGACCGGTCGGAGGTCGGCGCCCGGAAACCGGCCTTCGGAACGCCCGCGCGCACGAGTCTCAACGCTTATGAGGGGGCGGTTCAAATCCCAGCACGTTACGGAGACCTATATGAGTGATTGGATAGCGATCGGCGCCTTGGCGGCCGTCGGCCTCCTCATCCCCGTCGGGATGATGACGGTTTCGGCGTTGCTTCGGCCGAGCGTGCCTGAGACCGGTAAAAGAACTACATACGAGTCCGGCGAGACGCCGACGGGCGGAACGCGGATCCGGTTCAACATTCAGTACTACATGGTCGCGCTGTTGTTCGTCGTCTTCGACATCGAGACCGTGTTGCTGTTCCCGTGGGCCGTCATCTACCGCCCGGCGATCGAGGCGGGCGTCCCCATGAGCGACCTGCTGTGGCCGATGTTGGCCTTCGTCGGGATCCTCGCGATCGGGCTCGGCTGGGCGTGGCGGACCGGCGCCGTCGAGTGGGCCCGGAGTTCCCGTGCGGCCAGCAGAAAGACGGAGCGTGACCTCAACACATGAGCAGCGATCAACCGTTCATCACCGACGAATCGCGCGTGGTAACCGAGACCCGCGACAGCCGCATGGAGGGACAGGGTGACCGGTTCAACTCCCGCCTCCGGGAGGCGTTCGGCTCCTCCCCGTTCATCCTCACCAAGTTCGACAAGTTCCTGAACTGGTGTCGCGGCTCCTCGATGTTCATGCTACAGTTCGGCATCGCCTGCTGTAGTATCGAGATGATGCACACGTACGCGGTGAAACACGACCTCGACCGCTTCGGTAGCGGGGTCCCCCGCGCGTCGCCGCGGCAGGCGGACGTGATGATCGTCCCCGGGACGATCGTCTCGAAGTTCGCCCCGCGGATGAAGCGCGTCTACGACCAGATGCCCGAGCCGAAGTTCGTCGTCGGGATGGGATCGTGTACCATCTCCGGCGGCCCGTTCCAGGAGGGCTACAACGTGATCAAGGGCGCGGAGGAGGTCATCCCGATCGACATCCACGTCCCAGGTTGCCCGCCGCGTCCGGAGGCGCTCGTCTACGGGGTCGTCAAGCTCCAGGAGCGCGTCGCGAACGGCGAGGCCGCCCCCGTGACGGTGAAGCCGTACGAACTGGAGGAGTTCTCCGACCTCGAGCGGGACGAACTCGTCGAGAAGCTAACCGACCAGATCGACGAGGACGAACTCGTCATGCGGTACAACTTCGCCGATTCACCATGAGCCTCGAAGCACCAGACACCCCAGAGACGGACGACGTCCCCGAGCGCACCCCCGACGAGCTGGAGGCGCTACTCGGCGACCTCGTCGTCGACCGCGACGACCACCTGAACGCACCTGGGTTCGTGATCCGACCCGACACGGTCCAGGAGACCCTCTCGAGGCTGAAATCGGCGGCGGGCTACGACCACCTGTCGCTCGTCACGGCCCAGGAGTACGAGAACCGGTACGAGTCGATCTACCACCTGAAGAAGTTCGACGACCCGACCCAGGAGGTCAGCGTCGTCGTCCCCGCGGACAAGGACCGTCCGGTCTCGGAGTCGGGCGAGGCGGTGTTCCGCACGGCCGACTGGCACGAGCGGGAGGCGTACGACCTGATCGGGATCGAGTACGACGACCACCCCGACCTCCGACGGATCCTCCTCCCCGAGACGTGGCAGGGTCACCCGCTGTCGATGGACTACGACAGGGACCGCCCGCAGATCGCCACGCTCCCGGCGCACGCGAACCCGCTCGAGGAGCACCATCTCGACGCCGAGTCGGACACGATGTTCCTCAACATCGGGCCGCACCACCCGGCGACCCACGGCGTGCTCCACCTGAAGACGATCCTCGACGGCGAGCAGGTGATCGACGTGGAGCCGGACATCGGCTACCTCCACCGCTGTGAGGAGCAGATGGCCCAGTCGGGCACCTACCGCCACCAGATCATGCCGTACCCCGACCGCTGGGACTGGGGCGGTGGGGGCCTGCTCAACGAGTGGGCGTACGCGCGGGCAGCCGAGGACCTCGCCGACATCGAGGTCCCCGAGTACGCGCAGGTTATCCGGACGATGGGCGCGGAGATGTGCCGGATCGCAGCGCACATGCTCGCGCTCGCGACGTTCGCGCTCGACGTGAACGGCGACTTCACCGCGACGTTCATGTACGCGATCAACGACCGCGAGCGCGTTCAGAACCTCCTCGAGGACCTGACGGGCCAGCGGCTGATGTTCAACTACTTCCGGCTCGGCGGCGTCGTCTGGGACCTCCCCGAGCCCCGCGAGGAGTTCTTCTCGAAGACCCGGGACTTCCTCGACCAGCTCCCCGGCTCCGTCGAGGAGTACCACGACCTCGTGACGGCAAACGAGATATTCCAGATGCGAACGATCGACACGGGGATCCTGCCGCCGGAGGTGGCGAAGGAGTACGGCGCGACCGGACCGGTGGTCCGTGGGTCGGGCGTCGACTACGACCTGCGTCGCGACGACCCGTACGGCTACTACGACGAGCTGGACTGGGACGTCGTCACCGAGGACGGCTGTGACAACTACTCTCGGTTGCTGGTCCGGATGCGCGAGGTCGAGGAGTCCGCGAAGATCATCGAGCAGTGCGTCGACCTGCTCGAAGATTGGCCCGAAGACGAGCGAACCATCCAGGCGAACGTCCCGCGGACGCTGCGGCCGGACGACGACACCGAGATCTACCGCGCCGTCGAGGCGGCCAAGGGCGAACTCGGCATCTACATCCGCGCGGACGGCACCGACAAACCCGCCCGCTTCAAGATCCGCTCGCCCTGCTTCTCGAACCTCCAGACGCTACCCGAGATGGCCAACGGCGAGTACATCCCCGACGTGATCGCCGCGTTGGGTAGCCTCGACATCGTGCTCGGGGAGGTGGACCGCTGATGGGAACGGTACAGCTCTTCCCCCAGTTCGTCTCGGAGACGCTCGGGCTGTCGGGCGTCCTCGGCGACGTGGTCGGTTCGCTCGTCGCCGCCGCGGTCGTCGGCAACATCGTGCTCGCGTTCACCGGCGTCGCCGGCCCGTGGGCGAAACGCAAGATCACGGCCGCGTTCACCGACCGGATCGCCGTCAACCGTGTCGGGCCGTTCGGGCTACTCATCATTCCCGCGTCGGCGGTCCAACTGCTCGCGAAGGAGCTGATCGTCCCGGAGGGCGTCGATCGGCCGACGTGGGACCTCGCGCCGATCGTCCTGCCCGCGTCGGCGTTGCTCGGGTTCGCCGTGATCCCGATGGGTCGGCTCGGCCCGGTGAACCTCCAGATCGCCGACCCCGAGGTCGGGTTGGCGTTGGTGTTCGCGTTCGCGTCCATCGCGTCCGTTTCGCTCGTGATGGCGGGCTACGCGTCGAACAACAAGTACTCGATGTTGGGGGGACTCCGCGCGGTGGCACAGAACCTCGCGTACGAGATCCCGCTCATCGTGACCGCGATGTCCGTCGTGATATTCGCGGGGACGCTCCAGACCAGCGGCATCGCCGCCGCGCAGGCTGACGTCCTCTTCAGCGTCGGCGGCTTCGACGTGCCGACGTGGTACGCCTTCGTGAACCCGTTCGCGTTCGTCCTGTTCCTCACGGCGAACATGGCGGAGATCGGTCGAAACCCGTTCGACATCCCGGAGGCGCCGACGGAGATCGTCGCGGGGTACCAGACCGAGTACTCCTCCGCGTACTTCGTGTTGTTCTACCTGGGTGAGTTCGTTCACATCTTCCTCGGCGGGGCGATCCTCGCCCTGACGTTCCTCGGCGGGGCGGCCGGCCCCGGACCGGAGAGCATCGGCTTCCTCTGGTTCGTGGTGAAGATCTGGGGCTTCTTCCTGTTCACGCAGTGGGCGCGCTCGGCGCTGCCGCGCGTCCGTATCGACCAGCTGATCGAGATCGGCTGGAAGGGAATGCTGGTGTTATCGTTCGCGAACCTGGTGCTCACGGCCGTAATCGTGGGGGTGATCGCCTGATATGATCGGACTCATGAAATCGATGGCAACGACGATGAAACACGCACTGGACGGGTCGACCTTCACGGTGGAGTATCCGGAGGACGCCCCCGACGTGAGCCCGCGGTTCCGCGGGGTTCACAAGTTCAGCCAGGAGCGGTGTATCTGGTGTCGGCAGTGTGAGAACGTCTGTCCCAACGACACGATCCAGATCGTTCAGGACGACCAGCGCAACGGCGAGCAGTACAACCTCCACATCGGGCAGTGTATCTACTGCCGGCTGTGTGAGGAGGTCTGTCCCGTCGACGCCATCCTGTTGACCCAGAACTTCGAGTTCACCGCGGACTCGAAAGACGAGTTCGTCTACAACAAAGAACAGCTCAAGAACGTCCCGTGGTACAAGGGTATCGACCCGCTGGAGTCCCGGAACCCCGATCGCGGCGCGTGGATCGGGGAGGGGGACGGCGAGATCGACTACCAGTAACGGGCGTATCTCGAAATCTTCAAAGGGACGCTGATTGGAGGGTTACACAATGGTTTACGACACCATCGCGTTCGCGCTGTTCGCCGCGGTCACGCTGGCGTTCAGCCTGGGGGTCGTCATGGCGCGCGACGTGTTTCACGCCGCGTTGCTTCTGGGCGGTGCCCTGACGAGCGTCGCGGTGCACTACGTGATGTTACAGGCGGAGTTCATCGCCGCCATGCAGATCCTCGTCTACGTGGGCGGGGTTCTGATACTCGTCACGTTCGCCGTGATGCTCACGCGATCGGATAGAACGGACGACGTGGAGGTGAGTAGCGGATGACCGACGACTCCGGCGGAACCCGGATCCTGCCCGCGATCGCGGCCGGCGCGCTGTTCGCGGTGATGGCCGTGACGTTCCTGTCGGCGAGCTTCGGGGAGGTGGCCGGCTTCCCGGAGGGCGAGTCGATCGTCCACAACGTGGGCTATGCCCTGTTCAACCTGGGCGAGGTGGCGTCGATCCCCTCCGAGGGCTTCCTCGCCGCCTTCCTGATCGTCGCGGTCGCGCTCGACGTCGCCGTCGACGGGGCGATCTACCTCGCACGGCGCGAGGACGGCGGCTCCGTGAGCGCGGCGATCGGCGAGGCGCTCACCGACGGCGGACGCGACGGGGGTGAGCGGTGATGGCCGCGGTGGCAGCGTCTATCCCGCCGCAGTGGTACCTCCTCTTGGCGGCCGGGGTCTTCAGTATCGGGCTGTTCGGGATCCTCACCCGGAGCGACGCGCTGTACTTCCTCATGAGCGTCGAGCTCATGATGAACGCGGCGAACATCAACTTCGTCGCGTTCTCGCTGTACTACGGCGACCTCACCGGCCAGGTGTTCGCACTGTTCGTGATCGCCCTGGCGGCCGCGGAGGTCGCGATCGGGATCGGGATCATCCTGGTGTTGTACCGCAACTTCGGAAACATCGACGTGACCGTTCCGACGGAGATGAGGTGGTAAGATGGTGGACGCATTCGCCTACGTTCCGGCCGTCGTGTTGTTACCGTTCTTCTCGTTCCTGGTCGCGCTCGGGGCGGGGAAGTACCTCCCGAAGGGCGGCGCGTTCGGCGGGATCGCTGCGACCGCGGGCTCGTTCCTGCTGTCGCTGTGGATCGCAGCGACCGTCGCCGGTGGCCGCGCGTACAACGAGACGCTGTACACGTGGGCCGGCGGCGACCAGTTCGAGCTGACGTTCGGCGCGCTCGTCGACCCGCTCTCGGCGCTCATGCTCGTCATCGTGACGCTCGTCGCGCTCTTGGTCCACGTCTTCTCGCTCGGCTACATGAACGACGAGGGCGAGACGGGACTGCCGCGCTACTACGCCGGGCTCGGGCTCTTTACGGCCTCGATGCTCGGGTTCGTCGTCGCCGACAACCTGCTCATGGCGTTCATGTTCTTCGAGCTGGTCGGGCTCTGTTCGTACCTGCTCATCGGGTTCCACTTCCGCGAGCCCGGGCCGCCGTCGGCGGCGAAGAAGGCGTTCCTCGTCACCCGCTTCGGCGACTACTTCTTCCTCGTCGGCGTCGTCGCCGTGTTCGCGACGTTCGGGACCGCGGCGTTCGCGGGCGAGGGGTCGTTCCCCGCGCTCGCCGAGGCGGCGCTGGCCGCGGACGGCGGGGCCGGCGTCTGGACGCCCGGCGGGCTCGACGTCGGGACCTGGTTCACGGTCGTCGGGCTGCTCGTGCTCGGCGGCGTGGTCGGCAAGTCCGCGCAGTTCCCGCTTCACACCTGGCTACCCGACGCGATGGAGGGTCCGACGCCCGTCTCCGCGCTCATTCACGCGGCGACGATGGTCGCGGCCGGCGTCTACCTCGTCGCGCGGATGTACGGCTTCTACGCGCTGACGCCGACGACGCTCGCGGTCATCGCCTTCATCGGCGGCTTCACCGCGCTGTTCGCGGCGACGATGGGCGTGGTGAAGGACGAACTGAAGCAGGTGCTCGCGTACTCGACCATCTCACAGTACGGCTACATGATGCTCGCGCTCGGCGCGGGCGGGTACGTGGCCGCGGTCTTCCACCTGACGACCCACGCGTTCTTCAAGGCGCTTCTGTTCCTCGGCGCCGGCTCGGTCATCATCGCGATGCACCACAACGAGGACATGTGGGACATGGGCGGGCTCAGATCGCGGATGCCCGTCACCTACTACACGTTCCTCGCCGGGTCGCTCGCGCTCGCGGGGATCTTCCCGTTCGCCGGCTTCTGGTCGAAGGACGAGGTCCTCTACGAGGCGCTCGTCCACGGCCTGAACGAGCCGTTGCTCCTCGGCGGCTACGTCATGGGGCTGCTCGCGGTGCCGGTCACCGCCTTCTACACCTTCCGGATGGTGTTCTTGACCTTCCACGGCGAGCCGCGGACCGACCTGGCCGAAGACCCCGAACCGGTCCGGTGGAACGTGAAGGGACCGTTGACGGTGCTCGGGACGCTCGCGGTCGTGACCGGCTTCATCAACATGGTTCCGGTCCAGAAGGTCCTCGGCCTCGAGGGCATCGACTACCTCCATCGCTGGCTCGACAACGAGTGGGGCGGCATCGCGGGGCTCTCCTCGCACCACTACGCCGACATCGGGCCGTACAGTAGCGGCTCCCTGGTCGGCGGCGAGGTCGGAACGGTGCTCGTCGGCGCGGCGGTCTCGCTCGGGCTGGCGCTCGCCGGCCTCGGTCTCGCGTGGCGGCTCTACAACGTCGCGTCGCCGGCGGAACACACGGCGAAACTCGGCGGCATCAAGGACGTGTTGTACAACAACTACTACCTCGACGAACTCCAGGTCTGGATCGCGTATCGAACCGAAGACGTCGCGGGCGGCGCGGACGTCTTCGATCAAGGGATCATCGACGGTGTCGTCAACGGCGTCTCCTCGGTGAGCCTCGCCGGCGGGAGCCGCGTTCGGCGGATACAGACGGGGTTGGTCTCCCAGTACGCCGCGATGCTCACGCTGGGGCTGATCGCGTTGCTCGTCCTCGTCGGCGTCAACGGGGGGTGGTTCCTGTGATACTCGAGGCGCTCATCGGGTTCACGTTCCTCGCCGCGCTCGTCGTTCTCCTCGCGCCGAACGCGTGGGCGGGCCGGCTCGCGCTCGCGCTCAGCGCGGTCCCGTTCGTCGGTAGCCTCTACCTCTGGTCGCGGTTCGACGCGGTCGGCAACGCGCTCACGGGCGGGACGATCGCCTTCGAGTCGCGGTACGAGTGGGTCGAGGTCGGCGGCCGGACGGTGTCGTGGTTCGTCGGGCTCGACGGGATCAGCCTGCCGCTCGTCGTGCTCACCACGTTCCTCGTCCCGCTCGCGATACTCAGCGCGTGGACGCCCGTCGACACCCGTCAGAGCCAGTTCTACGGGCTGATGCTGTTCATGGAGGCGAACCTGCTCGGCGTGTTCACCGCGCTCGACTTCTTCCTCTGGTTCGTCTTCTGGGAGGCGGTCCTCGTCCCGATGTACTTCCTCATCGGGGTCTGGGGTGGTCCCCGGCGGAAGTACGCCGCGATCAAGTTCTTCGTGTACACGAACGCGGCGTCGCTCCTGATGTTCCTCGGGTTCATGTCGCTGACGTTCGCGCTCGGCGACTCGATCGGCTCGCTGGGGCTCCCCGAGATAACCCAGGCGATCGCCGACGGTGGGCTCGAGCCCTGGTTCGGGATCTCGCCCGGCCGGATCGCGATGGTCGCGTTCCTCGCGACCTTCGCCGGCTTCGCGGTGAAGGTGCCGATCGTTCCCTTCCACACGTGGTTGCCGGACGCCCACGTCGAGGCGCCGACGCCGGTGTCGGTGCTCCTGGCGGGCGTCCTCCTGAAGATGGGGACGTACGCACTGCTCCGGTTCAACTTCACGATGCTACCCGAGCAGGCGTCCGCGCTCGCGGTCCCGATCGCCGCGATCGCCGTGATCAGCGTCATCTACGGCGCGATGTTGGCGCTCGCACAGAAGGACCTCAAGCGCATCGTCGCGTACTCGTCCGTCTCGTCGATGGGATACGTCATCCTCGGGCTCGTCGTGTTCACCGAGTACGGCGTCGGCGGCGCGACGTTCCAGATGGTCGCTCACGGCCTCATCTCGGGGCTGATGTTCATGGCCGTCGGCGTCGTCTACAACGCGACACACACCCGGATGGTCGGCGACATGGCCGGCATGGCCGACCGGATGCCCGTCACAGTCGGCATCCTCGTCGCCGGCGCGTTCGGCTACATGGGGCTCCCCCTGATGGCCGGTTTTGCCGGGGAGTTCTTCATCTTCGTCGGCGCGTTCGGCGCGCCGGCGCTCCCGTACGCGCCCGTCTTCACGGCGCTCGCGATGTTCGGTATCGTCATCGTCGCCGGCTACCTGCTGTCGGCGATGCAGAAGACGCTGTTCGGGCCGTTCCGGCTCGAGACCGACTACGAGGTCGGTCGCGCCCCGTTCCACGACGTCGCGCCACTCGCGGTCCTGCTCGCGGCGATCGTCGTGCTCGGGGTCGCGCCGGACCTGTTCTTCGAGATGATCCGTGATGCCGCGCTGCCCGTGGTCGAGGGGGTGAGCGTCGATGTCTAACGCGCTTCCGGCGTGGTCCGCGCTGTCGCCCGCGCTGTTGCTCGGGCTCACCGGCCTCGCGTTGCTGTTGGTCGACACGATCCGTCCGAACGAGCGGTCGAACACGTCGATGGCCGTCGTGAGCGCGCTCGGCGCGCTCGCGTCGCTTTCGGTCACCGTCTGGTTCGTCGTCGCCGGGACGGGGCACGCCGACACCGGCGGGGCTATCACGTTGCTCGAGGGCGCGGTGAAGGTGGACACGCTGGCGCTGTTTTTCACCGCGATCTTCGCGTCGGTGACGGCGCTCGTCGTCGTGGCCGCCCACGACTACTTCCACGACCACCCGAGGCCGGCGGCGTTCTACTCGCTGACGCTGTTCGCTGCGACGGGGATGGCGCTTCTGGCGGTCGCCAACTCGCTCGCGGTCGTCTTCGTCGCCCTGGAGATGGTGTCCCTGCCGTCGTACGCGCTCGTGGCGTTCTTGAAGAAGAACCGCGGGAGCGTCGAGGCGGGGCTGAAGTACTTCCTCGTCGGCGCGCTCTCCTCGGCGGTGTTCCTGTTCGGGATCTCGTTGGTGTACGCGGCGACCGGCTCGCTGATCCTCGGCGACGTCGCGAGCGGGATCGAGTCGCTCGACGGGCTCGCCGGGATCGCCGGCATCGGGATCGTAATGATCGTCGGCGGCGTCGCGTTCAAGACGGCCTCCGTCCCGTTCCACTTCTGGGCGCCGGAGGCGTACGAGGGCGCGCCCGCCCCGGTGAGCGCGTTCCTCTCGTCGGCGTCGAAGGCGGCCGGGTTCGTCGTCGCCTTCCGCGTGTTCACCGAGGCGTTCCCGCTCGGGGCCTCGGTCACGGCCGGCATCGACTGGGCGCTCGCGTTCGCCGTCCTCGCGGCGGTGACGATGACGCTCGGCAACTTCGCAGCGGCCGTTCAAGAGGAAGTCAAGCGGATGTTGGCGTACTCCTCGATCGGCCACGCCGGCTACGCGCTGATCGGGCTGGCGGCGCTCTCGTCGGGGAGCCCCGGGAACGAGGCCGTGATGGGCGCCGCGATGGCGCACCTGCTCGTCTACGGCTTCATGAACACCGGCGCGTTCCTCTTCGTCGCGCTGGCCGAACGGTGGGGGGTCGGTCGGACGTTCGCGGACTACGGCGGGCTCGCACAGCGCGCGCCCGTGGCGTGTACGGCGATGGCCGTGTTCATGTTCTCGCTCGCCGGGCTCCCCCCGTTCGCCGGGTTCTTTTCGAAGTACTTCCTGTTCATGGGAGCGATCGAGAACGGCTTCCTCTGGCTCGCGGCGCTCGGCGCCGTCAACAGCGTGATCTCGCTGTACTACTACAGCCGGGTCGTGCGGGCGATGTTCCTCGACGACCCCGCGACCGCGAGCGCGCTGGACGCCATCGACGTGCGGCCGACCGCGCTGTACGCGGCGGTCGTCTTCGCGGCGGTCGCGACCGTCCTGCTCTTACCCGGCTTCGGGCCCGTCATCGAGGCGGCCGAGGCCGCGGCGGAGGGCGTCATCGCGGCGTCCGGCTCGTTCTGAGGACGTCGGGGGCGTTTCGACCCCGACGGCTTCCCTTCGGTCCGGCTCCGTTGGAACCCTCGTGTTCCTGGAATCTACTCTCCGCGACGTGCTAATCGATCGGTTGTTCGGCTATCGTTCCTAGTCGAAAGCCGTCTTCGTCCTCGACCGTATGCCGAACGACCACCTCAGTTGGTAGCTCGCTCACAGCTAGTTCGGCGCGGTAGTCGATCCGGCCGGCACACTCGGGAACGTCCGTAGCTGCGCGCGGGTCGGACGGGCCGAAATCGATGCGGGCTTCTATCGCCGTCTCGTCGAGGTCTTGGTACTCACCGCCGTTCGTTGCGTCGATATACAACGCGTCCCGGATTCGCGGAACCGCGATCCGCCCGGTTATCAAGAGCGTGTCGTCGCCTTCCGACTCAACGGTAGCGGTTCCTTCCTGAGAGTCGCTACAGGTGCGGTCTCGAGCCGTGATCTCGGTTGCTTCAATATCGGGGATCGGCGGCGAGGAGGAAGACGACGAGGCGAACGAGCAACCAGCCAACCCGCTCAGACTGGAGGCGCCGGCCAACGAGAGGAGGGTTCTTCTTCGCACACGGTCGAAGTATAGGATAATTGTAATAAGCGTTTTGTTGCCTAATACAGTCGCTGTACTGACCGATCGGACAGTGTTGACGGTGCGGGCGGTTCGGTGAGATCGATAGCGCTCCGACTGCGAGACATTCGGATGAGTTCGTCGAGGAGCGTTCGATACGCCGTGTCCGTCCGACCGTTGAGACGCGGGAGAACGATGTGCTGTATCCGTAACTCACCACGGGTCTCAACGGAGCCTTCGGTTCGACTTCTCGTCGAATCCGGCGACTGCGATCCTCGGCGACCGCGACCCGAACGTTCTCTCCGGCAACCGCAGGTATTAGCGCGTTCGACGCCTTCGTTCACGTATGAGTCGAACCCGTCGGTACCGCTGTCTGACCTGTCTCGATCACGTCGTGACGCGGGAGTTCGACACCTCCCACCTCTCGGTGACCTGCCCGAACTGCGGTTCCTTCGAGCGGTTCCTCAACGAACGCGTGTTCGAGCGGTTCCGGGCGTTCGAGGAGTCGCCGCCGGCGGAGTTGGCGTGGGACCGGCTGGACCGCACGGAGAAGCTCGTCGTGTGCGAGCGGCTCGTCCGCTCGACGAAGACGATCGACGACTTCGAGATCGTCGAAGAAGGGTCGGCGTGATCGGGACTCCCGCCAACGTCCCAGCCGCTCGGCGAGTCGGCGTTGCCGGCGCGGTGAACGCTTCCAATGCCCACGCGCCCCTACCGCACAGTCCCGAACCTCACGCCTCCCCGGCCTCGGCCTCGGTGACCCGCCGGGGGTCCACGACGTGTTCGATGTCCACCGTCTTGGGTCCCAAGCCAGCGACCGAGAGCGTCATAGAAGCGTTCACACACCCGAACGGGATTCGCTCGATACGCATGCGTCGAGAACGATGCTGTTCGACGACGAACTATTTGGTTGTACCACCATCCACGGCGTCGAGATCGGGTTCGTCGAACGCGAGTGCGTCCGCGACAGCGGCCGGAAGCTCCGGACGGGGCGCCGATTCGTGGCGTTCGATTTTCTCGGTCTTCCGCGTGTTTTCGTAGAGGGCGCGTGCGACCGGGAGGCCACGGAGATACTTGTAGTCGTGGAGGACCTCGACGCCCCGCTCCGTGAACCCGTAGAATTGAGAGGGGAGATCACGCTTTCCCTCACTTGGTTCGTACGTGTAGCGCGCCAGGAACCCGGCGTCGATCAGCGTCTCCAACTGGTCTTTGATGGCCGCCTGACTCTTTCCCGTCATATACTCGAGTTCGGCGAGCGACATCAGATGGGCGGGGTGGCCCAGCAACTCCTGGATGATGAGATGGCGCGTATCCTGGGACAGCAACTTGAACAGCCGTTGCTGTTCCGCGAACGGCCCCGCATCGGCCGCGCCAGTGCCGGTTTCGCTCATACGTGCTGGTACGAGATAGAGCGCTATAACGGTTAGGGTTAACCAAGTTGGTTAAATTAGAAAAAACCAAAATTATTCAGAAGCCATAAGCTGTTGTGGTTTGGATCGGTAGCTAATGACCGATCCGAGCCCTCCGCCGGACGCTGGGGAGATCATGACCGTTGTTCACGAGGCCGTCGGGGGAATCGAACTTGAGCCTGTAGAAAAACGAGAAATCTGGCGGTTCACCCGGCGTGAATTACCGTATCTCTGGAGTCAGCGGACATCGTATTTCGTCCTCGGGAGCTATCGCGACCCCTATATCCGCCGGCTTCGCGCCGTCCAGAACGAACTCACGAAGCAGCTCGGTGCCTATCCGTTCATTATGGGTGATCTCCTCGAACTCCCGACAGACCGGCTCAATACGTCCGATATCATGTTTTCGCTACTCGCGACATACAGCGACTACATCGTCGGCGTCTTCGAGAAGGAGAGTGGTGGTGAAGCACCGGAGCTGGGCGAGATCGATGACCCGCCGTATTTCGACAAGTCGTACGTGTTCCCGCGTGATTACGCGTGGGTGACTGACGCGAACCTCGACTCGACACAGCACGTCATTCAGGCCGCTCTCGAGATAGCGTTCGCAGACGATTTGGCGGAGGATGCGGTCCAAGCAAAGGTCGAGTCGCTCGTTGATCGCGCCCAAGAAAGCGGTCTCGACGTCGACGAACGGGAGGTTTGGGATGTGATCGACGACCGGACAGACGAGGACAAAGAGCCGGCAACGTACAGTTGGGTCCATCTCAACAAGTTCCGTAAGTTCGAACTCCACGAACGGTGCTTCCCGTGGACGACGGAGGACGAACTTCGAACTGTGATTGACGAACTCCCGTCGCCGACACCACGTCCGGAGTGGGAAGAGAGTGGAGACCGGTGAACTATCTATGTATCTATCTATGCGGAGCGGATCCCGGCGTTTACAGTAGTTTCCGAATCGACTTGTACCGGACATCGATCTCTGCGGAAGCTGGTAGGATCGCTGACGGTCGGTATGTACACGCATTCTGGTGGATAACTCACCCGTATATCCGGAAATGGAGATTCCGCCTGAGAGTTCTCTCCCACCCGCAAACGACCACGGCTCACCGCGCGTACAGTGGCCCCCCGACGAGCACAGCGAGCGAGACCCCGTCGTCGGGGCTGACGGCGACGTACGGGTGTGAGACCGGGCCGAACACGTCGACGACGCGGCCGACCCGGGAGAGGGACTCGTCGACGACGCCGGCACCGATCTCCGGCGGCTCCTCGCCCGGATCGGCGCGGGCGATGGCGAGCCCTTGCGCCGTCCTGACGACGGTGCCGACGCGGCGCATCGTCACTCGCGTAAGATCCCGATGTAGGCGGCGATCGCCTGCACGAGGTCGTTCTTGGCGGTGTCGTCGGTACTGCGCACCACCACCGCGCCGCGGGGTTCGTACTCTCTGGAGTACGTCTTCTCCCGTTCGATCACCGCGTCGTAGCCGACCTGCTGGACCGCCTTCGCGATCTCGTCGACGGTCGGGTCCTCGACGGCGAGGTCCGTCGGGACGCGGCGACCCTCCGACCGCGAGCGGTCGGCGTCGAAGTACGCGGGATACACGACGTTCTCGACCATACCGGTGAGGCGGGCCCGCGGGGTAAGGTCGTTTCGGACCACGGCCGTCGATCCCCCTAGACGTGTTCTTCCAGGAACTCGACTATCGCGCGGTACGCCTCGATCCGGTTCTCCAGCTTCGAGAAGCCGTGACCCTCGTCGTCGAAGATCAGCTTCCGGACCGGGACGTCCCGCTCGCGGGCCGCCTCGACGATCCGCTCGGCCTCGCTCACGGGCACCCGCGGGTCGTTCGCGCCGTGGAGGACGAAGAGCGGCGACTCGATCGCCTCGACGTTGTTGATCGGCGAGATGGACTCGAGGAACTCGCGGTCCTCGGCGAGCGAGCCGTACTCGGCCTCGCGTAGCTCGCGCCGCCAGTCGCCGGTGTTCTCGAGGAAGGTGACGAAGTTGGCGATGCCGACGACGTCGACGCCGGCGGCCCACAGCTCCGGGTACTCCGTCAGCGCCGCGAGCACCATGAACCCGCCGTAGGAGCCTCCCATCGCGACGATACGGCCGGGGTCGACCTCCGGGTGGTCGTGGAGCCACTCGACGCCCGCCCGCAGGTCCGCGACCGAGTCCATCCGCCTTTCGACGTCGTCGAGCGCGGCGTACGCCTTCCCGTACCCCGAGGAGCCGCGGACGTTCGGCTCGAAGACGGCGTAGCCGCCGTTCAACAGGTACTGTTTGACCGCGCCGAAGGAGGGCCGGCGCTGTGACTCCGGCCCGCCGTGGATGTCGACGACGACCGGGTAGCCCGACTCGGGCGCGTCCGTCTCCGGCACCGAGAAGAACGCGGGGATGTCCCGGCCGTCGAAGGTGGGGTAGTGGACGAGTTCGGGCTCGACGAACGTGTTCCGGGGGATCCCGGCCGTGGAGGCGTTCGTCCAGCGTTCGGTCTCGCCGGTGGTCGTCTCGACGACGTGGACGTTCGCGTTGTCGGTACTCCCCGTGGCGGTGATCGCGAACCGGTCGCCGTCGGGGCCGAAGCTCACGCCGCCGGCGACGCCCCTCGGCAGGTCGGGCGCGGGGAACTCGTCGATCCGATCGGGCGCGACCAGTTCGCCGACGGTGATCTCGGTGTAGCCGTCGACGTTCCGCGAGTAGACGATTCGCCTCGATTCCTCGTGGATCGCGACCCCGTCCACGTTCCAGCCGTCCTCGACGGGTTCGTCGTCCGCTGTCGGCTCCTCGTCGTCGAGTTTGCCACCGTCGCCGTCGAGTTTGCCGCCCTCCTCGTCGACCTCGTTCCCGTCGACGACGACGTCGAACCCACCGGTCTCGAGGTCGAGCCGCTCGAGCCGCAGCGTGTCGGTCTCGCGGTCCGTGACGAGATAGATCGCCTCGCCGTCGGGGCCCCACTCGGGGCTCCCGTACCGGACGTCCCCCTCGTGGGGCGTGTGGTGTGTCAACTCGCCCGACCCGACGTCGAGGGTGTACAGGTCGTGATCGTACGAGGAGTGCGCCTCGTGGACGATCAGTCGGTCGTCGTCTGGCGACCAGCCGGCCACGGAGAGCCAGCCGTCGCCCTCGTGGACGAGTTCCGTGTCGGCGCCGACGCCGTCACGGTCCTGGACGTAGATATCGAAGACCGACTGATCGCGGCGGTTCGACGCGAACGCGAAGCGCTCGCCGTCTCCCGCCCAGCCGCCCCAGCGGTGTTTCGCGGTGGGGTGTGCCGTGAGGTCCGTGATCGCCCCCGACTCGAAGTCGAGCCGGTACAGCTGTGCGCGCTCGTTTCCGCCCTCGTCCATGCCGAAGACGGCCTCCGAGCGCTCAGGTGAGGTGTCGACGAAGGTGACGCGCTCCTCGAAGAACGTGTGCTGTTCGGGCCACGAGAGCGGGGCGTCCACCGACCACACCTGCGAGGTGCCGGTGGTGTCGAGCAGCAACGAGAGCCGGCCGTCGGGACCTAGGTCCGCGCCTCCCGCCCCTCGAACGTTGAGGTAGCGTTCGACGTCGTATCGGTACATACGTCCCGTTCCGTCGCCGGGGAGAAACCGTTTCGGGTGGAACCGCGCCTTTCGGCCGGTCACGACGCTCGGTCCCGACGGATCGCGGGTCTTTTTGTTCGGCCCCGTCGTCCGGTCGCCGTATGCGCGTCGCGTTCGTCTCGGTTTTCACCCCCGAACACGGCGACACGCCGGCGCGTTCCCGGACGCACCGGGTCGCCGTGGGGCTCGCAGACCGCGGCCACGACGTGACGTGGCTGTGTGCCCGCTGGTGGGGTGGCGACGCCGACGTCTTCGAGGCCGACGGCGTCACGTACCGCTCCCTCGTCGTCGACCCGTCGCCGACGGCGTTCACAGCGCGAGTGCCGGCGGCGGTCCGTCGGATCGGCCCGGACGTCGTCCACGCGGTCAACAGTCCGCCGACGCCCGCGGTGGCGGCGACGCTCGCCGGACGGCTCGGCGGTCCACCCGTCCTCGTCGACTGGTGGCGCGACCACCCGGCGGACTCACAGCGGGCCTACCGCCTCCTCGCGCGCGACGCCGACGCGGTCTCGACGCCTTCGCGCACGACGAAGACGCGGGTCCGCGAACACGGTGCGGACGGCTCGGCGGTTCGAGTGCTCCCCGGGAGCGTCGATCTCGACCTCGTCGTCGAGGCGGAGCCGGACGACCGTTTCGACGCGGTCTACTCCCGACGGCTCGACCGGCACGCCAACGTCGAGACGTTCCTGTTGGCGCTGGCAGAGCGTCGCGGACGCGACTGGGACGCGGCCGTGGTCGGCGACGGCCCCGAGCGTGCTCGGGCCGAATCGACGGCCGAGGACCTCCGGATCGACGACCGGGTCACGTTCCTCGGGGACCTCCCGCTCGACGAGCGGGTCTCGGTGTTCAAAGGGACCCACGTCTTCGCACAGACCGCGAGCTGGGAGACGTTCGCGACGGAGCTGTTGTGGGCGTTGGCGTGCGGCTGTGTCGGGCTCGTCGAGTACCAGGCCGACTCGAGCGCCCACGAACTCGTCGAGGGTCGCGACCGTGGACGGCTCGTCACGAGCCCCGCGGAGCTGGCCGACGCGATCACCGCCGTCGGCGGCCTCGAGCGGCGAACGAGCGATCCTGCCTTCGAGACGTACGGCCGTGAGGCGACCCTCGACCGATACGTCGACGTCTATCGTGAACTCGGCGCGACCTGAGGGCTCGCAACTCGCGGAACGGGGGCGGTGAACGTGGTCCGGCGAAACGAGAAGGGAGCGTCCGGCGGCGCGGTTCAGGCCTCGTCGGTCGCGATCGTTCCGCCGTACTTCATGAAGACGAACGCGAGCCCGAGCGTGCTCACCATGGCGATGAACGTGGCGATAGTGAGCGCGCGCGCGCCCTCGGGGACGAACACCGCGTCGCTCCCCCCGCCGCCGGTGTCCACCGTCGGGACGTCCTCGCCGACGGCGAGGCCTGCGTGCATGCCGACGTCGGTGTGCGGAACACAGTGGTAGTGGGTGATCCCGGCGTCGTCCTCGGTCACCTCGTACTCGTAGGTCGCACCTTCCTCGTCGACGGGGTCGCCGCTGTCGAGGTCGGCCTCCCCCTCGACGGTCTGGACGTTGTGTGCGCCGCCGTTGCCGGTCCACTCGAAGGTGATCACCGTTCCCGGGTCCACCCAGAGCAGGGTCGGATCGAACGCGAGGCCCTGGTCGCCCGCACCGACGGAGACCGTCACCTCGCTTTCACCCCGGGCGTCCTCGTACGATCCTACGTTCCCCTCCGTGGCGCTCGGCCAGTCGGGCTCTTCTTCCTGTGCAGCCGCCGTCCCCGCCGTCGCCGTCGCCGCGCCGCCGGCGGCCGCCGCACCGCCGGCCGTCCGCATGAACGCGCGCCGCGAGACGTCGTCCGAGCTCATACGTCCCGGTTCGTAGCGACCCGTAGTGAATATGTTGATCCGAACCCGGCGATCCACTTCGAGCGAACCGCGGTCCGGCGTTCCGCGTGGGGCGATTCGTCCCCCGACACGAGCGAGACGGTCGTTCGGGGATCTCGGTACGCCCCGAGAAGACCGCCCGATCGAACGACTACAGCTCCGATCGTTATCTGACCGAATCGAGCAGCAACCGCTGTTCGACCCGCTTCACCTCGTGTTGGACGTCGCGGACCGCGTCGATGTTCGCCGAGATGGAGGAGACGCCCTCCTCGACGAGGAAATCGACCATTTCGGACTTCGAGCCGGCCTGTCCGCAGATGCTGGTGTCCACGTCGAGCTCCCGACACCGTTCGATCGTGTCGCCGATGAGCCGTAACACGGCGGGGTGGAGCTCGTCGAAGCGGTCGGCGACGTGTTCGTTGTTGCGGTCGACCGCGAGCGTGTACTGTGTGAGGTCGTTGGTCCCGAAGGAGGCGAAGTCGATCCCCGCCGCGGCGAGCTCGTCGATCTGGAGCGCGCTCGCCGGCGTCTCGATCATCACGCCCCAGCGGTGCGTCTCGGGGTCGATCCCGGACTCGCGCATGTGGCGTTTCACGCCCTCGAGGTCGGCGGCGTCGTTGACCAGGGGGAACATCACTTCGAGGTTGTCGTATCCCATGTCGATGAGCCGCGCGAACGCGGCGAGCTCCTGGCGGAACGGCTCGGGCTTGTCGAGGCTCCGACGGACGCCCCGCCAGCCCAACATCGGGTTGTGCTCGTTCGGCTCGCCGTCGCCACCCTCCAGCTCGCGGAACTCGTCCGTGGGCGCGTCGATCGTCCGGACCCGAACCGGCCGCGGGTAGAACTCGTCGGCGACCCGACGGACGCCCTCGATGAGCTCGTCCTGATACGCCCGCTCGCCGTGGTCGGCGATGTACTTCTCCGGCGTCTTCCCGAGCGACAACACCATGTGTTCGATCCGGAGCAACCCGACGCCGTCCGCGCCGGTCGCGGCCGCCCGTTCCCCAGCCTCCGGGATCGAGACGTTCACCTTCACCTCCGTCGCGGTCATCGGCTTGACGGGGGTTTCCGGCCGTGCGGCCTCCACCGGCTCGAACTCCTCGCCGGGTTCGGCGCGTTCGTCGGCGCCGGCGCGCACGGTCCCCTTGTCGCCGTCGATCGTGACGTCCGTGCCCTCCTCCAGCACGCGAGTCCCGTTGCCCGTGCCGACGACCGCCGGGACGCCGAGTTCCCGCGAGATGATCGCCGCGTGGCTCGTCATCCCCCCCTCGTCGGTCACGATCCCCGCGGCGCGTTTCATCGCGGGCACCATGTCCGGCATCGTCATCTCGGTCACGAGCACGTCGCCCTCCTTGACCTGATCGAGGTGGTCGAGCTTCGTCACGATCCGGACGGTTCCCGACACGATGCCGGGGCTCGCGCCCAGCCCGTCGACGAGGACGTCAGCCGCCTCCTCGCCGTCTCCCGTCCCGCCACCCGCGCCGCCGTTCCCGTCGGCCGCGGCTCCGCCGGTCGGATCCGCGAGACTGCTCGCGCCAGCGTCGTCACCCGCCTCCTCGCGGATCGTGGTGATCGGCCGCGACTGGAGCATGTACACGTCCCCGTCGTAGATCGCCCACTCGACGTCCTGGGGGGTGCCGTAGTGGTCCTCGACGAGCTTGCCGAGCCCGACCAGTTCCGCTATCTCCGCGTCCGAGAGGACGCGCTCGTTCCGCCGGTCCTCCCCGACCTCGAGTTGGACCGTCTCGCCCGACTCGGGGTCTTTCACCATCTCGACTTTCTTGTCGGCGACCGTGACCTTCTCGACGGTCCCGCGGCCGCGGTCGTACACGTAGTTGTCCGGGGAGACGGTCCCCGAGACGACCGCCTCGCCGAGCCCCCATGCAGCCTCGATCGTCATCTGTGGATCGCCGGTCGAGGGGTGGCTCGTGAACAGCACGCCCGACTTGTCGGCGTCGACCATCCGCTGGACGACGACCGCGATGTCGACGTCCTCGTGGGGGAACCCGCGCTGTTGGCGGTAGTAGATCGCCCGCTGGGTGAAAAGCGACGCCCAGCACTCCCTCACGCGCCGGAGGAGGTCGGCCTCGCGGACGTTGAGGAACGTCTCCTGTTGGCCGGCGAACGACGAGTCCGGGAGGTCCTCGGCGGTCGCCGAGGAACGCACGGCGACGAACGCCTCCTCGCCGTCCTCGCCCATCTCGCGGTAGCTCTCGAGGATGCCCTCGCGGACCGTCTCGGGGAACGGGGTCTCCGTGATCAGCTCGCGGGCGGTCGCCTCCGCCTCCCGGAGCGCCGCCGAGTCCTCGGGGTCCACGTCGACGGCGGAGAACAGCTCCTCGTCGATCTCCGCTTCCTCGATGAACTCGCGGTAGGTCCTCGCCGTGACGACGAATCCCGGCGGGACCGGCAGCCCCGCGCCGATGAGTTCACCCAGCGAAGCCCCCTTGCCGCCGACGGTCCCGATGTCGTCGGCGTCGACGTCGTCCAGCCAGAGTACTGCCATTCGTATATGCGGTGGATCCACGACCCGCCGTATGAATCTTCCGGACCGAAATCCGACGAATAAAAGATTACTCGACACCGAGTTGTCGGCGTCGACTCGGGCGCCGGGGCTCGGGAGCGACCGGCACGTATCGGCGAACCCTGTCGTCCGGCAGCGTGCTTCGCCGGCGGCTCGAACGTGAAAGAGGGCCGAACACGTCGCGGGTGTGACGAACCGACGAACGGTCCGTACGTCGCTTCACGCCTCCGTCCGACCTATACTTACTTCCTGATCGAATATCGGACTCGATCACGTGTTACAGTGGTTGTAACAGCGACGCCCGTGGCACCGTTCCTATTTTCGGCAGTAAACAGCAGTCGCTCTCGTGAATTGAGAGGTGCTGTGTGTCGCTGGTCTTGACACTGAATCTTTACTGCTATTGTTTTTCGTCTCTGTCGGGGTGACAGCAGGCGCTATGAAGCACGACCCGCCACCAGCAATCACCCTCTTTTCGTTAGACTGTCCGAGATACGCTACAGGAGCGTCACCGAACACGAGACGCGGGCCAGCGGAACGGCTAGCTGGCACGATTTCAAACTCCCCCGTGTAGGAGGACGTGAAACCGTGTTCCAGCGAGGCCGAACTGCTGAAGAACACGCGAGCCACGTTGACTGCACCAACGTAGTCCCGATCGGCTTGGAAGCCACAGCGGGTGTTGTCACACCGGAAGTGACCGCCCCACCAAACCTCGAATGCGTGGTCGGGAGACTTCGTGGTGTGGCCCGTGGAACCGCATCGTGGACACGACCGAGACGTGTTACCCGGATGCACTTTCTCCACGTGTAGTCCGGCGATGTCCGCTCGATACTCGATTTTCGATATAATCTCTCGGCGTGCCCAAGACGACAATTCCCACGAGAGTTGACCTTCACCACGAGGCGGTGATAGACTCCGCAAGTCTTCGTGAACAATCGCATCCGCGTCATACACCAACGCGAGTGCGAGGACTTGGTTGGCTACATCGTGAACGAGTTGTTCGCGCTTGTGCCGAATCTTGTTGTTGACTCGCACGTACTCTGCCTGAACGTGCTTGAACGAGTCTGTGTGGTCACGCCTTTCTCGGCGTAGATATGCTAACTTGGAGTTGAGTTGATTGCGTTCCCGATCAAGCCGTTTCATCCGTTCGCGCTCTGTATTCTGGATGAAGTACGGGACAGAGAGTTGTTCTCCATTCTTGTTCACAACAACGGCGGTAGCGTCTTTTCGGAGCCCACCATCAATCGCTAAGATAGTTTCCACGTCGTCTGGTTTTTCTTGGTGTTCAACTTCGATGGGGAACGAGAGTTCGTAGTAGTTGTCTCCAGTTTTCGTCTGTGTCGGGTGGAAGGAGGGTGCGGAGAGACTGCCGTGTTCGAGGAGTTCATGGAACGCTTCGTAACCTTCCAGTTCGTGTTCTGTCCACGTCCAACCACCACGGGTCTCAGGTTTGGGCGTATCGGGCGTTTTGAGTTTGACCGTGAGTGTCTGCGTGTCTTCGTCGTACTCGTATTTGACTGCCTGCCCGCTCGTCGGGCCGTCGTCTGCGGAGTACGGAAGAATGCCTTTCGAGTACGATGGACAGTCCTGCATCTCAAAGTACGACTCAGGGAATCGACCGTGTTTGTCGTAGTAGGAATTGAGTTGTCCGATGAGCAGGTCAACGTACCCAGATTTGATGTATTCCTCTGCGTTCCACAGCTGTTCTTTGATTCGCCGGGTATGGATGCGGCGAATTTTGTGGTCAGGGAGGACACCTTGGATTGACTGGAAGGCTTCGCGTTTGTCGGCGTGACTGCGAAGTGTCTCTCCGACTGTCTGCATCACACAGCGTTTGTACCGTGACGGGAGGTACAGATCAACGTCAGCGAACGCTTCGCCCTCGTCGAAGTATTTCCACGCTTGATACGAGTAATCGGCAACCCCGGTGAGGTGTTCGGGCGTCCAGTATCGCTCGATAAGCGTATTTGCTACGCTCTTCGTGAGTGTGTCTAATCGAGCGTGGCGCTCTTTCTCTTCGAACGGGAGTCGGATCGGGAGTGCGAGGTGACTACTCATTGATTTCCACCTCCGCTTCCACGGTTTCGACTATCCGCTTGCGTTTTGAGGAGCGCATCCCGTACAGTTTGCCTGCGAAACTGGCAACGAGTTGTAGGAGGTCGTCAACGAGTTCATCGTGTGCAGTCTTGTCAGTTTCTTCGTTGATGACCGTGATTTCGACGTCGTACTGGTCGAGGAGGCGTTCGAGGTAGGAGAATCCGAATCGGGTTAGGCGGTCTTGGTAGGTGACGAGGACGCGCCCGTAGTCGGCGTTCTCAGCATCGTCTAAGAGTTTGTTCAGTCCACGACGGTTCTCGTTGAGACCGCTCCCTACGTCGGTGTATTTGTTTTCAATACTCCAACCGTGGTTGTGTGCGTACTCAGTGAGCGATTCGAGTTGTCGGTCGAGGTCGCCATCTTGTTTCTGAGCGTGGCCTGAAACGCGCCCGTAAATGGCGACTTTATCGCTTCTCCGCGGCGATTTTCCTGTGAGTCGTTGAAGTTCAGTGTGTGGAATCCGTCGGTGTCCACCGGGGGTTCGAGAATACTGGATTTGGTCTTCACGACACCACTTTTTGACGGTTTCACGGTGGACTCCAAGTTCGTCTGCGAACTCTCCGACGGAGTACACCTTTGTCATTACTGCTATTTACTGCTGTTCACTACTTAACAATTCTGATTTTTGTAACAGTTACGCAACCCTCGAACGCGACGGGGGAGCCCGTCACGCCCCGACGGGGGAGCCCGTCACGCCTCGACGGGTGGCGTCACGGCTCCGCGAGCCGCCGTCGTTCGTCCCGGAGGAGCCGCTCCCAGAGGCCGAACAGCCGGCTGTCGAGGCCGTAGGCCGAATCCACGCGGGCGACCCAGGCGTCGTCGGCGAAGAGCAGTTCCTGGAACCGCCGGATCTCCGGAGAGAGGCGATCGCGGTCGCCGGCGTAGTACGAGAGCGACTCCTCGCGCGCTCGTTCGACGAGGTCGCCCGGGACCGCGATCCCGTCGGCGCGCGCGGCGTGGACGAACCACTCCAAATGGAGGAGAGCGGCCGCCACGAGGAACCGCTCGCGGAACCCGGAGACGCCGTCGAGCGCGGGACGCCCGTCGACGAGGACGTCCCGCGGGCGGGAGAACCGCGGGGCGGTCGCGGTCACGCCCGCGGCGGCGGCCACCTCGCGGGCCACCCGCCGGAGCCGCCACTCGCCGTACCTGACCGGCGCGAGAAGGCCCAGTTCGTACCACAGTGGCATCCACTCGCAGTAGGGTTCGGAGAAGGCGCCGTCCGCGAGCAGCGTCGTCGCCACCGAGCGCGCTGTCGCCGGCGAGAGGCCGGCCGGGTCTGTCGCCAGCGTCCCCGCGACGCGGTCGCCGTCGACGTCGGTCGCGCCGGGAAATCCCATCCCCTCGGCGACGTGGCGCGTGTAGGCGCGGCTCGCGGCGTACCAGTCGGCGAAGTCCCGGGGCGCGGTCAGTCGGAGGAGGCCGAGGACGGTGATGGCGGCCGTAGGTCCGGTAGCCTCAAAACCGCTCCGGCCGGTCGGCATCGGGCGAACCGGCGTCGTCGGCGTTCGAGTCGGCGTCGGCGGTCGACCCGGTCCCCGCGTCCGCGAGCGCGTCGTCCAGTCCCCACTCGGTCGCCCGCTCCCTCGCCTCCGCGCGCGCCTGCTCTCTGATCGCCGCGATCCGGTCGTCGTCCGCGAGGAACGCCGAGACCGCGTCCGCCTCCTCGCTCTCCTCGTCGGCCAGGCGGTCGGCCGGCGCGGCCTCGCGGGTCCGCTCGGCGAGGTCGGGGTCGTCGGCGAGTTCCGTCGCCGCCGCCGCGGGCGGAACCCGGAGCGCCTCCTCTTCGTGGGCGGCCCGGAGCGCCTCGGCCCCGACTGCGTGCAGTTCGACCCGGTACGGGCCGGGAACCGCCAGCTCGGCGAGGGCGTCCGGGCCGCCGCTGTCGGTCACGGTGTTGTATGCGAGGACCGGCACGCCCCCCTCGAAGGTGAGGACGCCGCGGGCGTCGCCCGCGAGCAACAGCGTCTCCTGGGGGACGATCGTCGCGTATCCGGTCAGCTCCCGGTCGAGCGCGGCCGACAGGGTGGTCCCGACGTCGGAGACGACCCGCGAGCGGAGGAGGTCCCCGCGCGGGATCTCGAGGACCGGCCCGTCCGTCGACCCGCTCATGGGGTGTCGGGGACGACCGCGCTCTTGAACCGCGCCGCCACCGCCCGCTCGTCGCCGTCTCGCACTTCGAGCCGGGCGGCCGCCTCGCGGTACCGCTCCGCCGGCTCGCTGTCGGGCGCGTGCGCCAAGAGCGGTTTTCCCGCGCGCCGGGCCGCCCGGACCACGTCGCTTTCGGGCACCTCCGCGAGCACCGGCCCGCCGAAGTGCCGCCCCGCCTGCTCGGCGATCTCAGCGGCGGGCTCCCGGACCTTGTTGAGCAGCACGCCGGCCGTCTCCGTGCCGTACGAGCGGGCGTACTCCTGGACCTTCAGCCCGTCCGAGAGCGCGGGGATCGTCGGTTCGACGACGATCACGACCCGGTCGGCCAACACGATCGGCAACACCGCCGACTTCGAGCCCAGCGCGGCCGGCGAGTCCAGGAGGAGGACGTCCGTGTCGTGCGCGAGCTCGGCGACGACCGCGCGGAGCCGCGCGGGGTCGGCCGCCTCGAACCCCGCGAGCGAGGTGCCACAGGGGACGACCGAGAGCCCGAACCGCTCGTAGGTCGCCTCCGAGACGTCGGTCGCGGTCCCCTCGATGAGCAGGTCGTGGAGGGTGACCGCCGCGTCGTCGAGCCCGGTGTGAAACAGCAGGTTCGCCATCCCGGTGTCGGCGTCGACGACGGTCACGTCGTACTCCTCGGCGAGCGCCATCCCGAGCGCGAGCGTGCTCGTCGTCTTGCCGGTGCCGCCCTTGCCGCTGGCGACCGCGAACGCCTCGACCATGCCTCTACCACCGTGTCGGTCCGCTAAAAACTGTCCATCCGGGGGTGGACGGTGCGGGTAGTTCGCGGTGTCGACGACGGCGCGACCCCGGGTCCGCGTCCCGCCGCTCCCGAGAACAGCGCTTTTGCGCGTTCGGATCGATACTCCGCCATGGTCGAAACGATCACCGCCGAGGAGTTCCGCGACATGCTCGACGCGGCGCGACGGGGGG
This sequence comes from Halorubrum sp. 48-1-W, assembly GCF_003287355.1. GTDB lineage: Archaea > Halobacteriota > Halobacteria > Halobacteriales > Haloferacaceae > Halorubrum. The sequence goes on from NZ_QMIM01000004.1 coordinate 67,661, forward strand.
AGCGCTCGTTCACCGTCGTCGACACCCGGCCCGCGGAGAGCTACGAGGGCTGGCGGATCCCCGGCTCGATGAACTACGTCTACAAGCCCTTCCACCGGTTCGATCCCGACGAGTTCGAGGCGGCGACCGGGCTCGGCCCCGAGTCGACCGTGGTCACCGTCTGTGCGAAGGGCAAGTCCTCGCACGTGCTCGCCGACGACCTCGCGGCTGACGGCTGGGGGGACGTGTACGCCATTGACGACGGCATGCGCGGCTGGTCGGCGGTCTACGACCACACAGCGGTCCCCCTGCCCGACGCCGGCGACGACCCCCTCGACGTCGTCCAGATCCAGCGCCGCGCGAAGGGGTGTCTGGGGTACCTCGTCGTGGGCGGGCGAGCGGGCGGCGACGACAGCGGCGACGCCATCGCCGATTCCGACGGCTCCAGGGTCGCGGTCGCCGTCGACGTCTCGCGACACGGCGAGGAGTGGCTCGCTGCGGCCGACGAACACGACGCGTCGATCACGGCCGTGCTCGACACCCACGTCCACGCCGACCACCTCTCGGGCGGCCGCGCGCTCGCCGACGAGTTGGGCGTCCCCTACGTCCTCCCGGCCGCGGCCGAAGCGCGGGACGTGGCCTACGAGTTCGAGCCGATCGAACGCAACGAAACCCTCGACGTCGGCGGGATCGACCTGAAGGCGCTCGCGACGCCCGGCCACACCGACGACATGGCGAGCTACCTCGTCGGGCGCTCGGCCGTCCTCACCGGCGACACCCTCTTTACCGACAGCGTCGGGCGCACGGAGCTCCAGTTCGCGGCGGGCGAGGACGGCGAGAAGGGAGACGGCGAGAAGGGAGACGGCGGGGACGGGAACGACGGGACGGCGGACGGTGAACGGGCGAACGGATCGACAACGGCCGGCGCCAGACGCGGCGCGGAGCGGCTCTACGACTCGCTCCACGGCACCCTCCTCGCGGAGCCGGACGACGTCGTCGTGCTCCCCGGCCACTTCTCGGTCGCGAACGACGGGACCACCGGGGACGTGGTTCCGGGCGAGCCGGTGGCGACGACGGTCGGCGCCGTCCGGACCGGGATCGACCTACTCGGGCGGGACCGGGAGCCGTTCGTCGAGGAGATCACGGCGACGCTCCCGGAGAAGCCGCCGAACTACGAGTCGGTGATCGCGGTCAACCGCGGGGTCGAGTCGCCGGACGACGAGGTCGCTGCGACCGACCTCGAACTCGGTCCGAACCGCTGTGCGGCCGAGCCCGTGCCGGAGCCCGAAGCCGACGACTGACTCGGTACTAGCCGTCCTGGAGTTCGGCCTCCCGCAACGCCTCGTTGAGGTCCTCGCGCACGCGCTCGCCGGTCTCGCGGTCCATCGCGGTCGTGACGATCCGGTTCTCCTGAACGCTGGATCCGTCGCGGAGGAGGAGCCGAACGTTGCCGTTCGTGCCCGCGCGCGTCGCCTTCGCGCGCAGTCCCGTCCGCGAGCCGGTGCCGCCGGCGTCGATCGGGCCGGGAACGACCTTCTTCACGTGCGGGTGTTCGGCCACCGTCCGGACCGCCCGCCGGCCCTTCCGGTCGCCGATGAGCGTGGAGTGGGACCCGCCGACCTTCTCGCGCGGCGGCGTCTCGACCACCTCCAGCGCGCGGTCGCCCCGGCGGTCGAGCACCCACTCGACCACGTCGCCGTCGGCGTCCGGCACGCGATAGAACTCGTGGTGGAGCTGTGAGCGCGTCTCCCGGAGGGGTTCGCGAGCGCCGGCGGCGTACACCGTCTCGGGGCGTTTCCGGCGGACCTCGTCGGCGACGCGGCCGGCGAAGTTGCGCAGTTGGACGTGGCTCAGCTCCTCGTCGTCCTCGGGGCGGGTCGTGACTGTCGTCCGCCCAACGACGTCGTCCTCCTCGAGCATCGTCAGCTCCGCGCGCGCGTCGGTGAACTCGACGACGACCGCGTCGCTGTTGGCGGTGTTACAGGTCAGACAGTAGTCCCCGGGCTTCTCCAGTGGGGTCCCACACCGCCGACAGTTCATACCGACAGGGAGGCGCGTGGCGGATAAAAGGCCGTCCGTTCGGGTTCCCGTCTCGGTCGGGACCGTCCCACGGGATCGGCTCGCCGGAGCAACCCATATTAGTCGATGCCGCCCACAGTGGACGTATGGACACCGACCGATCCGACCCCGATGGGGCGAAGGCGGGGCCGGACGAGAACGACGTCGGGTCGGGAGGAACGGGCGCCGGACCTGGCGAGGCCGACGTCGGGCCGGACGATGCGGGAGTCGAACGGGCGGCGGGATCGCACAGCCCCACCGACTCGCTCGCCGAGGAGGCGGTCGACGGGGGGTGGGCGGTTCGGCTCTTCCGGAGCGGGCGGACGAACGCGCTGATCGCGTGGTCGATGGTCGCGGTGCTCGCGGCGACGTTCCTCGGGAGCCTACTCGAGTTCGACCTCCTCTCGATGGCGCTCACCGCGGCCGTCGTCGCGGTCGTCGTCGCCCCCGCCGTCGCGGCGCGCGACCCGCGGGCCATGCTCCCGTGGGAACTGCTCGCGCTCGCGCTGTTGCCCGTGTTGGTCCGGGCGCTCTTCGGAGGCGACCTCGGCGTCTTCGCGGTCTACCTCGCGATCGCGGCGCTCGCGCTCGTGATCACGGTCGACCTCCACATGTTCACCTCGCTTCGGGTAACCAACTGGTTCGCGGTCGTCCTCGTCGTGATGACGACGCTGGGCACCGCCGCGGTCTGGTCGATCCTCCGGTGGAACCTCGACCGGCGCTACGGCACGTCGTACCTGACGACCAACGAGGCGCTGATGGTCGAGTGGATCTACGTGACGCTGGCCGGGTTCGCCGCCGGTATCCTCTTCGACGCGTACTTCCGGCGGCGGGGGGTTCAGCTCCGCCGGATGATCGGACAGGTGGTGCGTCGATGACGCTGCTTCCCCGGCCGTCGGTCCGGCACCAGAAACAGCTCTCCCGGGTGATGCAGGCGGTCCTCGCTGTCATCGTCGTCTACGGCGTCGTCTCCGGCGCGCCGAAGGCGATCTCGAACGGCGGGATCGCGCTGCTCATCACGTTCGTGCCGGCGGCGCTCGAACGCAACTACGAGGTCCCGCTCGACCCCTGGCTGGCGCTGTGGATCACGAGCGCCGTCTTCTTCCACGCCATCGGGTCGGCCTGGTTCTACACGCAGATCTCGTGGTGGGATCACCTCACGCACTCGCTTTCGGCTTCGCTCGTCGCCGGCGTCGGGTACACGACGATGCGCGCGGTCGACCTCCACAACGACGACATCCGGATCCCCGACCGCTTCGCGTTCGTCTTCATCCTCCTCATGGTCCTCGCGTTCGGGGTCGTCTGGGAGCTGTTCGAGTTCGGCCTCGACGTGATCGCCGGCGCGACCGGGGTCAGCATGCCGCTCGCCCAACACGGCCTCGACGACACCGTCCTCGACCTGACGTACAACTCCGTCGGCGCGCTCCTCGTGGCGACGTTCGGTCAGGCACACCTCACCGGCGTCGTAGAGCGGATCCGCGAGGGTTCGGGCAGTTAGTCCCGGAGCGTGAGACCCCGAGGGTGTCGCCGTCGGTCAGTCGAGACACGCCGCGACGACGCGCAACGCGGCCTCGCCGCGGACCTCCTTCGCCAAGAGCGGCACCCGTTTCACGTCGCGTCCGCGGAAGAGGTCCGTCGCCTGTCGCAGCGCCGCCTGCTGGACCTCCCAGCGTCGCGCACAGAACTCACAGCCCTCGGGGTCGGGCTCGACGATCCACTCGGGGTCGACGTCCGCCACGTCGCTCACCCGCTCCATCACGCGGTTGACCACGAGCGTGTTCACCGGGATCCCGAACTCGTCGAGCCGGGCGACGAGCCGCTCCGATTCGACCACGCTCATCTCCTCGGGGATGATGACGACGCGGAAGTCGGTCCGGTCCGGGTCGCGTAACACGTCCCGGAGCCGTTCGATCCGGGCCCGCAGTTCCTCGAGGTCGGCGTCCGGATCCGGGTCCTCCTCCCCGCCGAACATCCCCTTCAGCCCGTCCATCATCCCGGAGAACCGCTGGCGGAGCGTCATCACCCGGCCGATCATCGAGTCCATGATCTCGGGGAGCTGGAGCAGTCGGAGGGTGTGACCGGTGGGCGCGGTGTCGACGACGACCCGGTCGAACCTGGGATCGTCGAGGTACTCCAACAGCTGGCGCATCGCCGCTGCCTCGTCCGCGCCGGGCATCGGCCCGCCGAGCAGCGACCCGGGGGCGTCGGCGTCGTCGCCCGCCCCCGGCATCCCGTCCATCGCCTCCCCCATCCCGCCGAGCCCGCCGAGAGGGTCGCCGTCCGCGCCGAAGAGCCCCTCCTCCATCGCAGCGTCGGGGTCGATCTCGGCGGCGTAAAGCGGCACGTCCTCGTGGACGACGGCGGGCTCCGCGGGCACGTCCACCCCGAAGGTGTCCGAAAGCGAGTGGGCCGGGTCCGTCGAGACAACGAGCGTCGGGACGCCCCCCACTGCCGAGGAGAGCCCGGTCGCGGCCGCCATCGTCGTCTTCCCCACGCCGCCCTTGCCGCCGTACAGCACGTACTCCGGCGCGTCCACGCCCTGCGGGAGCCCGTCGGCCTCGTCGTCGACGCGGTCGACGGGTTCGACGTCGATGTCGTCCATGCTCGACCGTGGCGGCGGCGGGCTTGTGTACCCGTCGGTCCGGATCGCCGGTGAGAGGAGCGTGACGGACCCGGTGGCGTGAAGAGCGGACGGACCCGGTGGCGCGAAGAGCGGACGGACCCGCCGACGAGCGCGCTACGGCGACTCGTCGAGCCGTTCCACGACGGTCCCGAGGTCCGCCTCGGTCTCGATCTCGCGTTTCACCTCCTCGCGCCGACGCACCGCCGCGGAGTCGGCATCGTACGCGCGGACGTACTCCGCGCGGGTGTGCTCGTCGAACGCGTGTCGGATCGCGAAGTAGCCGTCGGGAACGATCGTCCCGCACACCCGACACTCGTGGCGCCGGTGCTCCCGCGTCTGGTGGAGGATCGTCGACTCCACGTCCTCGAAGACGGCGTCACAGCCGTCGATACCGCACGCCCAGGGAACCATACCCCACGGTTCCCCCCGAGGGGATTAACGGTTTCCCTGGGGCCTCGACTGCGGGCGGTCGGGGGTCCGACCCTCCCGTCCGCCGTCGACCGCGAACGATACGCCTTTGGGCGGCTGCGCGTACCTCGGATCGTGAGCCGACCTCGAACGCGCGTCGACGCCCATATCAAGGTCCTCGACGACCGCGTCGTCGCCCGCGCGAAGGAACGCGGGATCGACGCGGTCGTGTACGCGCCCCACTTCACCCGACTGCCGACGATCCGGGAGCGCGCGGCCCGGTTCTCGGACGACGAGTTGACGGTGATCCCCGGACGCGAGGTGTTCACCGGCGACTGGGGAAACCGCCGGCACCTCCTCGTGATCGGGCTCGCCGACCCCGTTCCCGACTACATCACGTTCGAGGGGGCGATGGCGGAGTTCGAACGCCAGGACACAGCGGTGCTCGTCCCACACCCCGAGTTCGCGACGATCTCGCTCACCCGGCCGGAACTTACAGCCCACGATGCCCGGATCGACGCGATCGAGACGTACAACACGAAGCTGCTCGCACACCAGAACCGCCGCGCACGGGACATCGCGGACGACCTCGATATCCCCGGGTTCGGCTCCTCGTACGCGCACCTGTGGGGGACGGTCGGCGAGGCGTGGACCGCCTTCGAGGGGGAGCTTCCCGACGCCGAGGCGGTCGTCGAGGCGTTCCGTGAGGGCCGTCCGCGGACGGTCGTCCACCGCGGCGGCCTCGGCCACCGGCTCCGCGGACTCGTCGAGTTCGGCCACCTCGCCTACGAGAACACCTGGGTGAAGGCCGACCGGCTCTTCCTCTCCGGCGAGGAGCCGACGCTCCCCTCCAACGTCGCCTACGAGGGCCGGTTCGACGACGTGGCCGTCTACGAGTAGCCCGCGGCGACGGAACGGCGGGCCCCTAGAGCCCGAACCCGGCGGTCGCCGACGAGAGGTCCACGTCGAGGGAGACGACGTAGGTGGTGACCGCCCAGAAGGCCGCGATCTCGAGGCCGGTGATGATCACGGTCACCAGGTCGGCGTACTTGCTGCTCGTGGTGACGCCGAACGGTAACGCGAACTCCTTGTCGGAGAGCGGGTGAAAGAGCGCGATCCCGCGGCGGCTGCCGACCAGGTCGAGGACGTAGTGGGTCACCACGCCCACCCAGACGAAGTGAAGATTGTTGAAAAAGAACGGGTACGCGAGGACGATCGCGAGCACCGTGAGGCTGTGGAGCGTCTTCCGGTGTTTCCCGAAGGCCGTGTCGACGTCGGGGAACAGCGCCCCCAACACGATCGGAACCGTGATCTGGACGATCTTTCGGGCGGTGTCGACGTCGACGCCCGGCTCCAACACGAAGCCGATCCCGACGGCGAGGAGCAGCGCGTTCAACACGTGGCCGCGTTTGTTCATGTCCCGGTCTCTCGCGGCATCCACTGAAAAGGCACGGATCGAGACCGGTCGTCCGCTTCGGCGTCTGCCAGCGTCGAAAGAGCCACGGGGTGCGCTCCCCAGGGACCGACATGGAGTACGAGGAGCCGAAGTTCTTTCACGTGATGAAGTACGGCATCGAGGCCGACCGCGACGTCATCGACATGGTGAGCGGCAACCCCGACTGGGAGCCGCCGACCGCCCTGCGGGAGGCCCTCTCGGCGTACGCGGAGCTACCGCCCGCCGAGTTCCAGTACCCGCCGAGCGAGGGGATCCGGGACCTCCGCGAGGCGATCGCCGTCCGACGGGGCGTCGACGTCGACCGGATCGTTCTCACGAACGGGACGGGCGAGGCGAACTACCTCGGGATGGCGCGGGCGCTCGAACGCGACGCGGGTTCGGAGGCGTTGCTCATGGACCCGGTCTACCCGTACTACCCCGGGAAGACGGAGTTGCTCGACAGCGAGCCGACGCTCGTCCCGACCGAGCGCGACGGCGGGCTCGACGTCGACGCGGTCCGCGAGGCTGCGAGCGAGGGGACCGCGCTGATCGTCCTCAACACGCCGAACAACCCCACGGGGGCGGTGTACGACATCGGGAAGGTGCGCGAGGTCGTCGAGATCGCGGGCGAGGTCGACGCGCTCGTCGTCGTCGACGAGGTGTACGACCGGTTCGACCACACCGGGCGCTTCGAGTCGGCGCTCTCGCTCGGCTCCGACCGGGTGGTCGTCACGAGCGGCTTCTCCAAGTCGATGGCGATCACGGGCTTTCGCGTCGGCTACGCGATCCTCCCCGACGAGCACGTCGGCCCGGCGAAGACGCGGCACATGCTCGTGAACGTCGCGGGCTCGCGACCCGCCCAGTACGCGGTCGCACACGCGTTGGAGGCGACCGAGCCGGCGTACTACGCGGAGGCCCGCGAGCGGCTCTCGGACCGGATCGACGCGTTCACGGGGGCACTCGACGCGGCCGGCGCGGAGTACGCGCGCCCGGACGGCGGCTTCTACGTGCTCGCGCGGTTCGACGGGTTCCCCGGGACGCTGGAGAACGTGAAACGGCTGATCGACGAGGCGGGCGTCGCGGGGATGCCGGGCGACACGTTCGGGACCGCCCGCGACGACTGGATCCGGTTCGCCATGGTCACCCCGCGGTCGCTGGAGGCGGCCGAGCGACTCGTCGACTACTTCTCGGGGGCGTGACCGGCCGGTTCCGGCGCCCCGCGTGGGAACGCCGCCGTTACTCCTCGAGGAGCGACTCGGGCGCGTCCGCCAGTCCGACGAGTGCCTCCGCCTCGACGTGGTGGAGGTCGCCGGGGATCACGAGCAGGTGGAGGGGGTCGCCGAACTCGCGCCCGGCGAGCGCGGAGAGGCGGTCCGCGGCGACGACCGCGTCCGGCGAGCCGGCGCGGGCGACGACGACCGCGAGTTCGTCCCGCCAGCCCTCCGCGAGCAGTCTCGCTGCGTGGTCGGCGGTCATGTACTCCTCGTGGTCCGGATCGGGACCGGTCGGGCCGGTCCCCACCTTGATGTCGAGGTAGACGACGGTGTGGAGCCCGCGCTCGCGGTTCGCCTCGATCGTCTCGATCACGCTTCCCGGCACGTCGTCGCCGCCGTGTGCGTAGGAAAACGGGAGCGTCACGGCCTTCCCGAACCGGTAGTTCTGGAGGCCGGTGAGGCTCGAGGCGGCCGACTGGGCGGTGACGCCGTGGACCACCCGCGTGTCGATCCCCCGCGTCTCCGCCCGCAGGCGGAGGTCCGTGTGCGTCGTCGAGATCATCGTGTCGCCGGCGGTCAGGAAGGCGGCGTCGCCGGCCTCCGCCGCCTCGAGGATCGGCTCCGGGTCGCGCTCGACGCCCTCGCGGTCGCGCACCTCGACGTCGACGCCGTGAGCGGCCTCGAGGTCCGCGACGTCCGCGCCGACGAGCCGGCTGGTGTAGAACTCCGCGAAGACGCGGTCGGCCGTCCGCAGCGCCTCCCGGCCCTCGACGGTGATGGAACGCTCGTCGTAGAGGCCGAGCCCGATGAACGTGAGCATACGGCCGTTCCGGGGGGGACCGTCTAAAAGGGCGCGGACCGCCGGCGATTCCGGAGACCCTGGCGTCCCGATTCCGGAGACCCTGGCGTCCCGAATCCGGGACCCTGGCGTTCCGAAGACTCCCGTACGCGCCGGCGAGGGACGCTCGGTCCGAGGATCGTTCATGATCGTTTCATGTGAATCCATAGCAAGCCCTAAGAGGAGACCGACACAACGTTGGAGTACTGGGCCTTACCGGGCCAAGATCCACAATATGACTGACGAAGAACTCATCTGGCGGATATCGGGAGGGTCCGGCGACGGGATCGCTTCCACCAGCCAGAACTTCGCGAAGGCCCTGATGCGATCGGGGCTGAACGTGTTCACACACCGGCACTATCCGTCCCGGATCCGCGGGGGCCACACGTACACGGAGATCCGCGCGTCAGCGGACCCGGTCCGCTCCCGCGGCGACGGCTACAACTTCCTGTTGGCGCTCGGCGACTCCTTCGCCCGCAACCCGCAGGAGGGCGCCGTCTACGGGAACGAGGAGATCAAGCCGCTCTCGGAGAACCTCGACGAGCTCCGCGAGGGCGGCGTCATCGTCTACGACGAGGGGCTCCTCGACCCCTCGGAGATCCCGAACTTCGACGAGCGCGTCGAGGAGAACGGCTGGCACGTCTACCCCCTCGACCTTCGCGGGCTCGCCCGCGACATGGGTCGCGAGGTGATGCGTAACACCGCCGGCGTCGGCGCGACCTGTGCGCTCATCGGCATGGACCTCGAACACGTCGAGGACCTCATGCGTGACGCGATGCCCGAGAAGATCCTCGACCCCAACCTCGAGATCCTCGAGACCGCCTACGAGCAGGTCTCGGAGGAGTACGACGTGGACGCGTCGGACGTCTCGGTTCCGACCGGCGAACACGACGAGACGCAGGTGCTCGTGTCCGGCTCCGACGCCATCGCCTACGGCGCCATCGACGAGGGCTGTCGGTTCATCGCGGGGTACCCCATGACGCCGTGGACCGAGGTGTTCACGATCATGGCCCAGAACCTGCCGAAGCTGGACGGGATCTCGGAGCAGGTCGAAGACGAGATCGCGGCGGCGGCGCTGGCCGTGGGGGCCTCCCACGCCGGCGTCAAGGCCATGTCCGGCTCCTCGGGCGGCGGCTTCGCGCTGATGTCCGAGCCGCTCGGGCTCGCCGAGATGACGGAGACCCCCGTCGTCCTCGTCGAGGCCATGCGCGCCGGCCCCTCGACCGGGATGCCGACGAAACCGGAGCAGTCCGACCTCGAGCACGTCCTGTACACCTCCCAGGGCGACTCCCAGCGGGTCGTCCTCGCGCCCGGGACCGTCGAGGAGGCGTACGAACAGTCGCGACTCGCCTTCCGGCTCGCCTACGAGTACCAGATCCCGACGATCCTGCTGTACGACCAGAAGCTCGGCGGCGAGCTCGTCAACGTCCCCAAGAGCCACTTCGACCGCGAGCCGACCCCGACGCTCGGGAAGACCCTGAGCGAGGACGCTCTCGCGGACGAGCCACACTCGGCGGACGGGAAGTTCCACCGCTTCCAACACGACGTCGACGACGGCGTCTCCCCGCGGTCGATCCCCGGCCAGAAGGGCGGCCGCTACCTCGCGACCGGCAACGAGCACGACCCCACAGGCCACATCAGCGAGTCGCCCGACAACCGGGTCGCACAGATCGACCGGCGGCTCCAGAAGCTCGAGGCGATCCGCGCGGACCTCGACACTGAGGACACGGGCTCGTACGCCGGCCCCGACGACGCCGAGTACGGCATCCTCACGTTCGGGAGCCAGCAGGGAACCGTCGAGGAGGCCGTCGACCGGCTGAACGACGCCGGCGTCTCGGTGAAGTCGCTGAGCGTCTCCGACATGCTCCCGTTCTCGACCGAGGAAGTCCAGACGTTCGTCGAGAGCGTCGAGGACGTCCTCGTCGTCGAGATGACTGCCTCCGGACAGTTCCGTGGGCTCGTCCAGAAGAACCTCGGCCAGTACGGGGAGAAGCTGTCGAGCCTCCTGAAGTACAACGGAAACCCGTTCGAGCCGGGCGAGGTCGTCGACGGCTTCGAGGCGGCCATCATCGAAGGTGACGGCGACGCGTCCGGCCATCAGACGACCTTCGTCCCCGCAGCAGGTGATTAACCAATGAGCACGTTTTCAGCGATCGGAGAGGAACGCGAGATCGACCGCGACGAGTACACCCCGACAGTCGAACCCCAGCCGACCTGGTGTCCGGGTTGTGGGGACTTCAGCGTCCTGAAGGCGCTGAAACAGGCGCTCCCGGAGGTCGGGCGCACGCCCGAGGAGACCCTGCTCTGTACGGGGATCGGCTGTTCGGGCAAGCTGAACAGCTACCTCGACACGTACGGGTTCCACACGATCCACGGGCGCTCGCTGCCCGTGGCCCGCGCCGCGAAGCTCGCGAACCCCGACCTCGAAGTGATCGCCGCCGGCGGCGACGGCGACGGCTACGGGATCGGCGGGAACCACTTCATCCACACGGCCCGGGAGAACCACGACATGACCTACATCGTGTTCAACAACGAGATATTCGGGCTCACGAAGGGACAGACCTCCCCCACCAGCCCGAAGGGTCACAAGTCGAAGACCCAGCCACACGGTAGCGCCAAGGAGCCGCTCAAGCCGCTCTCGCTGGCACTCAACGCCGGCGCCTCGTACGTCGCCCGCACGGCCGCGGTCAACCCGAACCAGGCCAAGGAGATCCTGATCGAGGCGATGGAACACGACGGCTTCGCGCACGTCGACTTCCTGACGCAGTGTCCGACCTGGAACAAGGACGCCCGTCAGTACGTCCCGTACATCGACGTTCAGGAGTCGGACGACTACGACTTCGACGTGAGCGACAAGGTCGAGGCAGCCGAGATGATGCGCGAGACCGAGGAGGCGCTTCACGAGGGGAAGGTACTCACCGGACGCTACTACGTCGAGGAGGGTCGACCCTCCTACGGCCAGGAGAAGCGCGCGATCGGCGAGATGCCCGAGGAGCCGCTGGCCGAGCGCTACTGGGACGACGACTACGAGTGGGAGCGCTCGTACGACCAGTTCGTCGGGAAACACGAGTGAGCTGACCGGGTCGGTTCGAGATACCGACTCCTGTTTTTCGGGTTCGCAAGGTATTTTTTCCGTGGTGACAAAGGAGTTCTTATGAGTACCGTATCGACGGAGGAGCGTATTCTCTCGGTGTTGGAGGAGGACGCACAGGCCTCCTGTGGGGAGATCGCCGAGCGGGCGGAGGTCTCGAAGCCGACGGTGCGGAAGTACATCGACAAGCTCGAGCAGGAGGGAGTCATCGTCGGTTACTCGGCCGACGTCGACCCGAAGAAGCTCTCGACGCAGTCGATCGCGATAGTGGGGATGGACGTCGACTCGGGCAAGTACGTCTCCGCGACCCGCGACCTGAAGGCCCTGGAGGAGGTGGAGTCGCTGTACACCTCCTCGGGCGACCACATGCTGATGGCGGAGGTGCGCGCGGCCGACGGCGACGAACTCGGCGACGTGATCAACGACGAGCTACTCGCCGTCGACGGCGTCACCGCCGCGCACCCGTCGTTCCTTCAGGAACGGCTGAAGTGAGCGGTCGATCGAACTGACCGACCCGGCGGTCACCGGATCGCGTCGACGTCGGCTGACACGACCGTCTCGTCGCCGGCGGGGCCGCGACGCACCGCGCGTCGGGTGAACCCGTGGGCGCGGTAGAACTCGCGGGCGCTCGGGCGGTCGCTGGGGACGCTCGTGCGGAGCGTGTCGACGTCGAGATCGGCGAGTTCGTCGGCGACGCGCGCGAGCAACTCCTCCGTTATCCCCTCCCCGACGTGTTCCGGATGAACCCAGAGCGCGAGGAGTTCGGCCTCGGGTCCCTCCTCGTCGGGGTGGGCGATCACCACGCCGGTCGGGCCGTCGTCGTCCTCCATCAGCAAACAGCACTCCGCGCCCACGGCCGCCTCCCTGACGCCCGCGGCCGAGACGTCGAGGAGCGGCGCGCCGATATCGTCAAACACCGTCGCCTCACGGGCCCGTGAAACCGTCGTCCGAAGCGTCTCGGCGTCGCCGGGACGCGCCGGTCGAACACGCATATACGGACCGTGGAGAGGGGAGTAGGTATACGTTTCGGGGTCGTCGCGACGCGTCGAGATCCGCCGTGAGATCGTGGCCTGAGAAGACAGGTACCGGAAGGTGATACGGCGGGAGGCGGTTACGCGACCGGCGCGATCCCGATGGTGACCGTGGCGTCCTCGACGTCCCACGTCTCCGTGAGTCCGTCGGGGTCGTCCGCAACGTCGGCCGGGTCGTCGAGCCACGCGTCGGCGCGGACCTCGCCCGCGATGAGGTCGGCGTGCTCGTCGACGAAGCCGGCGACGCGGTCGTCGTCGACGGCGACGCCCAGCCGGATCCGGGCCTCGACGTCGAGGTCGAGCTCCTTCCGCATCTCCTGTACCCGCCGGATCACGTCGCGGGCGTACCCCTCGGACTCGATCTCGGGCGTCAGGGAGGTGTCGACGTACACCGTCCCGCCGTCGAAGTCGACGCCGGTCACGTTCTCGGGCGGCTCGGCGACGTACTCGACCATCCCCTCCTCGAGGTCGATCGGCTCGCCGTCGACGGCGAGTTCGCCGGCCTCGACCGCCTCGCGGGTCGCGCCCTGGACCGCCTCCATCACGCGCTGGGCGTCGCCGCCGAAGGCGGGACCGATCGCCGACATCCGCGGCTCCGCGGTCTCGACCAGTTCGTCGAACGCGTCGGTGACGTGAACCTCGCGGGCGTTGACGCGATCGGCGATGAGGTCGGCGAGGCGGTCGACCGCGCCCGCGACACGGTCGTCGTCCGTCTCGACGACGACCCGCGGGACGGGCCACCGGAGCTTGCGGCCGGCCTGCTGGCGGGCGTTCGCGGCCGCCTCCTCCACGTTTCGGAGGACCGCCACGTCGCGTTCGAGGTCGGGGTCGCGAAGGTCGTCGTCTGGCTCGGGGTACGACAGCGCGTGGACCGTGGTCGCCTCGCCGTCGAGCGTCCGATACATCCGCTCGGTCAGGTACGGTGCGATCGGCGCGAGGAGGCGGACCACTTCGTCGAGGACGGTCGAGAGCGTCGCGTACGCGCCGTGCTTCGACGCCGATTCGGCCTCCTCCCACATGCGGTCGCGGACCGCCTTCACGTAGAAGCGGGAGACGTCCTGCGTGACGAACTCGATGACGGCGTTGACCGCGTCGCTGACGCGGTAGTCGTCCCACGCCTCGGCGACCTCGCTTTCGACCGACTGGAGCCGCGAGAGCACCCACTCGTCGACGAGTTCGAGCTCGCCGTCGTCGAGGGAGGCGTCGGCCGGGTCGTAGCCGTCGAGGTCCATGTACTCCAAGGGGAACCGGAACACGTTCCAGAGGATGTTGAGTTTCCCCTGGATCTCGCCGAGCCCCTCCCACTCGAACGCGAGGTCGACGCCCTGCTGGTCGTGTGAGAGGAGGTACGTCCGGAGCGGGTCCCGGCCGGCGCGCTCGATCGCCTCCTCGGGCGTGACGATGTTGCCGACGGATTTGGACATCTTGCGACCGTCCTCGTCGTTGGCGAACCCGTGCATGAGCACCTCCTCGTAGGGGATCTCGCCGACCGCCGCCGTCCCCATCCCGAGCTGGGACCAGAACCAGCCGCGCGTCTGGTCGTGCGCCTCGATGATCAGGTCGGCGGGCCACAGCTCGTCGTGGGCGGCCGTCTCGCCCGGGTAGCCGAGGGTCCCCCACGTGGCGACCGACGAGTCGAGCCAGACGTCGAAGACGTCCTCGACGCGCCGGTAGGTCGTCCCGTCCTCGACGACCGTGAGGTCGTCGACCGAGGGACGGTGGAGGTCGATCGTCTCGGGGTCGACGTCCTCCTCGACCCGCTCGGCCAGCTCCTCGCGGGTGCCGATCACGACCATGTCCTCGTCGAGGTTCCCCGCCTCCGCCTCCTCCGGTACCCAGATCGGGATCGGGATCCCCCAGTAGCGCTGCCGGGAGACGTTCCAGTCGGGCGCGTCCTCGATGAAGTCGCGGAATCGGTTGTCGCGGGCCCACGCCGGGTGCCACTCCGACTCCTCCATGTTCGCCAAGAGGTCGTCTTTCACGTCCGTGATCGAGATGAACCACTGGTCGGTGACGAGCTGGATGATCCCCGTGTCACACCGCCAGCAGTGGCCGTAGCTGTGGTCGACCGTGCCGTGTGCGAGCATGTGACCGTCCTCGACGAGGTCCGCGATGATCGCGTCGTTGGCGTCGCGGACGAACTGTCCGGCGTACTCGCCCGCCTGGTCCGTGAACTCGCCGTTCGGCTCGACCGGACAGAAGATCTCGAGTCCGAGCTCGCTCCCCCGGTGGAAGTCCTCCTCCCCGTGGCCGGGCGCGGAGTGGACGAGCCCGGTGCGGTCGGCCTCGACGTAGTCGGCGGCGTACACCCGCCCCGCGCCCTCGAAGTCGGGGTACTCGGCGAGCCGGTCCGCCAGCGGGTGGTCGTACGTCCAGCCGAGCATATCCGAACCCGAGAGCTCCGCTTCGATCTCGTACTCCTCGTATCGCCCCTCGCCGAGCACGTCCTCGACGCACGCCGCTGCGACGTAGAGCAGTTCCTCCTCGCCGTCCTTCTCGGCGCGAACCGCCTGATACGTGAGCGCCTCGTCGACGGCGACGAAGGTGTTCGCGGGGATCGTCCACGGGGTCGTCGTCCAGATCACGAGGCTTCCTTCCCGGTCGGCGAGCGGGAACTTTACGTAGATGGAGGGGTCCTCGACGTCCTCGTACTCGACCTCGTTGTTGGCGAGCCCGGTCTCACACCGCGGACACTGCGATATCGAGCGTTTCCCCTGTTCGACGAGGCCGTTGTCGGCGACGTTCGAGAACGCCCACCACGCGGCCTCCATGTACTCCGGGGAGATCGTCTCGTAGGGGTCCTCCCAGTCCATCCACGCGCCGATCGACTGGAAGTCCTCGTCCATCGCTGCCCGGTTCTCCAAGGCGAACTCCTTGCACTTCTCGATGAACGACTCCATCCCGTACGCCTCGATGTCCCCTTTGTTCTCGAAGCCGAGCTCCTCCTCGACTTTCACCTCGATCGGGAGCCCGTGCATGTCGTACCCCGGCCGGTCCGTGACCCGGTGGCCGGCCATCCGCTTGTGCCGGATGACGGCGTCCTTCAGCGTCTTGTTCCAGGCGGTCCCGAGGTGCATCTGTCCGGAGGTGTACGGCGGGCCGTCGACGAAGAAGAAGGGCGGGTCGTCGGCGTGCGCCTCTTTCGCCGCCTCGTAGGCGTCCGCGTCGTCCCAGTACTCCTCGACCGCCGACTCGACGTCGGCGGGCGTGTACTGGTCGTCGATCTGCTCCATACGCAGTGTGTTCCCGCCCGCGTATTTGAATACGACGGACTCGAGGTCGACGCGGAGCGGGCAGGGAGCAGTGTCGGGACCCGACACACGTCGGATTAACTCGGGTAATCGGCGCATACCAATACCGGTTCGGCCCCGGTGTCATCTGTATGAACGTCGCGCGTTCGGCTCTCGTCGGGGCGACAGTACTGTTCGTCGCGCTCGTTGCGACCGGCGGCGCGGCCGGTGCCGACCCGGTAACGCTCACCGTCTCGGTCACCGACCAGGACGGTGACGCCGTCGGCGACGTGAGCGTCGAGGCAGCGTGGGAGACCGAGTCGGAGACGGGGACCGCGTCGGGCACGACGGCGAGCAACGGGAAGGTATTCCTCGACGTCCCCGAGGGATCGAGCGTCGAGTTGGACGTCGACGACGGCACCTACGTCCGGAACCGACCCCTTCGGATCGCGAACGCGAGCGCGGCGGACGTCTCGCTCGGCGTCGCCCGGAGCGGAACCGCGACGGTGACGGTCGTCGACGGTCGGAACCGGACACAGCCCGAGGCGAGGGTCACCGTCCGCGAGGACGGGCGATCGATCGACCGCGGCGAGACCGACGCGGACGGCGTCTACGAGACGGCTCGCCTCGAGCGCGGGGAGTACGACGTCACCGTCGTGAAACCGGGATACTTCGAGGTCGAGCGGTCGGTGACGGTGTCGCGGAACACGGAGACGACGGTCGGCATCGAGCGGGGCACCGTGACCCTCGAGGTGCGCACGTTCGACGACCACTTCGACCCGCCCGTCCCGATCGATACCGGATCGGTCCGGGTGTCCTCGGCGGTGTACGACGCCGAGGTGAGCGTGACCGAGGGGACGGCCTCGCTCACCGTCCCCGTCAACGACGCGTACACGGTCGCGGTCGTCAAGGACGGATACGACGCCTCGTCCGAACGGGTCAGGGTTCGGGAGTCGCCGGTGAGTACGAACCTCACGGCACGACGGACCCCCACGCTGTCCGTCACGTCCGCGAACCAACGCGTTCTTGTCGGCGAGACGACCCGCGTGACGGTGCGGAACGCGTACGACGAGCCGGCGGCAGGCGCGACGGTCGAGGTCGACGGCGACGCGGTCGGCGAAACCGACGACCGCGGGGAGATCGACGTGCCGATATCCTCCGACGGAAACCGAACGATCGTCGCGCGGGACGGGGACGTCACGTCCGATCCGGTGACGGTCGAGGGCGTCGAGACCGCGGACGGACTCGATCCGGACGGAAACGTCTCGGACGACGGCGACGACGGCGACGACAACGCCGAGGACGGTTCCGACGACGACACCGACGACGGCTCCGACGACACCGACGACGGCTCCGACGACGCCGACGACGGCGATCCGGGGACCACCGACGACGGGATCCCCGGCTTCGGCGTCGTCGCCGCGGTCCTCGCCCTTCTCGCTGTCGGCGCGGCGGGTCGCCGTCGGGGGTAGTGAGTGGGGGCGGGCGCGTCCTGGCGTCGATCTGTGATCTTACCGCTCGATCCCCGCCTCCGCGAACGTCGCCATCCGGTCGTGGGTCCGACAGGCTGCGCGGTAGGTCGCGAGTGCCAGCGCCGCGCCGGAGCCCTCCCCGAGCCGGAGGCCGTGATCGAAGAGCGGGTCGAGGGACAGGGCGTCGAGTTGGACCGCGTGACCCGGCTCGTTGCCGACGTGCGAGGGAAGCAGGTACGGCCGTACGTCCCCCGCGACCGCGTCGGCGACGAGCGCGGCCGCGCCGGAGACCACGCCGTCGACGACGACCGGCGTCCGGTCGGCCGCACAGCCGAGCGCGACGCCGGCGAGGAAGCCGACCTCGTAGCCGCCGACGCGTCGTAGCACCTCGACGGCGTCGGGGTCCTCGCTGTCGTCGAGTCCGTTCCGTTCGAGCCCGTTCCGTTCGAGCGCGCGCTCGACGACCCGTACCTTGTGCGCGCGGGTCGCCTCGTCGACGCCGGTCCCCGGACCCGTGACCCGGTCTGGGTCCGCGCCGGTCAGCGCCGCCGTGAGCGCGGCGGCGACCGTGGTGTTGCCGATCCCCATCTCGCCGAGCGCGACGAGCCCGGCGTCGGCGAGCCGGGTCCGGGCGGTCCGGACGCCGGCTTCCAGGCTCGCGACCGCGTCGGCGCGCGACATCGCCGGTCCCCGCGAGATGTCGGCGGTGCCGGCGCCGATCCGCTCGTCGACGACCGCCGTCGTTCCGCGCCCGTCGGTCCCTATCGGCGGCCCGTCGACCCCGGCGTCGACGACGAGGACGTCCGCGCCCACGATGTCGGCGATCGCGGAGACCGCGGCGCCGCCGGCAGCGAAGTTCCGGAGCATCGCGCGGGTCACGGCCTGCGGGTACGCCGAGACGCCCCGGTCGACCACGCCGTGGTCCGCGGCGGCGACGACGACGGTCGGGTCCGCGAGCGTCGGCCGTGGGTCGCCCGTGAGCCCGGCTATCGCGACCGCGACGTCCTCCAGCTGGCCGAGGCTTCCGGGCGGCTTCGTCAGTTCTGATTGTCGGTCGCGGGCCGTGTCGGCCGCGTCGTCGTCGAACGGCGGAATCGACGACAGCGAGAGGTCCGACGACGACGAGAGGTCCGACGACGGCGAAGGATCGGGTGACGACGAGAGGTGCGACGATGGTGAGGGATCGGGCGACGGCGAAGGATCGGGCGACGGCGTGCGGTCGTCGTCCGTCACGGTCAGGCGTCGAAGTCGGGGAGGTCGTCCGGCGCCTCGTAGTCGGACTCCCAGTCGATGTATTCGTCTTTGAGCACGTCACAGACGATCTGCCCGAGCTCCGTGAGCCCCGCGTTGATCGCGGAGACGGACCCCCACGAGTCGAGGTCGGCGTGGTACTCCCGCTCCTTCCAGTCCTCGGGGATGCCCGGCGCGTGGTACCCCACGCGGTCGGCGAAGGAGTCCCAGAAGAAGTCGAATCGGGAGACGAGACCGAGGTCATCGACTATCCGCCAGTCGGACTCGTCGAGGTCGCTGTCGGCGGTCCACTCCGAAAACGCCTCCTCCCAGGCGCCCTCGCGGAGGAACGTCGACAGCTCGTCGCGGCGGTACTCGCCGCCTGCGACCTCGGCGTCCTCGTACTCGTTCGGGTCGACGGCGGACAGCTCCGGCGGGTCCGGCGTCTCGATGTCGAGCGACATGTCCGTCCGTCCGCGCCGGGGAGTCAAAACGATGCGGGCTTGACGACGACGGGATCGGCCGCCGACCCCGTCGATCGGTCGTCGACCTCCCGATCCGTTCGGTCGCCGACCCCGTCGATCGGTCGTCGACCTCCCGATCCGTTCGGTCGTCGACCCCGTCGGTCGACCGCGATCCGGTCCTTTTACCTCGCCGACCGAGTACCCCGGGATATGAACGTTCGCGCCCGTTCCCGACAGGTCGGGATCGCCGCCTGCCTCGCCAGCGCCCTCCTTCTCGCCGCGCCGTACGCGCTCGTGAGCGGCTTCGACACCCAGCTCGCCGGGTACTACACGGCCGGCCCCGTGGGTGCCGGTGGAGTCGCGCTGTTCGCGCTGTTGAGCGCGGTCGTGTTCGCCTCCGTCGAGCGGGGGAACGTCGACCCCGGGACGCTCGCCGGCGCGCTCGTCGTGCTCGGGAGCGCGACGACGCTGTTCTCGGCGCTCTGGTGGCTCTCGGTCGAGCCGACGACGATGTTCGGCGAGTACCGCTGGCTGGAGCACCACGCGACCGCCGTGACCGTCGTCTCGCTGCCGGTACCGCTCTGTGCCGGCGTCTACGCGCGGGAGCTGTTGGCGTGAGCCTCGGGGTTGCGGGGATGGAACGTCGGGATAGCGGGGGTGAGACGAAGAGGCCACGGAGGAACGCGGACGGCTCGGCTCCCGCGAACGAAAGGCCCTTATGCGGCACCGCTGTAATATAAACCGGACTAGGTCGGGCGGTTAGGCCCCGCTTGTCACCCGTAAGGTAGTCTTCAGCGGGGACCGAACACCGGGCGCGTCCGGATAGACCGGCGCGGGCCCCGAGAGCCAACGTGGAAGCCTCGTCCGCCGGGGACAGCGGTCCGTGGCGCCCGCTCGCAGGAGCGGTCCGTCGCGGTTCGCCGGCGACAACGGGTCAGGCGCGGAAGCGAGCAGCCCACCGCCGGACGCCCGTCGCTCGTCGGGTCGCGGGGTGGAGGAGGCAACCGGGATACCCCGTGCCGGAACGCCGGGCCACCCCGGCCGTCCACCATTCATACCGGATCGTTTCCCGCCAGTCGCGTCTCCGGCGTCGTTCCGAACTCCTTCGTATCGTCCGACCGTCACGGACGCGCTCGCCCTCCGGGCGGACGTCACCCGTGTTCGTCGATCCACTCGCACCACGCTCGGAAGTCGTCGGCTCCGCATTGGTCGGCGATCGAACGAAGCGTCCCGATACGAACCTCCGAGTGGAGCGGAACGTCGACGTTTCGAACCTCGCCGGTGTCCTCGTTCTCGTAGCGGAGACGGACGTGGCTGCCACGGTGTGACTGCGGGACGTACCCGAAACCAGTCAGTACGGCGATGATCTCTCGCCCCGAAAACGTCTTCCGAACCATCTACCGCAAGAATTCAGGGAGGTCCGTGTCGGCTACGTCCGGATCCACGCCGATCTCCTGTAAGAACTCTTCGGGGTCTTCGATGGGCTCGCCGTCGCCGGCCTCGAGTGCGAGCACCTCTGCGAGTTGCGTAAGCGCCTCGGCGCGGGTGTCCCCGCCACGAGCGAGTCCCGTTTCGAGATCGCGGGCTGTGACGGTCCCGTCGTCTTCACGGATGAACTCGATCCCGTCGGGATCGTCATCCTCACGACGGGTTGCGCTTGCCATGTCCCTTCTAGGCGACCCACTCGGAATAAGTGTTCGGCCGGGTCGTTCGATTCAGTGTTCGCCGCCCGTACCCCGCCGGTCGGAGTCGAGGTCGATGTCGAGGTCCTCGAGAAGCTCCTCGGCCTCCTCGCGTTTCTCCTGGTGGTCCGCGAGGAACTCGCGCATGAGCTCGGCCGCCTGCTCCTTACAGCCGCCACAGAGGCGCTCGCCGTTGACGCACTCGGAGTACACCTCCGTGGCGAGCCCGTCGTCGTCGCCCGCGAGCAGGTAGGCGTACAGCTCGTAGACGGGACACTCGTCCGCCTCGCCGCCCAGCTCGCGCTGTTCTTCGGCCGTGTCGCGGCCGCCCGTCGTCGCCGAGCGCACCTTGTCGTAGCCGTCCTCGGGGTCGTCCAGGAGCGAGATGTGGCTCGCGGGGATCGACGAGGACATCTTCCCGCCGGTGAGCCCGGTCATGAAGCGGTGGTAGATCGACGAGGGCTGCCGGAAGCCGAAGCCGTCGTGGTCGATCTCGACCTTCCGCGCCAGCGACTCGGCCGCCTCCCGCGTCAGCTCGAACGCGTCAACGTGGCCCTCGAAGACGCGTTTGTCGCCGTCGACCGCCCCGATCAGCGCCTCGAACGCCTCGTCGGTGGCGTTGCGGTCGAAGAAGCGCACGCGCGGGCGGAGCGGCTCCTTGCCGCCGGCCCGCAACTTCTCGAGGGCGCCCGTCTTGGCGTCGGCGAGGTCGACCTCCTCGGCGTCGGCGTCCTCGGCGTCGACTTCCGGCGGCTCGTAGTCGTCGAGCCACACTGCGGCGTCCTCACACCGCACGTCGGGCGCGGCGTCGTCTCCGGCGTCGCCTGCACCGGCGTCGTCTCCGGCGTCGCCCGCACCGGCGTCGTCTCCGGCGTCGCCCGCACCGGCGTCGTCTCCGCCGTCCTCCCCGCCCGCGAGCGCGTCGTAGGCCGCACGCACCAGGGTTCGCTCCGCGTCGTCGAGCTCGAAGCTCGCGAACGCCTCGGTCACCTTGAAGTACCGGAGCCGGGTCGCCAGGTCGCGCGTTAGCCGGACGTGCGGGTCCTGGTCGGGGCCGACCGGGATCACCGTGGGCTTCGGCTCGTCGACGAGCTGGGGATAGAGGATGTCCGCCGTCTGGGTGACGACGCTCTGCATGTGCGAGATGTTCGTCTCGCCGTCGAAGCCGTAGATCGCCTCGAACTCCGAGAAGTTGGCCTTCGAGCCCAGCTCGAACCCGAGGTCCTGGACCTCGCGGTTGTCCGACTGGCGGTAGAGCTCGCCGTCTTCGGGGTCGAACCCGAGCGCGAGCAGCGAGAGCAGGTAGCTCCGGGCGTGCTCGTCGATCTCGTCCCACGACATCCCACGGGCGGAGTGGGCCTCGAGGTCGGCGATCAGCCCGAAGACGTCCCCGCCCTGCTCCTGGTGCCAGATCAGCTCGTCGAACACGAGCTTGTGACCGATGTGCGGGTCGCCGGTGGGCATGAACCCGGAGAGCGCGGCGAACGGCTCGTCGTTCGCCATCGCCTCCGCGACCGCGTCGTACTCGCGGTGGCCGAAGATGACGCCGCGGCGCATCAGGTAGTGCGGGTCGACCACGTCGCCGGCGACGTCGTCGAACGCCTCGATACCGAACTCGGCGAACAGGTCGGCGTAGTCGCCGACCGACGCCGACCCCCACGGGTCGAGCGCGACGTCCTCGCTCGGCTCGCCGTCGGCGCGCTCGGTCCCGCCGTCCGTTCGGGGGGTGTCCTCGTCCATACGTTCCCTCCCGTCGGTCGACGCAAAAACCGTTCGCTTACGTGGGCCGGCTCCGTCCGGACCGGTTCGGCCTCCCGTCGGACCGGTTCGGCCTCCCGTCGGACCGGTTCGTCCGACGTCTCCCCACGTCAGGGAGTCAGTCGTCCGATCGAGAGCCACTCGATCCCGGGCGTCGTGTCGTCGTCGACTTCGCCGACCAGCGCGAACAGTAGCTCCTTGCGGACGCCGCCGGCGAGCCGCACGTCGAGCGAGAGCTCCCGCGGCGCGAACGCGTGGTCGGGCTCGATCACTCGCACGAGGTGCTCGGAGTGCGGGAGGTCCTCGACGGTCTCGACGTCGAGGTACGTCCTGAAGTCCGCGCCGAACTTGAACCCCGTCTTGGGGACGGTCCGGCGGTCACGGAGGGCGCGGTAGGTCGCCAGCCGGCGGTCGAACCGGTCGCCCTCGACGTCGCGGCCGCGAGCGACGATCGCGGCAGCGGCGCCCGCTGGATCGGTTGCGCTCGTGGACGGCTCGGCCGCCGTGGACGCCTCGTCGACCACCGTCCGGCCGTCGTCGATGACTTCGGAGAGCCGGAGCGACCCGGCCGCCGCCAGCGACGCGGCCTCGACGAGCGAGAGCTGGAGGGCCCCCTCGACCGCGGCAGCCCGGCCCGTCAGCGGCTGGCCGTAGAACCCGCGCTCGTAGAGGTCGGGCGGCGCGTCCCAGACCACGACGCGGTCGGCGAGCAGGACGCCGGTCAGGTCCGTCGGCTGTTCGTAGTCGGTGCTCCCGTCGACGTCCGCCGGCTCAGCCTCGAAGTAGGTGATGTCGCTCTCCTCGTCGACGACGGCGAGGGTCTGGCCCGCCACGTCGGCGGCGGGGACCGACTCGCGTTCGCCCACGATACGCACCGGATACCGGACGTTCCCGGTGTCGGGCGTCGACCCGCGCTCGTAGGCCACCACGTCGACCGCGTCCGACACGGCTGCCCGGCCGCCCGGCCACGGCTCGCGGGCGGGCGAGAGGTAGAAGCCCCGGTCGCGGAGGTCGGCGTAGACGAGGTATCGCACCGCGAACCGGTCGACGACAGCGGCGCTGTCGACGAAGAACCGCTCGAACCCGACCGGCTCGGAGTCCCCGACCGCATCGGCGGATCCGTCGGCCTCGTCGGCGTTCCCGGTTGCGTCCCCGTCGAGGGTCACCCCGGCGAGGTCGCCGCGGAACAGCAGGTGGGCAGTCTCGACCCGGGAGAGCGCGATCTCGTTGCCGCCGAGCGGGCGGCCGTAGCCGCGCGAGTCGTAGAACCGCTGTCTGGCGTCCCCGCCGACGTGGACGGCGTCGCCGCGGAGGTCGCCCGTGGGTTGCATGCTCGCACTCGCGGCCGGACGGGGTAAGGGGGTTGCGGTCGGACGGGGGGCGTCATCGGAGCGTTACACTGACGGAACTTTTCGCTCAAATGCCGAGGCTATCTTTAATTGCCGAGTCGATTTTCACCATGTCTGATGACGGGACAGATCCAATGTTCTTTTTCACACGTTCGTCGATGTCGATAACCCGAATTTGACTTAGATCTGCCACTGAATCGTGATCGAGGGCAGTATCCGAAGCCAGTACTTCCACCTCGAACGGGTACGTGTCTCCAGACGTGTACTGCGTTGTGAATGGAGCGATGATGGTTGTCGGTGAGTACTGATTCCCAACATCGTTCTGGATGACAACACAGGGCCGGCTCTTTCCTTGTTGCTCACTCCCTTTCGTGGGATTCAGTTCAATGATGACAATGTTGCCGCGGCGTACCTGCACACGTGACTCCAAAATTCACTCGCTCCAGCCGGGTGCATCACCGAGATGCCCGGTTGCTTCTGAGGATGCTTCTTCCATTTCTTCAGTCAACTCACGAGACCGCTCGGCTCTCTTTCGATATCCTTCAGCAAGCCGTTCCTCATCTGTCGGCGGTTTGATTATGATCTCGTCATTCACTTCGACGAATTCAATTTCGTCACCGCCTTTGATGCCACGACGGTCCCGCAGTTCCTTCGGAATCGTCACCTGCCCCCGATCTCCAACTTTCCGTTTGTGTTCGGGCATACTCGTTCATACTTTTTTCATACCGATATAGATGTCGGTGGCATAGTCATTCAATTCGCAGACGCGTTCGAATTGCTAATTCGATCTCGATCCTCTTGAATAAAAATCTTGACAAGAGTTCTACGACGCCCTCGTCGGACAGGCTAAAGAGTCGGCGGCCGGAAGACGACCCATGAACGAGACCGCCGGCGTCAGGCTCACGGTCCGCGCCGCCGAGAAGCGCGACGCGGGCCGCGGCATCGCCAGGCTCCCCGAACCCGCGCGCAAGCGACTCGGCCTCCTCAGCGGCGACACGGTCCGGATAGACGGCGAGCGCTCGGCCGTCGCGAAGGTGTGGCCGGGCGGCCCCGACGCGCAGGAGGGGTCCGTCCTCATCGACGCCGACACCCGCGCCAACGCCGGCGTGAAGGTCGGCGACGCTGTCACCGTCCGCCCCGTCGACGTGGTCGACGCCGACCGGGTCGTCTTCACTGCGCCCGCCCGGCTCGCCGACGTCGACGTGAGCCGCGAGGTGGTCGAGCGCGCGCTCGCTCGCGACCTCCGCGACCGACCGATCACCCGCGGGGAGGCCGTCCACGTCGAGCGGCTCGGCGGCCTCCGGTTCGTCGTCGCCGGGACGACGCCCGAGGGAACCGTCAGGGTCACCGCCGGGACCGACGTGACGGTCGAGTACGAGGCCGAGGACCGAGAGTCGAGTCGAGCCGGATCGGGGAGCCGAACCCGGAACGCCGGAGGCGGCACGTCCGAGACGGGGACGGCCGAGGGGCCGACCGGAACCGACGGCCGTCCCGCCGGCGAGGGGCCCCCTGCCGGCGAGGAGCCCCGCGCCGGCGACGCCGCCGGTCCGCCCGAGGAGCACACCGCGGGGGCGACCTACGAGGACATCGGCGGGCTCGACGAGGAGCTGGAGCTGGTGCGCGAGACCATCGAGTTGCCGCTCTCGGAGCCGGAGGTGTTCACCCGGCTCGGCGTCGACCCGCCGAAGGGCGTGCTGTTGTACGGGCCGCCCGGCACCGGGAAGACGCTCATCGCCCGCGCCGTCGCCAACGAGGTCGACGCGACGTTCATCACCGTCGACGGCCCGGAGATAATGTCGAAGTACAAAGGCGAGAGCGAGGAACGACTCAGGGAGGTGTTCGAGCGGGCGGGCGAGCAGGCCCCCGCGATCGTCTTCTTCGACGAGCTCGACTCGATCGCGGGCAAACGCGACGACGGCGGCGACGTGGAGAACCGCGTCGTCGGCCAGTTGCTCTCGCTCATGGACGGGCTCGACGCCCGCGGCGACGTGATCGTCATCGGCGCGACGAACCGGGTGGACTCGCTCGACCCCGCGCTGCGCCGGGGCGGCCGCTTCGACCGCGAGATCGAGATCGGCGTCCCGGGCGAGGCGGGCCGCCGACAGATCCTCGACGTCCACACGCGGCGGATGCCGCTCGCCGATGACGTCGACCTCGACCGGATCGCGAGCCGGACCCACGGCTTCGTCGGCGCGGACATCGAGGGGCTCACCCAGGAGGCGGCGATGACCGCGCTCCGGCGCGCTCGGGCGGACGACGCCCGGGCGCTCGCGGAGGTGACCGTCACCAAGGCCGACTTCGAGGGGGCCCACGCCGCGATCGAGCCGAGCGCGATGCGCGAGTACGTCGCCGAACAGCCCACCACGGACTTCGACGACGTGGGCGGGCTAGCGGAGGCGAAGGAGAAGCTCGAGCGCGCGGTGAGCTGGCCGCTGACCTACGGGCCGCTCTTCGACGCCGCGAACACGGACCCGCCGACGGGCGTCCTGCTTCACGGCCCGCCCGGCACCGGGAAGACGCTGCTGGCGCGGGCGATCGCGGGCGAGAGCGGGGTCAACTTCATCGAGGTCGCCGGACCGGAACTGCTCGACCGGTACGTCGGCGAGTCCGAGAAGGCGGTGCGCGACCTCTTCGACCGCGCCAGACAGGCCGCCCCGGTGATCGTCTTCTTCGACGAGATCGACGCGATCGCGGCCGACCGCGACTCGATGGGCGGCGGCGACTCCGGCGTCGGCGAGCGCGTGGTCTCACAGCTGCTCACGGAGCTGGACCGCGCGAGCGACAACCCGAACCTGGTGGTGCTCGCCGCGACGAACCGCCGGTCGGCGATCGACCCGGCGCTGTTGCGTCCCGGCCGGCTCGAGACCCACGTCGAGGTGCCCGACCCCGACCGCGACGCGAGGCGGGCGGTGTTCGCGGTTCACACCCGCGGGAAGCCGGTGGAACCGGACGTGGACCTGGACCGGCTCGCCGAGGAGACGGACGGCTACTCCGGCGCGGAGATCGCTGCGGTCTGCCGCGAGGCGGCGATGATCGCGATAGAACGGGTCGCGGACGAACACGGCGAGGCAGCGAACGACCACGCCGACGAGGTCGCGATCACGGGCGAGGACTTCGAGACAGCGATCGTCAACGTGACTGCCTCGCGGTCGTAGCTGCGGGCGGCGGTCTCGCAGTCGTAGCTGCGGGCGGCGGTCTCGCAGTCGTTGCGAGAGCTGGCGGCCTCGCGGTCGTATCTGCGTCGCTACGCGTCGTCGTGGTCGTCGCCGTGGCTGTGTCCGTGACCGTGACTCCCGGCGCTCGCGGCTTCCACGGCCTCCGGGTCCTCGGCACCGAAGTCGTCGACGGGGGTCACGCTGTAGTCGACGGTGAGTGTGTCCTTCGTGGCGCGGACCTTCCCGACGAACGTCGAGATGTCGGCGAGGCTTCCCTCGAGGACGAAGAGTTCCATACAGTAGCGCGAGCCGACGTGGTTGTGGAAGTTGGAGGCGACGAGTCCCTCGTGTTCGTGGCGGAGCCGCATCATCCGTTCCTCGACGCTCGTGGTCTCGTAGTCGAAGAGCACGGTCACGACGGCCATCAAGCGACGGTCCTCCAGGCGGGCGTCCTCGAACTCGTCGAGGAGGTTTCGAGAGGCCTCCCGGACCACCTCGCTCCGGCCGGTGTAGCCGTGTTCGTCCGCGAACTCGTCGAGCCGGTCGAGTAGTTCTTCGGGCATCGACACGCTGACGACGGTCATGTAATAACTCACTCCCTCGATGTTGTTAACGTTTTAGGTTACCCCCGTCGACGTGGTCGGAGAACCACTCGTAGTGGTCGAGCAGGGCGCTCTCGCCCGCGTCGGTGAGCGCGTACACGTCGGCGAGCCCCTCGGGTCGGCGGGTGAGGTAGCCGGCCTCGACCAGCGCGGAGAGGGTCGCGTAGAAGCTCTGGGGGTCGATCCGCTCGTCGTAGTGGGTCTCGAGCCGGCTCTTGAGCGACTGCGCCCTCAGCTCGCCGGCGGCGTACACCAACACACAGCAGTCGCGCCGCCGCCCGCTGTGGAACCACTTCGTCATACGCCGCGTTCCGGTCGCGGCCTCACGACGGTTTCGGTCGACGCTCGCGGGAAATCGTGTGTCGACGTGCCCCGACGTCACCGTGTCGTCAGCGCGACGGACACGCCACGGCAACGTCCGGGAAAGCCGGGGAACGCTCCGGAAATCACGGGCGCGGTTTCCCGCACCGTACTGCTCCGCACCGCACCTCACGCCTCCCCAGCCTCGTCGGTCGCCTCCGGCGACCGACTCCCTCGCGCGCGACTCGCAGCTTCGCTGCTCGTTTCGCGCGCGCCGACAACGCCATGTCGCTTCCACCGGTCTCGTATGTCGTTCCCACCGGTCACGTCGCCGCGAGCAACTCGTCGAAGGTCTCCACGCGGCGGTCGCCGAGGACGCACCGTCCCCGGTCGGCGTGACCGACGCGCTCGACGTGGACCGCGTCGAGCCCGGCGTTCCAGGCTGAGCTCACGTCGCTCTCGCCGTCGCCGGCGTAGTACCCCCGGTCGCGGGGGTCGACGCCGATCGCGTCCATCGCGACCTCGAGGGGGCCGGGGTCGGGCTTCCAGCCCGTCTCGTCGGTACAGCAGACGACCGCGTCGAACCGGGACGCCAGGTCGAGCCGGTCCAGGACGGGCTCGGCGAGGAACCGCTGGCAGTGGGTGACGAGCCCGACCGGCCGGCCCGCGGCGTCGAGCCGATCGAGCAGGCGGGCGGCGTCGTCGTGGAGGTACGTCGCCTCCGCGCGGGCGATCGGGTCCTCCACGTCGTGGAACGCGGGCCAGAAGCGGTCGGGGTCGACGCCCATCCCGCGGAGGGTCCCGGCGCGCGAGCCGCCGAGCCCGTGCCAGAGGACGTACGCCTCGCGGTCCGAGAACCCGCGGCCGAGGCGGTCGCCGACGCGGTCGAACACCCCGCGGGTGTACGCCCACTCGGCGTCGACGAGCGTCCCGTCGAGGTCGAAGAGGTGGAAGTCGTACTCGGCGAGGACCATGGGGGCGTGCGTAGGCTCCGGGTGGATAAGTGCGTTTGGGCGGGAGCGGGCGTACAGGTTCCGGACGACGACTGTCCCGCGTGTGGGTTCCGGGCGACGACCGTCCCGCGTGTGGGTTCCGGACGACCGTCCCGCGTGTGGGTTCCGGACGACGGCCCCGCGTGGAATCCGGACGACGGCCCCCGCTGTGCGGGCTCGGGAGCGAGGACGCTCACCCCCGGACGTGGATCGACGAGCCGAGGTACTTGTGGAGGACCTCGTCGACGTCGTCGGCGTTGAACCGGGAGAGGTCCGCGGCGATCGCTGCCTCGAGCGCGTCGAGGGACGCCCGGTCGGTCCGGAATTCGCGGAAGGAGACGCTCTCCACGTCGACGCCCAGCCGCTCACCGAGGAACGCGCGTACCGACGGCTCGTCGCCGACCTCCCCGCGCCAGAGCCGATCGCGGAAGAACAGCCACCCCTCCTCGCCCGGTTCGACGGCGGGGACCTCCACCGTCGTCTCGAAGCGGTCGGGGTCGGCTCGCGCTCCGGTCGGATCGAGGCGAAACCCGACACGGAAGACGTAGTCAGCGTTCACGCCCGTGACGTCCACCGAGTGCCGGATAACCGTTTCGACGGACGTGGGGATCGAACGGCGTCGAGGCGGGCCAGGACCGTCCCCTGTCAACGAGGACGAACGACAAGCTACATACGACCACATGGCGTTGTCCCGCCCATGCTGGACCGGCTCCGCTCACCCCTCGAACGCGCGTACCTGCGGTACCTCCACCGGCGGGTGGAGACGGTGCCGACACACGTGGCCGTCATCCAGGACGGGAACCGCCGGTACGCCCGAGAGCGCGGCGGCGACGCGCCCGACGGCCACCGCGCGGGCGCGGACACGACCGAGCGGGTCCTCGACTGGTGTGCGGACCTGGGCGTCTCGGAGCTGACGCTGTACGCCTTCTCGACGGAGAACTTCGAGCGCCCGGACGAGGAGCTCGAACCCCTCTTCGACCTCCTCGAGGCCAAGCTGCTGGAGTTCGCCGACGCCGATCGCGTCCACGACCAGGGGGTCCAGGTCCGGGCCATCGGCGACGTCGACCGGCTGCCGCTGAGGGTGCGCGAGGCGGTCGACTACGCGGAAGAGCGGACCGCCGAGAACGACCGGTTCACGCTCAACGTCGCGCTCGCGTACGGCGGCCGGACGGAACTGCTCGACGCGGCCCACAGCGTCGCCCGCGAGGTCGCCGAGGGCGACCTCGAACCCGACGACGTCGACGTCGAGACGGTCGAACGTCGGCTCTACGACCGCCCGATCCGCGACGTGGACCTCATCGTCCGAACCGGCGGCGACGAGCGCACCTCCAACTTCCTGCCGTGGCACGCCAACGGGAACGAGGCCGCCGTCTACTTCTGTACGCCCTACTGGCCGGAGTTCTCCGAGGTCGACTTCATGCGCGCGATCCGGACGTACCAGGCACGGGAGGCGTCCTGGCGGCGGGCCCGCGCCGAGCGCGCGGCGGCGCTGGTCCGGGCGGTCGCCGAGGTGGAACTGGCCGAAGCCAGGCGGGTCGCACGGCGGCTCCGCGGGCGGCTCCCGCGGAGCGACCTCGACGCCGTCGCCGAGGAGCTCCCGGAGGGCGGGGCCGTCTCGGAACCGGCTCCGACGGCCACGGGTACCGCCGTCGACGGGGCGGACGGCGAGTCGGAGCCGGCCGGCTAGCCGGGTTAAGCGACGACGAAACGTACGAACCCCGCTATGCCGGGTTCTTTCGCGTGAGGTCGCTGCCGCAGACCGGACAGCGCTCGCGGTTCTCCTCGAAGGTCCGGCTACAGCCGATACACTGGAAGCGCCACTCGCGTTCCTCCGAGATGCCGTCGCGGGCGATGGGCTCGACGCCCAGATCGAGCCGCTCGGCGACGTTCTGCATCGCGTAGTCGTCGGTGACGAGGGTGGCGTCGAGTTCGAGCGCGGTCGCGATCAGCCGAACGTCCGTCCCTGACAGCTCCGCTGCGTCGCCCGAGCCGCGGGCCGCGCGCTCGACGTTCGTCACCGCCTCCGGAGCCGGAACGTGGATCGTCATCCCCGATCCCTCCATCGCGTCGAACCGGAGCGCGGTCTCGCCCTCCAGCTCGTCGTGGACTTCGGGCACCGAGACCACGGGGTCGTCGGTGGTGTACTCGTGGATGAACGCGGACGTATCGAGAACTCTCATCAGCGGCCGACGACGATGTAGTCTTTCACCGCCCGGACGTTCCCGACCGGCACTCGGAGCCGTCCCGTCTCGTCGACGTCGAACGCGACGCGTTCGGGATTGAGCTGTTCGTGCGGGCTCACGAGCAGGTGGTGGAGCTGTCCCGACTTCAGGTCCATCGTGATGTTGTACAGGTCGCCGAGTTCGGTCCCGTCCGACCCCATTACCGCCTTCCCCGAGAGGTTCTCCGCCAGGATGTTCGCCATGTTCCCACCCTTCCGGTCGACGGTATTAAACGCCACGGGCCGTCGGACGGCTGACGGACGCGTCCTGAAACACTTAACTGACGGCCGAGCCGAACGGAACACAACGACCTTCTCGGGGCGATTCTCATGACTGACGACACACAAACGGACACCCTTCGGACGCCGATCGTCGCCGTGCTCGGCCACGTCGACCACGGGAAGACGAGCCTCCTCGACAAGATCCGCGGCTCCGCGGTGAGCGAGGGCGAGGCCGGCGCGATCACCCAGCACATCGGCGCCACCGACATCCCGCTCTCGACTATCTCGACGATGGCGGGCGAGCTCGTGAACCCGGACGACTTCGACCTGCCCGGACTGCTCTTCATCGACACGCCGGGCCACCACTCCTTCTCGACGCTACGCGCCCGCGGGGGCGCGCTCGCCGACATCGCGGTGCTCGTCGTCGACGTCAACGACGGCTTTCAGCCGCAGACCGAGGAGGCGATAGACATCCTCCGCCGCACGGGAACCCCGTTCGTCGTCGCCGCCAACAAGGTGGACACGACGCCGGGGTGGAACCCCCAGGAGGGCGATCCCATCCAGAAGAGCCTCGAGGCACAGTCGGAGCGCGCGGAGTCGATGCTCAACGAGAACCTCTACGAGATCATCGGTCAGCTCTCCGACGCCGGCTTCTCCGCGGACCTCTACTGGCGGGTTCAGGACTTCCAGAAGAACATCGGGGTCGTCCCGGTCTCGGCGCTCACCGCCGAGGGGATCCCCGACCTGCTCGCGGTGCTGATGGGTCTCTCCCAGCGGTTCATGAAAGAGGAGATGGCGATCGACGTGTTCGGCCCCGGCGAGGGGACCGTCCTCGAGGTCAAAGACGAGCGCGGCTTCGGCGCCACGATCGACACCGTGGTGTACGACGGCGTGGTGAGGAACGGCGACACGATCGTCGTCGGCGGGCAGGCGGAGCCGATCGTCACCGAGGTGCGGGCGCTGTTACAGCCGCGGCCGCTCGAGGAGATCCGCACCGAGAAGAAGTTCCAGAAGGTCGCGGAGGTCGGCGCGGCCGCCGGGGTGAAGATCGCCGCCCCCGACCTCGACGACGCGATGGCGGGCGCGCCGGTCCGGGTGGTCCGCGACCGCCCGGTCGAGGACGTGGTCGAGGAGGTGAAAGCCGAGCTCGCCGAGATCGAGGTCGACACTGCCGAGGACGGCGTCGTGATCAAAGCCGACACGCTCGGCTCGCTGGAGGCGATGGCGAACGCGCTCCGGGAGGCGGAGGTGCCGATCCTGCGCGCGGAGGTCGGCGACATCGCGCCGCGCGACATCGCGGTGGCCGAGACCGCCAACCAGCACGAACACAAGGCGATCCTGGGGTTCAACGTCGACCTCCTCGCGAACGCCGAGCGGGAGCTCGAGAGCGCCGACGTCAAGCTGTTCACGAACGACGTGATCTACCAGCTGATCGAGGACTACGAGACGTACGTCGAGGAGCGCCAGCGCGCCCAACAGGAGACGGTGCTCGACAAGGTGGTCCGGCCCGCCCGGTTCCGGCTCCTCCCCGACCACACCTTCAGACAGAACGACCCCGCGGTCGTCGGCGTCGAGGTCATCTCCGGGACGCTCCAGAACAACCGCAACGTCGGCTACTTCGAGGGCAACGAGTTCGAGCGCGTCGGGGGGCTCTCGGGGATCCAGAAACAGGGCGACGACGTCGACGAGGCCCGCGCCGGCGAGCGCGTCAGCATTGCGATCGACGGCCCCACCGTCGGTCGTGACATCAAGGAGGGCGACACCCTCTGGACGGAACTCCCCGAGAAGCACGCGAAGATCCTCGAACAGGAGCTGAAAGAAGAGATCACCGCTGACGAGCGCGAAGCGCTCGCCGGCTACCTCGACACCAGGCGGAAACGGGACCCGTTCTGGGGGAAGTAACTCGCGGGGTCGGGTAAGAAATTCGCGGGGTCGATCCCCCCGCAGCCCGCCCGGACGAGCCGTTCGCGAGCCGCGTCGTCCTCAGTCGTCGTCGGCCGCGGCGCCGGGAGTCGCCGCGCCGAGTCCGGCGGCCATGCCTGCGACGATCGTCTCGTTGCTAACGACCCACCGAAGCAGCAGGAACGCGAAGAGGTACTTCGCGCCGATGTCGAGGATGCTGTATGCCCACGAGGTGATCGCGACGTCGAGCACCGCGAACCCCTCGGCCCCGAGCGCCCAGAAGATCGGGTAGCCGAGCCACAGCACCACCGTCAGCACCTTCAGCGTGTCGAATATCTCGGAGGTTCCGGCCGTCTCGGCGTCTTTGGACCACTCGACGAGCAGGATGTACAGCACCACGGCGAAGAACGCGCAGCTGATCGCGTACCAGAACCAGCGGAGCGCGTAGGAGGACGTGGTGAGCGCGGCCGCGAGCCCGGTGACACACATCCCGATGTCGGCCACGATGGCCGTGAAAAGCTTGGTCACGTTCGACCCCGCGAGCAGGCCGAGCGCGAGCAGGATCATCGGCGTCGACAGCGCCCACGTGAGGTACCGGCCCCACATCGTGAGCACTTCCTCGCCGGCGAACACGTGTCCCGGCGGCATCTCGAGGAAGCTTATCGTGAGCCCCGACGCCAGCCCCGTGTAGCTCGAGATCGAGACGAGCGGGACCATGAGCGTCGCGACGAAGATGAGCTGTGAGCGCGGGTCCTCGACGTTTCGACCCATGTAGACGAAAAGCAGGATCGACAGCCCGGCGAGCGCAATGTTCGCCCAGAACGAGAGGTTCAACAGTTGGTCCGCCTGTATCTCCCGATACACCTCCGCCTGGGTCAGTTCCATCGGGACACCCTGTGACGCGATCGCTAGGTCGGCTACGGCTGTTTCAATCATGCAACACCAGTGTTTCGGGGGGGAGTCAGATAAGGGCGATACCCAACCAGTGTGGTATCGTACGCCGAAGTCACGGAAGACGGGCCGACGCGAGTATCTCCCGATCTTCGGGACCAACCGCTGTATTCAAACGGCCGAAACCCCGAGAACCGACATGTACCGGAGACGGTTCCTCGAGCGGGCCGGCGTGGCAGGCATCGCGGCCGGAGCCTCGCTCTCGCTCGCCGGCTGTCTCGCCGACCAGTACGACGTGGGCATGACCGCGACCGAGTTCCGTCCGGCGGAGGTGACCGTCGAAGTCGGCGACGCCGTGACCTGGGAGAACACGAGCGTCCGCGGCCACACCGTCACCGCCTACGAGGACGCGATCCCCGAGGAGGCCGAGTACTTCGCCTCCGGCGGGTTCGGGAACGAGGCCGCCGCCCGCGAGGCGTGGTCCGACTTCGGCGGCCGCCTCGAGAACGGCGACCGCTTCTCACACACGTTCTCGGTCCCCGGCCGATACGACTACGTCTGTCTCCCTCACGAGACGGGCGGGATGGTCGGGGCCGTGATCGTCGAGGAGTGAGATGCCGGTCACCGACCACCCGCACGGGGGTTCGCTGGTTCCTTCCCGCCCGGAACCGACGAAACCCATTAGCGCACGCGTCCCCAACTCGCGGTGAACCACGCGATGGACCCATCCACCCTGCTCGGCGTCGACGTCCTGTTGTTCCTCGCCATCGGCCTGCTCGGCGGGGCCCACTGTATCGGGATGTGTGGGCCGCTCGTCACGACGTACGCAGCCCGGATGGACCCCGACGCGGGACGGACGGACGGCGGGACACACGGGTCGGGCGCGGCCGACGGGCGGGCGGCCCGTACCGACCGCGACGCCCGCGGCGGCCACCTCACCACCTACGAGGTTCGCCAGCACGCGCTGTTCAACCTCGGCCGGACGGCGAGTTACGCGCTGATCGGTACGGCGCTCGGCGCGCTCGGCGGGGCGGTGCTCGTGACGACCGCGACGGTCACGGGTGCGGCGGGAACGGTCCGCGGCGTCGTCGGGCTCGGCGTCGGCCTCGTCGTGATGGCGGTCGGGGTCCGGTACGTCCTCGGCGGTGCGACGGGCGGCGTCCACCTGCCGGGGCTCCAGCGGGTCACGGGCTGGCTGACCGGCCACGTGGACCGGCTCGCGAACGGGCCGGGGATCGTCGCGCTCGGCGCGGTCCACGGGCTGTTACCCTGTCCGATCCTCTATCCCGCGTACCTGTACGCGTTCGCCAGCGGGTCGGCGCTGTCGGGGGGGATCGCGCTGGCCGCCCTCGGCGTCGGGACGATGCCCGCGGTGTTCCTGTACGGCACCCTGATCGGGAGCGTCGACGCGGTCCACAGACGGCGGGTCCACCGGTTGCTCGGGGTCGCGTTCCTCGCGCTCGGGTACGTCCTGTTCGCACACGGGCTGATGGCGATCGGCGTCCACGTCCCGCACCCACGGCTTCCGTTCTGGAACCCGCTCGACGCCGGGATGGCAGGAATGAGCGGCCACGGGGGTGGCTGAGATGGCCGGACGCGCCGATCGCTCCGCCGGGTCCGACTCCCGCTCCGCCGGGTCCGACTCCGGCTGTACGCTGTGTGACCTCCCGACGGAGGGAGTCGACGTCGTCGACGGCGACGACAACCGCTTCTGTTGTGTCGGCTGTCGGGACGTGTACGAGGCGCTCGGCGACGTCGACGTGGACGCGGACGAGGTCACAGCGCGTCGGGACCGCAAGGGTGGGGCGGACGGGGAGGGCGACGACGACGATACCGCCGAGGTCCCCGCCGATCACGAGGCGACGTTCCTCGAGGTCGACGGGATGCACTGTGCGACCTGCGAGGCGTTCATCGAGACGGTCGCGACCCGCACCGAGGGCGTCAGCGCCGCGAGCGCCAGCTACGTCACCGACACCGTGCGGGTCGACCACGACCCCGCGAGCGTCTCGTCGGACGACCTCGCGGACGCGGTGAGCGGGCTCGGCTACAGCGCGTACTCCCGCGACGACGCCTTCTCGCGCCGACAGGCGGACAACATGGCGACCGCGAGACTCGCGATCGGCGTCCTCGTCGGGATGGCCGTAATGCTCCAGTACATCGTGTTGATCTACCCGACGTACTTCGCGTTCCCGTTCTACGACGAGCGGACACTGGAGTACCTCAATACAGCGATGTCCTCGACGTCGGGGACGTACTTCTTCATCGTGCTCGGCGTGTTGACGACGATCGTCCTCCTCGTCACCGGCAAGCCGATCCTCCGGGGGGCGTACGTGAGCGCGCGGACGCGCTCGCCGAACATGGACCTGCTCGTCGCGCTCGCCGCCGTCAGCGCGTACCTCTACAGCACGCTGGCTGTCGCGCTCCTGCCGGACCCCTCGATCTACTACGACGTGACCGTCGCGATAATCGTGATCGTCACCGTCGGCAACCACTACGAGTCGTCGGTCAAACGGCGGGCGACCGAGCTGCTCTCCGACCTCACCGCGGTCCAGGTCGACACCGCCCGGCGGGTCGGCGGGGAGGGCGACGCTGGCGACGCGGAGCCGACCGAGGTCGCGATCGACGCGCTGGAGCCGGGCGACCGCGTGCTCGTCCGCGCGGGCGAGCGGGTTCCGGTCGACGGCGAGGCGGTCGACGGCGACGCCGCCGTCGACGAGTCGGTCGTCACCGGCGAGTCGATGCCGGTCCGGAAGGGGCCGGGCGACCCCGTCGTGGGCGGCTCCGTCGTCGCCGACGGCTCGCTGACGGTCGCGGTCGGCGACGACGCCAGCTCCAGTCTCGACCGCGTCGCGGAGCTCGTCTGGGACCTCCAGAGCGGCAACCACGGCGTCCAGAAGCTCGCCGACCGCTTGGCGACCGTGTTCGTCCCCGTCGTGCTCGCGATCGCGGTCGTCGCCGCTGGGGTCAACCTCGCGCTCGGCAACGGCGTCGCGACCGCCCTGCTCGTCGGCCTCACGGTGCTCATCGTCTCGTGTCCGTGTGCGCTCGGGCTCGCGACGCCGCTCGCGGTCGCCGCCGGGCTCCGGGACGCGCTCGAACGCTCCATCGTCGTCTTCGACGACACCGTCTTCGAACGCATCCGCGGGGCCGACACCGTCGTCTTCGACAAGACCGGGACGCTGACGACCGGCGAGATGCGGCTCCTCGACCGCGACGTCGACGACGACCTGCTCGCGCTCGCCTCGGCGCTGGAGTCGCGCTCGGCGCACCCGGTCGGTCGGGCGATCGCGACAGCGCGGGCGGACGGCGCCAGCTCCCCCGGGGACGTCGTCGCCGACGGCGGGACAGCGACGGGGGACGGGTCGGCCGGGGCCCCCGCCGGCGACGAAGCCGACGTCGGCGCGGACGCCGACACCACCGACACCACCGACACCACCGACACCACCGACACCACCGACGACGCAGTACGGGAGCCGACCGTCGACGCCTTCGAGAGCCACGCGCGTGGCGTCTCCGGCGTCGTCGACGGCGTCGAGGTCGTCGTCGGCCATCCGGACCTGTTCGACGAGCGGGGGTGGACGGTGCCGGACGCGATCCGCGAGGCGGTCGCGACAGCCCGCGACGTGGGGCGCGTGCCGGTCGCGATCGGCCGCGACGGCGCGGCAGTGGGGTTCGTCGTCGTCGGCGACGAGCTCCGCGAGGGGTGGGAGGGGACGGTGGAGGCGCTCGCCGACTCCGGCGTCGAGGTGGTCGTCCTCACCGGCGACGACGCGCGCGCGGCGAGCGTCTTCCGCGAGCACGACGCGGTCGCGGAAGTGTTCGCCGGGGTCCCGCCAGAGGGGAAAGCTGAGACCGTCGAGCGGCTGAAGCGACGCGGGCGGACGGTGATGGTCGGCGACGGCACCAACGACGCGCCGGCGCTCGCGGCCGCGGACCTGGGTATCGCGCTCGGCGGCGGCACCGCCATGGCGGCCGACGCCGCCGACGTGGCCGTCGTCGACGACGACCTCGCCTCCATCGAGACGGTCTTCGAGCTCTCGCGGGCCGCGGGGCGGCGCGTGAAGGGGAACGTCGGCTGGGCGTTCCTGTACAACGCCGTCGCCATCCCGCTCGCGGTGACCGGGCTCTTGAACCCGCTCTTCGCCGCGGTGGCGATGGGCCTCTCGAGCCTGCTCGTGGTGACGAACTCCTCGCGACCGCTCTTGCGCGAGTAGGCGTCGACCCGGCTCCGCCCCGGTTCGACCGCGCTTCCGGCGTTGCCCGCACCCCGGAACCCTTTTGGACGAACACGGGTCAGGACATGGTAATGAGCGATCTCGAAGCGGAGTACCGCCTCGACTACTTCGAGGAGGAGGGGTTCGAACGGAAGGAGTGCCCCTCCTGTGGAGCGCACTTCTGGACGCGCGATCCCGACCGCGAACTGTGCGGCGAACCGCCGTGTGAGGACTACAGCTTCATTGACGACCCCGGGTTCGACGAGGCGTACACCCTCTCGGAGATGCGCGAGGTGTTCCTCTCGTACTTCGAGGACCACGGCCACGAGCGGATCGACCCGTACCCGGTGGCGGCCAACCGGTGGCGCGACGACGTCCTCCTGACGCAGGCGTCGATCTACGACTTCCAGCCGCTCGTCACCTCCGGGCGGACGCCGCCGCCGGCGAACCCGCTGACGATCTCCCAGCCGTGTATCCGGATGCAGGACATCGACAACGTGGGGAAGACGGGCCGGCACACGATGGCGTTCGAGATGATGGCCCACCACGCGTTCAACGTCCGCGAGGACGCCGAGGAGGAGTACGCCTACGATGGGGAGGTGTACTGGAAGGACGAGACCGTCGAGTACTGCGACGGGCTCTTCGAGGAGCTCGGCGCAGACCTCACGGAGGTCACCTACATCGAGGACCCGTGGGTCGGCGGGGGCAACGCCGGGCCCGCCATCGAGGTCATCTACAAGGGCGCGGAGCTCGCCACGCTCGTCTTCATGTGTATGGAGCGGGACCCCGACGGCGACTACGAGATGAAGGACGGGAACACCTACTCGTTCATGGACACGTACATCGTCGACACGGGCTACGGCCTGGAGCGGTGGACGTGGATGAGCCAGGGGACCCCCACCGTCTACGAGGCGATCTATCCCGACGCTATCGAGTTCCTGAAGGAGAACGCCGAGATCGAGTACACGGCCGAGGAGGAGGCGCTCGTCGCCCGTGCGGCCACGCTCTCCGGCCGGCTCGACATCGACGACGTCGACGACGTGGAGGACGCCCGCGGGGAGATCGCCGAGCGGCTCGACGTCGGCGTCGACCGCCTGCGCGCGCTGGTCGAGCCGCTCGAGTCGATCTACGCCATCGCCGACCACTCGCGGACGCTCGCGTACATGTTCGGCGACGGGATCGTCCCCTCGAACGTTGGGACGGGCTACCTCGCGCGGATGGTGCTCCGGCGGACGAAGCGGCTCGTCGACGAGGTCGGCGTCGACGCCCCCCTCGACGAGCTCGTGGACATGCAGGCCGACCGCCTGGGGTACGAGAACCGCGACACGATCCGCGAGATCGTCCGCACGGAGGAGCGCAAGTACCGGAAGACCCTGGAGCGCGGCTCGCGGAAGGTCGAACAGCTCGCCGACGAGTACGCCGGCACCGGCGATCCGATCCCGACCGCGGAGCTGCTCGAGCTGTACGACTCCCACGGGATCCAGCCGGACATGGTCGCGGAGATAGCCGAGGAACGCGGCGCGACCGTCGACGTACCGGACGACTTCTACGCGCTCGTCGCCGACCGCCACGAGGAGCTCGACGACGATTCGACCGACGTCGACCGTGACGAGCGGTTCCGCGACCTGCCCGGGACGGAGAAGCTCTTCTACGACGACCAGGGTCGGACGGAGTTCGAGGCGGTCGTCCTCGACGTGTTCGAGGCCGAGGAGGGGTACGACGTGGTGTTGGACCAGACGATGTTCTACCCGGAGGGCGGCGGCCAGCCGGCCGACCGCGGCCAGCTCGTCGGCGGCGAGGCCACCGCGGAGGTCACCGACGTCCAGGAGGTCGACGGCATCGTCCTCCACCGCGTCGACGCCGACCCCGGGAAAGGAGAGTTCGTCCGCGGCCAGGTCGACGGCGACCGCCGCGAGCGCCTGCGCGTACACCACACCGCGACGCACCTGATCGGGCACGCGGCCCGCGAGGTGCTCGGCGATCACGTCCGACAGGCGGGCGCACAGAAGGGGCTCGACTCCTCGCGGCTCGACGTGCGCCACTACGAGCGGATCGACCGCGAGGAGGTCCGTGAGATCGAGCGCGTCGCGAACGGGCTCGTCCGCGAGAACGTCCCGGTGAGACAGGAGTGGCCCGACCGGAACGAGGCGGAGGCGAAACACGGCTTCGACCTCTACCAGGGCGGCGTGCCGCCGGGGACGAACGTCCGGCTGATCCACGTCGGCGACGCCGACGTCCAGGCGTGTGCGGGCACCCACGTCGACCGCACCGGCGACGTCGGCGCGGTCAAGGTGCTCAAGACCGAGCCGGTACAGGACGGCGTCGAGCGGATCGTCTTCGCTGCCGGCGGGGCGGCCATCGAGGCGACCCAGCGCACGGAGGACGCGCTGTACGACGCCGCGGCCGCCCTCGACGTCGACCCGCTCGACGTGCCCGAGACCGCGGAGCGGTTCTTCGAGGAGTGGAAGGCCCGCGGCAAGGAGATCGAGGCGCTCAAGGAGGACCTGGCGGCTGTGCGCGCGTCTGGCGGCGCCGACGCCGAGGAGGTCGACGTCGGCGGCGTCACCGCCGTGATCCAGCGGCTCGACGGCGACACCGACGAGCTACGCGCGACGGCGAACGCCCACGTCGACGACGGGAAACTCGCGGTGGTCGGCAGCGGCGCCGGCGGCTCCGCGAGCTTCGTCGTCGGCGTCCCCGACGGGGTCGACGTGGACGCCGGCCGGGTCGTCGCGGAGCTCGCCGGCAGGGTCGGCGGCGGCGGGGGCGGCCCGCCGGACTTCGCGCAGGGCGGCGGCCCCGACGTCGACGCCCTGGACGACGCGCTGGCGGCCGCGCCGGACGTACTGCGGACGCTCCAAGAGGCGTAGCCCCGGCCATGCTGTACGCGAGAAACGGCGGCGTTTCGATCCGATACGAGGTCGACGAGGGGGGGTCGGCCGACGGCGAGGCGGTCGTCTTCTGTGGCGACGTGGGCCTCGGCGCGTGGCAGTTCGGCTGGCAACACGCCGCGCTCGCGGGACCGCACACGGTTATCACGCCGGAGACGCGGGGCGTTGGGCGCTCGGACGCGCCGTCGGGCCCGTACACGGTGGAGACGCTCGCGGGCGACCTCGACGCGGTGTGCGCCGCCGAAGGCGTTCGGAACGCCCACCTCGTCGGCTACGGACTGGGGGGGATGGTCGCGCTCGCGTACGGGCTCGACTCCTCACGGCCCGCGAGCCTGACCCTCGTCGGGACGCCGCCGTCGGGCGACGCCTACAACCCGGCCGGGGTGTGGGCGGACCCGTCGGACCCGGAGGCCGTCCGTGGGTCGCTGACGGGACTGCTCTCGGCGGCGTTCCGGCGGACGCACGCGGACGCGCTCTCCCGGATCGTCGAGTGGCGGCTCGCCGAGGACGCGGACCGCGAGACGTTCGAGGCGCACCTGACGGCAGTCGAGCGGTTCGACCGGTCCGCTCGGCTCTACGAGGCGACGCTGCCGGCGCTCGTCGTTCACGGGACGGAGGACACGGTCTGTCCGTCCACTGCCGGCGAGACGCTCGCCGAGGGGCTCCCCCGCGGCGAACTTCACGCCGTCGAGGGGGCGCGCCACCTGGTCGGTGTGGAGGCGTCCACTGCGGTCAACGACCTCGTCGCCGGCTGGCTCGCCGAGCAGGCGACCGACCCGGAGGCGTGATCGGGGCACTGCGGGAGGGGGTCGTCGCCGACACCGGACGGCTCCGTCCCCGACACCGGACGGTTCCGTCGCCGCCACAACGGTTTTGAGCCCCTCGCCCGTCGGATCGGTCATGAGTCGTCTCCGATTCGCCCTGCTGAACGCCGCCCACGACGGCGAACACACCCGCAGGAACTTCCGCCGCGAGTTCGACGCCGACCTCGCCGAGTTCGACGCGACGGACGCACATCTCCCCGACCACACCGACTTCGACGGCGTCGTGATCACCGGCTCCCGCTCGTCGGTCTACTGGGACGAGCCGTGGATACCGCAACTCGTCGACTACGTCGCCGAGGCGGCCGACGACGGCGTCCCAGTGTTGGGCGTCTGTTACGGCCATCAGGTGCTCGCGGAGGCGCTCGGCGGCAGGGTCGCCGGCATGGACGGCTTCGAACTCGGGTACAGCACGGTCACACACCGTGGCGACGAGCTGTTCGCCGACGTTCCAGAGGAGTTCACCGTCTTCACCTCACACGGCGACGCCGTCGTCGACCTCCCGCCGGGCGCGACGCTGCTCGCCGAGAACGAACACGGCGTCCACGCGTTCCGCGAGGGCCACTGCTGGGGCGTCCAGTTCCACCCCGAGTACGACATGGAGACCGCCCGCGACGTGGCCGACGGGAAACGCGAGCGGCTCGGCGACGCCCGCGTCGACGGCGTGCTCGCGGACGTCACGCCGGAGGCGTTCGAGAGTGCCTGCGAGGCCAAGTCGATCTTCGACAACTTCGTCGCGTACGCGAGGGACGTGAAACGCGACCGGGAGGCGACCGCAGCCGCGGACGATTGATCAGCCGTGTCACCGAGGGGGACGGCCCGCTCTCACCGGGTGCGTCACGGTCGCCGACAACTACATCCACCGTGCTGGCGTAGCGGGAGCCAATGATCCTCCGTCGGCTGAACGAGTGGCTCGGACGCGTCAAAACCGAGATCCGGCGTTCGTTCACCGACGAGTACACGGTCAGGGAGACCGCCGGGAGCTTCTCCGTCGGCGTGTTCATCACGATGTTGCCGACCCTCGGGACGGGCCTGCTCGTCTTCGTCGTGCTCGCGTGGGCGTTCGACCGGATCAACCGCG
Source organism: Halorubrum sp. 48-1-W (assembly GCF_003287355.1). GTDB lineage: Archaea > Halobacteriota > Halobacteria > Halobacteriales > Haloferacaceae > Halorubrum. The sequence continues at coordinate 110,815 of NZ_QMIM01000004.1, forward strand.
CGGCGCTCTTGGCGTCCGTCGTCGTGTTCAACCCCGCGGTGAAGTGGGGCGTGTACGCCGCCAGCTTCACGCTCGGCGTGGCGATCCTCGGCCCCGTACCGGGCGTGACGGCCGCCGAGGTCGCCGAGGTCTCGTTCGCGGCCGGTCCGGAGATCGTGGTGCGGCTCGTCCTCGGGAACACCATCCTCGCGGCCGTCGCGGCGGTGCCGAGCTATATCCTCTGTTACCGGTTCGTCGAGGCGTACCGCGCCCGCGACATCGACGTGGTCGAGACGGTCACGGATGTCGTCGACCTCGACGACGACGTCGACGCCGACGCCGACGACTGAGACGCGATCGACGCCGACGCCGCCGACCGAGACGCGATCGACGCCGACGCCGACGACCGAGACGCGATCGACGCCGGCCGGGACCCCGTGCCGGTCGAACACCCTTATACGGTTCCCGCTCGGAACTCGGCTATGAACGTAGTACCGGACACCAGTGCGGTCATCGACGGTCGCGTGTCCGAACGCGTCGAGGACGGCAGCTACGAGGGGGTGACGGTCGTCGTCCCCGAGGCCGTCGTCGGCGAGCTGGAGTCGCAGGCCAACGACGGGCTCGAGTCGGGGTGGGACGGCCTCGAGGAGCTCAAACGACTCGACGAGTTCCGTGACGACGGGACGATCGACCTGCGATACGTCGGCGACCGCCCGAGCGGCGACCAGCGTTCGCGCGCCGCGGAGGGCGACGTCGACGCGCTCATCCGCGACATCGCCGCCGGCAACGACGCCACGCTCCTCTCCAGCGACATCGTCCAGGTGGAGGTCGCCCGCGCGAAGGGGATCGACGTCGAGTACGTCGAGCCGGTCGCCCGCGGCGTCGTCGACGAGCTCCCGATCCAGGAGTACTTCACCGACGAGACGATGTCCGTCCACCTGAAGACGGGGACGAAACCGAAGGCCAAACGCGGCTCGCTCGGCGAGATGCGCTACGTGGTCATCGACGAGACGGAGACGAGCGAGGAGCGGATGGCCGAGCTGGCGAACTCGATCGTGGACCTCGCACGGCAGTCCTCGGACGGGTTCATCGAGCTCTCGGACGACGGCATGGACATCGTCCAGTACCGCAACTACCGGATCGCGGTGGCGCGTCCGCCCTTCGCCGACGGCATCGAGATCACGGCAGTCAGACCGATCGCGAAGACGACGCTCGACGACTACGAGTTCGCGGACGAGCTCCGCGAGCGGTTCCTCGAACGGAAACGCGGCGTGCTCATCTCGGGGTCGCCCGGGGCCGGCAAGTCGACGTTCGCGCAGGCGGTCGCGGAGTTCTTGAACGACAACGACTACGCGGTCAAGACGATGGAGAAGCCCCGGGACCTCCAGGTCGGCCCGGAGATCACCCAGTACGGTGCGCTCGGCGGGAAGATGGAGAACACGGCCGACTCGCTGCTCTTGGTCCGGCCCGACTACACGATCTACGACGAGGTCCGGAAGACGAACGACTTCGAGGTGTTCTCGGACATGCGGATGGCGGGCGTCGGGATGGTCGGCGTCGTCCACGCCTCCCGCGCGATCGACGCGCTCCAGCGGCTCGTCGGCCGCGTCGAGCTGGGGATGATCCCGCAGATCGTCGACACGGTCGTCTACATCGAGGCGGGCGAGGTCCACACCGTCTACGACGTGACGACGGAGGTGAAGGTTCCCGCGGGGCTCACCGCCGAGGACCTCGCGCGACCGGTCATCCAGGTGTCGAACTTCGAGACCGGCCGGCCGGAGTTCGAGATATACACCTTCAACCGGCAGGTCGTCACCGTCCCGCTGAACGGGGACGACGACGGCGGGGCGGAGACCGGCGTCGGGCGCATCGCCAAACAGGAGATCGAACGCGAGGTCCGTTCCGTCGCACACGGCCACGTCGACGTGGAACTGAAAGGCGACGACGGGGCGATCGTGTACGTCGACGAGGGCGACATCGGTACCGTGATCGGCAAGGGCGGCGGCAGGATAAGCGACATCGAGGGTCGCCTCGGCATCGAGATCGACGTGCGGACCCACTCGGAGAAGCCGGGCGGTCGAGGTGCCGGCTCGTCGGGGGGCGACCCCGGTGGAAACGGGCGCGGCGGCGCGGGCAGTGGACGCGACGGGCAGGTGGGCGAGGAGCGCGGCTCCGTCGTCACACCGGAGATCACGTCGAGACACGTCGTCCTCGACGTCGACGCCGGGGTCGGCGAGACGGTCGAGGTCCGCGCGAACGGCGAGTACCTCTTCACCGCGACGGTCGGACGCGGCGGCGAGGTACAGGTGTCTCGCGGCTCGGCCATCGCCGAGGAGCTGGAGGACGCGATCGACCGGAAACGGACGATCACCGTCGTCCCTGCCCGCTGAGCGTCGGTCTCCATCGTCCGCTGAGCGTCGGTCTCCGTCGTTCGACACGACAGCGTTCCACGATCGTCGTATCCGGTTCCTCCTGAAAGATAACGCTTTTTGGACGGTGGTCGGAAGGCTACGGCATGTCGAACGAGCTGAAACGCGGGTTGGAAGGCGTCCTCGTCGCGGAGTCGGAGCTCAGTCACGTCGATGGGGAGGTCGGTAAGCTCGTCTACCGCGGGTACGACATCGAGGAGTTGGCACGCGGCGCGAGCTACGAGGAGGTGCTCTACCTGCTCTGGCACGGCTCGCTTCCGACGCGCGCGGAGCTCGACGATCTCCGAGAGCACCTCGCCGTCGAGCGATCCGTCGACGACGAGGTGCTCTCGACGGTCCGCACGCTCGCCGACGCCGGCGATCAACCGATGGCCGCGCTTCGCACCGCGGTCTCGATGCTCTCGGCGTACGACGGCGACGCCGAGAGCGAGGGCGTCCTCGCGGAGGGCGCACGGATCACGGCGAAGATGCCCACGATCCTGGCCGCGTTCGAGCGCGCCCGCCAGGGTGAAGCGACAGTCGACCCCGACCCCGATCTCTCGCACGCGGGGAACTTCCTGTACATGCTCACCGGGACCGAGCCCGACGCGGTGAGCGAGGAGACGTTCGACATGGCGTTGACGCTCCACGCCGACCACGGGCTCAACGCCTCGACGTTCACGGCGCTGGTGATCGGCTCGACGTTGGCCGACGTCTACTCGTGTGTCACCGGCGGGATCGGCGCGCTCTCGGGGTCGCTCCACGGCGGCGCGAACCAGGACGTCATGGAGATGCTCCACGAGATCGACGACTCGGACAAAGAGCCCGTCGAGTGGGTAAAAGACGCCCGCGAGAACGACCGCCGGATCCCCGGCTTCGGCCACCGCGTGTACAAGGTGAAGGACCCGCGCGCGCGGATCCTCGAGGGGAAACTCCGAGACCTCGCCGACTCCTCGGGCGACCGGAAGTGGCTCGAGTACACCACCGCCATCGAGTCACACCTCGCCGACGAGGGGCTCGTCGAGAAGGGGATCGCCCCGAACGTCGACTTCTACTCGGGGTCCGTCTACGACGCCATGGGGATCCCGATGGACCTGTACACGCCCATCTTCGCGATGAGCCGCGTCGGCGGCTGGATCGCCCACGTCCGCGAGTACCAGGAGGACAACCGGCTCATCCGGCCACGGGCGCGGTACACCGGCCCCGAGACGGCCGACTTCGTGTCGATCGACGAACGATAGCTCCGTCGACTCGACGGGTCCGCCACCGCCCGTCGAAACCGCCCGCTCACAGGATCCGAACCGCCCGCCTACGACGACGCGAACCGCTTGCGGAGGTACTTCGCCAGTATCGGGAGGTCGTCGAGGTGGAGGAGCTTCCGCATCGCCCGTTTGTCCCCGCGGTTGACCGCCGCGAGCGTGTCCTCGTCCGTCCGGCGGAGGTCGCGCATGAGGCGGTCGTAGCGCTCGTTCGGCGCGAGGTACAGGAGCTCGGTGAGCACCAGCCGCGAGTTCATCCGCGGGGCCACGTCACGGTGCCAGAGTTCCTCGTAGATCGCGAGGCTCTCGGCGTCGGTCGGCTGGGCTGCGTCGGTGAAACACCGGTCTATCGACATCGCCGCGGCGCGCGCGGACTTCATTCCCTTGTGGATCCCCTCGCCCCACAGCGGGTCGATGGTGGGGACGGTGTCGCCGATGGCGAGGAAGCCGTCCGTGTGCATCCGCCCGGGTCGCTGGATGTGTGCCGACCCGCGGTGGACCTTCCCCTCCAGGAACTCGGCGTCGGCGAAGCGCGGGTCCGCCTCGAGCCAGCCCTCGAGGTAGCCGTCGATGGTCTTGCCCTCCTCGCCGGCCTCGCGGTGGCGGTCGTTCTGGATGTAACACAGCCCCACCTTCGCGGTGTCCTCGCCCGTGGCGAAGATCCACGAGTAGCCGCCCGGGGCGATGTCGTGGTCGAGCCGGAGCATCATCGCCCGCCGGAGGTCGCCGTACTCGGGGTGGTTCAGGTCGACGTTCTCCATCTCGTACTCGATGCCGATCGCCTGGTTCTCGCGTTCGAGGTCGACCACGTCGAGCGCGCTCGCGATCGGCGCGGCCGGGCCGGTGGCGTCGACGACGACGTCGGCGTACACTTCCTCGTCGCCGTCGTACCGCACGCCTTCGATGACGCCGTCGTCGTCGAGGATCGGTCGGGACACCCGCGAGTCGAACCGGTACTCCGCGCCCTGCTCACGGCCGTCGGCGACGAGGTATCGCTTGAACTCGGCGAACTCCAGCACCGCGCCCGGCTGGTAGGACTCGTAGTAGTCGTTCGGCGACTCCAACACCACGTCGTCGGTGTAGGACATCACGACGTCGTCCGGGATCCCGAACGCCGACATCATCGAGGGGAACGTCCCCGCGGTCGACTTGTTGCTCTGCCGCGGGAACTCGTCTTCGGCCTCCGTCTCGAGGACGACGACGTCGTACCCGCGGGCGGCCAGATCGCGGGCACACTGCGCCCCCGCCGGCCCGGCACCCGCGATCGCGACGTCGTAACGGTCTGGCATACGCGTACATACCGACCCGTGTAATTAGGTTTGCCGAAACGGGACGATACTCCGGAGGAACCCGCCGCTGTCGGCCGTTTTTGACCGAATCTGGAGGTCGGGATTCGAACGGTAGCCGAGGCGGGAACGGACGCGAGCGGACGCCGCGCCGTTCAGTAGAACTCGCGGACCAGGTCGGTCGCGTTCTCCGGCGCGCCGTCGGGTATCCGTGACATGTCCTCGTCGACGCCGTGTTGCTCGTGGTACGGGACCGACGACTCGTCCTGATAGATGACGCCCTGATACTCCTTGTCGGAGTCGAGGATGACGTCCTTGGCTGCGTCGTAGTCGGTCGGGTCGTGGTCGTCCTCCGCGAGGTCGACGAGCGAGTCGCGGAAGTAGTCGTAGGTGTCGACGTCGTTGAACGTCACGCACGGCGAGTAGACGTTCACGAAGCCGAAGCCGTCGTGTTCGACGGCCTGCTGGATGATCTCCTGGTGACGCAGGGCGTCGGAGGAGAACGACTGGGCGATGAACGTCGCCCCCGACGCGAGCGCGAGCGCGTGCGGGTTGACCGGGGGCTGTTTGGGGCCCTCCGGGGTCGTCGCCGTCTCGAAGTCCTCACGCGAGGTCGGCGACGCCTGACCCTTCGTCAGGCCGTAGATGCGGTTGTCCATCACGACGTACGTCATGTCGACGTTGCGCCGGACGGCGTGGACGAAGTGGCCCGCGCCGATGGAGTAGCCGTCGCCGTCGCCGCCGGCGACCATCACCTCGATGTCCGGACGCGCCATCTTCACGCCGGTCCCGACGGGGAGCGCCCGCCCGTGGACCCCGTGGAGCGCGTAGCTGTGCATGTACGTGCCGATCTTGCCGGAACAGCCGATGCCGGCGACGACGAAGGTGTTGTCGGGGTCGTTGCCCGTCTCCGCGAGGGCCTTCATCATCCCGTTCATCGTCCCGAAGTCGCCGCATCCCGGGCACCACGTCGGTTGCTTGTCGGATTTGAAGTCGGTGAATCGAACGTCTGAACTCATTGTTATGCCTCCACCCCCGCGTCGAGGGTCTCTCTGATCTCCCGTGCGAGCTCGTCGGCCTTGAACCGCACGCCGTCGTACTTGTTTATCCGGTCGACGCGCTCCAGCACGTCGTGTTCGACGAGGTCCGCGAACTGCCCGGTCTCGTTACACTCCACGACGATCACCTGTTCGGCGTCGTCGACGGCGTCCGAGAGGTCCGGCCGCGGGAAGACGTACGGAACCGAGAGCACGCGGATGTCGACGCCGTCCGCCTCGAGCATGTCGAGCGCCTCGGCGAGCGCGCCCTCGTTCGACCCCCACGTGACCACGAGGTTCTCGGCGTCCGCGTCGCCGAACTCCCGCGGGCTCCAGTCTTCGCGTTCCGTCGCGGTCTCGACCTTCCGGTTGCGCTTGTCGACCTGCTCGACGCGCATCGCCGTGTCCTCGGTCCGCCGGCCCTGTTCGTCGTGTTCGAGGCCGGTCGACATGTGTGCGCCGTCGACCGTCCCGGGGAACGCCCGCGGGGAGATGCCGTCGTCGGTCAGCTCGTGCGGCATGAACCCGCCGCTCTCCGAGAGGTGCTCGCCGACCGAGGAGTCGTCGACGACGAAGCCGCGGTCGACCTCCACCTCGTCCATGTCGAAGGTGTCCGGCGTGAACGTCTGTTCGGTGACGGCGAGCGACAGGTCGGCCGTGAGGTAGACGGGTAGCTGGTACTTCTCGGCGAGGTTGAACGCTTCGACCGTCTTCCAGAAGCACTCGTCGACGGTGGTGGGCGCGAGCACGAACCGCGGCACCTCGCCGTGGCCGCCGTACAGCATGTGGTTCAGGTCACCCTGTTCCTGTTTCGTCGGCATCCCGGTGGAGGGACCCGAGCGCATCACGTTACAGATGACGAGCGGGGTCTCCGAGGTGGCGACGAGCCCGAACGTCTCCGTCATCAGGTCGACACCGGGCCCGGAAGTCGCCGTCATCGAGCGCGCGCCGCCGCGTGCGGCACCGAGCGCCATGTTGATCGCCGACAGCTCGTCTTCCGCCTGGACGACGTGGCCGCCGTACCGCTCGAGCCGGCCGGTGAGGTATGTCATCACGTCCGTCGCGGGCGTGATCGGGTACCCGGCGTAGAAGCGACAGCCGGCCGCGATGGCGCCCATGCCGATGGCCTCGTCGCCGTTGAGGAGGACGTAGTCCTCGTCGGTGGTCTCCAAGTCGTAGTCGAACTCGTGGTCGTACTCCTCGTCGACGTACGACTGCCCCGCGCGGGCGGCCTCCTTGTTGTTGTCGACGAGCTTCTTGCCCTTGTCGCCGAAGCGCTTCTCGAGGGCGGAATCGAGGTTCTCGATGGGGAACTCCGCGACCTCGCAGGCCGCGCCGAGCGCGACGACGTTCCGCATGATCGCGCCGCCGGCCTCCTCGGCGAGCCGCTTGAGCGGCACGTCGATGCCGGTCATCCCCTCCGGGATCTCGACGTTCTGCATCGTGGTCCGCTCGCCGTCGTAGATGATCACGGACCCCTCGTGGAGCTCGTCGAGGTTCTCCTCGATGGTCCGGGGGGTCAACGCGATGAGCACGTCGAGTCTGTCCACCACGCTCTGTACCTTGTCGACGGAGGTTCGCACCTTGTACGCGGTGTATCCGCCGCGGATCCGCGAAGCGAAGTCCTTCGACGTGAACACGTGTCGACCCGATCGAGACAGGGCCTGCGCGAAGATCTTGCCCGTCGAGTCGATGCCGTCGCCGGCCTCCCCGCCGACGGCCCAGTTGAAGTCCGCAACCATTCTATGTCGACGGTTCACCCGGACTCATCAAAAGGCTTCTGGATGGCGGTATCCGACGAATATTCAACATTCGTCCTATTTCTCGCGAATATTGTCGGTTTATCGCCCCGATATGCCGTACAAACACGTCGATAGTTGTCGATCGTCAATCGGATCCGTTCCGATCGACACCGGTCGTCGCAGTCTGTTTCGACGTTCGTCGAATCGATTTGGATCGATCGGTCCGGGTCGATCGGTCCGGGTCAGACGAACCGATCTCCACACGTCGAGGACCGATCTCCACACGTCGAGGACCGATCTCCACGTAGAGACGAGAACACGTTTGTGCGTGAGGGACTCACGAAGGGTATGGACGCGACAGTCACGGTGACGTCGGTCGAGGAGGTGGGGTCGGACACGTACGCGATCCGGTTCGATACCCCCGCAGGATTCGCCGCCGAACCTGGCCAGTTCGTGAAGTTGGGGACGGAGATCGACGGCGAACCGGTCTCGCGGTTTTACACCCTCTCCTCGCCGACGACCGAGGGGACCTTCGAGGTCACGGTCGGGATCGACGTCGAGGAGGGCGGCGACTTCTCGCGGTTCCTCGCCGACATCGAGCCCGGCGTCGAGATGTCGCTCTCGGGCCCCTTCGGCGACCAGCACTACGACGGCGAGGGCCGCGTCGTGATCCTCGCCGGCGGCCCCGGCGTCGGCCCGGCCGTCGCCATCGCCCGACGCGCGCTCGACGACGGCGGGGAGGCGGCGGTCGTCTACCGCGACGACGAACCCGCCCACGTGGCCCGCCTCGACGACCTCCGGACACGGGGCGCGTCGATCGACGTGCTCGACGGCGACGTCGACCTGACCGGCGCGGTCGCGGACGCGGTGACCGGCGCGGACGACGAGGCCGTCTTCGTCTACGGCTTCGCCGACTTCGTCGACGACGCCCGGGACGCCGTCGAGGCTGCCGACAGCGACGCCGACGCCGTGAAAGTCGAGAACTTCGGGTAGGGTCCGACGAACCGACACGTCCGGCCGGCAGTCGGAGTGAACCCCTCGAAAATAACCCTCACGATTGATTACCGTGGCTCCCGTCGCCGACGCACATGGGAGACGTACCCGTCGGTCGGCTCATGTCGACGGACCTCGTGACGATCGCTGTCGACGCCACCGCGGCGGAGGCGGCCGAACGAATGTTGGAGACGGGGGTGGGCTCCGTCCTCGTCGTCGACGACGAGGGTCGGCTGGAGGGGCTCCTCACCGGGTGGGACTTCGTACAGCTCGTCCGCGAGAACGATCCGCACGACGAGACGCTCGTCCGCGAGTGTATGACCGTCGACGTCGTCACCGCCTCCCGGAACGAGTCGGTCGATGCGCTTGCCGACCTCGCCGACGGCGAGTACAGCCACCTGCCGGTGACCGACGACGACGGCGTCGTGGTCGGGATGCTGTCGACCACCGATCTCACGGAACACCTCGCCGAACGGCGGTGAGCTGTGTCGCCGTCGGCGGGGCGGTTCACCCCTGGTGTACCTGCTCGTCGTAGGTCGCCCCCGCAGCGATCAGGAACCCGATGATCGCGGTGACCAGCGCGATGCTCCCGATCGCCACGACGGCGATCGAGAACAGGTCGCCCGGGAGCACCCGCGCCGACGTGAGCAGTGACACCGCCGTGACGGACGCGATGAGCGTGAGGAGCCGCGCGAGCCGCCCGACGTCGATCGCGTTCTCACTCGACATAGCGTTTGAGTTCGTTGAGAACGCCGTCGTAGTCGTCCTCGCGGGCCGTATTCCCGAGCGAGTGGATCGACTGACACACCCACATCCCCGCGGTGAAGTTCAACAGCGCGACGAACGAGACCAGCCCGAGCTGTGTCTCGAGGCCGAGCCCGATCGCGAACCCGCCGATCAACGTCACCGCCATGATGCTGTGGGTTACGAGCGACCGCTTCCCGAAGTCGGCCAACGCGCCGGTTGCGACTGACATACCCTCACAACGGGCCGGACCCGTTTATATCGATCGTGGCTGTACACGGCTGATCGATCGGTCGGTTACGCGATCGTCGACCGGTTACGCGACCGTCGACCGATTACACCATCCGGAAGACCCAACACCCTCGGCGATCGAGGTGTGGTATGGATTTACACGATCGCACCCGGGTCAGCGAGGTCATGTCGACGCCACTCGAGACGATCGCGGCCGACGAGCCCGTCCGCGAGGCGGCCCGTCGCATGCGCGAGAAGGACATCAGCGCGCTCGTCGTCACCGCCGGCGGTGGCTGTATCGTCACCCAGAGCGACATCGTGGGGGCCGTCGCCGACGGGCTAGACACGGAGGAGACCTTCGTGAGGGACGTGATGACCGAGGACGTCGAGACCGTCACGCCGGACCTCCTGATGGAGGAGGTCGCGGCGATGATGACGATGTACGGCGTCAAACACCTCCCGGTCGTCGACGACGACTACGTCGGCATGATCTCCTCGACGGACGTGGCCGCGCACCTGTCGTAGTCGTCGTTTCGGGAGTCGCCGTTTCGGGAGTCGTCGTTTCGGGAGTCGTCGTTTCGGGAGTCACCGTAGGGGAGCCACGCAGGGTTCAAAACAGGAACAGCAACGCGCCGACCGCCAGCCCGACGGCGATGAGCACGAGGTTCCAGACCAACACCGGGCGCACGAGCTCGCGACCCACGCTCGCAGCGAAGGCCGTCTTCACGAGGATGCTCGAGGTGGTCCCGGCGACGATCCCCGCGACCGCGGTGTCGACCGTCACCTGTCCGGTGGCCAGAAGCGAGACGGCAGTCGTGGTCGCCGTCCCCGAGGAGACGAGCCCGGCGAGGAACGCGGTCGCGACGAAGCCGGTCGCGCCGAAGGTCCGCTCCGCGCCGGCGGAGACGAGCAGTACGAGGAGGAACAGCCCGCCGAAGGTGAGCGCGTTCCGCAGGCTGAACGGGGAGGTGAGGTCGGCTTCGAGGTCCGTCCGCCACTCGCTCTGCCGGAGCGCGATCCCGACGCCGGCGAGCGTGATCGCGCCGAGGGGCGCGCCGACGGCGAGCGCCGCCTCGGGGACGAAGACGACGACGAGCGCCGCGTTCCGCAGCGCCATCGCCGCGTTCGCGAGCAGGATCGACCCAACGGCAACGCCGACGAGGTCCTCCTGGCCCTTCGCGCGTTTGGCCATCTCGGCGACGACCGCGGTGGAGTTCACCAACCCGCCGAAGAAGCCGGTGACGGCGTACCCGCGGCCCTGGTACCGCCGGACCAGGACGTAGTTGACGAATCCGATGGCGCTTATCGCGACGACGAGCGACCAGACCAGCCGCGGCTGGACCGCGCCCCACGGGTCGACCGTCTCGGCGGGCAAAAGCGGGAAGACGACGAACGCGAGGATCGTGAACTCCACGGCGCTTCGCACCTCCTCGCGGGAGAGCCCCCACGCGAACTGGTGGAGCTCGCGTTTCAACACGAGCAGGAACGACGAGAGCACCGCCACCGTGACCGCCTCCAGAAAGAGACTCGCAGCGACGAGCACGCCCACCCCGTAGGCGACGAGCATCGAGACGGACGTGGTGAGCGACAGGCCGTCGACGTCCGCCTCGACGAAGCTCCGGACGGCTAGGAGCACCGCGCTGGCGACGATCAGGACGCCGCCGACGACGAGCAGTCCCGGCTCGTCGGCCACGGAGAACACCGCCGCGACCAGGCTGACGAGCGCGAACGTCCGGATCCCCGCGGACTTCTGTGACCACTCTCGCTCGAGCCCGAGGAACATCCCCAGGAGCGTCGCCAACACCAGCTTGGCGACGTCCGTCTCCAGGTAGACCAGTGGGTCGATACCGCTCAACACGGCGGGTCACGCCCCCGTCGACCGCGTCGGATCGGTTCCACGAGTCACATCCTCACGTCACCGGTTCGTCGGCTCCCGCGGGAGGTCGAGCGTCTCCACGAGGTCGTGTTCCTCGCCGGTGAGCACGTAGAGGACGTCCTCTAAGACCCCGACGAGCTCGGGGAGCTGTCTGGCCACGAGGTAGGTGATCCCGATCAGTGCCACGACCGCGAGCAGCTGGCTGATTATCCGGTCGGAGACGAGAAACGAGACGCGGTAGGGGTCGGTCGCGCCGAACATTGCCAACACCAGCTCCGGCTGCCACTGCATGTACTGGTTGCCGGCGACGACCGTGATGAACGTCGTCCGGAGGATGTTGAGGACGTAGATGAGCGGGAGGGAGACGGCGAGCGCCCGGAGCTTCCGGTCGAGCGGGCCGTCGACGGCGGCGACGAGCCCGCCGAAGATCGCCATGCTCCCGAGCCCCGTACACGCCAACACGACGTTGATCCGCATGGTGTGGCCGTCCTCGAGCGTCCACGCGAAGGCGGCGTCGTACCCCTCGTAGTTCGCCACCCGCTCGGGCGCGTAGCCCAGCAGGTCGATGAGCACGGCCGTCTGGTCGGCGACGATCTCGATGAGGACCCGTCTGGGCTCCGGCACCGCCACGCCGGCCAGCGTGAACGCCGGGATCGTCTCGAACGGGAGGTAGATGAAGAGCATGATCGAGACCGCCCGCGTGAGCGTGAAGAGCGAGGCTCGTCCGTCGTACAGCAGGTAGCCGACGTAGACGCAGGCGGGAACGCCGACGAGCGCCAGGATCGACTCGACGTAGCTCTGGTGTTCGAACGCGAAGTACGGCACCGTCGTCAGCCAGAACAGCCCGAACAAGCCCCACGTACTCGCCGCGAGCGTTCGCCCGACAGCGTAGCCGCGGGCGTCGAGCAGCCAGGCGACCGCGAAGAGGACCGCGACGATCCACGCGAACGTGAACGTGTCGGGGACGACACTCAGTATCGCGGGGACGGGACCGAACATGTCGAGAGAGTCGGGGGTCGTCGAATAAAGCCCTTGTCGTTGCCGGAGATCCGGGATGGGAGTCGTCCCAGAGGAACTACCGCTCCTCGCTGTCGAGCACGCGGATCTGGTCGCCGCGGACGGTGACCGGGATGGGGACGGTCGCCTCGTACAGCTCGACGGTCACCTGGTCTTTGCCCTCGTCGATGCGCTGGACGCGGGCCTTCTCGCCCTTGAACGGGCCGGCGATCAGTTCGACGATGTCGCCCTCGGCGATCCCCTCGACGTCGGGGGTCGGCGAGAGGAAGTGTTCGACCTCCGAGAAGGGGCTCTCGGCCGGCCCGTCCGCGCCCTGGATGACGCCGCGGGCGTGGGGGATCTCGTCGAGGATCCGGGCGAAGACGCTGCCGTCGCTCGCTTCGACCATCACGTAGCTCGTGAGCTGGTCGGGGGCGATGACCGCCTGGATCTCTGGCATCTCCTTTTCGGCGAGCATGTCCGCGACGGTCCGCTCCTGGCGGGCGGTCGTCTTGACCGAGAAGATCGGCATTATGCGCCGACCCCCGGCAGGAGGCTCATGATCGCGAACATCAGGAAGCCGAGGAACCCGATGAGCAGGATCCCGGCGCCGGCGATCTTCGACACCTGGAGGAACTCGTCGGTGCTCGGCGTGCTCGCCAGCTTCAACACGCGGATATAGCTGTTGAGGTCGTACGGGACGTCCATGTTACGAGCGAGTTCGTGACGGGACGGTTTTTACCTTTTGATGCGGTTCGAGGTCGATTCCCGTCCTCGCGGGACGCGCTCACTCGCTGTGTGACGCCCCGTCCTGTGTGACGCCCCGTCGCTGTGTGACGCCTATTCGACGTAGTCGATGTCCTCGTCCTCGGCGACGGTCGGTCCGGGATCGCCGTTCTGGCCGTAGATCTGCGGCGACTCCACGCCGGTGACGACGATCATCGTCCGCATCTCGCCCTCGAGGTCCTCGTCGACGGAGGTCCCCCAGATGATCCGGGCGTCGGGGTCGATCCGGTCGTAGATCTCCTCGACGACGCCCTCGGCCTCCTCGATCGACATGTCCTGTCCGCCGGTGACGTTCACGAGCGCGGAGTTCGCCCCGGAGATATCGACGTCGAGGAGCGGCGAGCGCAGCGCCGACTTCACCGAGTCCTGCGCCTTCTGCTCGGAGTCGGACTCGCCGAGCCCGATCATCGCGACGCCGCCCTTCTCCATCACGGTGCGGACGTCGGCGAAGTCGAGGTTGACGAGCCCGGGTTTGGTGATGAGCTCCGTGATGCCCTTCACCGAGCGCATCAGCACCTCGTCGGACACCTTGAACGCCTGGCGGACGGGGAGCTTCCCGACCGCGTCGAGCAGGCGGTCGTTGGGGACGACGATCACGGTGTCGCTCACGTCGCGGAGGCGCTCGAGTCCCGCCTCGGCGTTCGTCCGGCGGACCTCGCCCTCGGCGGTGAACGGGGTCGTGACGATGGCGATGGTGAGCGCGCCCGAGTCGCGGGCGGCCTTCGCGACGACCGGCGCGGACCCCGTGCCGGTCCCGCCGCCGAGCCCGGCGGTGACGAACACCATATCGGAGCCGTCGATGGCGTCCTGGATCTCCTCTTGGGACTCGATGGCGGCCTCCTCCCCCACCTGTGGGAGCGAGCCCGCGCCGCGGCCCTGAGTCTTCTGTTGGCCCATCAGGATCTTCGTGTCCGACTCGATGTTGACGAGGTGTTGAACGTCGGTGTTGGCCGCGACGAGCTTCGCGCCGTGGATGCCCTCCTCGGTCATCCGGTCGACCGTGTTGCCGCCCGCGCCGCCGCAACCGACGACGGTGATGTTGGTCTGAAGGTCCTGGAGGACGTCCTCCAGTTCGTCGTCGGTCATGGTGCCGCCCCTCGGCGTTGCGCCGGCGTGGCCGTCTTCCGTGGGGTCGCCGGGACCCCCGGAGCCGTCCGCCGGGGATTCCTCGGCTTCGTCGATGGCGTCCTCAACGATGGAGTCCATTATATGGTGCCGTTGCGACCCCGACGTATTTATTCTTGCCCGATCGTCCGACTCGCGTCAGACGCCGGGATCGGCCTCCGATCGGGTTGCCGCCCCCGGGAGACGATCGGCCTCATCCGATCGGGAACCGGTCCTCGCGTCGCGTCGAGACCGCCTCCGGGTCGACCGTCTCGCCGTCGACCTCCACCGACTCGCCGGACGCCAGCCGGCCGAACGCCGGCCCCTCCGGGACCCCCCGATCGGCCGCCAGCGCCGGGTCGAACGCCGTCTCCCGGGCGATCACGGCGGCGTCGTCGACGACGACCTCGTCGTAGCCGGCCCGCAGCACTCCCGCGAGGTCGGCGACGAGGTCGGCGTAGCCCGGGGCGTCGTCGTCGGCCGCGAACGCGACGCTCCCGACGGCACGCGTCCCGGCCTGTTCCGTGCCGAACGCGAGCGCGTTCGACTCGACGGCCGTGCGCGCGGCGTCGGCGTCGATCCCCTGTGCCCGCGCGAGCAACTCGCCGGGGAGGTCGCGGACGGTCACGGCGTCGGCCGGATCGCCCCTCCCCGACCCCTCGGCTGTCGTCTCCACCGACCCGAACCGGAGCCCCCCGTCGACGGGCCCGATCGCCCCCTCCAGGTGGTCGACCAGCGCGAGCGGGCGGTCGCCGACCGCCCGGATCCACGTCTCGCTCACGACCCGGTGGCCGAGGTCCTCGATCGTGTCGGCGAGCCCGGGTCGGTCCCCCTCGATCACGGCGCGGTCGGCGCGGCTCCGTTCGAACGCCTCCTCGATCACGTCGCGGTTCGCGTCCGGCGACCCCATCTCGGCGAGCGCCCAGTCGGCGCCGACGTGGCCGACGGCCCACTCGGTCTCGCGGACGATCCGGGTGAACCGCGGGGCGTAGTGGCCGCCGCCGAAGCCGACGACGTGGCGGGGCCGACCGTCCGCCCCGCGCAGGGCCGGCCCGGTCCCTTCGAGCGAGAGGACCGCGCGCGCGACGGCGCGGGCCCCCTCGGGGTCGCGCCACTGCGGCTCGTCGGAGCCGAGCTCGGCGAAGAGCGAGGGAACCGCGACGTCGGTCGGCCCGTGGTGGGTACACTCGATCCCCACGTCGTAGCCGTCCGGCGCGTGGGTCGCCATCGCGTCGACGACGCGGCTCACCGCCCCCGGCGCGGCCCGCGCGAGGGTCCCCGGCTCTCCGCCGTACGCCGCGGGCCCGAAGTTGCCGGTGACGTGGGCGGTCAGGAGCGGGCCGGTGTCCCCCGAGTGCCGCGAGACGAACACGAGGAGGGCGGGGTCGTCTCCGCCGTCGTTCCCGCCGTCTCCGCCGTCGTCGTTTCCTCCATCTCCGCCGTCCCCGCCGAAGACAGCCGCCGGGTCCGACAGGTCGATGTGGAGTCCGTCGAACTCGCGGAGTTCGAACCCCTCGGTTCGGTAGTAGGTCCCGCCGCCCACAGCGTCGGGGCGGCTCCCGTCCTCGTGGCTCGTCCAGTCGCCGACCTCGAGGAGTCGCTCGCCGACGTGCTCGGAGGCGCTGTCGGCCCGGCTGACGACGATCGCTATCACGACTCCGGGTGGGGCGTCGTCGGCCGAATAGCCATCGGTTCCGGCTCGGCGGACCGTCGCCGGCGGACGTCTCAGACGTCGAGCGCGTCGGCCAGTTCGTGGAACGACTCGACCGTGAGGTCCGGCGACCCGGCGACGGCGTCCCACGGCGACGCCTTCCTGTCCACCCAGACGCCCTGTGCTCCGGCATGTTTGGCCCCCATCACGTCGAACCAGGCGGCCGTCACGTGGGCGATCCCGTCGATCGGCGTCCCGGTTCGCCCTGCCGCGTGACGGTAGAGCTCCGCGTCGGGTTTGAACGTCTCCACCTCGTCCGCGCTGATCGCGTCCTCGATGACGTCCTCGATCCCCGCATGGTCGATCATCGACGAGAGCATCTCGGGGTCCCCGTTCGAGACGACGTAGCAGTCGTACCCGGCGTCGCGGAGCCGCTCGATCCCCGCCCTGACGTCGTCGAAGACGTCGAGTTCGTGGTACACCGCGAGTATCTCGTCGCGTTCCTCCGGCGGGACGTCGACGCCGTAGAAGTCGAGCGCGTACTGGAGCGCGGCCCGGTTCATCTCGTAGAACGGCTGATAGGCGTCGACGAAGTTCGCGACGAACGTGTACTCGAGCGACCGCGCCCGCCAGAGCCTCGAGACGGGCTCCGGCTCCGGGACGCGGTCGGCGAGCGCCTTCTCGGCGGCGTCGACGTCGACGAGGGTGCTGTACGAATCGAACGTGAGCGTCCGTACCCGCTCCGGTAGGAACGACATTCGGCGGATATTCGGCCAACGCCGGCATAACCGTGCCGCCCTCGTGCGGGTTCGTCACAAACCGGCCGGCGGCCGTGTGCGGCGGGTCGGTGACCGCCGGATCACGCCGACCTCACGGCAACAGCAGGTAGACGAAGCTCACGTACGCAACCACGAGGACCGCCCCGTCGACCCGCGTGAGCTGTTTTCCGCGGTACATCAGCCCGACGAGGAGGAAGGTGAACGCGATGAGCGCCGGGAACTCGAACGACCGAACCCCCGGGCTCACGTCGATCGGGGAGACGAACGCGAGCAGCCCAATGACGGCGAGGACGTTGTAGATGTTCGAGCCGACGACGTTCCCGACGCTGAAGCTCGCCTCGCCGCGGACGGCGGCGACGACGCTCGCGGCGAGTTCTGGAAGCGAGGTGCCGACCGCGAGCACGGTGAGGCCGATGAACAGGTCGGAGAAGCCGGCCGCGGCGAGCAGGTCCCGCCCGCCCTCGATCAGCCAGCGGGAGCCGACCACGAGCGCGACGATCCCGCCGATCACGGCGACTGCGTCCCTCGCCTTCGCGTCGGGCATCCCGTCGCGTTCCGCGGCGGAGATGCCCGCCTGCGTCCGCTGAACACTGCGCAACACGACGGCGGTGAACGCGACGAGCACCGCGAGCAGGACGACCCCTTCGAGGGGGCCGATCCGGCCGTTCCAGCCGAGCCCGACGAGGAGGAGCGCTGCGAGGATCATGAACGGGACGTCCCTGCGGAACACCGTCACGGGGACCTCCAGCGGGCGGATCAGCGCGGCGGTCCCGAGCACGAGCCCGACGTTGGCGACGTTCGAGCCGACGATGGCGCCCAGCCCGATGTCGGTCGAGACGGTGAGCGCGCCGAGGATCGCCACGAACAGCTCCGGCGCGGTGGTCGCGAACGCGACGACGGTGACCCCGACCGTCGAGGCCTTCAGCCCGACCGCGAGCGCGAGGTCGCGGGCGCCCGCGACCAGAAGCTCCGCGCCGGCGTACAACAGCCCGACGCCGGCGCCCAGGAGGACGAGTTCGGTTACGGTCGAGCCGAGAACCATGCCGGCGGTTCACGGCGTCCGCTAAAAAAACGACGCGGTACGGCGCCACGGGACCGTCCGCCCTACGTCCGCGTCGCGCGGAACTCGCCGTGTTTCATGCCGACGACGAAGACGACGGCGCCGAAGACGACCATCGAGGGGACGACCATCATCAGCGTCGTCGAGAGCGCCATCATGCCGCCGCCGACGAGCCCGGCGGTTCCGACGGCGATGATCAGCGCCACGATACCGGCCGCACGCGGGAGGTCGAACTCCATGCGACCGGTACGGGTCTCGCGAACGTAAGCGTTCGGTCCTCGCGTCAGGCCTCGACGATCCCGTCGTCCGCCGCCTCCTCGGGGAGGCGGATCTCGCCGTCGACCGAGACGACCGCGTCGCCGCCGACCGTCACGGTCACTTCGTCCTCCGCCGTGGCGCCGTCCGCCGCGCCGTTCTCGTCGTCGCCGTCCGCCGCGTCACTCGCCTCGACCCGGACCCCGACGTACCCGGGTCGGTCGAGGAAGTGGCCCTGCTCACACCGGACCTCTGCGGGGAAGTCGCCGTCGAACGCCCCGGCCTCCCGGAGGTACCCGCCGACCGCGCCGCTCGCGGTGCCCGTCACGGGGTCCTCGGGGACGCCGACGGCGGGCGCGAACGCCCGGCCATGGAGCGTCGACTCTGCCTCGAGCGTGTCGAAGGTGAACGCGTAGACGCCCGCGACGTCGAACTCGGCGGACAGCTCCTCCACCGCGCGCATGTCCGGGTCGGCCTCGCCGAGCCGCTCGAGGAAGTTGACGGGGACCACGAGGAACGGGAGGCCGGTCGAGGCGACCGCGACGGGGAGGTCCGCGCCCACGTCGCGTAGCGCGGCCGGGTCGATCCCGAGCACAGCGCCGAGCCGGTCCGCGTCGACGTCGACCGTCTCGACCGTCGACTGCCCCTGTCGCATCCAGACCCGGCCCGACTCGGTCACCGTGATCGCCAGGTCGCCGACGTTCGTGCGGAGGAGGTGCTCGCCGGCGTCGATCGCGCCGTCGGCGAACAGCGCGGCGTACGAGGCGATCGTGGCGTGCCCGCAGAGGTCGACCTCGTCGGTCGGGGTGAAATAGCGGACCCGACGGTGAGACCCGACGTCGTCGGTCCCTCCGATGTCGTCGTCGGCGGTTCCTTCGACGTCGGCGGCGGTTCCTTCGGTGTCGTCGTCGACGGCGCCGTTCGCTCCCTCCACGGGCGTGAGGAAGGCGGTCTCGGACGCACCGAGTTCGGCCGCGATCCGTCCCATCCGGTCGTCGCTCAGTCCCACGGCGTCCGGAACCACGCCGGCGACGTTGCCGGCGAGGGGCTCCTCGGTGAACGCGTCGACGAGTAGCGTGCGTCGCGTCTCCATGTCGGCCCCTCCTCGCCCCCACAACAAAGGTTCCCGGGGTCGGGGGGACGCCGATCCGCGTCCCCGGCCAGCGTACAAACGGCGACGCGCGACTCGGTCGATATCAATCCTTTTGCTCCTCACCGTTGATGGTGGGGTATGGGCCTCTTCGACCGGTTGCGCGGGACCGATACCCCGCGCGTGGCGTTCGTCGGGATCGACGGTCTCCCGTACGACCTCGTGGCGAACGACCCCGAGACGTTCCCGACGCTCTCGGCCATCGCCGAGGCGGGCGACGGCGGGGCGATAGACAGCATCGTTCCGCCGGAGTCGAGCGCCTGCTGGCCGGTCCTCACGACCGGCGTGAACCCCGGTGAAACGGGCGTGTACGGGTTCCAGGACCGCGAGATCGGCTCCTACGACACCTACGTCCCGATGGGTCGGGACGTCCAGGCGACGCGGGTGTGGGACCGGGCCACCACAGCGGGTCTCGACGCGACCGTCCTCAACGTCCCCGTCACGTTCCCGCCCCAGCGGAACCTCCAGCGGATGCTCTCCGGGTACCTCTCGCCGGAGGCGGACACGGCCGCCCACCCCGAGGAGCTTCGGGCGTACCTCGCGGAGGCCGACTACACGCTGTCGGTCAACGCGAAACTCGGGCACAAGGCCGACAAGGCCGACTTCGTCGAACACGCCCGCGACACCCTCGACGGGCGGGCAGCGCTGTTCGAACGGTACGTCGAGCGCGACGACTGGGACCTGTTCGTCGGCGCGTTCACGTCCCCCGACCGGATCAACCACTTCCTGTGGGGCGACTACCTCGATGGGGGACCACACCACGAGGACTTCCTCGAGTTCTACGCCGCGCTCGACGCGCACATCGGGTCGATCCGGAAGGCGCTTCCCGACGACGTGACGCTCGTCGTCGGCTCGACGCACGGGTTCACGCGGCTCGAACACGACGTGTACTGTAACGAGTGGCTCGATCGCGAAGGGTGGCTCGAGTACGCCGAGGAGGACCACGACTCGCTCGCGGACATCGACGGCGACGCCCGGGCGTACTCGCTCGTCCCCGGCCGTTTCTACCTCAACCTCGAGGGGCGCGAGCCGGAGGGGGTCGTTCCCGAGGCGGACTACGACGAGGTACGCGCCGACCTGATCGCGGACCTGGAGGCGTGGGAGGGTCCGAACGGGAAGCCCGTCGTCGACCACGTCGTCGAGCGCGAGACCGCCTTCCGGGGCGACCACGACGCGATCGCCCCCGACCTCGTGGCGATCCCCAACCCGGGGTTCGACCTGAAGGCCGGGTTCCGCCCGCGCGACCGCGTCTTCGACCCGGACGGTCCGCGGACGGGCATGCACACCTTCGAGAACGCCGCGCTCTTCGTCGACCACTCGGCTGCGGCCGTCGGGGACGCCGACCTCCTCGACGTCGCGCCCACCCTCCTGAAACTGCTCGACGTGGAGTACTCGCGGACCGACTGCGACGGCGCGAGCCTGGTGTGACACCCGTGTATCGAGGGAGGGTCGTGACCGTTCACCCGTGACCGCCATCCCATGACGGACGTTCTACACCTCGCGTTCTTCGGGTTTCTCGCGGGGATCCTCGGAACGCTCCTCGTCGGGACGCTGTCTCGAAACCTCCAGGCGGTCGTGAACGGGATCGCGTCCCTCGTCGCGGCCGTGACCCCGACGCTCGCCGAACTCACGATCGGGCTCCAAACCGGGGCGAACGTGACGTTCGGCCCCGAACTCTCGGTGTGGATCGCGGCTGCGGGGTTCCTCCATATGCTGGGGATGCTGGGATGGTACGACACCGTCCGGTGGTGGGACCACCTCACACACACCGTCTCCGCCGCGCTGATCGCGACACTCGTCTACGCGAGTCTCCGGAGCCCGTCCGTCCTCGGAGCGCAGGTCACGGACGTCTACACGGCCGTCTTCACCGTCCTGTTCACGCTCGGAGTCGGCGTCTTCTGGGAGTTCGTGGAACTGGCCGCCCGCGAACTCGGCGAGCACATCGACAGACCGCCCGTGCTCGAGTACTACGGTCTCCGGGATACGGTTCTCGACATGGCGTTCAACGGAGTGGGCGCGGTCGTCGTGGTCGCGTTCGACGTCCGCCTGTTCGTCCCGATCGTCGAGCAGATCCCGCGGGTCGCGGAAGCGGTCGTGGTCGGGAGCACCGTCCTTCTGTTCGTCGGGGCGCTCGGTCTCGGCGTCGTCCTCGGTATCGTTCGACACGCTGTAACCGATACCGAATGACGCTCCCCGACCGACGGACGGACGCCGACGGGAGTCGGAGCGGTACGTCGTGACTTCCGCCTCCCGCGGCGATCCCCGGGACCGTCAACGCTTACTCGGGGGCGCGTGATACCCGCACACATGCAGGTCGTCTTTCGGGCGTACGGGCCGGTTCGGGACGTCGTCGGCGCGAAGACGGTCGAGCGGGAGCTTCCGCCGGACGCGACACTCGAGGACCTCCTGTCGGGACTGCTGGCGGACCACCCCGACCTGGAGGTCCTCCTCTATGCCGACGGCGAACTCGGTGACGCCGTCAGCCTCACGGTCGACGGCGTCAACGTCTCGCAGCTCGACGGGCTCGAGACGGCGCTGTCGGCGGGCGACGAGGTGCGCGCCGCCCCGCCGATCCACGGCGGGTGAGCGGGCGTCCGGCTCCCCTCCGACGCCATCGGGTCCCCTCAATCGTCGGCGACGCCGCCGGATCCCCCGGCGACGTGGCCGGCCGGAACCGTCCCATCCGAATTCCACCCCCGGAGCTCGTAGTACTCGTCGAGCGCCGACTCGAAGCCCGGCAGGTCGTAGGGGAGCCGGTCGTCCCCGCGGTCGAAGCCGCGGCGGTTGTTGAAGTGGCGCTCGAGTTCGACCACGCGGTCCCCCATCGCGAGGAGGTCCGCGAAGTCGACGTCCAGCAGCTCCGCCTTCGCGTCGTCGTCGACGTAACTGCTGGAGAACGCACAGAAGATCCCCGAGTCGCGGACGACCTGCCGGTTCTCGCGTTCGATCAGCAGCTCGGGTTTCCCCTCCAGCCCCTCCGGGTCGACCTCGCCGTTGTACTCCAGGCTGAGGAACGCCGAGTACATGTGGTCGGCCCCGCGGTTCGCCACCGCGTACGAGAGCCCCTGCCCGTGGATCGCCCGGCCGTCGTGGGCGGCGAACTCGAGCCCCTTCACCGACCAGTTCTCGACGCCGAGCTCGTCGTGACAGCGGGCGACGCCCTCGGCGAGCGTGTCGCCGATCCCCTCCCGACGGGCGATCTTCTCGAGCGTCTCGTGGACCAGTTCGGCGTTGCCGAACTCGTCCTCGCTCGCGAGGTACGCGGCGACCGTGTCGCCGGCGGAGATGGTGTCCATCCCGAGGTCGTCACACCGGTCGTTCGAGATCATGACGTCGACGACGTCGTCGACGCCGGTGTTGCTCCCGAACGCCATCACGGTCTCGAACTCCGGCCCCTCCGTCTCGACGCCCCGCTCCTCGTCGCGGGTGGGGAGCTTGCACGCGAACGCGCACATCGAACACGCCGCCTTCTTGTACTTCTTCTCCTCGACGGCGTCGCCGTTGATCCCCTCGACGCCCTCGAAGCTCATCTCCGAGAAGTACCGGGTCGGCAGCCCGAACTCGTCGTTGATGAACTGGGTCCCGTTGGTGGTTCCCTGGCGTTTCATGATGTCGTCCGTCGTCGCCGCCTCGCGGTGGATCTCCGACTGGATCCCCTCCGGGAGGTCGACGCTCGCGCGCGAGTCGCCTTCGAAGGTGAGACACTTCACGTTCTTCGCGCCGAGGACGGCCCCCAGCCCGCCGCGGCCGAACGCCCGGCTGTCCGACGTCATCACGCAGGCGAACCGCACGCGGTTTTCCCCCGCCGGGCCGACGGTCGCGAGGTGTTCGCTCTCGAGCCCGTGTCGCTCCCGCATCGCCTCGGTCACGTCGGGCACCTCCGCGCCGGCGAGTTCCGGCACCTCCTCGAACTCGACGGTCGGAGCGTCCCCGTCGCCGTCGCGGACGTGGACGGCGAGGAGCTCGTCGCTCGCGCCCGTCACCTCGACGACGCTGTGGCCCGTGTCGACGAAGTTCCGCGAGAGGTAGCCGCCGGCGTTCGTCGAGCAGAGCCCGTCCGTGAGCGGCGAGAGCCCGGTCATGTTCATCCGTCCGGTAAAACTCATCTGGGAGTGCTGGAGCGGGCCCGACGAGAAGTAGACGCGGTTCTCGGGACCGAACGGGTCCGCGTCGAACGGGATCCGGTCGTGTGCGAGCTTCGTCGCCGCCCCGCGGCCCCCGACGAACGTGGCCAAGACGTCGTCTATCTCGGTCGTCTCCGCCTCGCGGGCACCGACGTCGATTGTCAGGAGGTCGCCCTTCGCGTGGTTCATGCGGACATGTACCACGTGACGGGTTAGGGAACCTCGGGAACCGTTCAACTTTACCGGTATTCGCAGCGAGTGCGTCGTATTCCGACGAAGGATCGGGGGCCCCGCGTCGACTTGAAGTAGTCCCGGACCGATCCGCGGACATGGAACGGACGCCGGACGGAACCCCCGTCGGGGTCGACGACCCGTACGCGGTCGCGGGGGTGTGCGACCACCTCACCGACGACGGGCGGTGCCGGTTCGCGCTGACGCGGGCCAGCGACGACCCGGGGTTCGCCGCCGGCCGCTGTGCCGACGACTACGCCTGCCACGTCGGCGCCGACGACGAGTGGCGGGCGTGTCCGCACTACCGGTCGACGACCGACGGCCGCGAGTGTGCGCGTTGCGGGCTCGAGGAGGTCCGGCTGGCCCACGCGGACGCCCGGCCGCTCGTGGAGGAACACCACCTCTCGTACGGGAAGGCGGGACCGGTCGGTGGGGACGCCGACGGGAGCCCTGCCGACCGAGACGACACCGCCGACGCGGGCCCCCACGAGATCACGGTGGCGCTGTGTCGGTGGTGTCACTCGAAAGTTCACGACTCCTTCGCCCGGATCGACGACGACGCGAGCCCGGACCCCGAGGCGATCGCCGAGCGGGAGGGTCGTCGGACGAGGGAGCGCGAGGAGTCGGCGTTCACCACGGCGCGCGAACGGTACGACCCCGACGAGCGAGAGAAGCGATAGGGGGAACGTCGACGAGCGAGAGAAGCGATAGGGGGAACGTCGACGGCGGGGGTCGTGTCACCGTCGACGCGTGTTCTCGGACGAACCCGGACCGGCACGTTATTGTCCGACGAGAAGTCACCCCCCGACGAATGTCGTCAGTGACGCTACTGGCGGTCGCCTTTCTCGCGAGCGTCTCGTTGGCGTGGGCGCTCGGCGCGAGTAGCACCTCGCCGCCGCTCGCCCCCGCCGTCGGTGCTCGGGCACTCTCGGTGATGCAAGCGGCGCTACTGGTCGGCGTCCTCGCGTCGGCAGGTGCGATCCTCCAGGGCGGGAGCGTCTCGGAGACGGTCGGTAACGACCTCGTCATCGGAGCGTCGCTGACGCCGCTCGCCGTCGCGATCGGCCTGCTCACGGCTGCCGTGTTCATCGGTATCGGGGTCGCCACCAGCTATCCCATCCCCGCCGCGTTCGCGACGACCGGCGCGATAATCGGCGTCGGGCTCGCACTCGGGGGTACCCCCGCCGTCGGGACCTACCGTCAACTGGCGCTGTTCTGGGTGCTCGTTCCCCCCACCGGCGCGTCGATCGCCTACCTCACGGCCTCGGTGCTCCGGCGCGACGACGTCCCGGACACCGTCGGCATCCCGATCTTGGGCGGTCTCGTCGGCGTCGTCGTCGCCAACGTCACCCTCGAGGTCCTCCCGGCCGCCGCCGGCACTCGCCCCACGATCGCCAACTTCGTCTCCCGCTCGCTGGGCTCCACCCCGACGGTCGTCGGATCGTACGACCTCACGATGGTCGCGACCAGCCTCGTCTCCGGTGTCGTGGTATTCGTCGTTCTCCGCCGACAGACGGGGCGGTCGGTCGACGTCGCCGTCCGACGGTTCCTGATCGCGCTCGGCGGACTCGTCGCGTTCTCAAGCGGGGGAAGTCAGGTCGGCCTCGCGATCGGACCGCTCGGCGTCCTCGCCGGCGAATCGGCGTATTTGACGGCGAGAAGCGTCGTTGTGGTGGGCGCCGCCGGACTCCTTATCGGGGGCTTGACCGGCGCGCCCAAGATCATCCAGGCCGTCGCCAACGAGTACTCCCAGCTCGGAACCCGTCGGTCCATTGCCGCCCTCGTCCCCGCGTTCGTCATCACCCAGACGGGCATCCTCCTCGGCTTTCCCATCTCGCTCAACAACATCATCATCTCGAGTATCATCGGTAGCGGCCTCGTCGTCGGCACCGGTGGCGTCTCCGTGAGAAAGGTCACGATCACCGCCGGCGCGTGGCTCTCGGCGCTCGTCGGCTCGTGTCTGATCGGGTACGCTGGCTTCGAACTCGCGTCGACGTTCATTTGACTTGGGCCGACCCGGCCTCCGGCTCGTCGACAGTTCCTCGTCTCAGTCGTCGTTTCTCCCGTCGCCGTCGTCGTTTCTCCCGTCGCCGTCGTCGTTTCTCTCACTCGGTTCTTCGAGGGGGTTTTGGACGCGACCGGAGCGACCGGAGCGAGCGGGGGTGTCCGAAACAAGCCGACGTCGAACGCTTACGATTCGGGTTTCGGCCGGATCAGGTCCGCGAGCGCGACGAGCGCGCCGAGGAACCAGCCGAGCGGGACGGAGATCCCGACCCACATGAGGACGTAGCCGAGTCCCGGGAGCCCCCACTGCTCGCCGAAGGTCTCGAGGTCGAAGGCGTTCCGGAGCGTCTCGTTGAGGTCTCCGACCGTGAGGAACGTGTCGAGGATCCAGACGGCCAGGTCGTAGCTCGGCGGGAGGATGACCGCCTCGAGGCTCGGGGTGACGAGCGCGGCCACGACGGGCGGCAAGAAGAGCGCGGTCATCGCGAAGGGGTACGCCAACAGGACGCTGACGAAGCGGCCGCCGACCTTCGAGAAGCCGGCGGCGAGCGCGGCCGAGACGACCGCGACGACGCTGGCCGCGCCGACGGCGATCACGTCCGCGGTGGCGAGCTGGAGGTAGGTGACGAGCGTGAGCGCCCCCCAGACGGCGGTCGCGACGAGCACCGCGCCCGCGATCCCGAAGCGAGCCACCGCGGAGTCGAGCTTGACGGCGTAAAACCGGGTCGCGAACCCGACGAGGAGCAGGGGGTACGCGACCGCGACCAGCGGGGCGCCGAGGACCGCCCAGAGGTAGTAGCCGACGGTCTGGGGGGCGGTCTCCGGCTTCCACTTGCCGAGCACCGTGCTGGGATCGAGCTGTCTGGGGAAGACGATCTCCATCCAGGTCTCGTGGAGCCGGACCACGTCCAAGAGGATCGCCTCCAGCAAGCCGATCTGCCCTCGTCGTTCCATTTGGCTCACATCGCGCGCGGGGTGACGTGAACTTTGTGCCTTCGGGACGGCCCGCTTCAGACGGGCGGAACTCGGCAGGGACGACGTGTCGATCGTCCGGCGTTTCCGGCCGGTGTGCGCTCACTCGGTTCCCGTCCGCCGGACGCCGACATAATTACAAGTGTTCCGCGGCGTCTTCCCGACATGTATCGGAGACGACTGCTCGGCGCGCTCACGGCCTCGGGGGTGGTCGCCGCCACCGGCTGTCTCGGGGGCGACGACGGGAGCTACGAGTTCGACGCGGAGCCGGCGCGGGTGCCGGACACAGCGCTCGCTACTGCCGGCTACGAGGGCGAGGAGCCGGCGTCCTCCGAGGTCGACCGGACGCTCGACGTCGCCGGGAGCGAGCGGCGCGTGTCGGTGACGACGTGGGTCGCGAGCTACGAGAAGCCCGCGCGGGCGTCGTCGCTGGTCGTCGCGAGCACGCCGAACGCGACCGTGGCGGACCGGTCCGTCAACCCGCTGGTGCGCGCGGACGACGCCGAGCTGTTCCGGCGACTGCTCGGACGAGGAACGGACGACGCCGCCGATGACGGCGATGACGGCGACGACGCCGACGATGACGACGGAACCGGCGGCGTCGGGGGTGAGGACGTCGACGACCTCGAGGAGGTCGGCACCCGGACGCTGACGGTCCTCGGCACGGAGACGACCGTGACCACGTTCGCGACCGAGGTCGAGTTCGACGTTCCCCGGGACGCGCCGGTCGACGCCGAGGGGAGCGTCCCGGCGCTCGTCCACGTCGCGACCGTCGAGGACGGCGAGGACGTGATCGCGCTCGTGGGCGTCCACCCGGAGGCGGTCGAGGAGGGGGAGACGCTGGCGTCGCTGATGGAAGCGGTCGAACACTGAGGTCGGTCGAACGAGCCAGAGGTCGGTCGAACGAGTAGTCGACCGTCACGCCCCTCCCGCCCGACGGCTTTTTGTTCGCCGGGTCCCGGAGGCGTGACGTGAACCGTCGAGGGGTCCTGGCTGCCGGCGTGCTCGCGGTCGCCGGCGCGATGGCGGCCAGCGCACGGGTGGTCGCGGAGTCGCTCGCGGGCGGCGAGGACGGGTCCGGCTCGAGCGCGCCGGTCGTCGACGAGGACCTCCGGACCGTCCGGGCGCTCCCCGAGCCCGGCGACGGCTGGGAGCGGAGCCGGCCGGCCGCGCTGGCGATCGACGGCACCGACGCGGTGGAGGGCACCGGCGCGGAGTACGTCTCGCCCGACGGCGAGTCGTCCCTCGTTCACGTCGTCGCGTGGCCGGACGCGGGCGTCGCGGCCGAGCGCGCCGTGGACGACTACGCCGAGTGGGACCGGGCGATCGCCCACGGGGAGTTGACGTTCGCGTGCGACGGGCCCTCGCGTACGGCCGCGACCGCACTGCTCGCGACGTCGCCGGTACTCGACGAGGAGACGATCGGCGCGTGACGGGTCGGGTTCAACCAGCTCGCACTCGTCCACGCGTCGTCAACGACGACTCGGCCCGTAACGACGCCGACGTTCCTCGTGTTGCTCGCACGACGCGGGAGACTCCCCGCCGACGAGGCGGAGGAGGTTCTCGCGGACATCAGTGAAGCACGAAGTTGGGCCGGTAACGCGTACGTCGAGAGGGCATGGACCACTCTGGCTCAACAGGAGATCGACGAAACGTCGACACGGTGATCGACG
>NZ_QMIM01000005.1 GCF_003287355.1 Halorubrum sp. 48-1-W
ATGGACCACTCTGGCTCAACAGGAGATCGACGAAACGTCGACACGGTGATCGACGACGTCGTCGATGGCGACCACCCTTTCCGTTACTCTGAAATATGTAGATCACGTATTTCACGAGTTGGTCGCCGATCCCCGCGGCGACTGAGCGTCAGTTCTTTGAGTACCACCCGCGTACCACGACGTATGAGCACGGACGCGGGCGACGATGGCGACGGAGACATGGTGAAGTTGAACGTCAAGGTGCCGAAGCGGCTTCTCGAAGAGATCGACGAACTGGCCGAGGAACTGGAGTACACCAACCGCTCGGAGTTCATCCGTGAGGTTCTGCGCGACACCACGGAGCCGATTCTGACGCCCGGTGCGCAGGAGGGCGTCTCGGAGGGTTACGCGGACGTTACAGCGGGGCGGACGATGTCCACGGACGAGGCCCGCGAACGCCTCGGTATCGACGACTGAGGGCTTAACGGTGGCTCACGAGGTCGTCCTGACGGAGACGTTGGTCGAAACACTGGAACAGTTCGAGACGGAGGATGCCGAGCGGATCGTCAACAAGCTGGAGGACGTCGGCGGCTTCCCGGACCATTTCCTTGACCGGTTGAAGAACCATCCCGGCTACAAGCTTCGCGTCGGCGACTTCCGAGTGCTGATCGATTGGGACAAGGACAACGAGACGCTGTACGCCATCGACGCCTTCGAGCGGAAGAAGGAGTACCGCGAACTCGGCAAATACCGGGAGGTATGGGGCTCGTGGCGAGATGACGAGTCGAGAGTAAAATCCACGAGCGGCGGCAGGAGAAGGCGGAGATCGCAAGCCGGTACAGGGAAGCCGAGAGCAAACTGCCGGACGACCCACGGACTGGACCGGTAACGCGTACGTCGAGAGGGTATGGACCACTCTGGCTCAACAGGAGATCGACGAAACGTCGACACGGTGATCGACGACGTCGTCGATGGCGACCACCCTTTCCGTTAATCTGAAATATGTAGATCACGTATTCCATGTCATGCCGGTGATCAAGGATCGGGCGACGACGGACGACGAATCTCTGGGGAACGGTGGGGCCGTCGAGGAGTATGACGACTTCCTGATCGCGGCGGAGTTGCTCAAGGATCCCCGACTCGCACGGATCTACGTCTACGTTTGCTATTTCGGACCGACGACCATCGATGTGGTCATCGACGCGTTGGAACTCAAGCGGGCGACCACCTACGAGGACGTCGAGGAGCTCGAGCGCCTCGGAGCGATCGACCGCGACGATTCAACGCGTCCACATGAGATCAGTGCGGCGGCCTTCGCTTACGTCGATCCGGACGGGATCACCATCACGCCCACCGTGCTACACGCGATCGCACTTCGGGAGATCGACGACGACGTGGCGTACGTCTACACCCGGTACGGGGCGGGCACGGTCGCCGCGGCGGTTCGGTTCGTCGCCGAACATTACGCTGGTCGGCTCACGAAGCGGATGGTGGCCAGCGAACTCGATGTCAAGCCAGTCGAGGGAATTTCGCTCGTGAACGCGCTCGAGCGCGTAGTGGCGGTCGGAGCCGAACACGACCCCTACTTCGATCTCGTCGTGGGTGACGCCGCCGCCGACGTCGAGACGTCGGTCGACGCTACCTCGTTGACCCCTCGTTCGGGATCCACGGACGGCGATGAGTGAGGGGGCGGAACTGGATCGGAACGAGCGAACGCTTGTCGATACCAACCTGTTCGTCGCGATCGGAAGTCCGGAGAACGCGAAATTTCGACGGTTCCGGGAAACGGTCACGCGGAGTGGTGTCGTGTTGTCGGTTCCGGAGCGAGTACGCGATGAACTCTCGATCCACCCGACCGAACGGCGGCTCACGCTGGCACTCGACGAGGGGTGGGCAGAAGTCGTGTCGCCACCGTCGCTTACTGCCGCGGAAGCGGTTAGTGCGGCCGATCGTGCGCGCCGAGTGATAGCGGAGCGAACTGGGCGGGACGAACACGACGTCGAGAAGGCGGACACGATCTTTGCGGGACTGGCGGTCCAGTACTTGACGCTCGGCGACGACCGAGTGACGGTCTTGACGGATGATGGTCCGGCAACCGAAGCGATCGAGGCCGCGGTGCGATCGGTCGAAGCCCGCGGAACGGTTCGCGTGCTCACACTGGAGGACGTGATCGGAGCGGACGACGGCGATCTCACGCTCATTTAAGCACTCCTGGTCGTTTGTCGTGTCATCTTCCCACGCTCGCGCACGCGAGATGTACTCAACGACGACGCACGAGGACCCGCCACGACGGCCGTTCTCAGAACCGAAAACGGGCGTCTGACGCAGGTCAGACTCCTTTGTGACGTGTTCACACGATCCGTGGAAATCACACAAAGCATATATACCGAACGCTTGAAGGGATGGATGCAACCCCTACCCAAATGCGTCAGTGGACGAGTAATCACCGACCAAGTCCGGCTGTACGACGAGACATGGTAGGCGACGACGACCGGGCGCGTCTCGAAGGTCAGGAGAAAGCTACTGATGCGATGCAGAACGAAACACAACAATGACAAACGACAATAACACACGCAGGAAGGCTAACGCAGTCTTCTTTAGCCTGATCGTGGTACTCTCCATGGTCACGATCGGGTTTGCCGGCTTTGCCGGTTCCGCTGCGGCGCAGGCGAATAGCCACGGAGATATTGACTACGAACCTACCGGTCCCTTCCAGGGTCAGGATGTATCGACGGTGGGTCTTGATGGGCCTTCCGACGGGGAGTACGAGATTCGGCGAGTGACCGATACCGACGAAGGCGACGTCACTAACAGCGAGTTCGTTGAATCCGTCTCGCCGGATGAAGACGGCGGAGAAATCGTCTATGACACCGGCGATCTCGACGCGGACGACTACTTCGTCTCTGGAGAGGGACTGAGCCGGTCGCCGACCTTGGATCAGACCTTCGAGGTTCGCGTTCAGAGCCTCTCCGCCGAGTTCGACGACTCTGAAGTAACCGACGAAGGTTCCGACTCCACGACGGACCTCGACATCGAGTCGAACCGTGGTGACTACAGCCTCAACGTGAGTGCTGACGGTGACCTCGACGACGAGGAACTGTTCAAAATCTTCGCCCCGGATGGTGACTACGACGACGCTACGGGTAGTCCTGTAACGATCGGTGCCGACGATAAGCCGACTGACGACGGTGAAGCACAGGGTGACTTCAACGTCGACGTGTACGATGAGGACGAGGAGGACGCTGACGAGAAGATCGTCTTCAACAATATTGACGATCGCGAGCACGAGGTCAACTTCAGCGATATCGACACGGACGAGTACGAATTCTCCTTCGAAGTCACGGACACCGAAGCCGAGGACACTGATTCCGTCACGGTGACCGAACTGGATACGACCGGTGACTTCAGTCAGGGTGTCTACTCGCAGACTGCGGGTGACGTCGCAAACGTCACGCTCGAACTCGAGGACACCGACGACGCCTACGTCCAGATCGGTGACGAGGATTCCGGATTCGTCGACATCGTCTACGTCGAGGACGACGACGGCGATGGCGAAGTCTCCTTCCAGATCAACACCCGCACGCTGGGTAATGACGATGTTGGCTTCGACCAAGTCTACGACAGTGAAGAAGACATCGTCGAAAGTGCGATCCACGGTGGCTTCGATGAAGGAGACGATATTCGGGTCGAAGATGAAGACGGAGATGAGCTAGGTACTGACATCGATACCTACCTAGAGGAGCTGGACTTGATCGATGGCGGTGAGGACGGTACGGACCAACTCGTCCGTCCGCTCCAGGCCACCAGCTACGACCTCGCCGCGAACGGTAACGAAGTCTTCGTCGTGAACGACGACGACGAGTCCGAACTCGACGATGAGATCGACCTCGCCACGCTCGAGTTGACCGAACCCGGCGTGGACGGCCTCCAGACGTGGACTGCCCCGTCGGACGCTGCTGACGAAGACGATAATCTCGAGGATGTCCTCGACGCAGTCAACGAATCGACCGAGATCGCTGAGGACGACCGACTCGTCATTCAGGCCGAAGCCAGCGGTATCTACGGTCACATGGTTGCGCTCGACGACAACGGCTTCGACGCGCTTAATGACGGATTCAGCGCGGGTACGCTTGACGTCCTTGCCAATGGTGATGACTGGGAAGGCGAAGGCGTGAACTTCGAGGTCGAAGCCGACGATGCGACCGGTAACCAGGACGCGACGTCGCTCGACCTCTCTGATGCGGAAAATGACGACATCTTCGTCCTCGTCGACAACGAGGAGGGCCAGATGTACGTGATCGTCGACACTAGTTCCAGTGATGCCTTCGACGGCAATCTGGATCCGGATGCCGACTTCTCTGCCGAACTCGAATACGAGGGTGACGGAGACGACCGCTTCGAGTTCGCTGACGACAGCTTCCTCGGCGGAGCAAGCGGCGACACCGGTGAGCCGGCCTTCCCGTA
Source organism: Halorubrum sp. 48-1-W (assembly GCF_003287355.1). Taxonomy (GTDB): domain Archaea; phylum Halobacteriota; class Halobacteria; order Halobacteriales; family Haloferacaceae; genus Halorubrum. The sequence continues at coordinate 4,444 of NZ_QMIM01000005.1, forward strand.
CTTCCCGGCTGGTGACGACGTGACCCAGACTGAGAGTACTGACTTCAGTATCGTCGAGAGTGACGCGAGCTTCGACAACCTGAACGAGGATGACCAAGTCGAAGTCGCCATTGGTGACTCGGCTACCGTCAGCGGAGAGACGAACGTTGCGCCCGGTTCGGATGCTAGCGTTCGCGTCCGTTCTGATGATGGTGTGACGCCGTCCTTCGTCGAGACGAGCGACGTCGACATCGAATCCGACGGTTCCTTCGAGACAGACTTCGATCTGAGCGAGCAATCTGAGGGCGACACGGGTACGGTTGATTTCCGTGTGGCCGGTAGCTCCGTCGCGGACTCGGACATGGTGCTTGTCGAGGAAGAGGAAGAGACCGCGAACTTCGAGGTCTCCGACCTCGACCCGCAGGACGTGACCGTCACGCAGGGTGACGCGATCGACGTCTCCGCGACCGTCGAGAACACTGGCGAAGCGACCGCCACTCAGACGGTCGAGTTCCAGGTCGACGGCGACGTCGTCGCCGACCAGGACGTCGAACTGGAAGGTGGCGAGGACACCACGGTCGAGTTCACCGACATCGACACCTCCGGTCTCGATGCTGGTGACTACGAGCACGGTGTCTTCACCGACGACGACAGCCAGACGGCTACGTTGACCGTCGAGGAAGACACGAGTACCGACGACGACGACGAGGCCGACGACGAGGCTGACGACTCCGAGGACGACTCCGAGGACGACTCCACGGACGACTCCGAGGACGACTCCACGGACGACTCCGAGGATGACGACGAGACCGACGACAGCACGCCCGGCTTCGGCGCGCTCGTCGCGCTCGTCGCGCTCATCGCCGCTGCCCTGCTCGCGACCCGCCGTCGCGACTAAGGCAGCTACTCCGTCAGGCTAACCACCGGCTCCGCGCCGGTCATTCGCGGACTTTCTTTATCGGAACGCTACGCCGACCAGCGACGGCGCTCGGTCGGATCGGTGATTCCCTTCCTTCGTTTCGAGCGATAGGTTCAACCGTCTTCGTAAGGGATCCTTACGTATGAGCGCGGACGACCCCGAAGTGACGACCGTGACGTCGAAAGGACAGATCACGATCCCGAGTCGGCTCCGGGACCGGTTCGACCTCGAACGGGGGACGAAACTGATGGTGGTCCCGACTGACTACGGACTCGTGTTGAAGAAGATCGACCTGCCGTCGGTCGCGGAGTTCCAGGAACGCGTCGCCGAACGCGCCGACGATACCGAACTCTCGTTGGACGACGTGACCGAACTGGTTCACGACGCGCGTGACGCCGACGAATGAAGGCCGTCCTCGACACGAACGTGCTTATCTCGGCGATCATCGCCACCGGAACGCCCCACGACGTCGTCGTGGCCGGATACACCGGGACGTATCAGATCGTCGTATCCGTTCCGACGCTCGTCGAACTCCGCGAGACGCTCCACAAGTACCCGGAGCGCTTCGGGCTCACTGACGACGAGATCCAGACTGAAGTCGAAACGCTCCGGTACTTCGCAGAATTCGTTGCTCCGGACGAAGAGATCGACGCCGTCAAGCCGGATCCGGACGACGACAAGTTCCTTGAGGCGGCGGTAGCGGGTAACGTGGATTACCTCGTCTCCGGCGACCGGCACCTCCTCGATCTCGATTCGTTCCGTGGGATCGAGATCGTCACACCGAGAGAATTCTTCGAATTGTTGAACATCGATGAAGACTCAACGTAGCTTAACAGCGCACCTGTTAGCTCCGTAGGACCACGTTCTGTCTGGTTCGAGGGGATCGTCGAGAGAGCACCACTGATCACGATCTCATCGGTTTTGTCGGTGATGCTGGCCGATCCCTCCCGACGGACGACCTCGATGGATCGAGAACACGCGGCGTCAGCATCTCGAACGGATCCCCCGCAACTCTTATTGTGAATTACGTACAATTCGCAACTAGGATGGCAACGAGAGAAGCGAACCGGGATGCCCCGCTCGATACCGGCGGCCAGGCGTTCGAACTCCTCGAGAACCCTCGCAAAGCGTGGATCTACACCTACGTCCACCATCACCCGGCGACGACGGTTCAGGAGATCGTCGAGACGCTCGAACTCCCGCAGCGAACGGTCTACGACTACGTCGAGGACCTCGAAGCGGCGGGATTCATCGAGCAGGCAAACGACGGACGACCGGCGGAGTACGTGGCTCACGAGATCGATCTGCGACTGATCGTCGATGATACCGAACGACGGATCACCCGGGAGTTGATCGAGGCGGTCGCTCGCCGACTACGGGACGACGACGTCGACACGTACATCGATCGCCACGGACTCGACGGGCTCGCCGTCGCGCTCGAGTACGCTCGCGAGTACGCGGACGGTTCGGTCACACACCGGATCATGGCTCGTGAACGGGACCTCTCGACCGTGGAAGCCGGGGTCATTCTGGACGCACTCCGTCCCGTCGTCGAGGAGTGACCGGGATGGGAGACGACGAGGAGGTCGTTTTCACTGAAAATCCGTTCGAGAATTAGTTGTTCTCGAGATCGATCTACGCCTCGACCGACACGGCGTCAAGGGTCTCGTATCAGTCCGGCAACTACCGCGACGGTGAGAGTCCGTCAGGGCGCTGCCGTCCCGACGTTCCCGTTCGATCCCGTGAACGGGATGTCGATCTCGAGGCCATCGTAGACCAGTTTCGGCTCTTTCGCTTGGCCCGACTCGCCGCCGTGGAACTCGACCACGCCGATGTCCTCGAGCTCGGAGAGGTTCCGATGGACCTGTTTGTAGTCCCGATCGACTACTTCGGCCGTCTCTCGGATGCTCTCCGGTTCGTGTTCGGCGATCGCCTCCAGCAGCTCCAGGTTCTTCGGACTGAGGAGCCGGCTGAGTTCGGCATACGATCCGAAGTTCAACACCGGCTGCGCGTCCTCGAGGTCTTCGCTTTCCTGAGCGGCCTTGATACGACTCCGCGTACGCTGGTCGAGACGGTCGCGTTCGCCGATGGTGACTTTGAGCGTGGGCATGGTGTCTCCCTCCGGAGGCGTCCTACTCCGACCAGTTCCACGAGACGGGAGTCATCTCTTCGACCTCCCGTTTGAATCGGTCATAAAGCGCCAACATTCCCGGAAATCGGATGAGTTCGACCTCATCCCGAGTGTGGCGCTCGTGGCCTTTCGTCCGTTCGTGGGCGTTATCGTAGCGGAGGACTGTGTCGCCGCCAACTTCCCCGAGGTGTAGGCCGTAGTCCCACCCGCTCGGGTACGTCTCGGCCTCCGTTCGTCGGATGGTCACGTCGACGACATAGCCGTCTTCGACGTTCTTCCAGTCTTCGATGGTGATGTAGGACGCCATCCACCAACCTATGTTATCATCTCCATAGCAATAAAGTTACGCAGATTAACAGAGAAAGCCTCGTGCCTTTGGCGCGGGGCCGAATCCGACGGAACCCTTCACGACACGGCGTTCGATGTTCCGGCTGGATGTTCCACGCCGGAATCCACCCTTCCAAATGAATTCGTCTACATGGCAAAACGAGTCGTCACGGGCACCTACACTGCTCCCATTCGGAACCAGTCCCGGGTGTTTGACGACCTCGAGCCGACCGTCCCCCCCTACTCCACCGGAACCCGAAGGTCCGCCACCCGCCGGGCGCGGTAGAAGCGCACGTACCGCGTGACCAACCGCCAGCCGACGACCGCGAGGCCCGCCCCCGCGGCGTTGGTGAGGACGTCGTCGTAGGTCGCGTAGCGGGCCGACAGCGTCGACTGGAGCAGTTCCATTCCGGCCCCGTAGACAGCGACCGCACCGAAGACGAGTAAGAGGACCTGCCAGTCCGGCCGTGGGCTGTCGTGGAGGGTGTACGCGAGCACCCCAGCGAGCCCGGCGTACGCGAGCAGGTGGAGCCATGTGGAGTAGCCGAGCAGTCCGAAGGGTCCGGTACGGAACGTGCCGCTGCCCGGCGCGGGCACGACCGAGTACCACAGGATGACGAGCGCGACGAGCGCGACCGCGACCCAGCGGACGCCCCGCGGGATCAACGGCAGCCGGATCCGAGCCATGTGCGCCCGGTGGCGGAGGGGCGGAGTAAAACACCCGGTCTTCGGGCGAGGGGCGGGCGAGGGACGGGCGAGGACGGACGAGCGGGCGCCCGTCGACGGGCTGGCGACGGTGGTGGAAACTGCCCCGTCGACAACGGAGGCTTTTACCCGGTCGCCCGCACACGGGCAGGTAATGGCGGACCCGCACGCTGCGACGCGGGAGCTCCTCGCGGAGCGACCGGCGGTCGAGGCGGCGCTCGAATCGGTCCTCGCAGTGGACGGGTCGGGCCCGTGGGCGTTCGACGACGTCGACGTCGACTCCGGCACCTTCGGCGAGCTGGTCTCGCGGGGGATCGTCGAGCACGTGGACGACGACGCGGGCGACTACCGCGTCGCGGACCCCGCGGCCGTCCGGGCTGTACTCGACGGGGAGGCGTACGACGGATCCATCGGCGAGGACGCCGAAGGGTCCAGAGACGGGATCGGATCACGGATCCGGCTTGCCCTCACCGATCGAGCGAACTCGGTTCGTCCGACCTTCGTGGCGCCCCTGCTCGCCTCGCTCGTCGTGTTGGTGGCGTTCCGGCTCGTCACCTATCGCTCCGTGTTCCGTGAGGGGATGGTGACGCTTCCCGGAAACGACCCCTATCACTACCGGCACCACGTCGATCGGCTGCTCGTTGCCGATCCGTCCCCGTTCGATCCCCGGGCGATCGCGGACGTGTTGGGTGGCCGGGCCACCGGCGATCCGCTCGTCTACACGCTCGGCTACTGGGTGACGCGACTCCTGGAGCCGGCAGCCGAGCAGTCCGGCGTCGCTATCGCGTTGTTACCGGTCGCGGCCGCGGTCGGCGTCGGCGTGCTCGTCGCCTGGATCGGGCTCGTCGTCGCGAACGACGAGCGCGTCGCCGTCCTGTCGGTGCTCGCCCTCGCGGCGACGCCCGCACACGCGCTCTATTCGGGGGTCGGCTTCTTCGACCACCACCCGTTCGATTACCTCTGGGTCACGGCGATGGCCGCGGCGTTGGTGTGGCTCGCCCGCGACGTCGAGCGGCGGACGGGCGATCCGGCGACTGAAAATCCGCTGCGGGGACACCTCTGGAACCCGTGGACGTGGCTCGTCGCTTCGGGGTTCGGCGTCGTCGTCGCAGCCTCGATGCTCACGTGGAACGGTGCTCCGCTCCTGTTGACGGGGGTGGCGACGTACGCCGTCTTCCGGTCCGGCTCGGACCTGCGGGCCGGTCAGTCGCCGGCGGGGGTTGCCCTTCCACTCGTCGGAGGGCTGGCGCTCGGGGGCGCGATCACCCACGTGATCCACTCGTCGTCCGGGTGGCTGGAGCCGGCGGTCGCGTACAGTCCCCTGTTGGTGGCCGGGGGTGCTCTCCTCGTCGCCGCGCTCGGTGAAGCCTGTCGTTTCCTCGGCGTCACTTCCCTTCGGGCGTATCTCGGGGGCGTTGGCCTCGGCGGGGCCGGGTTGTTCGTCGGCGCACGGGTGGTGACGCCGGACGTCCTCGGCCGGCTCGTGGACCGGTTCGCCACGATCGTCGGCGGTGCCCGAAGCGGGATCGCCGAGAGCCGATCGCTCCTGTCGGCCGACTACGGCGTGGTGTTCGGGAGCCTCGAGATGTTCGGCTGGTTCCTCGTGCTCGCGCTGCCGATCCTCGGCTGGATCAGTTGGCGGTGCGTACGGACACACGAGCCCCGGTGGCTCGTCCTCTCCGGGTTCGCGTGGCCGCTCCTCGGCGTGACGCTCTTCGAGATCAGGTTCGCCGGCGAGTTGTCGCCCTTCACCGCGGTGTTCGTCGCGGTCGGGACGCTGTGGCTCCTGTCGTGGATCGACCTGGCTGCTCCCGTCTCTCCGATCGAGACGGCGTCCCGGTATCGGCTATCCCCGGATACCTTCCGACCGTCGTCGGAGACCGCCTACGTCGCAGGGATGTTGCTCTTCGTCGCGAGTCTCGGGATCCTGTTGGGCCCGACGGCGATGGACACGGTCGCCCAGACCGACGGGCAGGTCGAGGCGGTCGGCTGGATGGCCGAGGACGCGGCGACGAACGAGCCCGAGGAGTTCGTCGCGAGCCGGTGGGGCGAACAGCGGTTCTACAACTACCACGTCTTCGGGGAGAGCGACTCGTATCGGACCGGTGTCCAGGACGACATCGAAGTCCTGTACGCCTCGTCGAGACCCGACGACGAGTACGATCGCTTCGATTCTGGCGTCGGCTACCTCGTGTTGGAGGAACTCGAGGACGTACCCGCCGAAGCCGGTCCCGAGGACGGATATACGCGGCTCGTCGAACGCTACGGAAGCGCGACGGCCGGCGCCGACGGCGTCGGACGCTACCGCCTGCGGTTCGTGTCCTCGGGCGGCGGCTACCTCGTCTTCACGCCGGTTCCCGGGGCGACGATCAACGGGACCGGGCCGGTCGACGAGCGGTTCAACGCGTCGACGGACGTGTCGGTCCCCGGCGCGTCGTTCACCTACAGCCGGCACGTCGACCCCACCGATAACGGGACGTACTCGGTCCGGGTCGCGCATCCGGGCACCTACGACGTCGGCGAGCGGGGTACCGTTACCGTCACCGAGGACGACATCCGGGGGGGGAACACGGTACGCGTCGGCGAAAACCGGTCCGACGTAGTCCCTGCTCCGGTCGTTTCGACGTACCGTCCCTGACGGCCACCTCTCGCCCGTCAGACGGGTGATTTATATACGCTGACCGACGTGTCTTCGATGATGCTTACCGGGTGGCGCTATCGGGTCGCGAGCGTCGTCGGCGTCACGACGCTGGCGTCCCTCTCCGTGTACGTCGCGAACCTGCCCGTGTTCCAGACCCTGCTGACGACGTACACGCCCGTCGTCAACCGACTCGATCCGGTCGTCTTGGACGACAGCGGTCTCGGATGGGCCGTCTTCATCTCCACGGTGATCGTCCTGGCGTCGTTCGTCCCGCTGTTCCGTCCGGAACCACGGCGCGTTCTCGATATCGTGTTCTCCGTCGAGAAACGCGTCGTCTTCGCCGTGTGCGCGATGGCGACGCTCGGTTACTTCGAGTGGTCACATCGGCTTCCGAGACAGACGGTGATCCTCATCACAGCGTTTCTTTCGATCACCCTCCCCGCACTGTTCGTGGCCATCTCGCGCGCTTCCTCGGTGGGGGGCGAGCGGTCGGTCGTCGTCGGCGACGATCCGGCAGGGATCGAACGCGTCGTCGAGGCGTACGACGGGCCGATGTTAGGATACGTCGCACCGCCGACCCCGTACCGGACCGGAGACCCCGACGAACGGGAACCGATCGGAGTCACCGACGGCGGACTCGCGACCTTCGAACACGGCTACGTGGGCGGGTTATCCAGGTTCGAAGACGTCGTCGAAGAACACAGCATCGATTCGGCGATCCTGGCGTTCGAGGAGGCCGACCGCGCGGAGTTCTTCGGCGCGTTACACACCTGTCACGAACACGGGATCGACGCCAAGACACACGTCGACCACGTCGACAGCCTCCTCGTCGATCCCACGAGCGGCGACGGACCGATCGTCGACATCGACCTCGACCCGTGGGACCCGCAGGATCAGGTGATAAAACGGCTGTTCGACGTCGCGTTCGCCGGGACTGCCCTGCTCGTCCTCGCCCCCGTTATCCTCCTCATCTCGCTCGCGATCAAACTCGAAGGGAACGGGCCGATACTCTTCTCTCAGAACCGAACATACCGGTTTGGGGACGTTTTCACCGTCTACAAGTTCCGGACGCTGAAGCCGGAACCCGAAGGGGAGGTCGGAACCGCCTTCGACGACGACCGACGCACCCCGCTCGGTGACGTCCTCCGGGCGACCCATCTCGACGAGATCCCGCAACTGTGGTCGATCCTCGTCGGGGACATGAGCGTCGTCGGCCCTCGGCCCGCCCAGACCGACCTCGAGGACGACTTCGAGAACGAAGCGGCGACCTGGAAGCGTCGGTGGTTCGTGAAACCCGGTCTCACGGGGCTCGCACAGGTCCATGACGCGACGAGCCAGGAACCGTCGCTGAAGATCGACTACGACGTCGAGTACATCCGCAGACAATCGTTCACGTTCGACGTGAAGATCGTGTTACGCCAGCTCTGGCAGGTCGCCCGCGACGTGGCGTCACTCGGAGAAGACGACGAAAAAACGTAACCGTTCGAACCGGCTCGCCTCCCGGCGGTGGGACCTTTCACGTCTCGCGGTCCGTGGGTGGTTTCGCCGCAGTACGAGGGTCAGCGTGTCGGCGGCTTCTCGACCGCCGTGTCGACACGTTCTGCCGTCTCTCCGAGCGTCACCACGATCGCGGACGTGTCGTCCGGCATCGCGTTCTTCGCGTCGTACACGAACGAGGCGTGCTCGCCCAATCGGGCCAGATCGAACGCGTCGTGGTCCACGAGGAGGACGCCCGCGTCGGCCGCCTCGACCGTCTCGTCGCTCACCGATTCGGTAACCGGAACCCACAGCTCCTCCGGGTCGACGTGTGGGTCGACGAGCGTCACGTCGGCGTGTCGACGGAGCTCCTCGAACACGTCTATCGCGGGCGAGTGTCGCGGATCGCCGACGTTCGGTTTGTACGCCGCGCCGAACGCGAGTATCGAGGCGTCCTCGAGGGGAACACCGCGAGCTTCGAGCGCGGTGGTCACCCCCTCGACGACCCGGCCGGGCATCCCTTCGTTCACCTCGTGGGCGTGCTCGATGAACGGGAGCTCCGTCCCGGCCTCGTTCGCACGCCACGTCAGGAACTGTGGGTCGATCGGGATACAGTGACCGCCGACGCCGGGGCCGGGTTCGAACGCCTGGAACCCGAACGGTTTGGTCCCGGCCGCGTCGATCGCCTCCCACACGTCGGCATCGAGCCGTTCGGCGAGCGCGACGAGCTGGTTGACGAGCGCGATGTTCACCATCCGGTAGGTGTTCTCCAGGGTCTTCGAGAGCTCGGCCGTCTCCGTCGCGTCCACCGGGACCGTCTCGGTGATCGCCTCGAAGAGCGTCGTCGCCGCGTCCCGTGCGGTCGGATCGTCCGCACCGACCACGAGCGGGATCTCCGCGATCTCGTGATCTCCCCCCGGATTGAGTCGCTCGGGGACCATCGCGAGGAGGGTCGACCCGGCGGGACGGTCGGCCGACACGATCGGGGCGACCACGTCGCTCGTCGCCCCCGGGTAGACCGTACTGGAGACGACGACGAGCGTCTCGCGCTTTCCCGCCTGCTCGGCGACCGTCCTCGAAGCGGCCCTGACCGCGCCCATCGCCGGCTCGCCGTCGGCGACGCCCGTCGGAACCGCGATGACGTACGCGTCGCAGTCGGCGACGACGCTCGGAATCGCCTCCGGGGAGAACCCGGCGTCGAGTCCCGCCACGAGTTCGGCGTCGCTGACGTCGTCGACGTAGCTCGCCCCGTTCCGGAGGCGTCCGACCCGCTCCTCGTCGATGTCGAATCCGCGAACCTCGAAGCCCGCATCGACGAAGGCGAGGCTCAACGGAAGGCCGACGTATCCGAGGCCGATCACGCCGATCCTCGCGTCACGGTCCGCGAGGCGGTCCTCGACGCCGGTCATCGCGCGGGCACCTCGTCGGTCCGCTCGTCGATCACGTCACGCAGGATCCGGTCGAGTTCGACCGTGGGTGTTCGCCCCAGTGCGTCGTGTAGTTTCGAGACGTCGGGTTCGCGTTCGTCGGGCTCCTCGAAGTCCTCGCTGTACGCCTCCGCGAAGGGGACGTGCGTGATCCCGGAATCCGATCCCGTGAGTTCGATCACTCTGACTGCGAGGTCGTTGATCGAGGTCGGATCCGGCGTCCCGACGTTGAACACCTCGCCGTGAGCCTCGGGGGTCGTCAGTAGGTCGTGCGTGATCGAGACGGCCTCGGCGACGTGCGTGAAGCTTCGCGTTTGTGTCCCGTCCCCGTATACCGTGAGGTCGTTCCCGTCGAGCGCCTGCTCGACGAACGTGGGGATCACCATCCCGTATTGGCCCGTCTGTCGCGGACCGACGATGTTGAAGTAGCGCCCGACGACGACGGGGAGGTCCTCTTCGGCGTGATGTCCCAACGCGAGGAACTCGTCGGCGGCCTTTGCGGTCGCGTACCCCCACCGCGGGGCGGTGGTCGGCCCGTACACCCGGTCGTCGTCCTCCGCGAAGGGGACGGACTCGGACTTGCCGTACACCTCCGAGGACGAGGCGATGAACGTCGGGGTGGCGTCCGCCGTGGCCGCCTCGAGGACGTTCTCGGTCCCCTTGAGGTTCGTCCGTAGCGAGTCAAGCGGGTTCTCGACGATCGTCTTCACGCCGACCGCGGCCGCGAGGTGGTAGACGGAATCGGACTCGGCGACGAGGTCCGTGACGAGGGACCCGTCCCGAACGTCGCCGTGGACCGTCTCGACCCGATCGGTGTCGAGGTGGGCGAGGTTCGACGCGCTGCCGGTCGAGAAGTCGTCGAGGACGACGACCCGGTCGTCGGTCTCGGCGAGGAGGTGATCGACGAGATGCGAGCCGATGAATCCCGCCCCGCCGGTGATCAGAACTGACATCTACTGGAGTAGTATCCGGAGTAGCGGCATGTTAACTTTGTGTATTGGGTACCGCCCTAGCCAGCCGCACGGGTTCCGTCTCCGGGATCACGGATGAACTCGCCGCCGACGTGGGTCGCCCGACAACGTTTTTCACCCGCTGGCGGAACCTACCCGTATACCTCGAAGCGATCGACATGGAACACACACGATACAACGACGTGAGCCCGGAGGCGGGGGTTGCCCGCACTGCCGGGGTGGTATAGATGGGAGAGCGACGGGTCGGCGTCGACGTCGGCGGCACGTTCACCGACGTGGCGCTGGCGGTCGACGGCAAACTCGTGACCGCGAAGGTCCCGAGCACCGACGACCAGAGCGAGGGGGTGATGGCCGGGATCGAGAAGGCCTGTTCGGCGGCCGGGATCGACCCCGAGAGCCTCGAGGCGTTCTCCCACGCGATGACCGTCTCGGTCAACGCGCTCTTAGAGGAGGACGGCGCGCGGACCGGCCTCGTCACGACCGAGGGGTTCCGGGACGTCCTCGAGATCGGTCGCCAGGACCGGCCGTCGCTGTACGACCTCGACGCCGAGAAGCCCGCGCCGCTCGTGCCTAGGCGCCGCCGGTTCGAGGTCGACGAGCGGGCGACCGTCGACGGGATCGAACGCCCCGTCGACGTCGATGCGGTGCGCGCCGTCGCCGACGAGCTCCGCGAGGCCGACGTCGAGTCGGTCGCCGTCTCGTTGCTCCACGCGTACGCACACCCGGAGAACGAACGCCGGGTCGCGGAGACGTTGCGCACAGCGCTCGACGTGCCGGTGTCGGCCTCCCACGAGGTGCTCGCCGAGTTCCGCGAGTACGAGCGGACGTCGACGACGGTCGTCGACGCCTACGTCGGTCCGGCGATCGACCGCTACGTGGGCGGGCTCGCGGACCGCGCGCGCGACCGCGGCGTCCCCCAGCCGCGGATCATGCAGGCGAACGGGGGGATCACCGACGCCGACACCGTCAGGGAGAACGCCGTGACGACGGTGCTCTCGGGGCCGGCCGCGGGCGTCGTGGGTGCGAGCGCGATGGCGGCCGGTGACGGAGCGGAACCGACCCAGGACGCGGACGGCGAGGCGAGCAGAGGGGCCGGCGAGGCGAGCAAGGGGGCCGGCCTCGTCACCTTCGACATGGGCGGGACGTCGAGCGACGTGAGCCTCGTCCGCGACGGCACGGCCGAGCGGACGACGGAGGGGGAGATAAACGGTCGGCCGATCCGGACGCCGATGGTCGACGTCGAGACGGTCGGCGCGGGCGGCGGGTCGATCGCCTGGGTCGACGCCGGCGGTGCGCTCCGCATCGGTCCGCGATCGGCCGGCGCCGACCCCGGTCCCGCCTGTTACGGGAAGGGAGGTACGGAGCCGACCGTGACGGACGCGAACCTCGTGCTGGGCTACGTCGGCGCGAGCACCAGCCTCGGCGGCGAGCTGTCGCTCGATCCGGACGCCGCCCACGACGCCCTCGCGGCGCTGGCTGTGGAGGCGGGCATGGACGGCCCGCTCGCGGCCGCCCGCGGCGTTCACCGCGTCGCGAACGCGAACATGACGCGGGCGATCCGTTCCGTGACCGTCGAGCGGGGGTACGACCCGCGGCGGTTCGGCCTCGTCGCGTTCGGCGGGGCGGGCCCGATGCACGCGATCGCGATCGCGGACGGCCTCGACGTCTCGCGCGTGGTGATCCCGCGGGCGTCCGGCGTGCTCTCGGCGTACGGTCTGCTCGCGGCCGACGAGAAGCGCGACGCGGTCCGGACGTACCAGCGTCCGCTCTCGGCGGTCGACCCCGCCGACGTCGACGCGGTGTACGCGTCGCTGGCCGAGGAGCTCCTCTCCGAGGTGAGCGACCGCGACGCGGCGTGCGTGCGGTACGCAGTCGACCTCCGATACGCCGGCCAGAGCTTCGAGCTCACCGTCGACGTCGAGCGCCCCTTCGACCCCACGGCGGCCGGCGAGGCGTTCGCGGCGGCTCACGAGTCTGCCTACGGCTACCGCGTGAACGAGCCGGTCACGCTCGTGAACTGCCGCGCGACGGCCACCGTCGCCCGGGACGCGCCGTCGTTCACGTACGACGCCGACGGCGACCCGCGGAAGGGGACCCGCGAGGCGGCCTTCGGCGACGGTGAGGGAGACGGCGACGACGGCGTCCACGAGACGGCCGTCTACGACCGCGGTCGGCTGTCGCCGGGCGAGACGATCGCGGGGCCGGCGGTCGTCGAGGGCGACGAGAGCACGGCCGTGGTCCCGCCGGGCTGGAACGTGCGGGTTCGTTCGGACGGCGCGCTGCTCGCGGAGGTGAGCGGGGAATGAGCGACGAGTCGGGGACGACGGACGACGAACGCGGCGGGATGGACCCCGTAACGCTGGAGATCCTCCGGAACCAGCTCGAGAGCGTCGCTACCGAGATGGGCCACGTGCTGATCCGTGGGGCGTACTCGCCGAACATCAAGGAGCGGCAGGACTGCTCGACCGCGCTCTTCGACGCGTCGGGGCGGATGGTCGCGCAGGCCGAGCACATCCCGGTCCACCTCGGCGCGATGCCCGACGCGGTCGAGACGGTCCTCGAGAAGGACCCGAAGCCGGGCGACGTGTTCGTCGTCAACGACCCGTTCGCGGGCGGGACGCACCTGCCGGACGTCACGCTGGTGTCGACGATCGCGCCCGAGGGCGAGGTGCTCGGCTTCGCGGTGTCGCGCGCCCACCACGCCGACGTGGGGGGCAGCGCGCCGGGGAGCATGCCGCCGGGTGCCCGCGAGATCTACGAGGAGGGGCTCCGACTGCCCGCGGTCCGGCTCGTCGACGGCGGCGAGCCGAACGAGGCGGTCCACGAGCTGATCCGGGCGAACGTCCGGACGCCCGACGAGCGCGACGCCGACCTCCGGGCACAGCGCGCCGCGAACGCGCGGGCCGAAGAGCGGGTCGGCGAGCTCCTCGACGAGCACGGGTCGACGTTGCTCGTAGCGTTCGACGCCGTCATCGACTACTCCCGCGAGCGCGTGGAGACGGCGCTCTCTGCCCTCCCGGACGGCACCTACCGGGCGCGGGACGTCCTCGAGGGCGACGGCGTGACCGACGGGGACGTGCCGATCGAGGCCGCCGTCACGATCGACGGGGCCTCGCTCGCCGTCGACTTCGCCGGCACCGCGGACCAGGTGGCGGGCAACCTGAACGCGCCGCTGTCGGTCGCGAAGAGCGCGGTCTACTTCGTCGTCCGCGCGATCACCGACCCGGAGATCCCGCCGAACCACGGCTGTTACGAGCCGGTGTCGGTGTCGGCACCCGAGGGGTCGCTCCTCGACCCGAACCCCCCGGCGGCGGTCGTCGGCGGCAACGTCGAGACGAGCCAGCGCGTCACCGACGTCACGCTCGTTGCGCTCGCCCCGGCGATCCCCGACGCCATCCCCGCCGGCGGGCAGGGGACGATGAACAACCTCATCATCGGCGACCGCTCGGGCGAGTTCACCTACTACGAGACGATCGGCGGCGGGTTCGGCGCTCGTCCCGGGAAGGACGGCATGGACGGCGTCCAGGTCGGGATGACGAACACGCTCAACACGCCCGCCGAGGCGATGGAACTCGAGTACCCCCTCCGGGTCGAGCGCTACGCGCTCCGCCCCTCGAGCGGCGGCGACGGCCGGTACCGCGGCGGGCTGGGGCTCGAACGCACCGTCACCGTCGAGACCGACGCCACCGTCTCGCTTCTGACCGAACGCCGGCGGACGGCCCCCGCGGGGCTCGACGGCGGGGGGAACGGTGCCGTGGGAGAGAACCTCGTCGACGGGGAGCCGGTGCCCGCGAAGGTCTCCGTCGACGTTTCGGCCGGGTCGACCGTCTCGATCCGGACGCCCGGCGGCGGCGGCCACGGCGATCCCGAAGCGCGCGACCCGAAGGCCCGGGAGCGCGACCGGCGGGACGGGAAGGTCGAGGAGTAGCGGGCCGGGAGGGCGTCCCTGCGCCGTGGAGCCGTTCGGTCCCGATCGACCCCGGATTTCGAGTACGATCGCGATCGCGTGATCGGGGTCGTCTCCGTACCGGGGCTGTCAGCACGCCGCCGGGGATCCGTACCGACGATGGGGGGATCGGCGTCGAAAAGAGCTCGATGGGGCCGCTACGTTATCTCTCGCGCGCCCTCGATGTAGGGCGCACAGACGCGTTCGACGCCCTCCGCGAAGTCGATCTCGGGTTCCCAGCCGGTGGCGTCGTGGAACTCCGAGGCGTCGGCCATGGTGTCGTGGACGTAGCCGTCGAAGGGGCACTCGACGTATTCGGGGTCGACCTCGGTGCCGAGCGCGTCGTTGATCAGCTCGACCATCTCGTTGAAGGAGTACGCCTCCTCGGTGCCGACGTTGTAGACGCCCGTCAGCTCCTCGTCGACAGCGAGCTCGCAGGCGCGGGCGACGTCGTCGACGTGGGTGAAATCGCGGGTCTGGGAACCGTCGCCGAAGAGTTCGGGGGCCTCGCCGGAGGCGATGGCGTCGGCGAACTGCGCGACCGTGTTCGCGTACTCCCCTTTGTGTCCCTCGTTGCCGCCGAAGCCCTGGTAGACCGAGAAGAAGCGCAGGCCCGCCATGTTCATGTCGTGGTGGTTGGCGTAGTACTCCGCGTAGCGCTCGCGGGCGAGCTTGGAGGCCTCGTAGGCGGTGTGCGCCTCGACGTCCATGTCGACGGGGGAGGGCTCGGTGCGGCTACCGTAGATCGAGGAGGTAGAGGCGTAGACGACGGTGTCACACCCCTCCTTCCGGGCGCGTTCGACCGTGTTGACGAACCCCTCGACGTTGACGCGGCAGCCGCGCTGGGGGTCGGACTCGTGCATGTTGCGCGAGGAGAGCGCGGCGAGGTGGAAGACGACGTCGACGTCGACCGGGTAGTCGTCGTCGAGGACGGAGGCCTCGACGAACGCAACGTCGTCGACGAGGTTCTCTGGCGTGCCGAGGTAGGTGTCGTCGACGGCGATCACGTCGTTGTCGGCCGCGAGGCGGTTCGCGAGGTTCGAGCCGATGAAGCCCGCGCCGCCCGTCACGAGGACGCGCTTGTTTCGCATGAGCGTGTGTCCTCGGAGCGGCCCGTTTAGCGCTTCGATCTTGTCTTTCGGCGATCGTCTCGCTCGATACCGGCCACTCCGGGTCAGCGACCGCAGGCGTCCCCAGCACCCGGTCTCACCGACGCGAGACGAGTGACGACACCGTCGGAAGGGCCGGACGGGGGGCGTGTCAGACGAATCGCGCCAACGCCTCGTACGCCTCCCGTGCCGCGTGGTCCGGCCGTTGTGGGTACGTGTACAGCTCCATGGTGACGAACCCGTCGTACTCGATATCGTCGAACGCATCGAACATCGGAGCGAACGAGAGATCCCCTTCGCCGGGGACGAGGTGGTAGTGTTTCCCGCGTATCCCGCCGGCGATGTCCTCGAGATGGACGCCGGTGATGACGCCCGCACACCGGTGAATCGCGTCGACGGGGTCGTCGCCGTACACCGCCACGTGGCCGAGGTCGAGGTTGACACCGAGTCCGTCCCGGCCCACGTCGTCGAGCAACGTCAGCGTCTCTTCGACGTTCTCGACGAGCAGTTCGGGTTCGAACTCGATGCCGACCTCGATCCCCCGCGGTTCCGCGTAGTCGAGGATCTCGTGGAGAGAGTCGACGAAGTACTCGTACGCCTCCTCGGGACGCGTACCGGGGAGGGCGGTCCCCGAAGCGACGCAGACGGCCGGGGCGCCGACCAGGTCGGCGAGATCGATCGCCCGCTTCGTGTACTCGATCCGCCACCGGCGGTCGTCCCCGTCGGCCGTCGAGAGGCTCGGTTCGAAGAAGGCCGACGGCGGGGCGTCGTCGTAGAAGCCCGTCGCGGTGTTGGCGTTGACGTTCGACACCGCGAGACCGGTCCCTTCGAGAGCCTCGCGGACCGCGTTCCGGTCCGCAGTCCCGAACCTCGGGAAATAGGCGTGGGGGTCGTCACCGAGCAGTTCGACTCCGGCGTAGCCGTGGTCGGCGATGCGCCCGATCGCTTCGGGGAGGTCGTACTCCGTGTACGCGTTCGTGGAGAATGCGAGTCGTGTCATGGTGGATCAGCTGACGTCGAACCGCTTCGAGAGGACCGTCGCGGGGACGAGAAACGACAGCGCCGTGAGCGCCCACCCGACGCCGGCGGCCGCCGCCGCACTCCCGACGAGAATCGATTCGCCCACGACGCAGGTCCCGACCGCGGGAACGACGGCCTCGGGTACCGGGTCGGCGTACGCTCGACGGAGTGTCCGCCCGTTGCGGACGAGGAACACGCCGAGCGCGAGGAGGCCCACGACGATCGCGAGCGCCGACGGGCGGGCAGTGAAGAGCGTGCCGGCGACGACGACCGCAGCGAGCAGCGACGCCGCGCCTACGGTGAGAATGCGTCGACGGGAGCCGCCCGTCCCCTCGTCGTCGGCCATCGCCGTGACGGCCGCGATGTAGCCGAAAACCGCCGCCGGGACGGCGACGAGTCCCACCGTCGTGTCGATCCCGGGGCCGTCCAGCGCGGCACGGATCTCCCCGCCTCCAACGCTGGCACCCAGGAGAACGTTGAGCCCGCGGGCCGTACCCATCGCGAGGAACCCGGCCGAAGTCCCCTTCAACAGGGCGTCGTAGCCCACGACGACGATCGACAGGAGGCCCGCAACCGCGACGGACACCGGGCCGACGGTCGCAGCGAGCACGACCCCGCCGCCGAGCGCCGTGAGTCCCACGCCGAGTGCGGCCCGTCGGGGAACGATCCCGGAGGGGATGGGGCGCTCGGGGCGCGTCTCCGCGTCGCCGGCGGCGTCGGCCCAGTCGTTCAGCGACGTCCCGCCGGCGTACAACAGCATCGACGCGACCGCGAGAACCGCAACGTCCCTGGGGCGGACGGCACGACCGGCGATCCCGGCGGTGATCGCGAGCGCGGCCCCGGCGACGACGTCCGGCGGCGCGGTGAACAGGTTCGGCACGCGGACGAGCGCCGCGTACCCCGTGAACCGGTCGCGGACCGTCGGGGACGTCGTCGCCATCGCCTCACGCCCACCCGTGGTCGCGGAGGTAGTCCATCGCGTCCCGAGCGGTCTCCGCGGCGGTCTCTTGGTACGGGTACAGTTCGACGGTGACGTACCCGTCGTAGTCGGTGGCCGCGACCGCGGTGAGGAACGCGTCGATGTCCATCGCCCCGTCGCCGAGCGCGGTGTGCTCGTGTCGCCGGTCCGCCGGGATATCCTCCAGGTGGTAGTGCTGGGTGTACGGGGCGAGCCGCTCGACCTGTGCTGGGGGCTCTTCGCCGACACAGAAGAGGTGGCCCGCGTCGAAGTTACAGCCGACGACGTCCGTGTCTACCCGGTCGGCGAACGAGAGGAACTGATCGGTCGTCTCGATCAGGAGATCCGGCTCCGGTTCGACGAGGAGGTCGACGCCCGTCTCCCGGGCGATCGGCGTCAGCTCCTCGATAGCGGCGACGAACCGGTCCATCGCCCACTCGCGGGACTTCCCGTCCGGGACGGGTCCGCCCGGCTCAACGGAGACGTACGGCTGGTCGAGCGCCGCGGCGACCCGGAGGGCGTCGGCGGTGTAGTCGATCCGTCGCTGTCGGTACTCGTCGTCGGGTTCGACGTACGACGGGTGGTGAAACCCCTCGATAGCTGTCAGCATGAACGCGTTACAGTTGCTGATCGCGACGTTCGCACCCGCGAGCGCCGCCCGCACGGCGTCGAGGTCCGCGTCGGTCGCCGTCGTCGGATAGAGGTGCGGCTCGTCCAACAGCAGTTCGACACCGTCGTATCCCGCGTCCCCGATCGTCTCGATGGCCTCGTCCAGCGCGTACTCTCGGAAGGCGTTCGTCGAGAAGCCGAGTCGTAGCTCAGAGCTCATACTCGAAGTTCGGCGACCGGCTGAAGAACTCGTGCGGATTCTCGAGGACGACCTTCCGAACCTCGTCGCGGCTCCAGCCCCGGTCGAGCATCTCGTCGCGGGCCTTCGGGACCGCGAGCGGGTCCGAGGGGTCCCAGTCCGCGGCGCTGTTGAACAGCATCCGGTCGGTGCCGTACTCCTCCAAGAGGTCGATCGCCGCGTCGGCTTCGATCTTCCCCGGGTAGAGCGTGAACCCGATCCAGCAGTCGGTCTGCAGACTCGTCTCGATCGTCTCCGCGGTGTTGTGGTCGATGACGATGCGCTCTTGGGTAACGCCTTCCTCCTCGATGACGTCGACGATACGCTCGGTCCCCGACGGCTTGTTCTCGTGAGGTGTGTGGACGATGACGGGGAGTTCCCGCTCTTCGGCCATCCGGAGCTGGCGGCGGAACGCCCGGTCTTCCGCCTCGGTCTGCTGGTCGTAGCCGATCTCGCCGACGCCGACGACGTTCTCGCGGTCCAGATACGCCGGGAGACGCTCGAGTACCGTCTCAGCCATCGCTTCGTAGTTCGCCTCTTTCGGCTCGAGCCCGATCGTAACGTAGTGGTCCATCCCCGCCGACCGCTCGGCCCGCTCGGTCTCGAAGTCGATGATGTGCTCGAAGTAGTCGAAGAACGACCCGGCGTGTTGCTTGTCGGTCCCGCTCCAGAAGGCCGGTTCGATGCAGCACTCGATGCCCGCCCGCCGCGCTCGGTCGTAGTCGTCCGCCGAGCGCGACACCATGTGCATGTGTGGGTCGATTATCCGCATGAGACGGTTCAATCAGCCAACCGTATTAATTACCGTCCGACTAAACGGCGGATCCCCCGTCTCATGCGGCGATATCGGATGTTAAGGAGTCATATAACTGGGACGGCGGCCGGCGGGATGCGCGTTAGCCGGATCATTCCTTAGCCGACGAACTCGGAAGTACCTCGAGATGACACACGGGATTCACGACGGCGCCGGGGGGATCCCCCTCCGGCGGTCGCCAGGGCCGACACGGAGGCGACGATGACGCTTGGCGTCTGGCTGATCGGGGCGCGCGGGAACGTCGCGACGACGGCGATGGTCGGCGCCAGAGCCATCGATCACGGCGTGACCGACACGACGGGCCTGGTGACCGCCCGGGAACCCTGTGCCCGTCTCGACTTGCCCGGCGTCGAGGAGTTCGTTTTCGGCGGACACGACGTTCGAACCGAGCCCCTCCGGGAACGGGCGGCCGCCCTCTCGACGGACGGCGTCCCGCCGGCGTCCGTGGTCGACGCCGTCGCCGAGGACCTCGACCACATCGACGATCGGATCAGGACCGGGACTGCGGTGAACTGTGGCCGCGCGCTCGAGTTGGCCGGCGACGACCTCCTGGAGGACGAGCACTCGCTCCGTGGCGTCGTCGAACGGATCCAGGCCGACCTGACCGACTTCGAGCGGAGCCACGACCTCGGTCGCGTCGTCGTGATCAACGTGGCCTCGAGCGAACCGATGCCCGCTACCCCCGACCGGTACGACACGCGAGCGGCGTTCGAGGCGGCGCTCGACGACGACGACGACGAGATTCCCGCCAGTTCGCTGTACGCCTACGCGGCGCTGTCCGACGGCCGGCCGTTCGTCAACTTCACGCCCAACACGGGGAGCGCACTCGGCGGCCTCGAGGAGCTCGCCGAGGCCCGGGGCGTCCCGCACATGGGTCGAGACGGGAAAACCGGGGAGACGCTACTGAAGTCCGCGCTGGCCCCGATGTTCGCCGGTCGAAACCTCCACGTCATGTCCTGGGAGGGTCACAACATCCTCGGTAACGACGACGGCTTAGTGCTCGAAGACGAGGAAAACCAGGCCGGCAAACTGGCGAGCAAGGGCGGCGTCCTGGACGGGCTACTCCCCGATCTCGAACACAACCGGGTGCGCATCGACTACACCCCGTCGCTCGGCGACTGGAAGACCGCGTGGGACCACGTCCACTTCCAGGGCTTCCTCGGCACCGAGATGAAACTCCAGTTGACGTGGGAGGGGAGCGACTCGGCGCTGGCGGCACCGCTCGTCCTCGACCTGGCTCGACTCGCCGCCTACGCCGACGAACGGGGCGAGGGCGGGCTCCAACCACACCTCGCTTCCTTTTTCAAGTCGCCGATGGGCGTCGACGAACACGACCTCTCCAAGCAGTTCGTCACGCTCGAGGCGTACGTCGAAGCACACGCGGGCGACGGGCCGACGTCGGTCGGCGAGCGGGACCGGACCGCCGACACGGCGGGAGCCGGCACCAAGCCGGAGGCGGACGAGTGACGACCGACGCCGACCGCGTGCTCGTCTTCGACGTCGTCGGTCTCCAGCCTCGCCACGTCACGGTCGACGCGATGCCCGCGCTGGCCGACCTGCTCGACGACGTCGTGGCGACCCGCCCCGCGTTCCCGGCGCTGACGGTGCCGGCCCAATCGACGCTCGCGAGCGGGACGGACCCGACGACCCACGGCGACGTGGCGAGCGGACGGTACGACCGCGCGACCGACACGGTCGAGTTCTGGGGACGGGACCGTGCCGACCGGCAACGCCTCTGGGAGACGGCCCGCGAGGACGGGGCGACGACCGGGGCGCTGTTCTTCCAGCACCTGATCGGGACCGACGCCGACGTCGCCGTGACGCCCTCGCCCGTCGAGGACGCGGACAACGAGCTCATCGCGATGAACTGCTGGACGAACCCGGACGGCTTCTACGACGACCTCCGTGACGAGTTGGGTCACTTCCCGCTGCACAACTACTGGGGACCGGCGGCCAGCGTGGAGGCGACTCGCTGGATCCTCGAGGCCGCGGAGCGGGCCGTCGACCGCGTCGATCCGGACCTGCTTTGGGTGTACGTCCCCCACCTCGACTACACCGGCCTGGCGGAGGGTCCCGGCGACGCGTTCGAGGCGGAGCTCCCGGTAGTCGATGACCTGCTGGGCGAGTTCATCGAGGCCCGCCGGGCGGACGACCGGTGGGACGGGACGGCCGTGGCCGTCGTGAGCGAGTACGGGTTCAACGCCGTCGACACGCCGGTGTTTCCCAACCGCGCCCTGCGCGATGCGGGACTGCTCTCGGTGGCTGACGACGGCGAGGGTGGCGAGGACGTCGACCTCGACGCCTCCGCGGCGTTCGCGGTGGTCGACCACCAGATCGCGCACGTCTACGTCGATCCGGAGGCTCGAACGGCCGCCCACGAGGTGCTCGCCGGGCTTCCCGCCGTCGACGCCCTGCTCACACCCGGTGACTGTGACCTCGCTGCCCACCCGAACGCGGGCGAGTTCGTCCTCGTTGCTGCCCAGGACGCCTGGTTCCAGTACTACTGGTGGGACGACCGCGACGACGCCCCGTTTTACGCCACCAGCGTCGACATTCACCGGAAGCCGGGATTCGACCCCTGTGAACTGTTCATCGGCGACGAGGGGATGGCCTCGCTCGATCCGACGGCGGTCGGCGGCTCCCACGGTCGCGTCGACCCGAAGACGTTCCCCCTGTTCGGCGTCGGAGGGCCCGCCGCGCCGACGCTTCCCGAGGGCCCGATCGACGCCCGTTCGGTTTCGCCCACCCTCGCGGACCTGCTCGGGGTCACGACCGACGCCCTTTCGCACGCCGAGGACGCCTCGGTGCTTTCCCGGTGAACGAGACGCGTGACCCCGAGACGATTCACGCACCCGTCGTGACGCCACGGGTCGCTCGCCTCGGTTCTGCGCGCCGTGGCACCTCGAGACGACCTCGTCGGTCGGCGATCGTCCCCGGCGACGTCCCCTGCGGTGACGACAGGTCTCCACCGTCCCGAAGGGCGCGAGCACGGCATCGGACGTGACCGTCCCGGCGTACCGGGCGAAGTCCTCGCGTTCGTCCGCTCACGCGAAAGCCGGCCCGCCGGGCGCGAACGATCCTCGTGGTGTACCCAATGCGTGAACCCCACGCGCGTGACCGGTCCCGACGGTCCGCTACCCCGAGTCACCGCCGAATCGCGTCACGGAGACGCGGTCGGGGATCGGCTCCCCCTCGACGACGTGGTCGGCGACGAGCTTCCCGCTGTAGGGGCCCAACATGAGCCCGGTCGCGCCGTGGCCGGTCGCGAGGTACGCGCCCTCGACGTCGGGGGCGACACCGAGGACGGGGACCCCGTCGGCACAGACGGGGCGGAGCCCGACCCGGCGTTCGATCACGGTCGCGTCGGCGAGCCCGGGTGCGAGCCGGAGCGCCTCTCCGAGTACCTCGTGGAGCCCGCCGGCCGTGACCCGCGGATCGAAGCCGCTGCCGGCCTCGCGGGTCGCGCCCGCGACGAGGCGGCCGTCGGGCCACGGAACGACGTAGTGGTGCCGGAAGCCCTTCAGGACCGGCCACGAACCCGTCTCGGCGTCCGGCAGGTCGAGGTGGACTATCTGCCCGCGCTTCGGTTCGACGGGGATCTCGAGCCCGAGGTCGTCGCCGAACGCGGGCGACCACGCGCCGCCGGCGATCACGACCCGGTCCGCGTCGATCCGGCTGCCGTCGGCGACTTCGATGCTCTCCACGCGGCCGTCCCGGGTCCGGACGCCGGTCACGTTCCCGTCCGCGACCTCGAGGCCGTGGCTCCGTCCCGCCTCGCGGAGCGCGCCCGCGAAGACCTGGCCGTTCACGCGTGCGGCGTCCAGGACGTGGAACGCGCGCTGTGGCTCCGCGAGCGCGGGGACGCGGTCGGTCGCCGCAGCCGGGTCGATCGCCTCGATGTTCGGGAGTTGCTCGCAGCGCGCCTCGATCCGGGCGGTCGCCTCCTCGTACGGGGCGAGCTCGTCGTCGTCGACCGCGGCGGCGATCAGGCCCACCCGGCCGTAGCTCGTGTCGTCGACGCCGTCGGCCTCGAGCCGGTCGACGAGCTCGGGGTAGTAGTCGACGGCGTCGGTCGCGAACGCGAACCAGTCGTCGTCCGCGGTGCGGCTGCTCGTCCCCGGCGAGATGACTCCCGCGCCGGCGGTCGTCGCCCGACCCGCGTCCCGGCGGTCCACGAGCAGCGTTTCGACGCCCGCACGGGCGAGGTGATACCCGACCGAGGAGCCGACGATGCCCCCGCCGACCACGACCGCGTCGTACATGTTGACGGAGTGGCGCGGGGCTTACAAGGCGTTTCGGGTCGCGGAATTCGGACCGATACCGGTGCCCGTCACGTCTCCCTTCGGGTGGCCGTCGACGACGCTCTCCGTGATCGCGGGAGTTTTAGTAATACACAAATCTATAGGTACTACTAATGACATCGAGTAGTACAAACGAACCACAGATCGTACACGTCTCTCAGAAGGGACAGGCCACGATCCCGAAAGGATTACGCGAGAAGTTCGGGATCGAGACGCCGGGTGAGGTGTTCGTCTACGAGGAGGGTGGACGCATCGTCATCGAGCCGGTGCCGTCGCCCGAGGAGCTACACGGGATCCACGCCGGGACACACGAACCCGGCGAGGTGCTGGAGCGCGTCCGTGAGGCGAGAGACGAGGAGAAACGCCGGGAAGACGAACGGGCCGATCGGCTCAGTCCGTCCGAGGACGCATGAGCGGTGGATACGTCTTCGACACCGAGGCGATCGTCGCCTTCCTCTACAGCGAACTCGCCCACGAAACCGTCGCAGCGCTTCTCGACGAGGTCTTCGCCGGGGAATCGGCTGGCGTCCTCTCCCGAACGAACGCCGCCGAAGTGTTCTACCTCGTCGCGCGGTTCGAAGGCGTCGATGGCGCTCCGACGAACGCCTCACTACGGGATGCCGACCGGGACCTCCGGGCGCTCGAACGACGGGGGGTGGGCATCGAATCGGCCGACTGGCGACTGGCGGCCGAAGTGAAAGCCGACGGGGGCGTCTCCCTCGCCGACGCGTACGCCGTCGCGCTCGCACACGAACGCGACGCGACGCTCGTCGCGGGGGCCGACGACGACTTCGAGGAACTCCCTGTCGAGATCGATCTGTTCCGGTTCCGAGACGAGGGGGTGTGATCCTTCCCGCCGTGAACGGCGGGGTTTAAGCGACCCCGCTCAGCTCCGAGACGAGCGTGTCGGCGCTCCATCACGGGATCCGATCCACGGCTCCGTCCAGTTCGTCGGTAGTCGCCCACTCCACGACACGCTCATCCACCGCGTTCTCGAGGGCGGCCAGGTGGGATACAGCCATCCCGTTCTCGTACTTCGCCCGCTGTTTTTCCGGATCGTCGTACACACGCTTGAGGATCCACAGCACGTCTCGAACCACCGTCTGCTGTCGATACAGGTAGCCGAGCTCCCAGACGTGGCCGCCGTCGAAGTCCTCGATCACGCCGACGACCCACGTCGCCTGTGCCGACAACACCTCGAAGGCCGGCGCCCACAGATCGAGGTCGTCGGCGTCGAACCCGAACTCCTCTACCCTGAACCCGACGGCGTCTCGCCGGTCATCCAACCGAGCACACACGTGCCGGCGACGCTCCCCGGACGCACCCGACCCGCTACCGACCACGAGGTACCGACGGCTCGCACGACGGACATCGACGAACCGGGCCCCGTGGAGCCCGTCCTTGAGTCGCTGGTGTTGCTCGGGTGTGAGCGACAACGTCGCTTCGTCGTGGAGCTCATCGGCCGCGATGTCACCGATAAGACCGGCTTCCGCGTGTTCTGTAGTTCGACAGGTAGTATCGTCGGAAACACCTCTTTCACTGTCACCACGATCGTCGTGGTCATCATCAGTGTCACCGCCTACCATTTCATATCATGATCTAGTTTGCCGTTAGATAGTGGTACTGGTTGTGAAACTACTTGATCAATCGATTGTACTCAGCAACCAAGTGTTTATGCGCCGTCCGTCCTTAGTAGCGCGTATGAACCCCCAACTCGCAAAGACGAACACTGCGGACGCCGGGAGGGAGCCTGACGGGTTCGAGACGTGGACGGCGCTCCAGAGGGCTACCGATCGAACCCGTGCGAACCTGATCGCGGACGTCGTCGGCCACCCACAGGGTGCTCCGAGCGTCCGAGAACTCGACTACATGAACCCCGCGCTCGGTGAGGACGCGATCCGTCGGCATCTGGGCGTGTTACAGGACGTCGGCGTCGTCGCGGAGCTGGTCGTCGAGCCGGGCGACCGCGTGCGTGGCTACCCGTACAAGTTCTATCAGCTCACCGAGCAGGCGCGAGAGCTGTTCGATCGAAACGACCTGTTCCCGGCGGACGCCTGGCGACGGCAGTACGCTCGCGTCGAGAAGACCGGCGAGATCGCCGAACTCGAAGAGATGCCCCGGCCCGAGTAGCCCGCGCCGCTGACCCCGATCGGCAGACTCAGACCCGTCTCACAACACGTCGCCGATCCGGACCGGTTCGCCGTCGAGTTCCGGCTCCTCGGCGACGATCTGACGGACCTCGTGGTCGGTCACGTCGCGGTATGCCTTCCCCGTGGCCTCCTCTATCAGCGTCTTCTCGAGTTCGAACTCGGTTCCCTCGTAGACGACGTCGACGCCGTCCTCGTTGAACGTCAGATCCGTGCTCATGGCCGATGTAGCCCGTCGACGGATAAAAGGAGCGTGACCCGTCCTCGCTGTCGGCTCGCTCACGGGTCCCGTTACTCGTCGTCGCCCTTCATCGTGCCGAGGCGGTCGACCAGCTCGTCGGTGTCCGCGTCACCCTCCACGGAGACGTCCCCGTCGTGGTCGTGTTCGTGGACGTTCACCGCCCCGTCCTCGTCGGTGTCGACGTCCTGGCTCCCCTGTTCGCTCTCGTCGTACGATCCGAATCCCATGTCGTCGGGTTCGAGACCGGAGTTGAAAAGGTCGGTGACCGCGGGCCCCATTGGGGACGGTCCGCACGCGTCGGGCTCGGCTCCGTGAAGCCCCGGCTCGGGAGGAATTCGAAGGCCGTCCGACGGGCGTCGGACGCCCCCCTATCGTTTATGTCTCCCGAGGGACTTCCCACGGGTGTGTCACTGAGGGGCGACGGTCCGATAGACGAGCTCTCGGTCCCGTCGGGGACCACCGTCGAGGAGCACGACGTGGTCGTCGACGGTGACGTGCTCGTGGGCGGGCAGTCGACCGTCGAGTTCGGGATCCGGGGCCGTAACGTCGCGATCGGCGAGCGCGTCGAAATCGGCGACGACATCGAGGCCGACGGTGACTGCCGGCTCGACACCTGGTGCTCCGTCGACGGCAACGTCCTCGTCGGCGAGGACGCCTACCTCGGCGAGCGCGTGGCCGTGGCCGGTCGGCTCATGGTCTCGGGCGACCTCGACATCGGCGACGACGTGGACATCGAGGAGGGATTCGAGGCCAACGGCTGGATCGTCATCCGGAACCCCGTTCCCACGCTCGTCTTCTACTTCATCGTGCTCTCACAGCTGTTGCGGGCCGGCGAGACGGACGCGGCCGACGAGCTGGCCGAGGCGCTCGCCGACGGCGACGACGTGCGCGACCCGCTCTTCGTCCCCCGTGCTGCGGAGATCTCCGACGACGCGTGGCGCGTCTCGACGCCCGCGGCGGTCGGCGACGACTGCCGGCTCCACGGCAACCTGCGGGCCGAGTCGATCGCGATCGGCGAGCGCAACGAGGTGTTCGGCTCGCTCCGCGCCCGCGACGACGTCACGGTCGGTGCCGACACCGTCATCCACGGCGACGTGACCACTCGCGGCGGGACCGTCACGATCGAGGCGGGCGCGCACGTCCGCGGCGACGTCTCCGCCGGCGACCTCGTGATCCACGACGGCGCGGAGATCGACGGCTCGCTCCGCGCCCGCGGCGAGATGAAGCTGGTCCAGTCCGTCCGGAACGACGACGACGGGACGGGAGCCGGAAACGGACCGGAAGCCGGAAACGGACCGGGAGAACCAACGGACGAAGCGACGGACTCCGACGAGGACGCCGATCTCGACGTGGGCGAGGACGTGGGGACGGACCCCGACGCCGACAGGGACGCGAGCGAGGAGACCGACACCGACTCGAACGCCGACACGGACCCTGGCGGGGACGGGGACGTCGACACCGACTCCGACGTGGACACCGATACGAGCGGGGATACCGACACCGACTCCGACGTGGACACCGCCGACGCCCGCCCCCGAACGACCTCGGGACCGCTACACGCGACGCTCGAGGAGGCGGAAACGACCGAACGTGACGGCTCCGCCGGGACGACCGCGTCGGGCGGGACGGACGACGACGAGGGGACGGACCGCGAGTGACCGTTACCCGTCGTCGGAACGGATCGTCAGCACGGGGACGTCCGCCATCCGCACGATCTTCTCCGTGACGCTGCCCAGGAGGTATCGTTCGACGCCCGTACGACCGTGTGTCCCCATCACGATGGCGTCGACGTCGTGTTCGTCGGCGTATTTCAGGATCGTCGAGTGCGGAGTCCCCACCTCGATGGCGGTCACCGTCTCGGCGTCGCCGAGCGCCGCGACCGTCTCCTCGACGACCGCCTCCGCTCGCTCCGTGACCGCGTCGTCGACGTCCGACGTCCCCATTCCCTCGTAACCGGCTTCGGCGCTCTGGCCGCTCATTCCCGATTGCTCATCGGAGAGGAACGATCCGCTCGCCCCCAGCCCGGCATGGCGTGCGTCGACGACGTGTAGCACGTGAACGGTCGCGTCGAACGACGAGGCGAGGGCCCGAGCGTGTTCGGCCGCCGCTTTCGACCCGGTGCTCCCGTCCGTCGGGTACAGAAGGTTCCGGTACATATTCCCGTTAGTACGTCCATTTGACATGTGAAAAACATACCGGCAGCGATACAGGGTTCTGACGCTCTCCTCGGCGGCGGCCCCGCGTTCAGGTGCTCTCCCCGACGGCGGGCGCGAACACGTCGCGGTGGAGCGACTCACAGACGGTGTCCGCGAGCGTTCGGAGGTTCTCCGTGTCCTCGCGGTTGTACGACACCAGCGTCTCGAGGGCCCCGTCGTCGCCGCGTTCGTACTCGTGCCAGAGTCTGACCGCGTCGCGACCGGAGAGGTCCGGGCGGTCGCGGTCGATGCCGAGCTGCCGTTCGATCGGCTTCAGCCCGCCGGAGAGCCCGATCCGCTTCGCCGGATACACGAGGTCCAGGTGCGGGGTGTCGACCTCGATCCCGAAGGACGTCTCGAGGAACGGCACGTCGAAGCGCGCGCCGTTGAACGTCGCCAGGAGGTCGGCCTCCCGGAACCGCTCGCGGAGCCGGTCGGCGGTGAGGTCGTCGCCGGCCACGAGCGTCGTCGTCTCGCCGGCCTGGTGGAAACTGACGGTCGTGACCCGGTCGCGGTGCTCGTCGAGGCCGGTGGTCTCGATGTCGAAGAAACAGGTCCCCTCCCGGAAGTCCTCGTAGAGCCGCCAGCGCTCGCCGCTCGGGAACCGCCGGTCGAAGTACGTCGCGTCGCCGTCGTCGAGGCGGGCCCGCGCCTCCGCGATGAACGCCTCGATCCGGTCGGCGGTGGTCGAGCCGACGCCGGCCACGTCGACGGCGGGGTCGAACTCGTCCCAGGTGTGGACGCCCCGCTCCCAGAGCCGGCGCTCCGTCGTCTCGCCGACCCCCTCGACCGGGATGAAGCTGTTCTCGATGCGCATGTCCGCTACCGGGGGACCGGCGGGCAAAAACCCCGCGGGAGGCGGGCGAACCGATCCCGGGAGGCGGGGGCTCGGGCTCGGCGTCACTCCCCGAGGTCGAACGCGCCCTCGCCGTGTTCCTCGACCGCCGCGAGCAGCTCGTCGCGCTGGCGGCGCAGTTCGAGCGGGAGGTCGGCGTAGGCGTGGTCGAACATCGCGGCGGGGTCCGCCTCGACCGCCTCCGCGGCGTCTATCGCCTCCGCGACCAGGTCGTCGGCGCGGTCGTGCGCCGCCGCGACGCCCTCGTCGTCGATCCGGCCCGTCTCCCGGAGGAACGCCTCCATGCGGTCGATCGGATCGATGGCTCGCCAGGGGTCGACCGCGTCGTCGTCGCGGTAGGCGGTGGGGTCGTCGGCGGTGGTGTGTGCGCCGTACCGGTACTCGACGAACTCGACGAGCGTCGGCCGGGTCGGCGCGTCCCGGACGATCCCCGCTCCGTCCGCGTCCTCGCTTCCCGTTCCCCCGGCGTTCCGGGCGCGCTCGGCCGCCGCCCGGGTGACGGCGTAGCTCGCCAGCGGGTCCATCCCGTCGACGCGGACGCCCTCGAAGCCGTAGGCGGCCGCCTTCCCGGCGAACGTCGCGCTCGCGGTCTGGCGCTCGCGCGGGACCGAGATCGCCCAGCCGTTGTTGTGACAACAGAACAGCGTGGGCGTGTCGAAGACGCCGGCGAAGTTCAGCGCCTCGTGGAAGTCGCCCTCGCTCGTCGCGCCGTCGCCGAAGTGACACGCCACCACGCGGTCCTCCTCGCGGTAGTCGAACGCCCACGACGCCCCGACCGCGTGCGGCAGGTGCGCGGCGATCCCGATGTTCAGCGGGAAGACGTTCCCCTCGGCGATCGCCGCCGTCCCCGCCTCGTGGCCCATCCAGTACGGGAGGTACTCGGCGAGCAGGTCGCGGGCGACGACCGCACCGTGCTCGCGGTACTGGTAGCTGATCAGGTCGCGATCGCGGAGCGCGTGCGTCGACCCGACCGCCGACCCCTCCTGGCCGGCACACGGCGCGTACGTCCCCATCCGGCCCTGCCGCTGGAGGCTGACCGCGCGCTCGTCGAACCGACGGGTGGTGACCATGTCGCGGTAGATCGTCCGGAACGTCTCGTCCGACAGGTCAGGAACGGTCGCGTCCGGGAGCGGGATCCCGTCCGGCCCGAGGACGCGGTAGACGTCCTCGTCGGCGAGGGGGTCGGCGGCGGAGTCGTCCGTCTCGTCCGTACCGTCTTCGTCCATGCGCGTCGAGTGTGTGCCGTACTCACAAGGAGTTGGCGGTCGCGGCGGCGTCCCGACGCGTCTCCTCCCGTCGGCGGACGTACGCGAACGGCAGCCCGACGAGGGTCCCCGCGAGCGCCGTTGCCCCGAGCACGAACCCGACCAGAAGCGGGACGGGGCCGGCCGTGAGCATCTCGACGCCCCAGACGGCCACGAACCGCCCGCTCCACACCGCCCCGGTTGCGAGCGCGGTGAGCAGTCCGAACACAGCCCCCCGGGGATACGTGTAGGACGCCGGCCGTTCGACGAGCATCCACCAGAACCCCGCGCCCGCGACGAGCGCCGGGCTCGCGAGGAGAGGTATCGAGAGCACGGCCGGGAGGCCGATCACCTCGGCGAAGAGTCCGAGTACGTCGGCGAGGAGGACCGCCGTCACCGTGGCACAGCAGAACGCGTAGCCGCCCGCGAGGAGCGACCACCGTTGCGGGGACGAAAGCCCGGATCCGGACGGGAGAGAGGCGTTCATGCTCGACGGTCGCGGATCCATCGTATAGGCGTTTTCGTGAGTGAAACCCCGATTTGAGTCTCCGTCCCTAGGGCGTGATCACGGCGCGGCCGTCGATCTCGCCGTGTTCGAGCTTCTCGGCGACCGTGTTGACCTCGCCGAGGCCGTACCGGCTGGTGTGGAGGTCGACGTCCCCCTGCTCGACGAGCGCGACCAGCTCCTGGAGCTCCGCGTAGCGGCCGACGATGTTGCCGACGAACGAGAACTCGCCGTTCACGAGCGCCTGGGCCGGCTCGTGGACGTGGCCGCCGTAGCCGATGATGTGGTGGTCGCCGCCGGCGGCGGTGATGTCGGGGGCGTACGCCGTGGTCACGTCTTCGCCGACGAAGTCGAGCACCTGCGCGGCGCCCTTCCCGTCCGTGATCCCGTCGAGCTCCTCGCGGACGTCCGCCTCGCCCGGGTTGATCACGTGGTCGGCGCCGTACCCCTCCGCGAGGTCGAGCGCGGACTCCTTCAGGTCGACCGCGGTGATCCGGGCCGCGCTCATCGCGTCGAGACACTGCAGCCCGATGTGGCCCAACCCGCCCACGCCGATGACGACCGCGTGGTCGCCGGGGTTCAAGCGGGCGACCGCCTTCTTGACTGCGTGATAGGCCGTGATCCCCGCGTCGGCGTGCGGCGCGATGTCGATCGGCTCGACGCCCCGCGGGAGCGGGATCACCGAGCGCTCGCTGGTGTGGAGGTACTCCGCGAAGCCGCCGTCGGTCGTCAGCCCGTTGAACGCGTCGTTCTCGCAGTACATCGTCTCGCCGAGCCGGCAGGGGCGACAGGTACCGCAGGTCTGGACCGGATGACAGATCACCGGATCGCCCTCGGAGACGAGTCCGACGTCCTCGCCCGTCTCGACGACCGTCCCGGCGTTCTCGTGGCCGAGCGTCATCGGGAGCTCCTGGGGGACGTACTCCTCCCACATCCCCTCGATGATGTGGTTGTCGGTCTGACACCATCCCGCCCCCTCGACCTCGACGATCACGTCGTCCGCGCCCGTCGCCTCCGGGCGGTCCACCTCGTCGATCGTGAGCCCCTCGGTCATGTCGTCGGTGTACTCGTGGAGTCTGGCTGCGCGCATGCGATATGATATCACATCTAATCACATAAACGTTCGTTAAAAACACGTCGGGGCAGCCCCCGGTGATCGAACCGGATCGGACGGGACGACGGCGGTGCGGACGGGTCAACGACCGAACCCGTATCCGCGCTGCCGGCCCTCCCGGCCGGCCCGACCGCCCCCGTCCGCTCGGTCGGACGCGGCCGCGTTCCCGTCGGCGTGGTCGCTGGCGGTCGCGTACGCCTCCTGGACCCGGCGGAACGCCGCCTCGTCGCCGCCACGGTCGGGATGGGTCTCCTTCACCCGTCGGCGGTAGGCCCGCTTCACCTCGTCGGCGTCGGCGTCGGCGGCGATCCCGAGCTCGTCGAAGGCGTCCTCGGCCGAGTCGCGTCGGCCCGACCGCCCCGGATCGGGGCCCCAGTCGGGTTCGGTCACGTCGAACGGGAGCCGCCGACCGAGCCCGCGGCCGGGCATCTCGTGTTCGCACAACACGGCGTGGACGTCCTCGCCCTCGAGCCGGAAGTAGTCGTGTGCGTCGAAGGTCACGGCGACGCCGCGCGCCGGGAGGTAGAAGGGGACGACGACGCCGCCGACGGCGTACTCTTCGAGGAAGCGCTCGCCGATCGCCGTGAGGTACCCGCGGATCTCCCCGCGGCGGCGCGCGTCGCTGTTCGAGGTCCCGTCGGTCGAGGAAACCTCCTCGGGGAACAGCCGCTGGCCGAGGTAGAAGACGACGGCGACGCCGACGGAGGCGGCGACGCCGAGTGCGACCCCCACGAGCACCCACTGCGGGACGACGCCGGGAGCGGCCACGGTCACGGGCGACCTAACGGCCGCGTGTACATCAACCCCTCGCCGGCGGGTGGCCCTCGGATCGGGGCCCGCCGACAGCCCCTAGATCAGGTCCTTCGCCTCGAGCGCCTCGAGGATGTCGTCGACGAGCTCCTCGGCGGTGTCGTACGGGAAGTCCTGGTCGCTGCCGAGCTTGGCGGCGAGCTCCATCGCGGTGAAGCTCACGTCGCCGGCCTCGAACTTCGTCGCCGGGCCGTCCGGCAGCGCCGGGACGAGGTCCATCTGGTTCTGGACGGGGAAGTCCGCGCCGCCGAACGCGTCCATGAACTGTTCGCGGAGTTCCGCCTTGACGTCCGTCATGCCCCCATCTCTCCGGAGGGACCGCAAAAGCGTTGTGGAACAACAATGAATCTGTTTACCGTTCTCGGAACGACACCCGACGGTATTTTGCCCGTGGCCGTGTCGGTTCCGTACATGCCCACTGCGCCCGACGACCCGTTCGACGGCGACGACGCGCTCGAGGAGGACCTGCTGTACGAACTGACCGAGGCCCGCGGGGTTCCGGGGTACGAGGACCGCGTTCGGGAGATCGTTCGCCGCGAACTGGCCGACGCCGTCGATCGCGTCCGCACCGACGCGATGGGGAACGTGGTCGGGACGATCGAGGGCGACGCGGACCCGGACTACTCGGTCGCGGTGGCGGCCCACATGGACGAGATCGGCTTCATGGTCCGCCACGTCGACGACGACGGCTTCGTCCAGGTCGACGCGCTCGGCGGGTTCGACCCGCGCGTGCTCCGGGCCCAGCGCGTGACCGTCCACGGCGAGGAGGACCTCACCGGCGTCATCGGCTCCGTCCCGCCGCACACGCTCACCGACGAGCAGAAGGAGGCCGACGACGATGTCTCGGACGTCTTCATCGACCTCGGCCGCGACGCCGACGCGGTCACCGAGCTGGTGAGCGTCGGCGACCTCGTCACGCTCGACCAGACGACGACGCGGATGGGCGACTGCGTGACCGGGAAGGCGCTCGACGACCGCGTCTGCGTCTTTACGATGCTCGAGGCTGCACGGCGGATCGACGACCCGGACGTGACGGTCCACTTCGCTGCGACGGTCCAGGAGGAGGTCGGGCTCCGCGGCGCGCACGCGCTCGGCGTCGATATCGACCCGGACCTCGCGATCGCGCTCGACGTCACCGTCGCCAACGACGTCCCGCAGATCGGCGAGGCGGCGGACGCGGTGACGCGGCTCGGCGACGGCGCGGCGATCAAGCTCAAGGACTCCTCCGTGATCACGAGCCCGAAGGTTCACCGGCGGCTGACGGCGGTCGCCGAGTCGAACGACATCGACCACCAACACGAGGTGTTGCCGGCGGGCGGCACCGACACCGCCGGCTTCCAGACGCCCGGCGGCGCGAAGCCGGTCGGCGCGATCTCGATCCCCACGCGGTACCTCCACACCGTGACAGAGACGGCGGACCTCGGCGACGTCGCGGCGACGACAGACCTCCTGACGGCGTTCCTCGAGTCGGAGACGGGCGAGCACGACTACACGCTGTAGGGACGCATCCGGGCCCGCCGTAGGGACGCATCCGGGCCCGCCGTAGGGACGCATCCGGGCTCGCTGTAGGGACGGACCCGGGCCGGAGTTCGCCGGCAGCACGGCCCTCGCGTCCGCGGTCCACGCCGACGGTGTTCAGATAAGGATTGAAAGGTGAGGCGGTGCGTTTTCAAAGTGATTCATGCCCGAAAACGCCCGCCTCAGCGGCTGTTTAGACGAGATCAACTTAGAGTTTGTGGAGCGAGAAGCAACACCGAAGTTGTTGATGAAGCTCAGTATTCAGCTCCACCTTGCTGGATTATCGCTTTCGAATACTGTTTCGTTTCTTGAGGTATTTGGTGTTGATCGGGTTCGATCCACTGTTCACAACTGGGTTCACAAGGCCGATCTACAGCCGGAATCTGGTCGGAGCCCGAATCACGTTGCGGTTGATGAAACGGTGATTCAGCTTGACGATGAACAATATTGGCTGTACGCTGCCGTCGATCCCGACTCAAACGATTTACTCCACACAAAGCTTGAGCCAACAAGAACGAACGTGATCGCAGATCAGTTTTTCGCGGAACTCCGCGAAAAACACGACGTGGATGACGCGATCTTTCTCGTTGATGGTGCGGTTCCACTTCACCGAGCATGTGAAAAACATGGCCTCGATTTCAGATACGAACGACATGGAAATCGGAATAGCGTCGAACGTGTCTTCCGTGAGGTAAAACGTAGAACTGTCTGTTTCTCAAACTGTTTTAGCAACGCCGAAGCAGAAACTGCTGACGAGTGGTTGAGATCGTTCGCCTTCGCATGGAATCAGCTTATCTGAACACTACCTCCACGCCAGACCAAACCCGTTTTAAGCGTCGGCGTCGAATCGCCTCCCAAGGTAGATATCCATGGAAATGCCACGCCGCTTCAATACGTACTGCCCTCACTGTGACTCCCACCAGGAGCACGAGGTCGAGAAGGTCCGGTCGGGCCGGGCGACCGGCATGAAACGCGACGCGCGACAGCGACGCCGCGCGCTCGCGACGATCGGCAACGCCGGCGGGTACTCGAAGGTGCCCGGTGGCGACAAGCCCACCAAGAAGACGCACCTGAAGTACCGCTGCAGCGACTGCGGGAAGGCCCACATGCGCGAGGGATGGCGCGCGGGCCGGCTCACGTTCCAGGAGTGACCATGGCGGGAAGCTTCCTCCGCGTGGCCTGTGCGGACTGTGAGAACGAACAAGTCGTCTTCGGCAAGGCGTCCTCGGTCGTGTCGTGTGCCGTCTGTGGCACCACGCTCGCGACGCCGACCGGCGGGGAGGCCGACCTGTACGGCGACGTCGTGGAAACCGTTGAGGCGCGGTAACCGCCTCGCCACCTGATATGAAGTACAGCGGCTGGCCCGAACCCGGCGAGCTCGTCGTCGGCGAGATCGACGAGATAGCCGACTTCGGCGTCTTCGTCGATCTCGACCAGTACGAGGGAAAACGCGGCCTGTGTCACATAAGCGAGGTCGCCTCCGGCTGGATCAAGAACGTCCGCGACCACGTCCGCGAGGGACAGACGGTTGTCGCGAAGGTCCTGGAGGTCGATCGGTCCTCCAACCAGATCGATCTCTCGATCAAGGACGTCAACGAACACCAGCGCAAGGAGACGATACAGGACTGGAAGAACGAGCGGAAAGCCGACAACTGGATGCTCATCGCGCTCGGCGAGGACGTCGACGACGACCGTTACACCGCGGTCGCCAACGCGCTCCTCCGCGAGTACGACTCGCTGTACGACGCCTTCGAGGCGTCGGCGATCCGCGGGCTCGAGGCGCTCGAGGGCGTCGAGGTGGACGACGACGCGGCGGCGGCGATCGTCGACACAGCCCGGGAGAACGTCTCGGTCCCGTACGTCGACGTCACGGGCTACGTCGACCTCGAGTCGACCGCCGCCGACGGCGTCGACGACGTGAAAGCCGCCCTGGAGGCCGCTGAGGGGAACGGCCAGATCCCGGACGGCGTCGAGCTCGAGGTGGGCTACGTCGGCTCGCCGGAGTACCGGATCAAGGTGCGCGCGCCCGACTACAAGACGGCCGAAGCTCAGCTCGAGGCCGCCGCGGAACGCGCCCGCGAGGCGATCGAGTCCGCCGGCGGCGTCGGCTCGTTCCACCGCGAACGACACGAGGACGACGAGTAACCGACGTCGCCTCCCCTTCGTTTCTACCACCCGTGCGCTCCGACATTCACGTCTGTTCCGACCCGGAGAACGTCCACGACCGCCCGGTGTACACGCTCGGCGACCGCTGTCCGGTCTGTGACGCGCCGGCAGAGAACAGCGCGCCGGCCCCGTTCGATCCCACCGACCGGTACGGGGAGTACCGTCGGCGGGCGCGGCCGGACCGCCCCTGAGACGGATCGCCCCTGATCCGGTCCGTCCCTGAGACGGATCGCCCCTGATCCGGTCCGTCCCTGAGACGGATCGCCCCGATCCGGACCGTCCCCGGACGACCCGTGCCAGCCGAATAGCCACCCTCTTGTGACCGCCGCTCGCACGGACACGACATGGACGACATCGAGATCGACGAGGTGGCGACGCCGGAGCTCGACGAGCCGGTGCTGATCGAGGGGCTCCCGGGCGTCGGCCACGTGGGGAAGCTCGCAGCCGAACACCTCCTCGAGGAGTTCGACGGCGAGCTCGTCCGGCGGGTGTACGCCACGGAGTTCCCGCCGCAGGTGAGCGTCGACGGCGAGGACGGAGTCGCGGAGCTCACCTGCGCGGAGTTTCACGCGGTCGAGACCGACGGGGCCGACCTGCTCGTGTTGACCGGCGACCACCAGGCGGGGTCGAACGCGGGCCACTACACGCTCACGTCGACGTTCCTCGACGTCGCCGAGTCGTTCGGCGCGGAGCGCGCGTTCGCGCTCGGGGGCGTGCCCACGGGCGAACTCGTCGAGGAGTACACGGTGCTCGGCGCGGTCTCCGAGGCCGCCATCGCGGACGGCCTCCGTGAAGCGGGCGTCGAGTTCCGGCCGGACGAGCCCGCCGGCGGGATCGTCGGCGTCTCGGGGCTCGTGCTCGGGCTCGGCGGCAGACGCGGGCTCGAGGCTGCCTGCCTGATGGGCGAGACGAGCGGCTACCTCGTCGACCCGAAGAGCGCGCGCGCGGTCCTGGAGGTGCTCGAGGAGCTGCTCGGCTTCGAGCTCGGCTACGACTCCCTCGAGGACCGCGCCGAGGAGATGGAGGAGGTCGTCGGGAAGATCCGCGAGATGCGGGACGGCCCGGCCGTCCCCGACGACGACCTGCGGTACATCGGCTAGGCCGTCGATCCCCTCCTCGCGTTCTCTCGGTCCGGCGTTCCAGCCCCGGTTTTTCCACCCGATCCGTGTCCCCGTCACGGACGGGCTCCGCCGTTCCGGCAGAGCTAAACACGGTCCGAAACCATCGATCGTGTATGACTGGGGTACGCGTCGCCGGCGTCGGACTCACGCGGTTCGGGAGCCACCCCGAGCGAACGGGTCGGGACCTGTTCGCGGAGGCTGCCGACCGCGCGTTCGCGGACGCCGGCGTCGACCGGGACGCCGTCGAGGAGCTGAACTACGGGAACTTCATGGGCGCGCTCGCGGAGCATCAGGGCCACCAGGCCCCGCTGATGGCGGAAGCTGCGGGCGTCCGCTGTCCGGCCACCCGCTACGAGTCGGCGTGTGCGTCCGCGGGCGTGGCAGTCCGGGAGGCGGTCCGCACGGTGTCGGCGGGCGACGCGGACGTCGTCGTCGCCGGCGGGATGGAGCGGATGACGAACCTCGACACCGCGGGGGCGACGGAGGGGTTGGCGATCGCCGCGGACGACCTCTTCGAGGTGCGGGCGGGGGTCACGTTCCCCGGCGCGTACGCGCTGATGGCGACCGCCTACTTCGAGGCCCACGGCGGGGAGAGAGAGGACCTCGCGCACGTCGCCTCGAAGAACCACGAGAACGCCCTCCCGAACGAGTACGCCCAGTTCCGAAAGGAGGTCTCGATCGAGGAGGCGCTCTCCGCTCCGCCGATCGCGGAGCCGCTTCACCTCTACGACGCCTGCCCGATCACCGACGGCGCGAGCGCGCTCGTGCTCGTCTCCGAGGAGTACGCGGCCGAGGCGGACCTCGACGCCCCCGTCGCCGTGACGGGAACGGGTCAGGGGACGGACCGGCTGGCGCTCGCGGACCGGGCGGAGCTCGCGGCGACGCCCGCAGCCGACGCCGCGGCGACCGCCGCCTACGACGACGCGGGGATCGGCCCGGCGGACGTCGACCTCGCGGAGGTCCACGACTGTTTCACGATCGCGGAGGTGCTCGCGATCGAGTCGCTCGGGTTCGCCGAGCCGGGCGAGGGGATCACGGCCGCCCGCGACGGGCTCACGACCGCCGACGGTGACCGCCCGGTCAACCTCTCCGGGGGACTGAAGGCGAAGGGGCACCCGGTCGGCGCGACCGGCGGCTCACAGATCGCGGAGCTGACGCGGCTGTTGCGGGGCGACCACCCGAACAGCGAGCACGTCCCCGACGCCGAGGTCGGCGTCGCCCACAACGCGGGCGGGACGGTCGCGAGCGCCGTCGTCCACGTCCTGGAGGTGGCGGAATGAGCGACGAGGCGACGGCCGACGGCGCCGCGCCGACCGCGAACGCCGGCTACGACGAGTGGATCGACGCGCTCGCGGACGGGACGGGCTACGCGCTCGTCTGCCCGGAGGGCCACGGCTCGCTCCCGCCGCGTCGCGTGTGCCCGGAGTGCGGGTCGTCCTCGCTCGCGGAGGAGCCGCTCCCGGATCGGGGGGAGATCGAGACGTTCACCGTCGTCCACGTCCCCTCGCCGCGGTTCGCCGACGACGCGCCGTACACCACGGCGGTCGCCCGGTTCGGCCCGGTCCGGCTGACGGGGATCGTCCGCGGCGTCGACGGCGTCGACGACGGCGACGAGGGCGCGGGCGGTGACGCGGTCGCTGTCGGAACCACGGTCGAGGTCGGCGTCGGGGAACGCGAGACCGACGGCGGGCGGATCGTCACCTTCCGACCGGTCGGGACGTAGACGTCGGCGCGTCGAAAAAGCGTCGGCGTTCGAAGGTTGATCCGCCGGCTCGGATCGTTTTCGGGCGTTTTCGGGCGTTTTCGGGCGTTTTCAGTCCTCGGTGACCAGTTCGACCTCGTGGCCGTCCTGGTCCTTCGTGAACGCGTAGCGGTGGTCACACGACTCGGGGTCGCGGTAGTCGGGCGCCTCGCGTTCCATCAGCCGCTCCCACGCGTCGTCGAGGTCGTCGACCTCGATCGCGAGGTGGCCCCACGCGTCGCCCAGCTCGTAGGAGCGACCGTCGTAGTTGTAGGTGAGCTCGAGCTTCATCGCCTCCTCCGGGGCGTCCTCGGGCGCGACGAAGTAGTTCGCGAACGTGTCGGCCTCCCATCGGTCGCGGGCCTCGCCGTACTCGAACTTGCGCGTCCAGTAGCCGAGCGCCTCGTCGGCGTCCTCGACGCGGATCATCGTGTGGTCGAGGCTCCACTTCGCGCCGTAGTCGCGCTTGACGATCTCGATCTCGTGGCCGTCCGGGTCCTTCACGAACGCGTAGCGGTTCCCGCAGGACTCGGGGTCGCGGTAGTCCTCGACGCCGTCCTCCATCAGCTCGTCGTACGACTCCTGGAGCGCGTCCTCGGGCACGCGCACCGCGATGTGGCCCCACGCGTCGCCCAGCTCGTAGGCGCGGCCGTCGTGGTTGTAGGTGAGCTCGAGGAGCGCGCCGGACTCGTGGACGTCCTCGGGGCCGAGGAACACGTTCGTGAACGTGTCCGCCTCCCAGCGACCCTTCTCCTCGTAGTTCAGGTGCGTCTCGTACCAGTCGAGGCTCTCGTCTAAGTCCTCGACGCGGATCATCACGTGGTCGAACGTGGACTCCATACCCGGCGGTTCGGCCGCTCGGTCCAAAAGCGTACTGAACCGGGAACTCGCGGGACTCGCTCGCCGGAGTCGATCGAGGATCGCCCTCCCGGTCCGGGAGCGGTAACGAAAACCGCCGTTTGTGCCTTCGGTTCGTATTTGACGTCCTCCCGCGTGATCCGAACACGGGATGAGCCACGACACGGGACCCACACGCGTTCGGACGGTCGTCCGCTCCGGTTCCGCCGGCGTCTCGGCGGTCGTGGAGCAGTTCGCGTTCTGGACGGCGATCGCGTTCCCCGCCGTCTACGTCGGGCTCGCGGTCTTCCGTGACCGGATCCCCGCGTTCGGCGCGGTGGTGTTCGCGCTCCTCGTCGCCAACGCCGTCGTACTGCTCGCGGGACACACCCACGAGCCCGGCCGGAGTCGGTAGCGACTTGCCGATCGGCTTCCACGGGGGGCGTATGGACGCCACCTATCTCCCCTACGCGCTCCTCGCGATGGGGGCGTACACGTTCGTCTCGCCGCTCATGCGGGTCGCGACCACCGGCCCCGACGCGATCCCCAGCGACGTCGCCGTCATCGTCTCGAACGTCCTGTTGGTTTCGATGGCGGTCGGCGTGGTGTGGTACACCGGCCAGGGCTTCACCTCCCACCTCGGCTCACCCAAACTCCTCCACGTGCTCGGAGCCGGGCTCTTCCTGGGCGTCGGCATCCTCGCGCTGTATCGTGCGCTCTCGCTCGGCCCCGTCAGCGTCGTGACGCCGATCTTCGCCATGTTCCTCGTGTTCTCCTCGCTGATCGGGGTCGTCCTCCTCGGCGAGTCGTTCTCCGCGCGCAAGGCGCTCGGGATCGCCTTCGCGGTCGTTTCCGTCTACCTCGTCTCCGGGACCTGATCCGCTGGAATCGACGGCGACGATCCGGAAACGCCCGCCGCGTGAGGAAACGCCTATAGCGACCGCAGGAAAAGGGGCCGTACTCAGTGTCCTCCCTCCCGAACCCGTTCCGGCTCGTCATCCTCTACATCGGCTTCGCGCTCGCGCGTCTCGGGCTGATCGATCGCCACCGCGTGGTCCGGACCACCGACCTGGCGTGGCCGCGGATCGTCACGGGGATCGCCCGGATGTCGAAGAACGCGGTCGACGTGGCGATGGTCGGCGCCGCTTTGGGCACCAGCGCGGTCGCCGGCGTCGGCTTCGCCGGCCCCTTCTGGGGGATCGCGTTCGCCATCGGCGGCGGCGTCGCCGGCGGGACGATCGCGCTGGTCTCCCAGCGCTACGGGGCCGAGGCGTTCCGGGAGCTCGGGGACGCGATCCGCGCCAGCACCCTGCTCGTGGTGGTGATAAGCGTTCCCGTCACGCTCGTCTTCTGGACGTATCCGACCGAACTCATCTCGCTCATCAGCAGTAACGAGACGGCGATCGCGTACGGCTCTGACTACCTGCGGATCGTCGGGATCGGCGTGCCGTTCGCGGGCTTGAACCTGGTCGGGGGGCGGGCGCTCGTGGGCTGTGACGACTCGTACACCGCGATGCAGCTCCGTGCCGGCGGGGCGATCGTGAACGTCGTGTTGAACGCGGGGTTCATCTTCGGGCTCGGCTGGGGCGTCGAGGGTGCCGCGCTCGGGACCGTCCTCTCGAACGTCGTCGTCACCGCGGCGTTCGCTGTCGGGATCGCGCGGGGACGGCTCCCGCTCCTCGGCGCGTTCCCCGTCGCGATCGACCCGTTCGGGTCGTACCTCAACCCGGACATGCTCCGCGACCTCGTCGAGATCGGCCTCCCCGTCGGGGCTCGGAACCTCGTGTGGACCTCGGCGGAGTTCCCCATGCTCTTCGTGCTCGACATCTTCGGCGAGAACACGGTGGCGGCGTTCGTGATCGCCCGCCGGATCTGGGGGATCATGAACACGCCCGGGTGGGGCTTCGGGCTCGCCTCCTCCAGCCTCGTCGGGCAGGAACTCGGCGGCGACGACCCCGCCGAGGCGGAGGCGTACGCCCGCGACATCATCCGCTTCTCCGTTGGGGCGTACCTCGTGAGCGCGGCGCTCATCGCGACGTTCGCTGGCGACATCGTCCTGCTCTTCGCCGACAGCGCGGACAGCCCGGAGGTGCCCATCGCGGTCAACCTGGTGTACGCCGCGTGTCTCGCGGTGGTCTTCCAGGGGATCTCCGGCGGGGCGGCGGGGCCGCTCGACGCCGCCGGCGACACGAAGGTGCCGTTCGCCAGCCAGTTCGTCGGGATGTTCCTGGTGTCGCTCCCGCTGGCGTACGTCGGCGCGACCACCCAACTCGGCCTGTGGGGGCTCTACCTGGCGTTCCTCGCCGAGACGACGATCCCCGCGACGATCAACTACTGGCGGTTCCGCTCGGGCAAGTGGAAGGCCATAAGCCTGGCGTACCGCCCCGACGCCACCGCCGTGGACGACTGACCCGACCGCTGTGGACGACTGACCCCGATCGATCCGGCACGTCGCGGTCGGCGAACCGCCCTCACCACGCCCCGCGGAGCACGCCCTCGATCCGCTCCGGTGAGGCGTCGATCCCGGGGGGCGCACGCTCCATCGGCGGGTCCTCGGCGATGAACTCGGCGATGGCGGGGAGGTCCTCCTCGCGGACGGCCCCGACGTCGCGGAGGCGGTTCGGAACGGGAAGCGCGTCGCGGACGTCCGCCACCGCGTCGACGACCGCCTCGGCGACCGCGTCGTCGTCGCGGCCCTCGGCGTCGATCCCGAACCCGACGGCGAGCGCCCGGCGTCCGGCGTCGACCTCCTCGAAGAGGTACGCGAGGACGTGCGGGACGACGACCGCGTGGATCGCGCCCTGCTGGACGTCGTACCGGCGGGCGAAGCCGTGACCGAACGCGTGGACGACGCTGATCTTCCGGTCGATCTGGACCAGTAGCGTCCCCGCGACCGCCCGGTCCATCGCGGCGGCCTCGTCGCCGGCGCGGTCGCCCGCGACGACCGGGAGCGACCGGGAGAGGAGCCGGGTCCCGTGGACGGCGGTCGCGTCGCTGACGGGGGAGGCGTCGCGGGCGTACACCGTCTCGATCCCCTTATCGAAGCCGTTCATCGCCGACCCGGCGAGGACGGACCGCGGCGTCGTCTCGAACAGGTTCGGGTCGAGCAGGTCGGCGACCGGCATCGCGGAACCGCTCACGGTGAGCGGGTGGCCCGTCGGCGACGCCTCGGCGGGGAGCACCTCGAGCGACCCGCCCGCGGAGAGGTCTGCCCCCGCGAACGTGGTCGGGACCACGACCACGGGAAACGCCGGCTCAGCGGTCGGGGGGGCGATCGCCCCCTCCCGCGCCTCCGCCTCGAGGGCTGTGAGGTCGCGATCGTCGGTTGCGAGGACGGACGCCTGTCTCGCCGTGTCGAGGCTGCTCCCGCCGCCGACGGCGACGAGGGCGTCGGCGTCCGCCGTCGACGCCGTCTCGAGCAGGTCGAAGGCGTCCTCGGCCCGCTTCTCGGGGGTCGTCCCGTCGAAGGTCCCCGCGTGCCGGTCGCCGAGCCCCGCCCGGATCGGGTCCATCAGGGCGTCGTTCGCGCCGACGTTCGCCCCGCAGACGACGAGCGCGCCGTCGATCCCCCGATCGGCGAGGTACCCCCCGAGGTCGGCGACCCGCCCGCGCCCGTACAACACGTCACAGCCGTGGTGCTGAGAGTCGAAGCGGTCCGCGATCGGCAACATGCCCACCCGTACCACGCGGGACCGTTTGTAACTGGGGGACGCGAACGAGTCGGATACATGATAGGATACTGCGCAGGATACTGCGCAGGATACTGTGGGAAACGAACGAGCCAAACCTATCACATAGAAAAAACGTGACCGTGGGCGTTCGTTTCCGAATCGTGTCAATATGGTATCCGGCCATCGAATAATTTATAGATAGTTGTAATGATCGTTGGATGTCAGCATGAATCTCCCAAGCAGGATATTTGCGATCGGGGGTGCTGGGAAGGCCATTACGTACGAGCTTCTGAAGGCCGATTGGGTCCAGGAGGCAGTCTTGCGACCCCGCCCGAACCCCGAGACGTTGACCGTGACCGTGATCGACACGGCGGAGGAGGAGGAGAACCGCGACCTCGAACGGATCAAGGAGATCGAACAACAGATCCAGGAGACGAAAGACCGGCTCCGTTCGGAACACACCGGCCGACCGGGGGAGATCACGATCGAGTATCTCCCGCTCACCCGGAACATCCAGCTCCACGACCAGAACGACCTCATCGGCGAGGAGGCGGTACCGCGGATCGCCTCGGGGGTCGGCATGGAGGAGGAGAACTGGTGGCTCCAACCGGAGTTCATCAACGAGAACCTCGATTTCGCCACCGGCGTCGTCCGGAAGCGCGGGCTGGGCAAGGGGCTCTACTACAAGGCGTACGCCGAGGACGACGACGTCCGGACGGCCATCGACCTCCCCGGCAGGGGGAAGGTCGCGGTCATCGCCGGCCTGGGCGGCGGCTCCGGCTCGGGAA
Organism: Halorubrum sp. 48-1-W; assembly: GCF_003287355.1. Lineage (GTDB taxonomy): Archaea > Halobacteriota > Halobacteria > Halobacteriales > Haloferacaceae > Halorubrum. The sequence goes on from NZ_QMIM01000005.1 coordinate 48,969, forward strand.
TCTTCATCGACCTCGTCAGACACCTCAAGCGCACACAGCGGACCGCGGAGATCACGCTGTTCGGCGTGTTACCGAACGACGACGAGGGGGACGCGGAGAACGCGAACGCGCACGCCGCGCTCTCCGAACTCGAGTACCTCAGCCTCCAGGACGAGGACCTGTTCAAAGACCGGATCCTCATCCCGATCGACCCGACCGGGTTCGGCGGGAAGAAGGCGAACATCCTCCAGAGCTCCGACGCGCTCTTGGAGTTCGACCGGGCGGCGATCTACCTCATCGCGACGTACTACAACATGATGGACATGGAGGACCCGTTCGCGGACACGCCCTCCTACGCCCCGTTCATCATCGGGATCCCGCAGGTCCTCCGGTACAACGTCGACGCGATCCAGGACGCGAAAACCGTCACGAAGGACATCCTGAACGCCAAACAGGACGCCCTCGAGTCGGAGGCGGACATCTACGCCGGCATCGACCGGTTCCTCTCGCGCGAGTGGAGCCCGGACGGGATGAACGGCGAGCTCCACGACTCCGACCGGACGGACCTCGAGACGCGGCTCAACAACGTGCGGTCGTTGCTCGAGCTCGACCTCTTCACCGAACTCGACTACGAGTCGGTCTCGATCTACCGAGAGATCGTCTCCGAAGCGGAGCTGGAGACGGACGACATCGTCGAGCTCATCGAGGTGATCGGCGGCTCGATCCGTGCCGGGACCGCCGAGGTGAACACCGACGGCGAACAGTTCGTCGACAGCATCGACAAACAGCTCGGCGACGTGATCCGCGAGGAACTGAACCGGCTCGCCCACCGGAAGGACCTGCTCGTGCGGCTTCGCGCCGTCGACGACAACCGCGTCGAGAGCACGATCAGCTACCTCCTCGCCCTGGAGGACGAGGGGATAAACGCCGGCGTCCGGCTCAACCAGCTCGAGGCCAAACTCGAGGAGGCCACGGAGCGCAGAGACCGGCTTCAGGCCGACCTCGAGGACGCGGACGAGGAGCTCGAAGAACGCCGGCGCTCCCAACAGGACGAGGTCGACCGCCGCGTCGACGAGTGGGAGCGGTCGGTCCAGCCGATCTACGAGGAGTACGAGGACTGCCGGTCGATCGACGCCGAGCGGCTGGGCGACGAACTCGAGATGGCGCTCGAGACGTACGCCCGCGAGGTGAAGAACGCGGAGACCGAAGACCAGCTCGAGGCGGTGAGCGACGGGGGAGTCCGGAGCACGCTCAACGAACTCTCCGAGGAGTTCGACCGCGTCGGGATCAACGTCTCCGACACCGAACGAGAGATAAACGCCTCGATAGCCGATCTGGCGGACGCGAAAGAGGCGTTCCTCCAGATGAACCAGGAGGAGGGAACCCTCGAGTCCATCCTCCCGTGGGACACCTCCGGCGAGGAGGAGCGCAAGCAGGCGCAGAAGAACTACCGGATGAAGCGCAACCAGCTCGACGACAACGAGGTGTTCACGATCTCCCGTGCCGGGGACTCGTTGTCGATCGAACTCGAGTTCACCGTCGACAGCCTCCTGCGGACGATAGAGGAGGAGCTCGATGCGCGCCGCCGCGACATCGTCACGGAGACCCGCGCCGAGCTCGAGACCGACAGCCCGCGGGCGCTCGAGGAGATCGAACGCCTGCTCGACTCCGGCACGAGCTTCTCCGAACTCGCCCGCGAGTTCGAGGAGCTGATCAAAGACGAGGTCATCGAGACCGACGACATCGAGCGCCGCCGCGACGAGCTCGAATCCGAACTCGAGGACGCGGAGCACAAAGCCGATCTGTACGACGGGACGGTCAGCCTCTTCGAGGAGCTCAACGGCCCGCGTGACGCGTTCATGAACTCACAGAGCCGATACCGCGATCTCCGAGAGAACTACAACGAGAGCCGGGAGACGTCCGTCTCGACAGAGGACGAGGAGTACCACTACGTCAAGACGGTCAAACCCCACGACATCCTCCAGCTCCGCGACGACGCCGACATCGCCGAGAGCAAGCTGTTCGACGACGAGACCGAGAAACAGCGGCTCCGCGGCTCCTTAGAGGAGCTCGCGAAGAACGCGCACAACCCCAAATACACCGGGATCCGGAAACGCCGGATCAGCGGCGACCGCTCCCGGTACAACGAGATGAACGTCGTCGTCGGGGTGATGAGCCGGGCGATAAACCAGATCGGCGACGTGGCCGACCTCAAACCCGTCTTCCAGGGCGCCTACAACCTAGGTGCCGGAAGCGAGAACTTCGCGTCGTTCCCGGTCGAGGCCGGCGGGAGCTGGGACATCGGACTCGGGATCTTCATCGACGGGATCTTCCTGGACAACCTCCGCGCGGAGGTCGAAGCCGACGGCTACCAGACCGGCTACCGGGCCAAGGAGGCGTCCGACGACACCGACATCCTGGTTCACCACACGTACGGCCTCGACGAGGGGTACTACGTCCGTCGGGACGAGGTGTTGAACCTCGAGAACCCCAACGACACCCAGTTCTTCCTCCGCGACGAGGGCGAGATCAAAGACGACCTCCTGGTGGAACACATCGAGCACGTCTCGTTCACCGGTGGGGAGGAACACGCGGACGGCACGGAGCAGGCGGACGCGCCCTCCGAGACCCTCGACGGGGGGGAGTGATCGATAGATGACGACGATCGGTGAGTTCCTCGAGGAAAACGGCGAGAAGGTCTTTCTCGTCGTCTACTTCGCCGTGATGGTGATCGTCGCCGGACCGCTCTTCCTCTCGCTCGGGGAGGCGTGGCAGGCGTCGGACATCGTCAGGCCGGCGATCCTCGCGTTGAACCCGCTTTTGGGCGTTACCCTCGAACAGTTCTCCGCGCTAATGTTCGGGCTCTATCTCGGGTTGTTGGTCCTCGTGACCCTCGATCCGAAGAAACGGGTCCAGGGGATCCTGCTGTGGCTGGGAACCGTCTCCGCGCTCGTCGGCCTGCTGTCGATCGGCCTGTTCATCCCGAACATCGACTTCGCGGCGAACGTCGTGTGGGTCCTCGCCGGGTTCGTCGGCGGCGGACTCGTCGGCGGCGGTCCCAAGCTCCTGGAGGTCCGGACGGCGTCGGCCCTCGAGTTCAGGCGCTCCGCGACGCTCCTGTTCTACCTGATCAGCGCGATCGTCGTCGGCGGGCTGATCGAGTTCCACCTCAACCTGCCGCAGGTCCTCCAGGTCACTGCCGACACGGTTCGGGTCGTGCCGCCGGCGCCGGACGTGAGCGTCGAGTGGTCCGGGATCGGCGTGAACACGCTCATGGCGGCGGTGTTCGTGGTCACGCTGCGCCGGTTCGTGACGTACGACGCCTCCGAGAACTTCTTCGTGTTGGGCCCGCAGGGGTCGGGGAAGTCGCTCTTCCTCGTCGGCAAGTACCTGGCCGCCCTCGACGAGGCCGTGGGCCGTGAGGCCGACACGCCGTTGAACCCGAGCAGCGACCTCATGGAGCTGGTCGGCTCGCTCGACGCGGCGTCGAAGGACACCGGCTGGAAGCTCGACGCGACCGGTCAGACCGACGTCGAGGACCTGAACTTCAACTACGTCGACGGCCGGGTGTTCCCGAAGAACATCGAGCTGTCGAGCCTCGACTACGCGGGCGAGTACCTCGAACGGCTCCCGAACGCGCTGATGAGCCCGGACGACGAGATCGACAACTCGACGCTCCGGCTCCTCGCCCAGCGGGTCCGAGATGCCAACACGCTGATCCTGATCATCGACGTCGAGCGGTACCACAACAACGAGCCGCTGGAGATAGAGCCGTACTTCGACATCCTGGACGTCGCCTCGAACAAGGACGTACTGCTCGTCGCGACGAAGTGTGACATCCTCGCCGAGGAGTTCCGCGACAAGCAGGCGCTCGAGGCCCACCAGTACTTCGACGAGTTCCGGGAGTTCGTGAGCGAGACGCTGATCGAGAACAACCAGACGGTTCGGACGCTCGTACAGGACACCTCCGGGTCGGACATCCACCCGGTGTACTACCAGACGACGACCGACGAGAACGGGGAACGCGTCCCGATGCGCGACCGCAACGGGAACGTGATGACCGTCGGGTTCGACGAACTCCTCGAAAAGATGGGGTGAACACGGATGCCATCACTACGCGTATACGACACGAGAGGAAACGAACACTCGCCGACGGGCGGCGGTAGCCGATCGAACGAACGGGTGAAGAAGGACCTGGGTCCCGCCGGCGTGAGACTCGCGATCGAGGCGGGGCGTGAGCGCAAGTTCACGATGTTCTTCCGGGCGCGGGAGACCCGGAACGCCCGCGCCGAACAGTTCTACGCGGTGTACTCGACGCGGAACGGCTCGATGCGGGAGTTCATGGACGCGCTTCGCGACCGGATCGAAGACGAGTGGGGGTACACGATAGACGACTCCGCCGACGACATGAGCGTCTTCCGGGCGCTCGACGCCGGTCAAACGTCGCTCCCGGGAAGCGACCAGGACCGCGCGATACTCGAGGAGCTGATCGGGTCGCGGCAGGGCGGGACCGTCGGCGTGCGCGACGCCGAGAGCGCGCTCGGGCTCGTCAACGAGTTCATGGGCACGTACAACCGCGCCGCCGTCGCCGACTCGCCGGAGTCGAACGCCCTGTCGGAGTTCGACCTGGTCGTCGCCCCGAACGGGTCGAGCGGTATCGTTCCGGTCGGCGACACCGAAGACCGGTGGGAGTCGACGAAGGAGTCGATCCGGAGCCGGCTCATCGACGCGGAGATCGCCTCGATCAACGAGTCGGTCCAGACGCTCTCGCGGGAGCACGGCCTCTCGAGTTCCGAGATCCGGAGGCGGGTCAGCCAGCGTGTCCCGGCGTTGAGCGCGCCGGACACCGGCGGGTCGACGGCCGACCGACTCGCGAGTTCGGGCTCCTCGAGCCGGTTCGACATGGCGGAGATCGGCAAGTACGTCGCCATCGGCGCGCTCGTACTGCTCGTGTTGATCGCGGGCTTCTTCGGCGCCTCCGCGTTCGGGGTGATCGGCGGCAGTGGCGGCGACGACGGCGGCGCCGCGGCCGCGTCGATCAACGGGACCGTGGTCGACGCCGACGGCGAGCCGATCGGTTCGGGGGTGGAGGTGACCATCGAACGGGTCGCTGACGACAACGCGACCGAGAGCGACGGCGGGATGAACACGACGACAGACGGCGGGAGCTTCGCCTTCGAGAACGTCTCGACCGGAACCTACGAGATCTCCGCCGAGTCGACGGACGCCTTCGAGTACGGTGCCCAGGAGATCGAGGTCGACGAGAACGGAACCGACGGGGTCGAGGTCGCCCCGGCCAGCGCGACCGTGAACGGAGCGGTCGTCGACGCGGAGACCGGCGAGCCGCTCTCGACCGACGGCGACGGGGAGGTCGACGCCTCGATCGAACTCGTCGACGGGAACGGCGAGTCCGTGGCGACAGCGACGGGCGGCAGTTACGAGTTCTCCGTCGACGACCTCGACGGGAGCTACACGGTGACCGCCGAGGCCGACGGCTACGAGTCGGCCGATCACACCGTCGACTCGTTCGGCGATCAGGCCGACATCGAACTCGAGTCAACGGGAGTGACGCTCTCGGGGGAAGTCACCTCGAACGGAACCGTCGTCTCGGATGCAACGGTCGAGGTGACGGTCGTAGCTGGCGACGTGCGGACGGTGACAACCGGCTCGTTCGGAAACTACGAAATAACTGGACTCCCCCCGGGTAGCGACTATCGTGTCGAAGTGAATGCCGAAGGATACGAGACGAAAGCAGAGACCATCGACCTCAGTGGGGAGACCCAAGAGAAAGACTTCGATCTAGATCCGTCCGAGTCGTAGTTATGCGCCCCGACCGGACGCTCTCTGGAACCGATCTGAGGATAACCGTCGGTGAACGAGCCGGGACGGAAACACACTGGGAGACGTTCGACGGGCGAACCGCCGACGGCGACGCGGTCGCCGTCAGATCACTTTGTGGGACGGCCCCAGAGGACGAGTACGACAGGTTCGACTCGCTCGCGACGCAATGGGGAAACATCTCGGGTCGCGAAACCGCCCGAACGCTTCTCGACTGGGGAACCGACCCCGAGCCGTGGGTCGCCGTTGAGTACGTTCCCGGCGAACTCGAGACGCTCGCGACCGGCGGGAGCGTCGAGGCCGCGCTCGATTGCGACCTCGCGACGCGTGCCGATCTTCTCGCGGACGTCTGTGAGGCGATCCGGAGCTACGGTCGCTACGGATCGACCCCGTATCACCTCCGGATCGGTCCGGAATCAGTAGTCTTTCGTGAGGATCCGAACGGAACCGACGGGGTCGAGGTCGCCCCGGCCAGCGCGACCGTGAACGGAGCGGTCGTCGACGCGGAGACCGGCGAGCCGCTCTCGACCGACGGCGACGGGGAGGTCGACGCCTCGATCGAACTCGTCGACGGGAACGGCGAGTCCGTGGCGACAGCGACGGGCGGCAGTTACGAGTTCTCCGTCGACGACCTCGACGGGAGCTACACGGTGACCGCCGAGGCCGACGGCTACGAGTCGGCCGATCACACCGTCGACTCGTTCGGCGATCAGGCCGACATCGAACTCGA
>NZ_QMIM01000006.1 GCF_003287355.1 Halorubrum sp. 48-1-W
AGTCGGCCGATCACACCGTCGACTCGTTCGGCGATCAGGCCGACATCGAACTCGAACAGCGGACGCTCTCGCTGTCCGGCGCGGTGACCGACTCGAACGGCGACCCACTCGACGGCGCGACGGTCACGCTGACGACCGACGCCGGACAGGAGTTGACCGACACGAGCGTCGCGGGGGGCGATTACGCGATCGAGGAGGTCCCGATCGGCACCCACGACGTGGAAGTCACCCTCGACGGATACGCGACCGCCACGGAGTCGGTCGAGTTCGGCGAGGAGGACGTCACGGAGGACTACGAACTCGAGGCGTTCGGCTCGATCGAGGGGGTCGTACGCGACGCCGACGACGGGTCCGGGCTCAACGGTGCCGAGCTCACGCTCGTCGATGCCGACGGAAACGAAGTCGACACCGTCACGTCGGACAGCGACGGGAGTTACGCGTTCGACTCCGTCGCACCCGGCGAGTACACCATCGACGCGGAACGGGGCGGTACCGAGGACGCCTCCGCCGACGTCACGGTCGAACCGGGAGCGACGACGGAACGGGACGTCGAAATGACCGTCACCGGGTGACCTCCTCGCCGCCGTAAACGGCGAGGCCTCCTACGGCACCCGGCGGGTGGAGCTTTCACCTCGTCTTCCACACCGGGGCGGTCGACGGCGTCTCGACCGTCTCCCCGTCATCAAGAATCACCATTGATAACTCGGTACCGACATTTATTCGATCGGATCCCGGACAGATACAGCATGTCGACGGTAGACATCGCCGACGAGGCGGAGGAGGTCGAACGGGAAACGCTCGAGAAGGCCGAATCACACGACGACGACACCGTCGAGGAGGCCGCACACTCCCTCGTGGAGCTTCAGAACGCGTCGGAGGACATCGCGACGCGGACCGAGGAGATCGCGGCGCTTTCGGTCGAACAGGCGGATGGGATGTCGCAGGTCCAAGACGAGGTCTCCGACATGAGCGCCGCCGTCGAGGAGATCGCCTCGTCCGCGGAGGAGGTCGCGAACGAGGGCGACCAGGTGAACCAGCTCGCTTCGGAGGGCCGGGCGGCAGCAAAGGACACGCGTGTGGCGATGAACCGGATCGACGACTCTTCCGACGAGGTGAGCGAACGCGTCCACCGGATCGAAGACAGCGTCGAAGAGATCGACGGGATGGTCTCCGTGATCAACGAGATCGCCGACCAGACGAACCTGCTGGCGCTCAACGCTTCCATCGAGGCGGCGCGTGCCGGCGAAGCCGGGGAGGGGTTCGCGGTCGTCGCCGAGGAGATCAAGTCGTTAGCCGAGAAGTCACAGCGCAGAGCCAACGACATCGAGGACCTCGTCGACGAGATACAACACAACACGGGCCGTGCCGTCGAGGGACTGGCCGACAACGAAGCGGCCGTCGACAACGGTGTCGAGGAGGTCGAGTCGACGCTGTCGCGGCTCGAAGAGATCGGTGACTCGGTGGACGAGTTGAACAGCGGTATCGAGGAGGTCGCCAAAGCGACCGACGAGCAGGCCGCAAGCACCGAGGAGATCGCGTCGATGGTCGGCCAGACGGCGTCGAACGCCAGAGATATCAGCGACGAAACCGACAGCATCAGTGCCGCAGTCGAAGAGCAGGCCGCGATGGTTTCGGAGGTAAACGACGGTTTTCAAGAACTCTTGCAGGAAGATTGATACCCTCCCCGCGCTGAAGCGCGAGGATTCCTTCGTGGGACACCACGCCGGTCGTGTG
>NZ_QMIM01000048.1 GCF_003287355.1 Halorubrum sp. 48-1-W
GCCGCCGTCGGGGGGGTCGGCGCCGACGGGAGCGGGGGCGACGCCGACGGCGGCGGCTCCGCGGGCGGCGAGCTCTCGCCGGTCACGCTCGCCGGCTCCCTCGCCGAGTTCCGCGACCTGTGTGACCGACTCGAGGGCGCGGACAGCGGGCTCGCCGGCGTCGCGGGCGACCTCCGGGAGAGCCTCGGGATCGACGCGGGGAGGGACGGGACCGGGACGGACGGGACGGCGGACGGGACCGGGACGGACGGGACGGCGGACGCGACCGACGAGTACCCCTGGCACGACGGCACCGCGGTGATGGGCGTGCTCAACGTGACGCCGGACTCCTTCCACGACGGCGGCCGCCACGAGGGGCTCGCGGACGCGGTCGCGGGGGCCGAACGGATGGTCACGGCCGGCGTCGACGTGATCGACGTCGGCGGCGAGTCGACCCGGCCGGGCGCGGAGCCGGTGCCGGTCGACGAGGAGATCGACCGCGTCGTCCCGGTCGTCGAGGCGGTCGGGGAGGTCCCGGCGGTCGCCGACGGCGACGTGCTCGTCTCCGTCGACACCCGGAAGGCAGGGGTGGCGGCGGCGGCCCTCGAGGCGGGCGCGGACGTGATAAACGACGTGACCGGGCTGGAGGACCCCCGAATGCGGGAGGTCGTCGCCGACGCCGGCTGTCCGGTGGTGGTGATGCACAGCGTCGACGCCCCCGTCGACCCCGACACCGACCCGGAGTACGGCGACGTGGTCGCCGACGTGATCGCCGACCTCCGCGAACGGCTCGCGCTCGCGGAGGTGTCCGGCATCGACCGCGATCGGGTGATCGTCGACCCCGGGCTCGGGTTCGGCAAGTCGGCTGCCGAGAACTTCGAGCTACTCGGGCGGGTCGACGAGTTCGCGGCGCTCGGCTGCCCGGTGCTGGTCGGTCACTCGTACAAGTCGTTCTACGGAGCCGTCGATCTGGGGCCGGACGACCGCGAACACGCGACCGTCGCGGCGACGGCGCTCGCGGTAGAGCGCGGGGCCGACCTCGTCCGCGTCCACGACGTGGCCGAGAACCGCGCCGCAGTGGACGTCGTCCGGACTGCGACGGACCCGGCGCGACCGGACTGACCCCCCTCGGACGTCGGACCGTGGACGGCAGCGTTTTGCGTCGCCGTCCCCTCGGCGGAGGTACATGGTCCGGCGTCTCCTGCTCGGCTGTAGCGCGGTCGGGAACGCCCTCGTCGAGCGCGTCTCCGGGGGGTCCGGGGACCTCATCGCCGTCACCGACGACTCCGGGTGGGCCTCGACGCTTCGCGACCGCGGCGTGACGACCGTGGAGGCGGACCCGACCGACCCGACGGCGTTCCCCGAGCGCGCCGCGGTCGTGGTGGTCGCGAGCGACGACCCCGCCCGGAACGTCGCCGCCGCCGCCACAGCCCGCGAGCGCTATCCCGACGCGATGATCGTCGCACACGTCGGTATCGCGCCGACCGCGTCGCAGGTCGACGCCTTGGAGTCGGTCGCGAACCGCGTCGTCGACCCGGTGGAGGCGGTGGCGACGCGCGTCCGCGACGCGCTCGGTCTCGACGACGCCGACGGCGACGGTGGCCACGGTTCCGACGTCGAACGGGATCACACCTCCGGCCAGTCGCGGGGACCGACGGAGCGTCCACCACGGCTGATCCGGACGATCCGGCGACTCTCCGGGCCGCTCCTCGTGGTCGCCCACGACAACCCCGACCCCGACGCCATCGGGAGCGCGGTCGGGCTGGCCCGGATCGCCGAGTCGATCGGCGTGCCCGCGGATCCCTGCTACGGCGGGGAGATCGCCCACCAGGAGAACCGCGCGATGGTGAACCTCCTCGACTTCTCGCTTTCGACCGTCGACGGGACCGACCTCGAGGAGTACGGCGGGATCGCGCTCGTGGACCACTCGCGGGCGGGGATCAACGACTCGCTACCGGAGGGGACGCCCGTCGACGTCGTGATCGACCACCACCCACCCCGCGGACCGATCGAGGGGGGGTTCGTCGACGTCCGGCCGGAGGTGGGCGCGACGAGCACGCTGATCGAGGAGTACCTCTCACAGCTGGGGATCGAGCCGGACCGCGCGCTCGCGACCGCGCTGTTGTACGGGATCCGGATCGACACGCGCGATTTCACGCGCGAGGTGTCGATCGCCGACTTCGAGGCTGCCGCGTCGCTGACGCCGCACGTCGACGAATCGACGCTCGACCGCGTCGAGAGCCCGAGCGTGAGCGCCGAGACGCTCCGGGTGCTCGCGACCGCGATCGACCGACGCGACGTCCGCGGCTCGACGGTCGCGAGCTGTGTCGGCGAGATCACGGACCGCGACGCGCTCGCACAGGCGGCCGACCGACTGCTCGACCTCCAGGGGATCGCCGTGACGTTCGTCTACGGCTACATGGACGGCGTCATCTACGGGTCGGCCCGCTCCCGCGGCACCGACCTCGACGTGGGTGAACTGCTCCGGGACGCGCTCGCGCAGGCGGGCTCCGCGGGCGGTCACGCCAACATGGCCGGCGCGCAGGTTCCGCTCGGGATCCTCGAGGCCGTGGCCGAGGACGAGTCGCTGGCCGACGTCGTCGAGGAGTTCGTCGCGGAGCGGTTCTTCGAGGCGCTCTCCTCGCCGCCCACGTCGCCGGCGGGGACGACGCCGGCGTCGATCGACGCGGAGTTCCTGGACTGACGCCGCCCCCGCCGCCACGAACCGCCAGCGCAACCTACATATCCCGCCGCTGCGAACAGTATAGTATGAGCGATGAAATACTCGAGCATCGACGGCTCCTCGTCGCCGGAAGCGGGATCGCCGCGTTGAGCGCGGCGATCTACGCGGCCCGGTCGAACAACGATCCGCTGTTGATCGAGGGCGACGAACCCGGCGGTCAGCTCACGCTCACGACGGACGTGGAGAACTACCCGGGCTTTTCGGAGGGGATCTCCGGGCCGGAGCTGATAACCGAGATGCGCGAGCAGGCGAAGAAGTTCGGGAGCGAGCTCCGGAGCGGGATCGTCGCCGACGTGGAGAAACAGCCGGAGGGACACTTCCGCGTCGAACTCACGAACGGCGACGTCTACACCGCCGACGCCGTGATCGCCGCGTCCGGGGCCAGCGCCCGGACGCTCGGCGTTCCCGGCGAGGACGAGCTGATGGGCTACGGGCTCTCGACGTGTGCGACGTGTGACGGCGCGTTCTTCCGCGGCGAGGACATGCTCGTCGTCGGCGGCGGCGACGCCGCCATGGAGGAGGCCAACTTCCTCACCAAGTTCGCGGACACCGTCTACATCGCCCACCGCCGCGAGGAGTTCCGCGCGGAGGACGTCTGGATCGAGCGCGTGATGGACAAGGTCGACGACGGCGAGATCGAGGTCCTGAGGAACACGGAGCTGACGGCGATCCACGGCAGCGCCGAGGAGGGGATCACGGGCGTCACGCTCGTCGAGCACCCCGACGGCCACCCCAAGGAGAAGCTCGAGGACCCGGCGACCGCCGACGAGGTCGACGAGTACGAGTTCGACGTGGGCGCGGTGTTCTACGCCATCGGCCACACCCCGAACACCGACTACCTCGAGGACACGGGCGTCGAACTCGACGATGCGGGCTACCTCCTGACGCGGGGCGGCCGCGACGGGGGACAGACCGCGACCGCGGTCGAGGGGATCTTCGGCGCGGGCGACGTGGTCGACCACCACTACCAGCAGGCGGTGACCGCCGGCGGTATGGGCGTGAAGGCGGCGCTCGACGCCGACGACTACCTCTCGGAGCGGGAGCGGGCCGGCGAGCTCCACGAGCCCGCGCCCGTCGCCGCCGAGAGCGACGACTGATCGACGGCGCAGAGGGCGACGACTGATCGACGGCGCACGTCCCGACGACGGCACGAGCGCTCCTCCTCGAACGGAGTACGCTGCTTCAGGACAGTATCTCGACCTCGTAGCCGTCGGCCTCCAGTTCCTCGACGATGCTCGCGGCGTGTTCGGCGTCGTCGGTCTCGAGTTCGAGTTCGAGCTCCGCGGCGTTGACCGCGACGTCCCGGGAGGTTCGGTCGTGGTGGACCGCGTACACGTTCGCGCCGGCGCGCGCGACGATGCTCGAGACGCGCTCGAGCTCGCCCGGCCGGTCCTTCAGGTCGACCGTGATCTTGAGGTACCGACCCATGCGGACGAGCCCGCGGCGGACCACCGTCCCGAGCCGGTTGAGGTCGATGTTGCCCCCACACAGCGCGGCGACGATCGTCTCGTCGTCGTCGTAGTCGAACGCCTCGGAGAGCGTCGCCGCCAGCGCGACCGCGCCGGCGCCCTCGACGAGGGTCTTCGAGCGCTCCAGGAGGAGGGTGAGCGCCAGGGCGATCTCGCGGTCGTCGACGGCCACCACCTCGTCGACGTACTCGCGCATGACCACGAGCGGCCGCTCGCCGATCGACCGGGTGGCGATCCCGTCGGCGATCGTGTCGACGGCCTCGATCTCGCGGACCTCGCCCGCCTCCAGCGACGCGGCCGCGGAGGCCGCACCCTCCGCTTGAACCCCGACGACGCGGACGTCGTCGAGCCGTTCTTTGACCGCGACGGCGACCCCCGAGATCAGCCCGCCACCGCCGATCGGGACGACGACGGTGTCGAGGTCGGGACGGTCGTCGGCGATCTCCAGCCCGAGGGTGCCCTGTCCGGCCATGACGGCGTCGTCGTCGAAGGCGTGGACGTACGTCAGCCCCTGCTCGCGCTCGAGATCGTGGGCGACGGCCTGTGCCTCGTCGTAGTCGACGCCCTCGAGCCGGACGTTCGCGCCGTACCCGCGGGTGGCTTTCACCTTGGAGACGGGGGCGAACTTCGGCATCACGACGGTGGCGTCGACGCCGGCGCGGTCGGCCGCGAGCGCGACGCCCTGCGCGTGGTTGCCCGCGCTGGCGGTGACGACGCCCGCCTCGCGCGCGGACTCGGACAGCGTCGCGATCCGGTTCGTCGCCCCGCGGATCTTGAACGCGCCGGTTCGCTGGAAGTTCTCCAGTTTGAGGTGGACGTCCGCGCCGGTCATCTCCGAGAACGTCCGCGACCGCTCCAGGGGCGTGTGGCGGGCGACGCCGTCGACCCGCTCGCGGGCGGCCTCGATGTCGGCTACAGAGAGCATACGCCGTCGTGGCGACGCCGCGGGTAATCGGTTCCGGTCGATCGACGCTCATCGGATCGCCGCCGCAGTGCTCACGGGGTCGCCGCCGCAACGCTCGCGGGCGAGGGAGCGCGTGAAAGGAATGGGGGAATGCACGCGTGTGACGTGCGAGTGAAGACAGCCGGCCCCGACACAAAAAGGTCCGGCAGGCGGAGTGAAAGTGAAACTGTGGGACTGCTGGGACGTCGACTCCCCGTCTGACCCGTGTCAGACGGCTGTGCCCCGGTCGAGGCGGACGACGACGTCGGTCCGGTCGAGGTGCGTCCTCACCCGCTCGCGAAACTCGCCGTCGCCCGGCCACGTCGCGTCCGCGTCGAGCCGAGCGGGGTCGCCGACGTAGAGGACCGCCTCCTCCGGGTGGCCACCGGGCGCGTCGAGCGGCACGGTGACTCGGACGTAGTGTCCGTCGTCGACGCCCTCGTACGCGTCGAGGGTCTCGATTTCGTCGGTCCGGAGGAGCCGTCCGGCGGTCTCCCCGCCGGGGGCGAGCGTGGGGTAGCGTCCCTCGACGGGTCGAAGTCCGCTCAGCGTCGCCGGTCCGACGAAGACGAACGAGTCGAGGAGCTCGCCGACCCGCTCCGGCTCGGTGAGGGTCTCGTAGACGAAGACGTCCATGCGCCGTCTGCGTCGCTCGCGCGTTTGAAAGTTCGGACGGCCCCGGTGGTCTACCGAAGTTCGGACGGCCCCGGTGGTCTATCGGAACCGGTCGCGAAGCTCCTCGCGGAGGTCCGCGAGGTCGAGGTCCTTCATCGCGAGCAGTACCAACAGGTGGTAGACGAGGTCCGCGCTCTCGTAGGTGAGCTCCTCGAGGTCGTCGTCTTTCGCCGCCAGGATCGCCTCCGTCGACTCCTCGCCGATCTTCTCCAACACCGCGTTCTCGCCCTTCTCGTGGGTGAAAAGCGAGGCGGTGTACGAACCCTCGGGAAGCTCCCGCTTTCGCGACTCGATCGTCGCGAACAGCTCGTCGAGGACCGCGTCGTCGGGGACGGGAGCAGCGTCGTCGGGGACGGGAGTAGCGTCGTCGGGGGCGTCCGCGTCCTCGCCCTCCGACCCGTCGCTCACGCCACCACCTCGCTGTCGGGGAAGAACGCGAGGTCGTGAACCCGCGAGTCGTCGGTTAGTTCGGGGTGGAAGGAGGTGGCGAGCACGGGACCGTCCCGCACCGCGACCGGCCGGCCGTCGACCGTCGCGAGCGTCTCGACGCCCTCGCCGACGTCGTCGATGAGCGGCGCGCGGATGAACACCGCGTGGAACGGCTCCGAGAGCCCCTCGACGGGGACCTTCGCCTCGAAGGAGTCCTTCTGTCGGCCGAACGCGTTGCGGTCGACGGAGACGTCGACGAGCCCGAGCGCGTCGACACGGTCGTCCTTCGCGTCCCGCGAGAGGACGATGAGCCCGGCACACGTCGCGAGCACGGGCTTCCCGGCTGCGACGTGCTCGCGGATCTCCGGGGCGATCCCCTCGCGGTGGATCAGTCGCGAGATCGTCGTCGACTCCCCGCCGGGCATGAGCAGGACGTCGCAGCCGGGGACGATCCCCGAATCCCTGACCTCGACGACCTCCGTGGACTCGCCGTGGGCGGCCGCAGCGCGGCGGACCGCCTCGGCGTGTTCGGCCACGTCGCCCTGAACGGCGATGACGCCAGCTTTCATACCTCCGCTCGGCGGGGCACGTCCAAAAAGGGCGCGCTGTCGGAACGGGAGACGACCGGACTCCCGACCCCGTTCCCGAACTCGTTCCCGACCCGAGAGACGGCTTAGTAGACGACGATCGCGAGGTACAGCTGGCCGACCCCCGCCACCACCATCACCGCGCCGGCGAGCCGCTTCAGCGTCCCCGAGTGCGCCATGACCCGGCCGGCGTTCGTGAGCAGGCCCATCCCGGTCGCCACGGTGGTCGCGACCATCAACACGGCGACGACGCCCGCGTAGACGCCGAGCAACAGCAACGCGGCCTCGGTCGGGAGCGCGATCGCCCGGGCGATCACCGCGAGGAAGATCGGCGCGACACAGCCCGCGCCCGCCAGCGCGTAGCCCGCGCCGAAGACCCCGAACCCGAACACGCTCGCCCGGCGCTTCGGGAGCGGCACCGATATCGACGGGGTCCGACCGGCGAGCACGAGCAGCCCGAAGACGACCAGAAGCCCACCGACGAGCGACTCGAAGACGGTGATGTTCGAGAGCGTCGAGTGCCCGATCCGGACGGTCGCACCGGCGAGGACGGCGAAGGTCGCCAGCACGCCGAGGCCGGCGGCGATCCCGCGCGTTCCCGCGCCCGCGATCGAGACCTCGTTCGCGTCGGTCTGGTTGACGTAGAAGCCGACGTATCCCGGCAAGAGCGGGTACGCACAGGGCGAGAAGAACGTCGCCACGCCGGAGGCGACCGCAAAGGAGAGGTCGGTCGCGAGGGCGGGTCCGGTCATCGGGTGAGGAGGGCCGTCATCCCTCGAGCACGCGTTCGATCTCCTCGACGAGCATGTCGGCGGTGTGGACGCCGGAGTCGGACCAGCGGATCCGACCGGTCGAGTCGAGCACGACCGCGGTCGGGTAGCCGCCCACGTCCAGTTTGGCGGCGAGTTCGGCAGTCGGGTCCGCGCCGACGAGCCAGTCGCCGTCGTGTTTGCGCCACCAGTCGGCCAGTTCCGCCTCGCTCAACGACCCGCCGACGTCCTCGGTCGTCACCGACACGAACTGTACCTCGTCGCCGACGCGGTCCGCGGCCTCGCCGAGCGCCGGCATCTGCTCGATACAGGGCGCACACCACGTGCCGAAGAAGTCGACGAACGTGACTTGCCCCTCCGCCGGGATCGTCACCTCCCCGTCGCGGCTACCGGGCGCCTCGATCGTGTCGAGCGTGATCGGTTCCACGGGCTCCGTCGACGACCCGCCGAGCGCGGCCGGGACGTTCCCCGTCGCGACGATCCCGCCGGCACCCAGCGCGCCGGCGCTCGCGATCCCGGCGAGCAGGTGGCGTCGTCTCATCCTACGCGTTCACCACCCGTTCGAAGTCGGTCACGAGCCGTTCGACGTCCGTCTGTGGCCCCCTCGGATACGCCCGCTCGACGATCCCCTGATCGTTCGCGAGCAGGATCAGCCCGTAGTGGGGGAACTGGTACTCCAGGTTCTCGTAGTCGTCCGCGTCGGCCTTCTCGATCACGAGCCCGAAGTGCTCGTCCAGCAGCTCTTGACCCCGCTCGTAGCTCTCCGGCCGGAGGAAGTGCCAGTTGCCGGCGTCGAGGTCCACCCCCTGCTGCCCGGCGTACTCGCGGAGGACGTCGGCGGTGTCCCGCTCGGGGTCGAACGTGACCGCGAGGAACGCGGCCTCGTCGGCGTACCCCTCCTCGACAGCGACCTCCTGTGCGCGCCGGAGCCGGAGGATGAGCGCGGGACAGACGCCGTCCGGGCAGTTCGTGTAGAAGGAGGTCCACAGGACGGCCCGCTCGCCCTCGAGGTCCTCGGTGGACACCTCCTCGCCGGTGATCGGGTCCGGAACGGAGAAGTGTGGCATCTCGTCGCCGTAGCTGGGGTGGGAGGCCTCGCTCAGGTCCTGTTCGGGCGGGTCGAGCACCGTTCCCTCGGGGCCGGAGTCGCCCAGAACGCCGAGACAGCCGGCGCTCCCGGCGACGGCGGGGACGGCGAGCGACCGCAGGTAGTGGCGACGGTCCATACCGGAGGGCGGGGCCTCGCGAATAAGTCCGTTTCGTCCGGTCCCAGTCGGTGAGGGCGGACCGGCGCGTGGGTGGTGGCTCGGCGCGTGGGTGGTGGCTCGGCGCGTGGGTGGTGGCTCGGCGCGTGGCCGCTCGAGGTCCCAGTTGAAGGCGTGACGAGCGCGTTCTCGACCGTCTACGCGACCGTCAGGGAGAGCACCTGGACCGACACGCCGAAGAGGATACAGAACGCGAGGACCGTCTTCGGGTTCATCGCGATGGCGTTGCGGTCCTGCGAATCGAAGTACCGAACGAGCCCCGCGCTGGACATCAGCCCGCCGGAGTTGCTACCGCTACTCATACGCCCCGATTCACCGTCCGCGGGCGTAAGCGTTTCGTCTCGGGGGGCGGTAGCGACCGATCGTCGCCGGTCACCCCACCTCCCCGCCGCGTGAGAAACCCTTATCGGCGAGCCGCCGCTACGTGTCGGCGAACCATGACCGTTCGAGTGCTGGATTTCTACGCCGACTGGTGTGGCCCGTGTAAGACGCAGGACCCGATACTGGAGGAGGTCCAGGAGGAGCTCGGCGACGCCTTCGAGCTCCAGAAGGTCGACGTCGACCAGGAACAGGACGTCGCCAACCAGTACCAGGTCCGGTCGCTTCCCACGCTGATCGTCGAGAACGACGACGGCGTCGTCGACCGGTTCGTGGGTGTCACCCAGAAGGAGGACATCACCGCCGCGATCTCCGAAGCCGGCGCGTAGTCGACGGTGGGAGACGCGGCGGTCGACACGCACGAGACGACTCGACACGCACGCGACGACGAAGCCCGCGCCGACGCGTCTCGCAACCTTTTACAGCGCCCGCGTGCTCACCACGAGTATGGCCAGCTTCGACGCCGCGGAACGCCGCAACCTCGACCGACAGATCTGTATGCGCTGTAACGCCCGCAACGCGCCCGACGCCGGACGCTGCCGCAAGTGCGGCTACACCAATCTCCGCCCGAAGGCGAAGGAACGCCGCGCAGCCTGAACGGGTCGACCGCCCTCCCTTCCCGAATCCGACCCTCCAGCCGCCGCAACGTACAGGCGCACGACGACGCCGACCGCACGGTCCCTACCGCTCCCGTTCGAGCTCCCGATCGATGTCGTCGAGGTCCTCGGTCTCCAGCTCTCGAGCGATCCGGCGTTCGAACTCGGCCTCGTCGATCTGGCCCTCGACGTACTGCCGGCGGAGCCGATCCTGCCGGTCCACGGCGGTGTCGCTCGAGGTCGACGACGTCGTTCCGGACCGCGTCCCGCCGATCGAGTCGAGGTCGGTCGCGTCGTGTCCGCCGCTCCCGCCGCCGGAGAGCCACGACCCCACCCTGTACGCGGCGTAGACGATCCCGGCGAGGACGGCGAGCGAGACGATCCCGGAGACGACCGCCCACGCCAGGCTCAGGACCGCCGAGACGACGGAGACGAGGACGCTGACCGCGATCAGCGCGCCGATCGCGATCGCGGCGTAGTAGAGCGCCCGCTTCGAGTCCATGCTCGGGAGTGACGGTTCCGTGCGGGAATACCTTTCCCCGGGGTCAGAAGGCTTATTCCGCTCTGTGTCCCTCTCCGAACGGAATGTCCCCGGAACGCTCCCGAACGACGCTCGACCGTCGAACGCTCCTCGGCGCGGTTCTCGGAGGCGGGACGGCCTCGTTCGCGGGCTGTTCGGCTCTCGAGCGGGAGTCCGACGCCGAAACCACCGGCATGGACGACGACCGCGCCCGCGAGCTCGCGACCCGGTTCGCCCCGACGCTGTACTTCGACGTCTACGAGCCGTGGTTCCCGACGGATCCACGGCCCTACACGAGCGATCGCGACGGCGAGACGGTCGTCGACGGCTTCGACGCCCTGAACGGGTATCACGAACGGTTCGAGGGGACGGCGGGCGACCCCGACGGAACGCCGGCCCCGCCGGACCCGATCGTCTTCTACCACGGCGTCGAGTACGAGGACTCGCCGCTCGACGTCGTCCAGTTCTGGTTCTACTCGGCGTTCGACCAGTTCACGGCCAACTTCCACTGGCACGACTGGGAGGTGCTCCACGTCTTCGTCGACCGCGACACGGACGAGCCGGGGCTGTACGTCGCCAGCTCGCACTCCCGGCGGGTCCCCAACAACGAGTTCCTCGACCCGGACCCCGACCGAGTCCCGCGGATCCTCCCGGAGCTCGGCTCGCACTCGTCGACGCTGTCGGTCAACGACGTGGCGGACCGCTTCCAGCGCGTGAGCGCCGACGGGGTGCTCGCGGACATCACGAACTCCGCGATCGAGGGGATCGCTGACCTCGCGGAGGTGCCGCTCGCCTACGGGCTCCCCCGCGACGAGGGCGCACGGCTCCCGTTCGTCGTCCCCGAGTACGAGGGCGAACCCGTCTACGAGCACGACCGGCTCCCCGCGGTCGACGTCGAGTCGCTGATCGACGCGGCGCTCACCGTGCGCTCGCTCGACGCGCTCCGGTCGCCGCCGACGGACCTCCCGCTTCGCGAGACGGGGGTCGTCTTCGAGTACGCCGAGCGCGACGGGGACGGCGGGGGCAGCGAGGACGGTGAAAGCGACGGGCGAAGCGCGACCGTCCCGTACGACCTCGTCGCCAGCGCGGAGCTCGAGGGGATCGACGCGTTCGTCGGCCCGCAGTTGAGCTTCGAGTTCGCGGTCCCGGGGGCGGTCGAGGACGCGGTCGCGGGCCACCTCACGACGACGGGGGTGCCGTGGAAGCAGCCGCGGTACGACAACCCGGCCGCCGACATCACCGCGCCGAACCACCGCGCGGAGCTGGCCGACCGGTACGACGCGATCGGCGACCCCGCGCCGGTCAACAGTGTCGTGACGCGGGTGACCGACGCCGTCACGAGCGACGACGCCCCCGAGGACGAGGGGCTGACGACGACGGCGTCCGGCGTCGAGTCGGTTGCCCTCCTCGAGAGCGACCCGGAGGCCGTGCCGACGTTCGGCGGCGTCGCGGTCGTTCGCGACGTCGAGGACGGCGACCACCGGCTCACGGTCAACGGCGCCGGGCGGGCCCCTCACAGCGAACAGCTGACAGTCGATCCGGTCGAGGACGGGGCCGACTCGGTGACGACCGCCGGGGTCGACGGGGAGATCCCGCTCGTCGCGCGCGAGAACGCGACGAAACTGGCGATCACGGACGAGGGATCCGAGACCGACGTGGTCGGGACGGCCCTCGAGGACGACTTCGCGGGCCGGATATACGAGTCGTCGACGGAGGGGTCGGACGCGGTGTACGTCCACTCCGGCGGCGCGTACACGACCGAGGTGCGCGACGCCGACGACGAGGTGGGTGCGTACCGGGTCAACCCGGATCCGGGGGCCGAAGGGGGGATCCGTATCGACCGACCCGAGACCGGGAAGGCGCCGCTCGCCGGGTTTCTGGCCGACATCGCCGAGGAGACGCGCGCGGCGGTCGCGACGGCGGCCGACGGCGACGACAGTGATGACGGCGATGAGGACGACGACGGGGACGACGACAGCGATGACGGCGACGACGGCGATGACGACTCGGGCGGTTCCGGTGGCGCCGGTGGCTCCAGCGGCGGCCCCGAGAACGCAGTCCGGGGACTCGCACGCGCGCTCGCTGCCGTCGTCGAGGCCGCAGAACGCGCCGAGGAACGGGCCCGCGAGGGCGACCGGGGGAACACGGACCGACAGCTGGAAGTCGTTTCCGAGCGGCTTCAGCGGGCCTCCGAACGAGTGGAGGCGGCTCGAAGCGGGCTTCCGCCCGGACTCGCGAACGCGGCCGGAAACCGGCTGGAACAGGCCAACCGCCGCGCCGAACAGGCCCGCGACGCCGAAAAGCTGTAGGACAGCCAGCTCCCCTCGTCGTATCGGCCGACCGCCGCTCCCCGCGGATGGAAAGCTATACGACGCCGACCGCATCACGGGCACGTAAGCAGATGTCTCAGGAGCCGTACGACCACACCGCGGTCGAGAGTCGGTGGCAGGAGGCGTGGGCGGACGCCTCCGTGTACCGCACGCCGGACGACGTCGACGACCCGACGTACGTCCTCGGGATGTACCCGTACCCGTCCGGGAAGCTCCACATGGGCCACGTCCGCAACTACACGATCACGGACGCGTACGCCCGCTACCGCCGGATGCGCGGCGACGACGTGCTCCACCCGATGGGCTGGGACGCGTTCGGCCTCCCCGCGGAGAACGCCGCCAAGGAGCGCGACACCAACCCCCGCGACTGGACGTTCGACTGCATCGACACGATGCGCAGTCAGATGAAGTCGATGGGGTTCGGCTACGACTGGGACCGCGAGGTCACCACCTGTACCCCGGAGTACTACGAGTGGAACCAGTGGCTCTTCTCGCGCTTTTCCGACGCCGGGCTCGTCGAGCGCCGCGAGGCCGAGGTGAACTGGTGTCCCTCCTGTGAGACCGTCCTCGCCGACGAGCAGGTCGAGGGCGACGCCGAGCTGTGCTGGCGGTGTGACACGCCGGTCGAGACCCGCGATCTGGACCAGTGGTTCCTGAAGATAACCGAGTACGCCGACGAACTGCTCGCCGCCATCGACGATCTGGAGGGGTGGCCGAACTCGGTCCGACAGATGCAGCGCAACTGGATCGGCAGACAGCACGGGACCGAACTCGACTTCCGGATCGGCGAGGCGCGGAGCGCCTCGAACGGACGCAGCGAGGGAACCGAGCCGCGGGAGTACGGCGCCGTCACGGCGTTCACCACCCGCGTCGACACCGTCCACGGGGCGACGTTCTTCGCGCTCGCGCCCGACCACCCGATAAGCGAGGCGCTGGCGGAGGAGGACGAGGCGGTCCACGAGTTCGTCCACCACGAGGCCGACCCCGACGGCGACGAGCCGAACGGTGTCGACACCGGCCTGGTCGCCACGAACCCGGTCACCGGCGAGGAGATCCCCGTCTTCGTCGCCGACTTCGTCCTCTCGGACGTGGGGACCGGCGCGCTGATGGCCGTCCCGGCCCACGACGAGCGCGACCACGCGTTCGCGACGAAGAAGGGCCTCGAGATCCGTCCGGTGATCGCGCCCGAACCGGCGGGCGACGACGCCGAGCCGACGGTCCCCGACGTGAGCGAGACGGCGTTCACCGATGACGGCGTCCTCGTCAACTCCGGGGAGTACAGCGGCCTCGACAGCGAGACCGCCCGGGAACGGCTCACCGAGGACATCGAGAGCGCGGAGGCGAGCACCCAGTACCAGCTACGCGACTGGGGGATCTCCCGTCAGCGCTACTGGGGCACCCCGATCCCGGTCGTCCACTGTAACGACTGCGGACCGGTGATGGTCCCGGACGAAGAGCTACCCGTCGAGCTGCCCGAGTTCATCAACACCACGGGGAACCCGCTGGACGCCGCCGAGGAGTGGAAGGCGACGACGTGTCCGGAGTGCGGCTCGCCCGCGA
Organism: Halorubrum sp. 48-1-W; assembly: GCF_003287355.1. GTDB lineage: Archaea > Halobacteriota > Halobacteria > Halobacteriales > Haloferacaceae > Halorubrum. The sequence continues at coordinate 14,245 of NZ_QMIM01000048.1, forward strand.
CCCGCGAGACCGACACGATGGACACGTTCGTCGACTCCTCGTGGTACTTCCTCCGGTACGTCTCGCCGGACCTCGCGGACGCCCCCTTCGATCTACAGCGGGCCAACGACTGGATGCCGGTCGACCAGTACGTCGGCGGCATCGAACACGCCGTGATGCACCTGCTGTACTCGCGCTTTTTCACCAAGGTGCTCGCCGACGAGGAGGGGCTCGAGCACCGCGAGCCGTTCACCAACCTGCTCGCACAGGGGATGGTCCAGCTCGAGGGAGAGAAGATGTCGAAATCCAAAGGGAACGTCGTCTCCCCCCAGCGGATCGTCGACGAGTACGGCGCGGACACCGCCCGGCTGTTCATGATGCAGGCCGCCCAGCCCGAGCGCGACTTCGACTGGTCCGAGGAGGGCGTCAGGTCGACACACCGGTTCCTGGCCCGGCTCGCCGACCTCGTCGAGGGCTACGCCGCCGGCGACGTGGCGACCGTCGACGCGGACGCAGACCGCGACACCGTCGACGAGTACGTCGCCGACGAGGTCGACGCCGCCGTCGTCATCGCGGGCGAGGAGTACGACGACCTCACGTTCAACGTCGCGCTACGCGAGACACAGGACCTCGTGCGGACGCTCCGGGGCTACCGGGAGTACGCGGAGCCGAACCCGGCGGTCTACGAGCACGGACTGGACGTAGCCGTCCGGCTACTCGCGCCGGTCGCCCCGCACCTCGCGGAGGAGCTGTGGGAGACGCTCGGGCGCGACGGGTTCGTCGTCGAGGCCGACTGGCCGAGCGCGACCGCCGACCGCGAGACGGTCGAGCGCCGCCGGCGGCTGGTCGAGAACACCCGCGAAGACGTCCGCGACATCGTCGAGGTCGCCGGGATCGAGGACCCCGAGCGGATCGACGTCGTCGTCGCGCCCGACTGGAAGTACGACGCCCTCGAGATCGCGATCGACAGCGACGCCGACAACCTGATCGGCGAGCTGATGGCCGAAGACCACATCCGCGAGCGGGGCGACGTCGCCGCCTCCTACGGGCAGGACCTCCAGGCGGAGCGGGAGGCGCTCTCCGAGACGCTGTCCGGCGACGAGGAGTACGCCGCGTTGCGCGCGGCCGCCTGGCTCGTCGAACGCGAGTTCGACGCCCCGGTCGTCGTCGAGCGCGCCGTGGACGCCGACCCGGAGACCGCCCGCCACGCCGAACCCGGTCGCCCCGCGATCGACATCGCGGAGTAGCCGGTCGGTCCCAACCGATCGAGGGGCGGACCACGGACCCCTCTCGCGCCGGGAAGTCGCCCTAGGCGTATCCGTCGACCATGTTCTCGACGTACTTCGCGATCACGTCGACCTCCAGGTGAACCGGGTCGCCGACCGACTTCCCGGAGAGCGTCGTCAGCTCGTACGTCGTCGGGATGATCGCCACGTCGAACGCCTCGGCGCGCTTCTCGGCGACCGTGAGCGAGATCCCGTCGAGCGTCACGGAGCCCTTGTCGACGAGGTAGGGGCCGTGTGCCTCCGGGATCGAGAAGGTGAACAGCCAGTCCTCGCCGACGCGCTCGCTCGCGCGCACCTCGGCGACCGTGTCGACGTGGCCCTGGACGACGTGCCCGTCGAAGCGGCCGTCGGCGGGCATCGCGCGCTCGACGTTTACCGCGTCGCCCTCGCTGACGTCGCCGAGGTACGTCTTCGCGACCGTCTCCGCCGCGAGGAACACCTCGAACCAGGCGTCCTCGCCGGTTCCGTCGGGGTCGCCCCCCGCCGAGTCGCCTCCGGCGTCGCCCCCCGCCGAGTCGCCTCCGGCGTCGCCGGCACCCCCGTGTCTCTCCACGGTGAGACAGACGCCGCTGACGCTTATCGACTGGCCGTGTGCGAGGTCTCCGAACCCGTCGATCCCTCCGACGCCGATCCGGAGCCGGAGTCCGTCGGTCGTCTCGGTCCGCGCGCGGACCGTTCCGGTCCCCTCGACGATACCGGTGAACATACCCGAACTGGGGGCGGACGACGGATAGCCGTTCTGGGTTCGGTCGGCAGTGGTCCCGCGGCCTACTCCACCGTGACGCTCTTCGCGAGGTTGCGCGGCCGGTCGATAGGCCGGCCCTTCTCGTCGGCGACGTGGTAGGCGAACAGCTGCCAGTAGACGTTCGCGACGAGCGGCTCCAGCGCGCCCGTCTCGGGCACCGGGAAGTCGACGTCGACGTAGCCGTCGCCGGTCGAGGTCTCGCCGTCCCCGTCGGTCCCCGTCGCGCCGATGACCGGCGCACCGCGCGCCTGGACCTCCTTGACGTTGTTCAGCGTCTCGTGCGGCCGGGAGCCGTCGGTCAGGAGCGCGAGAACCGGCGTCTCCTCGGTCACGAGCGCGAGCGGCCCGTGTTTCAACTCGCCGGCAGCGAAGCCCTCCGCGTGGTCGTAGGAGATCTCCTTGAGCTTCAACGCGCCCTCCAGGGCCACGGGGAACCCCAGCTTCCGCCCGACGAAGAAGAACGCGTCGGAGTCGGCGTACTCGCGGGCGACCGCCTGTACCCGGTCCTCGCGGTCGAGGACCGCCTGGACCGCGTTCGGGAGCCTGCGGACCGACCCGAGTAGCTCCTGCGCCCGGCCGTACGGCAACGATCCGCGGGCGCGACCGACGTGGACCGCGAGCAGGGTCAGCGTCGCCACCTGCGAGGCGAACGTCTTCGTCGCCGCCACCCCGATCTCCGGGCCGGCGCGGATGAACACGCTGTCGTCTGTCTCGCGGACGATCGTGCTCCCGAGCGTGTTGGTGACCGCGAGCGTCCGCGCGCCGGCGCGTTTCGCCCGACGGATCGCCGAGAGGGTGTCCGCGGTCTCGCCGCTCTGGGTCACCGCGACCACGAGCGTCCGCCACGGGTCGCGCCCGCCGTCGAACTCGTACTCGCTCGCGACCTCCACCGTCGTCCGGACGTCGACGGCCGACTCGAGCAGCTCCGCGGCGTACCGACCCGCGTAGTTGGAGGTCCCGCAGGCGACGATCTGGATCTCCTCGATGGAGTCGATGTACTCCGGCGGGAGGTCGACGTCGACGTCGACGGTGCCGGCGTCGGCGTCGATCCGCCCGGAGATCGTCTGGCGGAGCGCCCGCGGCTGCTCGTGGATCTCCTTGAGCATGTAGTGGTCGTACCCGCTCTTCTCGGCGGCGTCCGCCTCGTACTCGAGCTGTTCGACCGCCGGGTCGATCGCCTCGCCGTCGCGGTACAGCGTCAGCCCGTCGTCGCCGATGACGGCGAAGTCGCCGTCCTCGACGTACGTCACGTCGCGGGTGTGTTCGAGGAACGCCGTCACGTCGCTGGCGAGGAACGTCCCGTCGTCGCCGTGGCCGACGACGAGCGGGCTGTCTCTGCGGGTCGCGTACAGCTCGTCGACGCCGGCGATCGTCACGACGACCGCGTAGGTCCCCTCGAGCCGGTCGACGGCGGCCTCGACGGCCGCCTTCGGCTCCGCGCCCGCGTCGAGTTCCGCCTCGATCAGGTGCGGGACGACCTCCGTGTCGGTGTCGCTCGTGAACTCGTGGTCGGCGAGCTCGGCGCGGAGCGCGTCGTAGTTCTCGATGATCCCGTTGTGGACGACCGCGACCCGCCCCGTACAGTCCGTGTGCGGGTGCGCGTTCCCGTCGGTCGGCGGCCCGTGTGTCGACCAGCGCGTGTGGCCGATGCCCTGGGTGTGGTCGGTCGACTCGGGCAGGATGCCCCGTAGCTCGCTCACCTCGCCGGACTTCTTGTACACGGAGAGCGCGTCGCCGGTGAGCGCGACGCCCGCGGAGTCGTAGCCGCGGTACTCCAGGTTCGAGAGGCCCGTAGAGAGGATCGGGAGCGCGGGCCGACCGCCGACGTAGCCGATGATCCCGCACATGTTACCCCCTCCGTACCGTCACGCCGTCCTCGATCCGACCGCTCGCCGCCGCCCCGTCGCCGACGACCGCGTCGTTGCCGAGGACGGTCCCGGGCGCGAGCGCCGCCGCGCCGCCCACGGCCGCGTCGTCGCCGAC
>NZ_QMIM01000049.1 GCF_003287355.1 Halorubrum sp. 48-1-W
CGACGAGGCTGGGGAGGCGTGAGGTGCGGGGCGGTTGCGGTTCGGGTGGGACTCAAAGGGGCAGTCGCGAGGCGGGCGCAGGTGACGTAAGGACCGCAGGGAGCGAGCATCGCGAGCGACCGAGGACCGCAGCGAACGTGCGCCCGCCTCGTGGCTGGGGCTTTGAACGTGTTCCCCGAAAGAGTGCTCACTGCTCTGTAGAGCCGAGCGACTGGGGATTTGGACGTGGTCCCCGAAGCCGCGCCCGCGACTCTGTAGAGCCGAACGACCGGGGCGTTGGACGTGGTCTCCGCGTCGGCAACGCCGTACAGCCACACTCCCGATCCTACTTCCCGAGCCTACGCCAACTCCGCGCGCAACGCCGCGTTCATCTCCTCGACCGGGGCGTCCTCGCCGGTCCAGCGCTCGAACGCCTCGACCCCCTGATACAGCAGCATCCACGCGCCCTCGACCGTCGTCGCGCCGGCGGCCGCGGCGTCCCGCAACAGCCGGGTCTCCGTCGGCGCGTAGACCGCGTCGAGCACGGCCAGGTCGCCGTGGAGCAGTCCCGCCGGAACCGGCGTCGCGTCCTCCTCCATCCCGACGCTCGTGGCGTTCACGAGCACGTCGGCAGTGGGCACCTGCGCGTCGAGGGTATCGAGCCCGCCGCCGGTCGCGTCCGGTACCTCCCCGGCGAGTTCGACCGCCCGCTCGGCCGTGCGATTGGCGACGTGGACGCTCGCACCCGCGTCGGCGAGCGCGAACGCCGCAGCCCGACCCGCGCCGCCAGCGCCGACGACGACCGCGTCACGCCCGTCGAGGGGCACGTCGTGGCGCTCGAACGACCGGGTCACGCCCGCGGCGTCCGTGTTGTAGCCGCGGGGTGTTTCACTCCCCTTCTCCCCGCCGTCGTCGGGGAAGACGACCGTGTTCACCGCGCCGATCCGTTCGGCGAGGGGGTCGGCGTCGACGGCAGCGAGCACGTCGCGTTTGAACGGGATGGTAACGTTGAGCCCCGCCACGCCCAGTGCGGCCGCGCCCTCGATCGCGCGTACGGCGTCGTCCGGCGCGGGCTCGAAGGTGACGTACCGTGCGTCGATGCCGAGCGCCTCGTAGCCCGCCTCGTGCATCGGCGGCGACAGCGAGTGGCCGACCGGGTTCCCGATCAGTCCGTAGACGTCCATACGCGTCCGGGCGACCCGAACGGACAAAAACCCGACCCACTCGCGGTCGGCCCGAAGCCGATCACTTGCCTTCGGCCCCGCCGTCGGCGTCGGTCTCGATGACCTCCTCCAACGTCTCGGTTCCCACGTCGCTCGCGAGCTTGACGCCGACGAGCGAGACGACGACGCCGGCGACGATGAACGCCGCCAGCCGCTGGGCGGGCGTGACGACGTAGCCGGCGACGACCGTCGGCGCGAGGAGCGCCTCCTGTTCGAGGAAGTAGCCGGCGAACCCGCGCACCACGAGCGTGACGGCGACGATCACGAACGGGAGGTTGAGGTACGGCGTCCGGATCCCCTCGTCGCGGATCAGTTCGTCGAGCAGGCGGCCGACCGCCGCGGTCACGCCCGCGACCGCGAGCCACGGCACGGCCGCGTAGGTGAACTCCATCGCCTGGACGGTCAGGAGCGCGTCGTCGAGGTCGCTGGCAGCCAACACGCCGAAGAACCCGCCGACCAGGGAGAGCCCGCCGGCGACGACGTACGTCACGACCGACACCTGCCCGGCGTACAGCGCCTCCCGCACCCGTTCGGGCATCCCCGCGACCAGCCGGTCGATCCCCAGCCCCTTGTACAGAAGCGCCGCGCCGAGCAGGCCGGCGACGCCGGCGATCGCGGCCTCGGCGGAGAACTGCACGAACAGGACGGGCAACAACAACAGCGCGATCCCGATCGGGACGAGCACGGTCGAGCGGAGCTGTTCGTCGGCGAGAAACTGTTTCAACAGGTAGTACGTCGACTCGATGTCGTGGGCCTGCCGGACCACGACGCGGTCGACGCCGTCGACGGGCATCCGCGACTCGACGATCGGGAGGACGCGCTCGTCCTCCGCGGAGTCGACGACGACGATGGCGGCGCTCGGGGCGTAGCGGTCGGCGAGGTCGTCCAGCTGTGCCGCGATCGACCGGTCCGCGCCGACCGGGCTCTCGCTTTCCGCCGAGACGACGGCCACGACCGCCTCCTCGCGCTCGTCGCGGAGGTCGCGGGCCACGCGGAGCGCCTCGAGCAGGCAGTTGACGCTGGCGTCCTCGGGGTCGGCGAGGCCCGCGTCGGTGACGAGCGAGCGGACGGCCTCCCAGCCGGCGACCGGCATCGGGACGTTCGTAGCCCGCCCGATCGTCCCCGAGCGGTCCACGCAGATGACCAGCGTCGTCACGAATGACCACACATCCCGCCGGAGTAAAAAGTCTCGCCGTCGCGGGGTGTCGAAATCGGCGACGGCTAGCGGAACTCGATCTCCACGTCGCGACCGTCGCCGGCGAACACGCTGGCGACGCCGTTACCGGCGGCGAACGCGACGCGCTCCGCGCCTATCCCGAGCCGTTCGACGAGCCCGCGCTCGGGTGAGAACTCCTTTATCTCGACGTCCTCGCCGATCTCCTCGGCGATACGGGCCTCCACGTCGTCCTGGACGCCGAGCTCGTCGACGAGCCCGAGGTCAAGCGCGTCGGGACCGAGGTAGACGCGCGCCTCCGTCCCGCGGATCGCGTCGGGGTCCATCCCCCGACCCTCGCTCACGGTCTCGACGAACTGCTCGTAGTAGCCGTCGATGAGCGACTGGAGGTACTCGCGTTCGTCCTCCTCGATCTCCCGGAGCGGCACCCCGGCGTCCTTGTACTCGCCGGCGGTGAACTGCTCGTAGGAGATGCCGAGTTTGTCGGCCAGCCCGGCCGCGTTCGGCCGCGAGCCGATCACGCCGATCGAGCCCACGAGGCTCCCGTCGCGGGCCCACAGCTCGTCACAGCCGCTGGCGATCCAGTAGCCGCCGGAGGCACACAGGTCCGTCGCGTACGCGACGGTCGGCCCGTCGAAGTCGGCGACCGCCCGCCGGATGTCGTCGCTGGGGACGACCTCCCCGCCGGGCGTGTTGAGCTCGACGAGCAGGGCCTCCACGTCCTCGTCGTCGTCGGCTGTCTCGACCTGCTCGACGACATCGTCGGCGGTCGTCCCTCCCGGTCCGGACAGCGGCGAGGGGCGGCCCGTGTCCCGCTTTATCGGCCCCGAGACCGACACCTTCGCGACGTTGTACTCCTCGGTATCGCCGAACCGGCCGCGGGTGAGCCGGGCCAGGAGTCGCCCGCCGGCGACGGTCGCCGCCGCGCCGAGCGCCGCGGCCACGAGGAGACCCGATCCGGTCGAACGTGCGTCGTCGTCCATACCGCCAGTTAGTGGGGAGCCGGTTTATGAGCGTCGGCGCGTGCCCGCGAGCGTCCCGGCGGGGCGCGAGCGGACCGCGCGAGGTCGGCGGCGCGAAGCGCCGACTGCTCGGAAATCTCCGATTTCCGGTGGAGGCGGCGGCCCGGAACAGCGTGCCCGCGACGGGCCGACCGCCGAGGTTGGGGAGGCGTGAGGTGCGGGGCTGTGCGGTCGGGCGGGCTTTGGTGGTGTTCTCCGAAATCAAATCGTCGAGGACCGGACTGTGGCCCTTCCGAAAGCTCACCGTCGGTCCGCCCTCCGGCGACCGAAACGACCATTCGGCGCCCGCACCACTCTCGCGTATGTACGTCGTCGTCAACGCGGCACAGAGCGTCGACGGGAAGCTCTCGACGCGCTGTCGGGAACAGCTTCGGATCTCTGGCGAGGAGGACTTCGACCGGGTCGACCGGATCCGGGCGGCCGCCGACGCGGTGTTGGTCGGCGTCGGGACCGTCCTCGCCGACGACCCCCACCTCACGCTCGACGAGGAGGCGCGCCGCGTCGAGCGGCTCCGGAACGGTCGCCCGGGCGACCCCGCGCGCGTCGTCGTCGATTCGACGGGGCGAACCCCGACCGACGCGCGGATCCTCGACGACGCGGCGACCACCTACCTGCTCGTGTCGACGTCGGCGACGCCCGAGCGCCGCGAGGAACTGGCCGAGGCGGGCGCGAAGGTGATCGTCGCCGGCGACGAGCGCGTCGACCTGGCGGAGGGGACGAGCGCGTTGGCCGGGGAGGGGATCGACCGGCTGATGGTCGAGGGAGGCGGTGAGGTGATCTACTCGTGTTTCGCTGCCGGGCTCGTCGACGAGCTTCAGGTGTACGTCGGGTCGCTCGTCGTGGGCGGCCGTGACGCGCCGACGCTGGCCGACGGCGACGGCTTCCTCGAGGGGTTCCCCCGGCTCGAGCTCGCCGGGATCGAACGCCTCGACGACGGGGTCGTTCTCTCGTACGACGTCGAGGGCTGAGGCGTACTCGGCGAGCGAGCCGACCGAGTGAGCCCGCGACCGACCCCACCCGACCGTGCTCGTCAACCCCACCCATGGGAACCAGTGGAACCCGCGAGATCGGTGGGTACACGGTCCGTGCTACCGACTTTCACACGAATTCACCGAAGTATTTATATGTCGTCCTACGGTACGTCGAGGTACCAGAACGCCTCCGGCGCTGGTAGGATCGCACGCTGAAATGAACGGGAGTTCTTATCAACGGCCCCACGCACGACGGCGAGCGGCCGCCACATCCGGAGCGGTGATGGAGAGATAAAAAATGGTAACGAAAGACGAAGTCATCGAACAGTACGACATCGAGCCGATGAACGAGGCGGACAACGTGGACCTTTCTGAAGACGACTTGGACAACGGGTCCAAAGGACAGCTCATCAAACGCGCCGGTCAGCTACGGGACCGACGCAACGAGCTGAACCAGATGGCCTCCGAGCGCGCCTCCAAGCGCGACGACCTCAACGCCAAGACCCGCGAGAAGGTCGACGAGGCCCAGGAACACCGCGAGAAGCGCGACGAGCTCAACGAGCAGGTCCAAGAACACAAGGACAAACGCAACGAGCTCAACGCGAAGGCCAACGAACTGTTCGACGAGGTCGAGGAGCTGAAAGGGGACATGGAGCTCGGCTCCGGCAAGTCCATCGAGGAGCTCAAAGAGGAGATCGAGGACCTCGAGTTCCGCCAGCAGACCGAAGTGCTCGACGCGGAGGACGAACGCGAGCTCATCGAGAAGATCGACGACAAACGCGAGAAGCTCGCCGAAAAGAAGGAGAAGGTCGACGACACCAGCGAGCTCGACGACCTCGTCGAGGAGGCCGAGGAGGTCCGCTCGGAGGCGTCGAAACACCACCAGAAGGTGACGGAGCTCGCGGACAAGGCCCAGGAGCACCACAACGACATGATCGAGGCCTACCGCGAGGCCGACGACATCCGTGACGAGGCCGACGAGATGCACGATCTCTTCGTCGAGGCCCAGGAGGCGGCCGACCGCCACCACGAAGACTTCGTCCGCGTCCAGAAGCGCCTGCGCGAGCTGGACAAGAAGGAGGAGGAGGAGCGCAAAGACGAGCGCGCCGAGAAACGCGAGGAGGAGAAGGAGGAGGCCGAGGAGATCTACCAGAAGTTCAAGGAGGGCGAGACCCTCGACACCGAGGACCTGATGAAGCTCCAGAAGACGGGGCTTCTCTAGGGACCGCCGGTTACGCTCGAGAAGCGGTTTTGCGGTTTTCGCGTACCGAGTACGGGGAGCGTCGCGACCGTGGGGAACGTCGCCCGCCCGGTGCTCGAACGGGCGACGACCGTCAGCTCATCAGTTCGCCGCCGTTCACGTTCAGCGTCTCGCCGGTGACGAACCCCGCGTCCCGGAGGTAGGCGGCCGCCTCGGCGATGTCCGCGGGCTGGCCGTAGCGGTCGACCGGGATCGCAGCCAGCTGTTCGCGCTCCTCCTCGGGCGTCCGGTCGCCGGTCATGTCCGTCTCGATGTGGCCGGGCGCGATCGCGTTCACCCGCACGTCCGGCGCGAAGTCGCCGGCGTGGCTGCGGGTGAGCGAGAGCAACGCCCCCTTCGAGGCGGCGTAGTGACACTCGATCGGCGCGCCCGTGTGCGCGAGGATGGAGGAGACGTTCGTCACCGACGGCCCGTCCGCGGACTCCCGCAGGAACGGGAGCGCCGCCTTCGTCACGTTGAACGCCGAGTTGACGTTCACGTCCATGACCCGGTCGAAGTCGTCCGGATCGAGGTCCTCGGTGTACACGTGCTGGTCGATCCCGGCGTTGTTGACGACGTGGTCGACGCCGTCGAAGGCGTCCACGGCGGCCTCTATCAGTCGGGTGGCGTCCTCGGGGTCGGAGACGTCGGCGCCGACGACGACCGCCTCGCGGCCCAGGTCCCGGACCTCGGCCGCGACCGACTCGGCGGCGTCCTCGCTCGTGTGGTAGTTGACGGCGACGTCGTAGCCGTCCCCGGCGAACCGAAGCGCTATCGCCCGACCGATCCCCCGCGACGAGCCCGTCACGACTACAGCTGGCATGTCTCTCCGGTCCGGGCCGACCGACTTCGTCCTTCCGGACCCGGCGAAAGAAGAGCGGAGAGACGCCTCACGGGACGCGTCCCACCGTCACCTCGAAGGGGACGATCTCGACGCGCTCGTACTCGCGCTCGCGCATCGCTGTGACCGTCTCCCGGCCCATCTCGCGCCAGCGCCGGCGGAGGTCGTCGTACGCTGTCGGCGACAACACAGCCCGGAGCTCCTCGCGGTGGTCGTCGAGCCCCGCGCCGGACGCCTTCCGGACAGCGGACTCGAGGGCGGGTTCGGCGTACGGCGGGGCCGTCCGCTTCTCGTGGAGGTACCGGCGCGTCCGGACGTCGACGAGGCCGGCGTCCGCGAACAGCGACTCGACGCGGTCGCCGAGGGCCACGTCGGTGTCCACGCCCGCGAGGTACGCCTCCCGCACCTCCCGCTCGAGGTCGGCCTCCCGCTCGACCGTCGAGGAAACGGCCACGTCGGCGTTGTTCGGCTCCACGGCTGTGACGAGGTCCGCGGAGACCCGCGCGAGCTCCCGCACCGCCCGCGCCGGCTCCGGCAGGTTGATGAGAAGCGCCTGACACGCCGCGAGGTCGACGGCGTCCGCACGGAACGGCAGGCGGGTCGCGTCGCCGGCGACGTAGGACGCGGACGTCCCCTCGCGGGCGACGTCGAGCAGGCTCGTGTCCGCGTCGATGCCGACCACGGTCGCGTCCGGTCCGACCTCCTCGGCGAGCACGCGGGTGAACTCGCCCGTGCCGCAGCCGACGTCGAGGACGCGCTCGCGGTCGGGAAGCGAGCAGTCCGCGAGCGCCTCGCGCCCGTCCGCCCACATCCCCTCGCGGGTGTGCGCGAGGTAGTCGGCCGAGAACCGTCTCACGCCGTCCCGTTCGCAGTGGCGAGGATTAAACGGCAGGATCCGAGCCGACCGAGACGGGAGTGGGAGCAGTTCAGCTACCCGACCCGAACCCGACGAGGTCGGCGAGCAGGGCCGTGGTGACGCCCGCACAGAAGCCGACGAACGCGCTGGAGACGCCGCGGATCAGGAACGAGCCCGTGAGTTCGGCGACCCACGCACTGCCGTCGACGCCCGGCGCTCCGATCGCGCCCGTGACCGCGAGGAACGAACCGAGGACGACGACCGGGATGACCCCGACCGCCAGACAGGCCGGTCCGCCACAGCGGGCGTACGCGCCGACGGCCGCGATAGGCGCGGGCGCGTGAACGACCAGCACCGGGAGCGTCCGCGACGAGAGCGTCTCCAGCGGGCGGAGATCCACCGCGCTCGCGACGAGGGTCGCCGCCGTCACCGCCGCCACGGCGACGGAGAACCCGACCACGAGCCCGATCGCTCGCTCGCGCCGACCGCCGAACAGCAACGCTTTCGTGGCAGTCATGGGTCACGCTCACACACCGGACGGTATTAAAAACGCGTCAGACGGGCGTCCCTCGCGTCCTCACTCGTGACGGAGTTGCCGGACGCGCTCGATGTTCCACGCGAAGCTCTTGCCGTCCTCGGTCGGCGTCTCCAGCACGAACGGGAGGTCCGCGAGGTCGGGGTGGTTGACGATCCGCTCCATCCCTTCCTCGCCGATGAGCCCCTCGCCGACGTGGGCGTGTTCGTCCTTGTGGGTGCCGCAGGCGTGTTTCGAGTCGTTGAGGTGGAGACACGTCAGGTGCTCGAGGCCCACCACCTCGTCGAACTCCGCGACGGCCTCGTCGACCGCCTCGGCCGTCGAGAGGTCGTAGCCCGCCGCGAACGCGTGGGCGGTGTCGACACAGACGTCGACGTCGGTCGCCGTCCGGTCGATGACGCCCGCGAGGTGCTCGAACTCGCCACCGAGTTTCGTGCCAGCGCCCGCATCGCTCTCGACGAGGATCGTCACGCCCTCGGGGACGTCGACGTCGTCGATGACGCTCGCCGCGTTGTCGAGGCCGCCCTCGACGCCCGCGCCGGTGTGGGCCCCGAGGTGAACGTTCACGTACGGGATCCCCAGCGCCGCGGCAGCGTCGACCTCCCGTTGCATCGACTCGAGGGACTTCTCGCGGAGTCCCTCCTTCGGCGTACAGAGGTTCACGAGGTAGGAAGTGTGGATCACCCACGGGCCGTCCAGATCGCGCTCCGTGTACTCGCGGAACTGTGTTGCCTCCTCCTCGTCGAGGTTCGGGTCCTGCCACACCTGCGGGGAGTGGGTGAAGATCTGCCCGCAGTTGCCGCCGAACTGCGTCTGTCTGAACACCGCGTTCGCGATGTTCCCGTGCGGGGGCGTCTCGGGATCGTTCGATGCTCGAGACGTGGAAATGGAGACGTGCGCGCCGACTTTCAGGCTCATACCGGGAGGTATGTCGGGGGAACCGAAAGCCGCTTCGGAACGGGGTGGTCGGTTCGCCGTGGAGGGTCGGTTCGTGACCGCCATCGCGCGCGATCGAACACCACTACTCCCGGCCGTCCGGCACTACTCCCGGTCGTTCGGACGAGACCGAACCCAGTCGTCGGCGCGGTACCGCTCCTCGACGAGTTCGTGTGCGCGCTCGAGTTCGGCGTCGGCCCACGATCCCTCCCGGTCGAACGAGCCGGCACCTTCCTGACCGGTCCCGGCTTCGACCCACGCCGCGAGCGACGCCTCGACCGCCGTGACCGCGTCCTCGCGGTCCACGTCGGCCAGTTCGTCCATCCCCACGACGCGCTCGCGGAACGTCTCCGGCTCCACCGGCGGGTCCGCGAAGGCGTCGAGGTGTGCCTCGGCGTCGACCGAGAAGGAGAGCGAGCCGTGCTGGACGACCGCGTCGCGGGTGCGGTACTGCGCGTTGCCCGCGATCTTCCGTCCCACAGCCACCACGTCGTGAGCCGGGTGGAGTTCGCGGAGGTAACACGCGGGGTGGTACAGCTCCGGAACCGCCTCCCCGACGTAGTCGGCGTCGATCCCGAGCCGGGCGAACGCGTCGAGTATCGGCTCACAAAGCAGGTGGTAGGCGTCGAGGAGCTTCCCGGGGACGTCGTCGGCCGGCACGGCGATCGAGTACGCGACATCGCCGTGGGAGTCGTGGCGGATCCCGCCGCCGCCGGTACGCCTCCGGGTGACGTCGACGCCCGCGCGCTCGCAGGCCGCCCAGTCGACCGTGTCGGGGTCCTGTCCGTACCCGAGCGTGAGACAGCTCGGCTCCCAGCGGTACGTCCGGACGGTGGCGGGCCCGCCCTCGCTCGCCGTCTCGCCCGCGACCTCGTCGAGCGCCATCTGCATCGGCCCCGATCGACGCTCCTCGCGGATCAGCCGCCAGTCGCCCTCCGGCGCGGTCATATTCCCCCTCGGCGCGGCGGTCCGAAAGCGGTTGCGTTCGCGGTACGCCGGGCGCTCACTGCGGGCACACTCGACTGCCGTACTGAACGGTTCGCTCGACTCGCGACCAAAGACACAGGTACGCGCTCGTACCGATCACGAAAGGGTATGCCGAAATCAGCTCCATCGCCTCCCGTGCCCGGCCCGCATTGGTTACGGTAACTAGGGCTCAGCGGATATAAACTGCCGTAGTACGGTTCTCGAAAAGGAGAACTGTACGACCGCTCTTTTTACTCCATGGACAAGCACAGCTATGTCCTTGACGGCGCTTCCCGGCGCTCTGAGCCCAGGATTGACGTTCCTGCTCTCGCCGGAACTCGCGAGCCGTGCGCAGTTCGGCTGGACGATCAGCGTTCACATCGTTTTCGCCTCCCTCTCGGTCGGGCTGGCACCGTTCATCGTCTACTTCACTTGGAAAGACGTTCGGACCGACGGCGAGCAGTTCACACGCCTGCGGTCGTTCTGGGTGAAGGTGTTCGCCGCCGGGTTCGTCATGGGGACGGTTACTGGAATCCCGATGAGCTTCCAGTTCGGAACGAACTTCCCCCAGTTCGCCGAGGTGGCTGGAGAGCTGATCGGCGGGCCGCTCGCGTTCGAAGCGAAGATGGCGTTCTTCCTCGAGGCCGTCTTCCTCGGAGTGTTGCTGTTCGGTCGGGAACGCGTTAGCGACCGGACCTACGTCCTCTCGTCGGTACTGGTAGGAGTCGGGGCGTGGCTATCGGCCTTCTGGATCCTGATCGTCAACGCCTGGATGCAGACCCCACGGGGCTACGAGATGGTCATGCGTAACGGTATGGAGGTCGCGAAGCTAACCGACCCGCTTGCTGCGTTCTTCACGCCACGGATGACGTGGATGTATGTCCACATGGTCAACGCGTCGGTGATATCCGTCGCGCTACTGGTCGCCGGCGTTTCGGCGTACATCGTCTGGAAAAAGCGCGACGCGGCAACGTGGAACACCGCGCTGCGGCTGGCCGTGTTGGTCCTGCTCGTCACCGCACCGTTACAGGCGGTCCACGGCGACGCGTACGGCCGTCACGTCGCGGAGACGCAACCGCAGAAGTTCGCGGCTATGGAAGCCCATTACGAGACCGGTACGGCCGACTTACACCTGCTCGCGTTCCCGAAGGGCGTCGACGCGATAACCGATCCGAAAGCGGAGAACCTCCTTACTGTGAGTCTCCCGGGCGTCGGGTCGTTCCTTGCCAGCGGAGGTGATTTCGACGCCGAGGTGCTTGGATTACACGAGTACGAGGAGAACCCCCCCGTAGCGATGGTGTTCTGGTCGTTCCGGTTCATGGTCGGGCTCGGGTTCCTGTTCATCGGGCTGGCGCTGTGGGGCGGGTATCTCGTTTACAACGGACGCCTCTCGGAGAGCGATCGGTTCTTAAAAACGACGATCGCCGCGTCGCCGCTCGGCTACGCGGCATTGCTCACAGGGTGGTACGTCACCGAGATCGGTCGACAACCGTGGGTCATACAAGGTGAGCTCAAAACTAGTGAGGCCGTCTCGTCGACGTTGACCGGAATGGAAGCGACTCTGACGCTCGTTGGGTTCGTCGTCATCTACGTCGGATTGATCTCGGTGGCTCTCTATGTGCTACGGTGGCTGGTCAGAGACGAACTTCGCGAACTCGGCGTCAGGGTATCGGACGACGACCGCTGGTACGGACCGGTTCCAAAGGTGACCCGTGATGACTGATCCGTTGTTGCTTGTCGACGCGTATCTCGTCGACGCGCTCCCCGAGATCTGGTTCGGCGTCGTCATGTTCGCGCTGGCGATGTACCTAACCCTCGACGGGTTCGACTTCGGGATCGGGATGCTGTATGCGACTCGCGACGACGAACACGAGAAAGAGACGTTCTTGACGGCGTTCGGTCCGGTTTGGGACGCGAACGAGGTGTGGGTCGTCGCCTTTGGAACGATGCTGCTAGCGGCGTTCCCGGGGGTGTACTCCCGAGTGTTGGCCGACCACTACCTCCTCTCGATCGGCTTCGTGCTCGCGTTGCTCTTCCGCGGGCTCGGCCCGGAAATGCGCGAACAGCGCGACGACGAGCGGTGGAAGCGGTACTGGGATTACTCCTTTGTCGGTGGGAGCTTCCTCGCGCCGTTGCTGTTCGGTACTCTCGCGGGTCGGTGGGTCTTCGACGCGCCGACGCTGTCGCTGCCGGCACTGCTGACCGGTGTCGGTCTCGTCACCGTCTCGGTCGTCACCGGGGCGGCCTTTCTGACGGCTAAAACCGGGTCACAGTTGGCTCTCGACCTACGCAGGTACGGAATCGTCGCGACGCTGGCGTACTTGATCGGGGTCGTCGCGCTGCTGACGACTGTCGTGGTGACTGACACAGGAGGTGCTGCCGATACGGTTCTCTCGCTTCCTGGAGGTGTGGTCGTCGTCCTGTCGGTTATTACAGCGGGAGCCGGAAGTGTTCTCGCCCTGCGCGGCGAGTACCGTGCTTGGCTGGCGAGCGCGCTCGCACTTCCTGCGCTGTTGAGCCTGCTGGTCGCACTCCTGTTGTACCCGACCATCTATCCGCCAACCGGTTTGACGGTTCGAGAAGCGGTTGTCTCACCGCTAGCGTTGAACCTCGTGACGATCCTCGGATTTCCGGCGCTTCTCCTCGTGTTGTGGTACTTCAAATTCCTCTACGGTGTCTTTAGCGGTCCGGTCGAGGGTGGTGGATACGAAACCTGAACGCAAACTAGTCGTCAACGACGTACAGATACATCGCGCAGACAACGAGCACCGCCTCGGCGGCCTTCGTGATAACTGCCAGTGGATTAATACTCCCTTGCATGTAGAACGCTTCGACA
Source organism: Halorubrum sp. 48-1-W (assembly GCF_003287355.1). Taxonomy (GTDB): domain Archaea; phylum Halobacteriota; class Halobacteria; order Halobacteriales; family Haloferacaceae; genus Halorubrum. The sequence goes on from NZ_QMIM01000049.1 coordinate 12,580, forward strand.
CCCCACCCCTGTACCGGAAAGAGCGCGAGAATCGTGACAAGTGAGTACAGTGCCGCCACCAAAAACAGGTCTCTCCGCCAGTACTTCGTTAGATATGCCACCACACCGACGAGGAACCCTAAGCCGTTGAGGACGAACAGCACGCCGAGTGTTTGACTAAACTGGATCGCGTTTGTCGCAGCGACTAGGTGCAATACTCCGGTAACGAGTGCCATCACGATAGCGATGTACCCGACAGCGTTGTCGGGTCCACTGAACGTCGATACGGTACCAGTTGTGGATGTCGAACCCATGAATACACTGTTCTGCTCGGACTTCCATACAAATAGTGGTACGATTATCGAACGAAACGACGTCGTTATATCACTGAATTGACGACCCCAGCGTGTTGCCCGCTGTACACTCGCCCTGCTTGAGGACACCGGGTCTATCGGTTCCGAAGGACTTCAGAACCTCCCCGATCGGAGAGTCGACCACGCCATCGTTCGGCGTTCGTCGCGGTCGCCAGCCGTAGAGGGTCCTCACTCGACGTCGACCGGCCGTCCAGCCGCGGCGCTGTCCGCGAGCGCGTCGATGACCCGCATGTTCGCGACGACCTCCGAGCCGTCGGTGCGCGGCCTGGAGCCGGCGGCGACGCAATCGGCGAAGTACTCCATCTCCAGCCGGTACTGGTCGACCGCGACCCAGCCGTTCGCCGCGTCGATCCGGTATCGCTGGACGAGCCGCGTGTCGAACCCCGACGCCACCCGTGCCGACAGCCCGTCCGCGTACTCGAGGACCCCGGCGAGTTCCGTATCGACGCCAGCGTCGCGCGTGTCACCGACGTGCGCGTACGCCCGGTCCGGAAACGCCGAGCACCGCCCGGGCGGGCGACACAGGGTAACCAGCCGACGTCCATCAGCGACCCGCCGGCGAGATCCGGGTCGGGCCGCACGTCGTCCGGGCGGCCGTACAGCGGGAACCGGAACGTCGACGTCACCGTCCGCACGTCCGCCAGCTCCGCGGAGACCAGTTCGAGCACACGCTCCGTCCGCGGGTGGTACCGGTACATGAACCCCTCCATCAGGGTGACTTCCCGGTCGCGGCAGTGATCGGTCACCTCACGCGCCTCGGCGGCGTCGACGGCGGGCGGTTTCTCACAGAGCACGTCCAGGCCGGCGTTCGCCGCGCGTTTCGTCCACTCGGCGTGGAGCCCGTTCGGTAACGGAACGTACACGGCGTCGATCCTGTCATCTTCCAGTAACGCCCCGTAGGACCCGTAGCTCCGCGGAATCGAGTGATTCTCCGCGAACCGCGTCGCCCGTTCCGGATCGCGGGAGGCGACGGCGACCACCTCGTGTTCGCTCGCGCGGCTCGCCGGGAGCACCGCCTTCCGTGCGATCCCCGCCGTCCCGAGGACGCCGGTGTCGAGCCGGTCGGTCATGTCGGATCCCCCGCTCGTCGCGTCGTCCCAGTGGCGGCCGTCCCGAGTGTGTCGGTGCCTCCCGTGGTGTCTCCGCCAGCGTCGTCCATACGGGGCCGTCCCCGCGAAGTGTCATGGTGTTTGGGGCGGTCCCGTCGGTATCGACGACCGTTGCCGGGCCGTTCAGTTCCCGACCGATCCGCAGTATCACGGCCGACGGACGAGTGTCGAACGAGCCACGGTCGTACCTCGATCGAGTGGATACCGGACGGTCCGGTGGAGCGGTCCACGACGAAACGACGGTACACGACAGGAGTCAGACGCCGAAACCGCGGGAACACAAACGGATAGGTGACGGACTTCGTCCAGGCAGTCCGCCCTATGTCTCCATTTCGAACTCGAACCGTGCGCCACCGTCCGTTCCCGTGGTCACGGACAGCTCCCAGCCGTGAGCTTCCACGATCCGGTTTACGATCGTCAACCCGAAACCCGTGCCACCACGGGCCGACGAATGGCCCGGTTCGAGGACTGCTTCCCGCTCGTCCGGCGGGATCCCTGGCCCATCGTCTTCGACGTAGATCCCCCGTTCGCCGGTCCGTCCGACACGAACGGTCACGTTCGGCCCACCGTGTTCGACGGCGTTCCGGAAGAGATTCTCGAACACGTGTCGCAACCGGTCGGGGTCGCCCTGGAAAGTCATCTCGTCGGCGATCTCGATGGTCGCGTTTTCCGTGTCTACCGTCGCCCAGCACTTCCCGACGATGTCGGTCAAACCGATCGACTCCGTCTCGTCGATCGTTTCGCCCTGACGAGCGAGCGTCAACGTGTCATCGACGATAGCTTCCATCCGATCGAGCGCTTGTAGAAGCGGATCGAGGTGTTCGCTTTCCGATCGCTCGGCGAGGAGCGTCGCACGACCCTGCGCGATGTTGAGTGGATTACGCAGGTCGTGTGAAATGACGCTCGCGAACTCGTCGAGTCGTTCGTTTTGCCGACGCAACCGCCGCTCCCGTTCGACGCGAGCGGTCACGTTCCGAGTGACCCCAATGAGGCGGGTTATCTTGTCATCGGTGACGGCCGGCGCGAGCTTCGTTTGCCAGAAGCGTGCCCCCTCCTCGACCCGCAACTCCTCTTGATAGGAGATCGGTTCGCCGGCGTCGACACAGCGGCGGTAGTTCGCCTCGAGTGCCGCCCCCTGCTCGTCACCGAACACGTCTCGTGGCGTCCGACCCCGGACTTCCTCGGTCGTGATACCGGTTTGTCGCTCATAAGACGGACTGAGCCGTTCGAACTCGAACAGGAGGTCGTCATCGTCCGGCCGTCTAACGTTTAGAAAAAAGATCGCGTCCTCCACGTTGTTCAACAGGGCTTCGTACTCCTCGGCGAGTTCCCGAATTTCGATCTCGTACTCTTTTCGCTCGGTGATATCCCGACTACAGAGGAGGATCCCGTCGATCAGGCCGTCGTCGAGTCGATTCCGCATCGTGGCCTCGATCCATCGCCACGATCCGTCAGCAGCCCGGAATCTTACTTCGACGGTCACAGGTTCGGACGGGTTCGAGAGAACGGTCTCGACTGCCTCGGCGTTTCGCGGTCGATCGTCGGGATGGACGAACTCGTATCCCTCGTGGCCGATCAACTCGTCGGGATCGTACCCGAGAATGCGTGTGACGGCCGGACTGACGTAGGTTATCGTCCCGTCAGCATCGACGACCGTCGCGAGATCGTTCACTTCCTCGACGAGTGTCCGATACGGAACGGATCCCCGCGTATCAGCCTCCTGCGGAGCCACACGGTCTTCCATTAGTGACTGTATGAACCGTGTGTATTAAAACAACTTCTACACCCCCGACGGACAGGGTTCGGTCACCTTCCCGTTAGTGTGGTCGTTCATGAGCGCTGAGTCGGTGTCGAGCCGCTGACCCTGATCCCGTGTGCGGTAACTGTCGTCGCGACTGCGGACGGAACCGACCACAGCGTCTCAGCGGGTACCTCCGTCCCGTCGATCACGAGACAGACGAGTTCTCCTCGCCCACGGCGTGCCGCGATCATAAATTCGAAGCGACGCGATCGGGCGTCGACCGCCGACACCCGAACCGTCGAGAGACCGTTCGCGCTCTCCCACGTCGTCGTGTCGACGACACTGAGATCCCCTGCTGGCGTGACGGCCGACGAGCCGCAGGCTGGACAGGACCCGTCGTGCGGCGTCGCCCCGAGGTATCCGTAGTCAGTGTCACACGCGAAGCAGTGTTCCATATTCGCCGTCAGCGACGGTCAAGGACCGTCTCTGCGATGTTCGCTTGACTGGAACACGCCGGACAAGCGACGACGTCACCACCGTCTAACCCGAACACGGTCACGAACCGCTGTGAGACGTGCCCCCCGCAGTGTGTACACTCCGGCATCGGATCACCCGAGTGAACCTTCCATTTCGAGTTCGACGAGCCGGTTCAACTCGACGGCGTACTCGATCGGCAGCTCTTCTGTGATCGGCTCGATGAACCCGGAGACGATCATCTGTTTCGCGTCGTCGTCGTCCAGCCCGCGCGACTGGAGGTAGAAGATGTCCTCGTCGCCGATCTTCCCCACCGTCGCCTCGTGGGCCACGTCCACTTTCGACTCGTTGATCTCCATGTACGGCATCGTGTCCGACGTCGACTCGTTGTCGA
>NZ_QMIM01000050.1 GCF_003287355.1 Halorubrum sp. 48-1-W
CCGTGGAACTCAGGCTTCAGAAACAGCTAGCCGAGGATGCTTTGTGAGGTACTGAAGATGCGTCAGCACGTGGCTCACCGATACCGAGCGATTCGTGAGTCCCCTGGATTGACCGCAATCGGAGCAGAAAATATCACTTGCTGAGGATTTCAACAGAGCCGGCCTGTTGCACATACGTATTTGCGGGCGGGACCTGAATCAGACAGTATGCCCTCTTTCAGAGCTAAGACCAGCCAGTTCGCTCGTACTCGCCCGCTTCTCGCGCTTGCAGTTGCCATCCTAACCGTCGAGATCGTCGGCGCTTCTGGTGCCATCTTTACCGCTCAAGGGCTCAGCGAGTGGTATGGAACGCTCCAGCGTCCTGAACTCGCGCCACCGAGCTGGGTGTTCGGCCCCGTGTGGACGATCCTGTTCGCACTCATCGGAATCGCACTGTGGCTGGTCTGGCGACAGGCCGATTCGTCGCCCCAGGCCGTCCGTCTGGCAGGCAGCGTGTTTGCTCTCCACTTTGCGTTCAATCTGGGCTGGTCAGCCGTCTTTTTCGGAAGGCAAGCGATCGGCCTCGGTCTGGCTGTCATCCTCGTCCTCTGGACCCTCATCGTGGCAACGATGTGGGCCTTCAACAGAGTTGATCGACGTGCGTCCCTCCTACTCGTTCCATACTTCCTGTGGGTCTCCTTTGCCACGTATCTCAACTATCAGTTTTGGGTGTTGAATTAGTCTTCACGACACTCCGTCTCCAAGTTCGGATTTCCGTTGACAATGGGTATGTTGTCCCTCGAGATATGCTAGTCCGCGGGACGAGGACTTGCTGATGAAGAGACGCCGGGGAGTGATGGGAGGTCCGGATCGACACGCCGGAGGAACTGCGCGTTGGTGAACTCGGACTGGAGCGAGCACACCCGCCGCGAGCGGGATGGCGAAGACGCTGTAGCCGGTAGCCCAGACGATGTGTTCCCGTATCTTCCGGTAGCTCCCCAGCTCAGCTCCACCGGGAATCGAAAGCCCGCCCGGAACGGCGACCGTGTGGATCCGCACGCCCGGCAGGTACCGAGCAAAGTCGGCGGTGAGCAAAGTCGGCGGTGAGCAAAGTCGAAGACTGTGCGATCCCGGAGGGCGAGCGTAGCGAAGCCCTCGCGGTTCGAATCCGCCCCGGGGTCTACGATCGGTTCCGGTCGTGAAAAAAGAGTGTACCGTAGACGATCACGACGGCGGCGAGGCTGCCACCAACGATGGCTTCGAGTGTGAGTACGCTTCGCCCGATGTGGACGTATCTGAGTGCGAGAAACACGAGTAACGCTATGCCGAACGCCGCGTACGCAGTCAGAGCTCGGCGAATGCCGAGACTCAATTCGTCTCCGCGGATCCACAGCCCAACCGACACGGCAACTCCCACGAGCAACCCGACAGGGAGACCGACGATCGCCGAAAACTCTATATTCAAGAGTTCGATGATCGAGACGGAGACGAGGAGAAACGACGTGACACCCGCACCGATCGTAGTGAGCAGTTTTCTTGCGTTCATGACCCGATCCTTCACGAGAAGTAGTAATAAATCCGACTAATCGACCGTTCGTCGTCCCGTCTCTACTCCAACAAAGCCGAAAGGAGATTGTATTCAGCTGCCCGAAGTTGCTTCGCGAACCCCGGCTGTGAGATACCCAACGATTCCGCGATCTCACCTCCCGTTCGTTTCCGCGTTTGATCGAAATATCCGCTGAAGTACGCGGCTTGTAGCGTGCCCTGCTGCTTATCGGTGAGGTGCTCCTCGAGTAGCCAGCGACACGCCGTCGACGTTCCCCCCGTGTTGTTGTGGTGGGCGACGAGTTCGGCGTGAGAATACGGTTCGTTGAGGTGTCGAACGAACGTTTCGATGTCTCGGTCGTGTGGAATCAACACCCGTAGCTCACAGGAGCCTTCGTCGAAAGTCACGGTCCGGAGATGCGCCCCTAATCGTTCGATTTGCGTTCCGACACACTCGCCCAACGTTATCGCTTCGAAGCGCAACGCTGGAGTATCAGCGACCAGTTCGACGTGTTCGATCGACGGGACGGAATCAGCCACCGCCATCACGTCCTCCGGGTCCGCATCTGACACGGTGAAATGAACGAGAAACCGGTTCTCGTTTCGTGTACTGATGCTTTCGAGGTGGATCGACGTGTCCAGACGCGATGCCATTTCGACGAACACGTCGTCCGCTCCGTCGAGTACGAACCGTAGCTCGACCATTTCATCGGCGAGACGCGCGTGTCGCTGTGTGATCGAATTCAGCACGTAACCGATCAACTCTCCCAGTTCCGTGAGCACCGACACCGTCGACTCATCGAACACCCGTGGACGGGTGCTGTAAATCGTGAGAACTCCGTACAGAACGTCCCCGTATATCAACGGCACACCGATCACTGACCGGAACCCGTAGAGCAACGCTGAATTCCGCCAGTCGTCTCGATACGGACGTGTTGCGAGGTTTGCTTCAACGATCGGCGCCCGTTTTCGGATCGCCTGTACTGTAGGAAGCGTGTTCTCCGAGTGTGTCTCGAGTGAAACCGATCGCAGATACTGATCGATAGGGCCACTCGTCGCGATGCTGGCCACCTCGTCCGTCGCGACGTTTGGCTCGCCGATCCAGACGGCTTCGAAGTGAGCGTGGTCGGCAAGCGAGTCACAGATGATCTGTTTGACCGTCTCGTGTGACCCCGCCTGTACGATGGCTTTGATTATCGACCGGATCTGCTCGTTCAATTGCTCGACCCGTTGGAGTCGTTGTGCCTGCCGCTGTGATTCCCGTTCCCGTTGCTGGAGCAGTCGTGTCCGTTCAGCACGCTGTAATGCCGCCTTCGCGGTCGACGCGAGGATCGTGGTGATGTCACGTGTGAAATCACTGAACGCATCGATCTCGGTATCGTCGACGACCAACACGCCGTATTCGCCGAGTGGCTGAGCGTACTCGCTCCGGATCGGCGTGTCGACGCGGGACACGTGGTCGGCGGTTCGCACGTCAGCGTAGTGGACCGGTTGCTGGCGGGCGAACACGTCCCATACGGTACTGTCGCCGGGGGAAACGCGCGGCATACCGTCGAGGAGTCGCCCGATCTCCTCGGAGACGGCAGTTGGAACGAGCTCTTCGCGCTCTTCGTCGTACAAGTACACCGTCACGCCGGTCGCATCGAGGACGCTCGTGGCCGTGTCAACGACGGTATGGGCGATCTCGGCGTCCGTTTCATCCGTCAACAAGTCACGAGCGGCCGTATTCACGTCCTCCAGTGCGTTCTCGTACCGTTTCCGGGACGTTATATCACGGACCGCGCCTCGGACCCTCCGGACGCCGTCTTTCGTTATCCGCTCGCCGTGTTCGTGGATCCATCGTTCGTCGCCCTGTGGCGTAACGATCCGCGCTTCGATCTCGTACGGTTTCCCCGTTCGCCGACATCGCTCGAACGCGTGAATGAGCGAATCACGGTCGTCGGGATGGTAGTATTCGAACGACTCTTCGAGGTCGTCGTGGTCGTCCGAAAATCCGAAGAGGCGACGTACGCCGTCGGTTCTCCGGATCGACTCGGTCTCACAGTTGTACAGCCATCCGCCGGACTGTGCCAACCGTTCAGTCTGTTGGAGATGTTCCCGTTCACGACGGAGTTCCCGCTCACGGTTCCTGCGCTCGGTGATGTCCTGGATCGCCCCACATACCCTCCGGATCTCGCCGTCCACCCTGACCGGTTCTCCCGTCGCTCGCACCCAGCGCTCCCGATCGGTCGCGGTGAGTATCCGGAGTTCCACCTCGTACGACTCCCCCGTTTCGGCACATCGATCCAGGACGCGTTCCATCGTCCCTCGATCGTCCGGATGGACGACCTCGAGGAGTGAACGCGGGTCCGTTCGAAACTCGTCGGGAGCGACCCCCGTTATCCGTTCGAAGTTCGAACTCGCGTACACGACCTCGTCGAAATCAGCGGTTGCCATCCACAGCGTTACGTCGACGTGATCTGCGAGGACGCGGAAGGGGGACTCCCGTGATCGGTCGGCGCTCCCGTCGTCCTGGAAACTGGCGGGCCACTCGGACCCCGTGCCGTCCCCCTCGGACACGTGGGGTGTACTGGGGAACTCGTCCAGGAAGTCCTGGACGGCGTTCGCGATGGCGCGTAACGGGCTCTCGACCGACAGTTCGTTCGTCGCGTAGAACACGAATACGGCGTCTACGGACTCGCCATCGTGTACTGGCACACCGAACGCCGTTTTGAGGGGTGTTTCCTCGACAGCGACGGTACGGACGTATTCTCGAGCGGGGACGGCCGAGATGTCCGAGATCCATTCTTCGGACGCCGTGGCCCAGACGCGACCGGGTAACCCCTCGTCCGGCCGAAACGATATCGAACCCGACATCCTCGCGAACTCCGTGAACTGCGGAGTATCCGGACACGACGCCTCCAGAACCAGCGATCCGTGACCGTCGTCCAGCCGCCACACTTCGGCGTAGTCCCACCCGGTCGACTCGCAAACGCGTTGGATCGTGTGTCGAAACGCTTCCGCTCTCGTCTCGACGTGTACGAGATCACCACAGATCTCGGACAGGAGGCGGATCGCTCCACTGACCCCGTCGCGTCCCGTCGAGTCCGGGCGAGTCGTCGTCGCATCCCGTATACAACTCACTATTGGTCCGTACTCGATCGGGCCGTCCCCGCGTCGCGGGACGTATCCGGTGACGTTCGCCGCAACTGCTTCGCTTGCGACGCGTTCGCTACCCGAATCCGGCCAGAGCACGAACGGTATCGTCGGACGCTCCACCCGGACCCGTTCCAGGAGTTCGATCCCGTTCGCATCGGGTAGCTCGTACGTGCTCACGACACAGTCGACGGGCTCCGTCGACAACCGACCGAGCGCGTCCTCGGCGGTCCCCACCGTGACGACGTCGTCGAACTCCCGTTCGAGTTCGACGGCGTGTCGTTCAACGGCGGAGGACGTGTCCACGAGCAGAACGACGGTCGTCTCGCGGCCCTCCGGCGAGTCACGTGTGCCTTCCGACCCATCGGAGTTATTCATATTACTACTATTGAATATGACAGTTATAAAAACAACTACGGATTTTTTGTTCCTGTCGATCCTGTCTCGTTACAAGATGGCTACAGAGTCGTTCGACCATCAAAACGGCGACGGAACCCGTCTCGAGGAACCGGACCGTCCACTATCCGAGAAGGAACTATCGATCACCGATGACGCGGACGACGGAACCACTGATGACGCGGACGACGGAACCACCGATGACGCGGACGACGGAACCACCGATGACGCGGACGACGGAACCTACCTCGTGAAAGACGACGCGGACCCGCCTCGCTCGCTTACGGTGACGATCGTCCGGGCGATCGCCACGCTCACCGAGTCCGACCCGGCCAGCCACGGACCGTTGACGGAGTGGATCGATCCGGACTCTCTCGAAGAACTGTTCGCCAAGCACCCTCAGACTTCCGGTTCACCGACCGTTCTCGTTCGCGTACGCAGGGTATCACGTTACGGTCGAATCACCGACCGAGGTGACGATAACGCCGTGAACTCGACGCACACAACGGCGGACGTGGCGAGATCACATGACTGATAGTACAGTAACGACACGAACGGCCAGAGAAGAACTGTACGAGATCGTCCGAAAGGAGATCCCCCTTCGAACGGAAAGCCCGTGAAGCGCTCCAACTCGGAGAGCGGTATCTCGAGGCGGACAACGGACATCTCACACGGATCGATCAGGAAACCGATCACTGGGAGGCGATCGTCAGTACCGACACACCGGACGGTACGTTTCCACCGGGCTTAGAGCTCGATCTGGGAACGACGTATTGCCGTCACACGATCGAAGAGAACTCCCCGATCGCACTCACCGACGCGCCGAACCAGGGGTGGGCCGACGATCCGGCGTTCGAAGCCCACGGCTTACACTGCTATCACGGCACCCCACTGATAGTCGACGGCGAACCCTACGGGACGGTGTGTTTCGTCGCCGAGGATCCACGAGAACGGTTCAGCGACGGCGAAATGTTGTTTGCCGAACTCATCGCCCAACTGCTCGAACGCGAACTCGAACAACGCCAGCACGAAGCCGACCTCACCAGACAGACGAACCGTTCCCTCGTCCTCAATCGGGTGCTTCGACACAACCTCCGAAACAACATGTCCGTCATCCGTGGGTTCACCCAACTGATGGCTGACGAATTACAGGATTCACCGTACAGTGAGCTGGTGCTCAATAACGTCGACAAGTTGCTTGATTTGAGCGAGAAGGCCCGCGAGTTGGACCAGATCGCCGCCACAGACTCCGAGCGCAAACCAGCCAACATCCCGGAGCTCGTTCGGAGCGTTGTCGAGACCGTCACATGGGACTATCCGGACGCATCAGTCACCATCGAATCCGACGACGACGTTACTGCCGCCGTGCTGCCGAGTTTCGAACGAGCGCTGGAGGAGTTGATCGAAAACGCTGCCAAGCATAGCGGTCCGACCCCAAGCATCGTCGTTTCGGTCGAAACCGTCCCGAACGCTGTCGAGATCCGGATCTCCGACGACGGTCCGGGGATGCCCAGCCACGAAGCGGACGTGCTCGAAACGGGAACCGAGACGCCGTTGACCCACGGGAGCGGGCTCGGCCTCTGGCTGTGTCACTGGATCGCCACCAGCCACGGTGGCTCTATCGAGGCCACAGTCACGGACGAGGGAACGACGATGGCGTTCACCATCCCACGAAAGACCGATTCGGTACTCGATCGAGAACTCACACAGCTCACGCGAGCCCGCGACCAGTACCGGGCAGCCTTCGAAGAGGCTAACGACGCGATACTCATCCTCAACGACGAGGCGCAGATCATCGATGCGAATCCGGAAGCGGGCGATCTCTTGGGACTGGAACAGCGGACGTTGCTTGGCCAGTCCTTCCAAGGATTTCTGCTGGACACCTTCGATTTCGACCGCGCATGGAACGAGTTACAGGACGCTGGAAGCCACCGGGACTACCTGACGATCGTTGGGTGTGACGGTATCGAACGAGAGGTAGAATACTCTGCCACCGCTAACATCGCGCCAAACCAACATCTCGTTGTCGCTCGAGATATCACCGAACGCATAGAGCGGAAACGGACCCTCGAAGAGACGACACGGCGACTGCAAGCAGTCATCGACGCCTCCCCGGATGCGATCCTCGCCGTCGATGCGGAGGGAACGATCCAGTTGTGGAACGAGGCCGCCGAAGACGTGTTCGGCTACGAGACGGAGGCGGTGATCGGTGAACGGATTCAGTCGCTCGAGTTATATACAGAGGGGCAATCGACCGAGTTCGAACGGAAGTTCGAACGTTCGCTCGCCGGAGAGTCGTTTAGCGAGCTCAAATTAGAACGGCGGACGAGAGACGGCGATCCGTTGTATCTCAGTATGTCGACCGCACCGATCGTCGACGACTCCGGGACGATCACGGGTGTGATGGCGGTCGCGAAAAACGTCCACACGTTTCGGGAAGTAGTGGAGAACACTGGAAGCGCGATCTACTGGACGGACACCGACGGAACGATCGAATACGTCAACCCGGCCTTCGAAGCCCAGACTGGCTATACTGCGGACGAGGCGATCGGAGAGAACGCATGTATCCTCCAGTCCGGCGTCTACGGCGAGGCGTTCTATGAGAGGCTCTGGGAAACCATTCTAAACGGCGACGTGTGGGAAGGCCAGATCATCAACGAACGCAAGGACGGGACCCGCTATACCGTGAAACAGACGATCTCGCCCGTGACGAACGAGGCCGGTGAGATCGTCCGCTTCGTGGCCGTCAACGAGGATATTACTGACCTCCGTGAGGCCCAAACCCAACTCGAAGAGCAGCGCGACAACCTCGAAACGCTGAGTGAGGTCGTCCGCCACGACATCCGCAACGACCTCCAACTCGTACGGGCGTCTGCGGAGTTAGCTGTAGAACACGTCGATGAGGAGGGGCGAGAGTATCTGGAGACCGTCCAAGAGAGCACGGCGAGCGCGGTGGGACTGCTACGGACGGCACGGAAGTTGGCTGAGCTGTTGCTTCAAACCGACGTTGAGACGCGACCGATCGTGCTCGCCCGACCGCTCGAACAACAGATCGATGAACTACGGTCGCTGTATCCGGACGCTGAGATCGCCGTTGAGGGATCGCTTCCGCGAGTACGGGTGGTCGGAAACGAGTTGCTGGGGTCGGTGTTTCGGAACCTGTTACAGAACGCGATCCAACACAACGACAAGGAGGTCCCGAGCATAACCGTCACGACAACGACAGCAGAAGATCTGGTCGAGATACGGATCGCGGATAACGGCCCGGGAGTACCCGACACACAGAAAGGGATGATCTTCGGAAAAGACGAGGGGCGTCTCGAAAGCGAGGGGGCAGGGATCGGGTTGTATCTGGTGCGGTCGCTTGTGGAAAGTTACGACGGCGACGTGTGGGTCGAAGACAACGAGCCCGAAGGCGCCGTGTTCGTCGTTCACCTCCCGGTCGCCGGGTCGGTGACCCACGACTGACGTGTGGAATACCCGGTGGACAACGGTCTGATCTCCTGTCGGGAGGTCGGGCGTAACCACCTAGCAGATGCGGCTTTGAGCGGCGCGGTATCGCTACTAGTTCTCCACGCTCACCGGGTTATACTCCCCAAAAGAATACGATTCCGACTGTCGTGACGACAGTCAAGATCAATTGTAATGGCGCACCGACGCGTGCGAAATCCGTGAATTTGTACCCGCCAGGTCCGTAGACCATCAGGTTCGTCTGGTAGCCGACGGGGGTCAGGAGCGGTGTGCTTGCCGCGAAGGTCACGGCCATTGCGAACGCGAAGGGGTTGGCGCCGAGTTGGCTCGCAACCTCGACCCCGATCGGCAACAGCAACACGACGCTGGCGGAGTTGCTGACCATTTCCGTGATGACCGCGGTCCCAAGGTAGAACAGTCCCAAGACCGCGATCACGGGCAGGAGGACGCCTGCGGAGACGACGAGGTCGGCGATGAGGTCCGCCGTGCCAGAGGCCTCGACTGCGATACCGAGCGGGATGACGCCCGCAACCATGAAGATCACCTCCCAGTCGATAGCCTCGTATGCGTCCTCGGGTGTGAGGATGCCGGTGAAGAACATCGCCGCGACGCCCGTCAGTGCACTCACCATGAGCGTGAGGACGTCAAGTGCCGCGAGTCCGAGGGAACCGGCGAGGATCCCCAGCGCGATGGGGATCTTCGATCGGTCGAAATCCTCCCATCTGCCCTCGCCCGCGATGGCGACGTTCTTGTCCCTCGCTATACGATCGATCACTTGGTCGGGCGCTTTGACGAGGATGACGTCGCCTGCCTGTAACCGTACCTCCCGGAGGCGCTGGCGGATCACCTCGTCGCCGCGCCGGATCGCCAGCACTGTCACGTCGTAGTCGCTTTCGAAGTCTGCGACAGCGCTACGTCGACTCGACCAAGCCCCGGGCAATAACACGACTTCGGTGAGTTCGATCTCCCCGTCGCCGTCCTCCTCAGCCGTCTCTTCACCGTCCTCCTCGGCCTCCTCGTCACCGTCCTCCTCGGCCGTCTCGTCACCGTCCTCCTCGGCCGTCTCGTCACCGTCCTCCTCGGCCGTCTCGTCACCGTCCTCCTCGGCCGTCTCGTCACCGTCCTCCTCGGCCGTCTCGTCACCGTCCTCCTCCGTGTCTTCGTTAGACGCCTCATCCTGAGCGAGCGAGTCGCTTCGCTCCGCGTCCAACGACCCCCAACCGTGACGCCGTGGGGAGAAGCCGGGCGGGAGTGGCACATCGTCCTCTGTGGCTGCCTCCATGACCTCCGGTAACAGCTGGAGGTGGTCGTGCTCGATGACCTCCTGAAGGGTTTCCTGGTCGGCCCTGACGGAGAGGACGTCGCCGGCCTGGATCCGTTCCGAGCCGAGTCCGCGGGCGAGCGTCCGGTTGCCACGGACGATCTGGAACACGTCGAGGTCGAGATCCTCCTCGCTCAGTTCCCCGACCCGCGAACCGACGAGCGGTGAGTCCTCCATGACGACTACGTCGGTGAGGTAGTCGGTCATTCCGAACGCGTCGGTGGGTGATTCTGCCGGCTTGATCCGTTCCGGAGTGAGGTACCGACCGACGGTGAGCAGGTACACGATCCCCACAAGCAAGACGATGGCGCCCAGGTGCGTGAACTCGAGCAGCGAGAACGGCTGTGCGTCGGGACCGCCCACCTGGACCCACACCTCGCTCGCCAGGAGGTTCGTTATCGTCCCGACGACGGTGAGCATACCGCCGAGCATCGAGGCGAACGACAGTGGTATCAGGAGCTTCGAGGGCGACGTCTTCGTTTGCCGAGCGAGGTTCATTATCGCTGGTATCAACACGGCGACGACCGAGACGTTGCTGACGACCCCGCCCGGCGGCCCGGAGAGCGTGACCGTGGCGAGCAACTGCCGGAACTCGTTATCCCCGGCGAACGCGATCAGTTTCCGCGTGAGGATCTGGATAACGCCGGTCCGTCGGACGCCTTCACTTAGGACGAACATCGCAAGTACGGTGAGCGTCGCGGGGTTCGAGAACCCCGAGACGCCCTGTTCCGGTGACACTCCGGTCCACTCGCCGAGGAGGACGAGTGCGACCATGAGGCCGACCGCGGTGGCGTCGATCGGAACCGGTTGGGTAACGAAGAGGACGAAGACGATGGCGATGATCGCCAGTACGACGACCACGTCGAGCGAGACCGGAAGCTGTACGGGGAGTTGCTGTAGGGGAGAACTATTGTTCCATAGGAAAAGCGAATAGAGTGGACTCATATCTTCACCCGTCACTGGGAATACCTCGACTGACCACATAGGAGTTGTGTACATAATTACGGAAGTGCGAGGAGAAAGCCCCGTGCTTCAGGGCGGGGATGAATCCGACAAACCCTCTACAACCGACATTATCAAGTAGCCCGGGTCGTACCTGACGGTAAGACAACTCGCGTACACTTTCAATCGGAAGACACGGGGTCGCTTCCCGCTGACACGGACGGTTCCACGCCCACCACCGGAAAACCCGGTGGGGAGTACGTGGTTGAGATTCGTTCGCCGTCCTCACAGTACCCCTACCCGTCACTGGAGACGGTCGGCAACGACCGCGCAAACGAGGGGGCGACAGCATACCAAAACACGCCCCGTTCGCGGTTACACTCCGCCTTCGTCGGCGGAGTACGGTTGATGGCACGACCCGTGTCCGCCCACGTTCCAACCGTGGGTGGTTGCCCGTTATTCGGACGCCTCGGTTCAGGCGGTATCGGGTACGGCACAAGCGGATACCGCGTCCCTCTCGGACGCCGAATATGCCATACCCTCGCTTGAGGGCCGACGTGTAGCGCACGAACCCAGTACTCACCACGCGGGGTGAGGAAGTTGCCTTCGGGGGCTGACGGAACGGCCCGACGCCCCACGAAGGAATCCTCGCGCTTCAGCGCGGGGAGGATGTCAAGGCTCCGGAGAGCGACAGCAGTCGTTGTAGTCCACCGAAAATGTTGGTTTCGATCATCGTCACGAATCGGATGCCTCGGAGTGCCGTCGGAATTCGCGCTCTATCTGTCCGAGCACGAGAGGTAATAGACTCATCCCGAACACGAGCAGCCACCCCTCGAACCCGATAGGAGTAGTGCCCAGTGCCAGGGAGATGCCGGGCAGGTAGACCGCGCCGAAGAGGATCACCGATGATAGCCCCAGTGCTCCCCACACGTACAGGTTTTCCGTGACTTCATTCCTGACGAGACCGGACGTGATATCCCGGACGTTAAACACGTGCCAGAGCTGGGCGAAGGCCAGTGTGAGGAACGAAATCGTAACGGCCTCATCGGTGTCCATACCGCCGGCGTACATCCCACCGCCGATTACGAATGCACCGATGACCGTAGCTGAAATCAGTATTCCAAACAGCCCCAGTTCGGTCCAGTTGGTTCGCGTCATAATCGGTTCCTCTGGATCCCGAGGTGGGCGGTCCATGATGTCGTTGCTGCCGCCACAGGCTCCGAGCGCGAACGCCGGGAAGATGTCGGTCACGACGTTGAGGAAGAGAATTTGCAGGGGGAGCAACGGGAGTGGGAAGCCGAGGAGCGCGGCGATCAGAATGACGAGCAGTTCGCTGACGTTACACGACATGAGATACAAGACGAACTTCCTGATGTTACTGAAGATGATTCGCCCCTCTCTGACGGCGTGATAGATGCTCTCGAAGTTGTCGTCCTGTAGAATCATATCCGACGCTTCCTGGGCGACTTGCGTCCCTCGCTGACCCATCGCTACGCCGATGTCGGCTCGCTTGAGTGCCGGCGCGTCATTGACGCCGTCGCCAGTCATCGCGACGATGGAACCTGCTGCCTGGTGAACATCGATCAAATCGAGCTTATTTGCGGGATTGACTCGCGCGAAGACGGGGGCGTTCACGAACCGGTCCCGCTCCTCCTGGGTGAGGTTTTCGACGTCGTCGAGTTCACGGCCCTCGATTACCTCGGTGTCGGCCGAGTCTGCCAGTCCAACGCTCCGGGCGATATTTTTCGCTGTTCCCGCGTGATCGCCGGTCACCATGACAACTCGCATCCCCGCGTCCTGACACCGCTGGATAGTCGATCTGACTTCTTCGCGCGGCGGATCGATCAACCCAACGAGCCCGATAAGGGACAGATCCTGGTACGGCGACCCCTCCGTACGATCCACGTTTTTCCGGGCGAGTCCGAGAACGCGTAACCCGTCCTCGGCCATTCGCTCGCTCTTTTCGATCCACTCGTCCTTCTCGGCCGCCGATAGCTCCCGGGAGTCCTCTCCCGTCACCACCCGAGAAGCCGAGTCGACGACTTCTTCCGGAGCTCCCTTTACCGCTACCGTGTACCGTCCGTCGGAGTCGTGGTACGTTGCCATCATCTTGACGGCCGGATCGAACGACACCTCCCGGGCTTCCGGTAGCGATTCGAGGAGGTCGTCCCGGTCGAGCCCTCCCTTCACCCCGGCGATCAGGAGGGCGACTTCCATCGGATCGCCCGTCACGTTCACCTCGTCGTCTTCCTCGGTTACGGAGGCGTTGTTACAGAGGACACCCACTTTGAGTGCCTCCTGCATGGCGGGGTCCTGTGGCTCGTCTTGCTCTTGGCCACCGTGCTGAAACGTCCCATCGGTGTCGAGTCCAGTCCCCGTGACCTCCACCGAGCCATTCGCCAGCTCGTAGGCGGCCACAGTCATCTTGTTCTCCGTTAACGTTCCCGTTTTATCAGTACAGATGACGGTTGTGGAGCCGAGTGTCTCGACGGAAGCCAGATTGCTGATGAGCGCGTTGCGGTCCGCCATCCGCCACATCCCTCTCGCCAACACGAGTGTGGCGACGATGGGGAGCCCTTCCGGCACTGTCGCAACCGCCAGCGCGATGGCCGTTTCGACCATCAAGAAGAGATCCTGCCCCCTGAGCCATCCGGACACGAGGACGATAGCCGCCACCACGAGGAGTAATGGAACGAGCTTCTGTCCGAGGTCGTCGAGCTTCTCCTGGAGTGGCGTTTTCTTCTCACCTGTCTCTTGGAGCGATGCCGATATCTGCCCCAGTTCCGTGTCCGGTCCCGTGGCGACAACGACCGCTTCAGCGGTCCCTCGCGTCAGGTACGTCCCCTTGTAGAGCATGTTCTCCCGCTCGGCAAGGGGCACGTCCTCATCGAGAGGCTCGCTCGTCTTCCCGACGGGAACGGATTCGCCGGTGAGAGCCGACTCGTCTACCTGGAGTCTGGACGGATCTATCACCCGCAGGTCGGCCGGAACGATATCACCTGCATCGAGAATGACGATATCTCCCGGAACCAGATCTTCTGCCGAAATTTCTTGATCGCCACCGGCTCGACGGACCCTGGTTTCGATTTCCGTCATCTCTTGCAGGCTCTCCATCGAGCGGATGGCTCGCATCTCGGTGACGAAGCCGATAGCGCCGTTGATGACGAGCACAGCGAGAACCGCGGTTCCTTCGATAACGTCACCCATCACGAACGCCGCCACGGCCGCGACTGCGAGCAGAAGGACGATGACACTCGTAAATTGGCTTATCAGAACCGCTAGCCAACGTCGCTGTTCGACTTCGTGCAGCTCGTTGGGACCGAACCGTTCCCGTCTGCGCTCGACTTCCTCTTCGGTCAGTCCCTCGTCTTTGGATACCCCGCGTTGTTCAAGAACGTCGCTCACCGACCGTGACCACGGTGACTGACTCCCGCTCCTATCTTGCACCATTACTCAGTGAGATCCCCTGATTTCCCGTCACAGAACTACTTCGGACTTGAACCGTTGTGTGATTATGGAAGATACAAGGCTAAAATCTCGCCCTTCAGGGCGGGGAGGATATCAAGCGGTGTCAGTCTCACCCATTGACGGGAGGGGCGTGACCCGAAACACGTAGTCTTCGTAGGCGAGATCCAGGTTTGTCGGGCTCTCGTCGTCAGTATGCTCTTGACATAAGACGGCCGTTGCTTCGACTGCGCCGTGACCTGTCTCTTCCTGATACCGTTCGAGAACTTTGAACGTCGCTGGCTTGTCGCAACCGCGACGGTGGCACCGGCGAGACGAGTCAGGGCTGTCACTATCTTCGCGTCGAGTCTCACCGGGCACATCTGCTGTATCGTCAGATGGTTCAACTTCTTCGGCACGGACACGCGCTTCGGTAATCTCTCGCTGGCGTTGTTCTTCGCTAGAGGCTTGCTGTTCTCGGTCGTTTTTCGTATCTGCCATCCTTCTTGTTAGGTGACCGGACGGCATAATTCTATGGCTCTCTCCCGCCTATACACAGTATACAGACAGCTCATTCCCCGTGTCCATGAACTGTCATCGCTGCATGGGGTTCTGAGAGGAATGTACTGCCGAACACAGTGCGTACATCTCGCACAGTCGGGGTGGGGATTCGAAACTGTCAAATCAAACTATTCCGGTGAAAGCACTCCGTCGATGACATGGATGATCCCGTTGGAGGCCTCAATGTCGATATTGACGATTTCGGCCTGACCGTCGTTCAGGACGGTCCCATCGACACCGACGGTTTCGTCGTTCAACATCTCGATTCGTGGAGCGTTGACGACAGAATTAGCGGACCGACGCCCGCTTGTCACGTGGTACAGGAGGATCTCCTCCAAATCATCGAGTTCCAGTAGATCCGCTACTTCGACATCCAGTTCTTCGGCTAACTCTTCGAACGCCTCATCGGTCGGCGCGAACACGGTCAGCTGTCTGTTGCCGCTCAACGTATCAACGAGCTCCGCCTCCCCAACCGCCTCGACGAGTATGTCGAAGTCATCGGCTTCTGCTGCTACATCGACAATCGTCTCACCGTCACGCGGCGGGCCGCCCCTCGCTCCCGCAGTCCCGACACCGCCGAGGGCCAAAACCGTGCCTGTACCGAGCTTTATGAATTTCCGCCGCTGAATGTCTGTCATTTTATCACTACACCCACAGAGTTACATCGCGAGGATATTAGTATGAACCTCTTACCAACGATTAATGGCTTACCTGAATTGAGGCGCTAAGGCCCCTTCCTCAACGAACGAGCGAAGCGAGTGAGTAGGGAGGGGATACAGCGTTCACAAGAGCGAAGCTCTTATCGGCGGACGAGACGCAGAGCGTCTCGTCAACGCCGCACGGTTCTCAAACACGTTCGACGCTCGGTCCACAGGCCCACGCAATCGAAAC
>NZ_QMIM01000051.1 GCF_003287355.1 Halorubrum sp. 48-1-W
CCTTCACCGCGCCAGCAACGAGGCCTTCTCGATCAAACATTCCGTTCCAATAGCACACGCGCTCTGATGGCTGATCCGCTTGTATTTCTCCGCGATAAAAGATCTCGACAAGCGCTCCGTGCCACTCTCTCCCGCCTACTCGTCGACGTCCTCGACGACCGCGCCCGGCGCGTTCGCCTTCACGCTCCGGAGCCCGCCGACCGCGTTTCGCTTGGAGGCGTATCCCTGCCCGCCGTCGGCGATGATGTTGCCGTTGTCGTGGCGGAGCCGCCAGCGCCGTTTCCCGTCCTTCCCCTCGAACAGCTCGAACGTCGCGTCGCTGCCGCCCTCCTCGGGGGGCTCCTCGTCTCTCTTCAAGTCGACGACGTGGGCGCCGGGCGCGTTCCGTTTCACGGAGTCGATGCCGTTCTCCGCGTCCCGCCGGTCGGCGTACCCCTGGCTGCCGTCGGCGATCACGTTGCCGTTGTCGTGGACGAGCCGCCAGCGCCACTCGTCGACTGCGTCCGCGTACACCTCGAACGTCGCCTTGCTCACAGCGGCGTCGAGGTCGACATCGCCCTCCTCCTCCGTCCACTCCATCTCGAGGTCGAGACTGACCGTGTCCCCCTCGCGTTCGATCGCTACCTCCAGCTCCGGCTCGGCCGGCGGGTCGACGGTGACCGTGCCGGCGTCGTCGACGGGGAGCGGCTCGCCGCGCCCCAGCGCCTTCGCGATCCGACGGAAATAGGTTGCGAGCGCCTGTCGACTGCGCGACCGTTCGGATTCGTGGACAGTCTCTTCTGGCATACACCGAGAAAGTCTCCCCGCGGGCACAAAACGCTATGGTCGGGGAGGTACGTCGGTTTCGTCGGTAGCCATACCGGTGTCGTGGACGGTAACACCGATCACCGGGTGCCGTCCCGACCCCGCCGCTCCTCCGAGCTCTCGCGGTAGTCCGGGAGCGTGTCGTCCTGCATGACTGCGCCGCGGCCGCCGTCGATCAGGAGCGCGGCACCGGTGATGAACGCCGCGTCCTCGCTCGCGAGGAAGGCGACGGCGCCGGCGACGTCCGCCGGCGTCCCGATCCGCCCGGTCGGGTGGATCGATTCGACCTCCTCGATCCGCCCGTCGGACAGTTCCTCGCGGGTCCGTTCCACCTCGATCCACCCGGGGACGACCGTGTTCACCCTGACGTGTGGCCCGAAGTCGATCGCCAGCGACCGCGTCATTCCGTTGATCCCGGCTTTCACGGCGTTGTACGGGAAGTGAGCCGGCATCATCGCGTACGCGTGGTTCGACGAGACGTTGACGATCGCCCCGCGGTCCATGTGGTCGAGGACGGCCTTCGCAGCGAGCCAGTGCCCCCGAAAGTCCGTCTCGACGACGAACTTCGAGTCCGACAGCGTCGCCTCGTCGGCGGCGGTCTCCGTCTGTGGGAAGTCGACGACGCTACGGATGGTCGCGGGGCTCGAGACGATCACTCGCGGCGAGATCCGCCTCGACGAGCGGGTCATCAACGACGTGAAACCGCAGCACCGCGACATCGCGATGGTGTTCCAGTCGTACGCGCTGTATCCCCACATGACCGTCCGGGAGAACATGGCGTTCGGGCTGGAGGAGTCGACCGACCTCGCCGACGACGAGATCGAAGCGCGCGTCTACGACGCGGCGGACACCATGGGCATCGCCGAGCTGGTGGACCGCAAGCCGTTGGACCTCTCGGGCGGCCAGCGACAGGGGGTCGCGCTCGGGCGGGCGATCGTCCGCGACCCGGAGGGGTTCCTGATGGACGAACCGCTCTCGAACCTCGACGCGAAGCTCCGGTCGGAGATGCGGACGGAGCTCCAGCGACTCCAGGCGGAACTCGACGTGACGACGATGTACGTCACCCACGACCAGACCGAGGCGATGACGATGGGTGACCGGATCGCGGTCCTCGACGCCGGGGAACTCCAGCAGGTGGCGACGCCTCTCGAGTGTTACCACGAGCCGGCGAACCGGTTCGTCGCCGGGTTCGTCGGCGACCCGTCGATGAACTTCTTCGACGTTACCCGCGACGGCGACACGTTCGTCGGCTCCGCCTTCGAGTACCCCCTCTCGGAGTCGACGCTCGACGACGTCGGCGAGACCACGGACCTCACCCTCGGCGTCCGGCCGGAGGACGTCTCGCTGACGGAGGACCCGACCGGCGATCACAACTTCTCGACGGTCGTCGAGGTCGTCGAGCCGATGGGCGACGAGAACACGGTGTACCTCCGGTTCGAGGACGCACCCGAAGGGCAGACGTTCATCGCGACGATCGACGGCCTCGAGCGGATCGCGGTCGACGACGAGGTCACAGTCGAGATCCCGGAGGAGACGATCCACCTCTTCGACGGGGGCTCCGGCGAGGCGGTACACAACCGACGCCTCGACGAGGCCGCGGCCCTCGACGTCTCCTGACGGTCCCCGGACCGGCCGGCGGATCGCTGGGTGAACCCTCTCCCGGTTGTTTTTCGCGGCTACTCCCGCTTGGCGACGACGGTCACTCCCGTTCGGCGACGATCGTCTCGCCCGCCAAGACCGCGTCGCCCTCGCGCACGAGCAGGTCCTCACGGGCGACGTCGGCCGGCAACACTACGTCGGCGCGCGACCCGAACGAAACGTGGCCGACGCGCTCGCCCCGCTCGATCCGGTCGCCGACCTCGACCGCCGGGTGGATCCGGCGGGCGAACCAGCCGGCGATGACGAGCAGTTCGTACTCGCCGAAGTCGATGACGACCTGCTCGTTGCGCTCGGACTCCTTGTCGAACGCCGGACGGTTCGCCCCGGGTCGATGCCGGACCTCCCGGACCTCGCCGGCGATCGGCGCGCGGTTGACGTGGACGTCGGTCGCGCTCATGTACACCCCGACCCGGAGCCGTGTCCCCTCCTCGCGCACGACGCTCACGGTGCCGTCGGCGGGCGAGACGACCGCCCCGCTCGGGTCCGGCGGGGTCCGCTCGGGATCGCGATGGAACCAGAGGACGCCGAGCGTGAGCGCGACCAGCCCGACGCCGACCGGCGGGAGAAACGGGAGGGCGACGGCCGCCGTAAGCGCGGGGACGAGCGCCAGCCGCCAGCCGTTGTCGACGACGTCGAACGGGAGGACCCGCGCGAGCGGGGGGTTCCGGCTCATGCCTCCGCCTCCGCGGGCTCGTGGAATTCCGCGTGGAGTTCGGTCCGCCCCACAGCCCACGCGGCGAGCAGGTGGGTGAGGTGGAGCCGGTCGTCGAGCCCCTCCGTCAACGCGAGGTCCGCCTCGCCGGCGAGCTTGTGGAGCCGTGCGAGGTCGTCGCTGTCGTACGCCGACCCCGCCCGCGCGACCCGAAGCGTCTCGCGGAGCAGCCCGGGACCGTCGTACCCGCCCTCGTCGAGGAGGTCGTCGAGGGTGCTCCGGGCCCCTTTCAGGTCCCCTTCGCGGGCGGCCGCGAGCGCCTCGCGAATCGTGTCGTCGTCGCCCACTTCGCCGAGCGTCTCGTAGGCGGTCGTCATGGTGATCTCCTCGCCCTCGACGGCGGTCGTCTGCGCTGCGAGGATCGCCCGCCTGAGGTCACTGCCGGTCGCGCTGGCGACGAACTCGAGCCCGTCGTCGTCGTACGCGACACCCTCCCGGTCGCAGACCGTCTCGAGCACGTCGATGGTCTCGTCGGTCGTCGGCGCGCGAAGCCGGATCGGGAAACACCGCGACTGGATCGGCGCGATGAGCTTCGAGGGCTGGCGGGTGGCGATGACGAACTGGGTCGTCCGGTGGTGTCTCTCCATCACCCGGCGGAGCGCCTGCTGGAAGTCCTCGCGGATGGACTCGGCGTTGTCGAGGAGGACCGTCTTGTACTCGCCCGACATCGGCGCGTAGGAGGCCGACTCGGTGAGGACGTGGTTTATCATGTCGCGTTTCGCCATCCGGCTTCTCCCCTGGAGGAAGCCCTCGAACCGGGGATCCGTCCGGATCTCCTTTTTCGTCCGGCCGAAGAAGTCCGCGACGTTGATCTCGATCAGGTCGCTTTCCGGGTCGGCGTGTGACTCCCGCGCCAGCGCCCGCGTCGCGGCCGTCTTCCCGGCCCCCGGCGGCCCCTGGACGACGAGGTTCATCGGCTCGTCGACCGCCCGACGGAGCCGGTCGCGGGCGTCAGTCTGGCGGATCTCGGACAGCTCGGGCGCGTGCGTGTCGATCCACAGCGGTCCGTCCATTACCGTCCCCTCCGAGCCGCGCGCTCAAGAAACGGTCGGTCCGGGCGGTCTCCCGAGTTCCGTTCCATCGGTTCCGCGACCGTCACTCCCGGACGCGTTCGAGTTCGCGCTCGACGGTCCCGCGGAGCCGGTCGGCCACGTCGCGGTCGGCCACGTCGCGGTCGGCCACGTCGCGGTCGGCGACCTCCGCGTCCTCGGTCTCGAGCAGGCGGTCGAGCTTCCGCTCGAACTCGTGGTCGTCGATATCGCCGCGTGCGTAGCGTTCGCGCAGTGCGTCGAGCGCGGGGTCGCTTTCGCGGCCGTGTTCGCCGCCGTTTCCGTCGCGATCGGGAAGCGGCTTCGCGAGGGTGTGGAGCACGGGGAGGACGACGAACAGCCCGAGGAACCAGACGAGCGGGAGGGTCCACCAGAGGTTCGTGACGAGCGGTGCGAGGACGCCGGCGCCGACGACACACAGCGCGAACACCCGCCGCCAGCGGTGTCGGAGGTTCCAGGCGACACGTCGGAGGGGACCGGTCATACCCGGTCGGACGGAACCGAGGGCTAAACCGGTTTCGTCGGGTCCATCCGTTTCGCCGGAGTCGTCGGGGTCACTCCAGGTCGAACTCGAGGCTGTCGCCCGGTTCGACGTCGTTGTCGGCGCTCCACCCGATCGGGACCTCGAGGACGTACTTCCCCGTCCCCTCGTAGGTAGTGAGCGGACGCGATTCGGGTTCGGCCTCGTGGATCTGCGTGATCTCGCCGTCGGCGTCGACGAACACGATGTCGATGGCGAAGGCCATGTCGCGCATCACGTAGTCGTACTCGCCGGGCTCGCTGTGGACGAACAGCATTCCCTCGTCGTCGGCGAGTTCGTCCGTCGCCGAGAGCCCGACGTAGCGTTTTACCGGGCCGTCGGCGATCCGGGCCTCGACGGTCGCGAGCGTCTCGCCCGTCTCGGCGTCCGTCGCCTCCACCGTGGTCGTCTCGTAGCCCGGGATCAGGAGCGACGGGGCGGTGGCGATGGCGAGGGCGGCGACCACGAAGACGACGATGAGAACGGTGAGCGGCGCGCGGAATCGGGGGTTCACGGCCGGGCTTTGCGGCCGAGACAGAAACCGTTTTCCGCTCGCGGCGGCTTCCCCCGACGGGGGCTCGTGGTCTAGCTGGTTATGACGCGGCCTTTACAAGGCTGAGGTCGGCGGTTCGAACCCGCCCGAGCCCATTTCTGGGACGAACGAAGTGAGTCACAGAAATGTATGCGAGGGCGGGTTCGAATCAGGGAGCGGGAGGTGAGCGAGCCTCGCGAGCGAACGGGAGCGACCGTGGTTCGAACCCGCCCTAATACGTCCGTTCCGAGAGAAGTCGAGTCGATACGTCCGATCTCGTTTCCGATGTGGTGGACATCAGCAAAGCCCCAGTCGCTCGGTACTAAGTCGTCGTCGACACAGTGAACGTCTCCAAAGCCCCAGTCGCGAAGAGCGCGCACGCTCGCTGTGCTCCTCGGTCGCTCACTTCGTTTGCTCCCTGTGGTGTCGCCGGCGCTTCGCGCCGGCTGCCCGTGGCGCGTAGCGCCACGCTGCTTACGTCGTCATCAGAACGCACTGCGTTCTGATTGGCTCACGAGAGCTCTGCTCTCGTGAACGCCTGCGCGCTCTTCGCGACTGCCCCTTTGAATCCCGCCCGAACCGCACAGCACCGCACCTCACGCCTCCCCAGCCTCGCCACTCGCGCTTTTCAAGCGCTCGTGGCGTCCCTCGCGGTCTGCTCGCGCCCTGACGGGCGCTCGCAGGCGCGCCACCGCCGACAGCGTCAGCCTCAACTACCGTTTCCTCCACCACATCCGGCGCGTCCCTGCGCTCGCCTCACCCACCGAACAGGCTGGAGTGGACGGGGGCGTGATCCGGGTCGCGGTCGGGTTCGTCCCTCGCGGAGTCGTCGCCGCCTCGGTCGTCGACCGCGCGACCCTCGACGCCGTCGGCGAGGAAGTCGCGAAGCGGCGGGCCGACGTGTTCGGGCTCGACGAGGAACGCGTCGTGGCCGTGGTCGGAGTCGATCACGTGGTGAGCGACGGGGACGTCGCGCTCGCGGAAGGCGTTCGCGACGGCGTCAGCCTGCTCGACCGTGAAGTGCCAGTCGCCGGTGAAGCTGGTGACGAGCGCCTCGCCCTCGAAGGCGGCCAGCGCGTCGGCGTCGGAGCCGTAGCCCGCAGCGAGGTCGTACTCGTCCATCGCGCGCGTGAGGTAGAGGTAGCTGTTGGCGTCGAACCGCTCCGCGAACCCCTCGGCCTGGTAGTCGAGGTACGACTCCACCTCGCGGTACGGGAAGAAGGCGGCCGCGGGGTCGGCCCCCAGCCCGAGGTCGCCCTGCTCGCGGCTCAGCGAGTCGCGACCGGCCGACCGCCGGCCGAACTTCCGCTCCATCGACGCCTTCGAGAGGTACATGACGTGACCGATCTGGCGGGCCATCGCCAGCCCGGTGTCGGGCGACTCGCGACCCTCGCCGTAGTAGTCGCCGCCGTTCCAGTTCGGGTCCGCGCGGATCGCCCGGCGGGCGACCGCATCGAGCGCGAGACACTGCGCGTCGAGCCTGGCCGCGGCGGCGACCGGAACGACGAGGTCGACGTCGTCGGGGTAGCGTTTCGCCCACTCGAGGACGTTCATTCCGCCAACGCTCCCGCCGACGACCGCCCGGAGCCGACCGACGCCGAGGTGGTCGAGCAGGCGGCGCTGTGCGCGCGCCCAGTCCTCGACCTGAACCGGCGGGAACGCCGTCCCCCAGCGGTCGTGGTCGGGCTCGTCGCCCGGAAGCTCGAGGTCGGCCGGGCGGTCGCTCGCCGGCCCCGAGGTGCCGTAACAGGAGCCGGGCACGTTCGCACAGACGACGTAGTACTTCGTGGTATCGATCGCCTTCCCCGGGCCGACCACGTCGTCCCACCACGCGCGCGCCTGCCCGGCCTGCCCCGCGTTCGCGTCGCGGTCGGGCGTCCGGGCGACGTTCTGGCTGCCGGTGAGCGCGTGACACACGAGCACCACGTTGTCGCCGTCGAACTCGCCGTAGGTCTCGTAGCCGACCCGTAGTTCGGGGATCGACTGCCCGCACTCGAAGGTGAACTCCCCGAGGGTCGCGACGCCGGCGTCCGTGGGTGTGGCTGACATCCTCACTCCCTCACCGTTCCGCCGTCCGTCCCCGGGGCGTTCGCCGCCGCCTCCAGCGCTACGTCGAGGTCGGCGATCACGTCGTCGGGGTCCTCGATGCCGACCGAGAGCCGGACCATGTCCGCTCTGACGCCCGCGGCCGCCCGCGCCTCCGCGTCGAGCTGTGCGTGCGTGGTGGAGGCGGGATGGATGACGAGCGTCCTCGCGTCGCCGACGTTCGCGAGGAAGCTCGCGAGGTCGACCGATTCACAGAGCGTCTTGGCAGGCGTGTAGCCGCCCGCGACCCCGAAAGTGATCATCCCGCCGTACCCGGCCTCGAGGCCGTCCCCGCCGTCGAGGTCGCCCCCGCCGTCGAGGTACTTCGTCGCGTTCGCGTGGGTCGGGTGCTCCTCGAACCCGGGGTAGGTTACCCAGTCGACACGGTCGTCCGCGCGGAGGAACGCCGCGACCCGCCGGGCGTTCTCGCAGTGGCGTTCCATCCGGAGAGGAAGCGTCCCGACCCCTTGAAGCGTCTGCCAGGCGTCGAACGGCGACTGCTGGCTCCCGGTCGGCCGGACCGCCCGCTGGCGGACGACGTTCGCGAACGCGGCGTCGCCGAACCGCTCCACGAAGTCGATCGGGAACGCCGGCGACTCACCGGAGAGTTCCTCGTACTCCGCGTCCGGGTGGTCCCACGGGAAGGTGCCGCCGTCGACGACGACCCCGCCGACGGTGGTGCCGTTGCCGGTGAGCCACTTGGTCGTCGACTCCCAGACGACGTCCGCGCCGTGTTCGATCGGCCGGCAGAGGAACGGCGTCGCGAACGTGTTGTCGACGACGAGCGGGACCGCACGCTCGTGTGCGACCTCGGCGAGCCGCTCGAAGTCGGGCGTGACGAGGGAGGGGTTCGCGAGCGTCTCCACGTGGACGAAGGCGGTGTCGTCGTCGATGGCGTCGGCGTACGCCCCGTAGTCGGTCGTGCCGACGAGGCGGGCCTCCACCCCGCGGCGGTTCGCGACGCTCGTGAGGTGCGTTGCGGTGCCGCCGTACATCTCCTCGCTGGCGACGACGTTGTCGCCCGCGCTCGCGAGGACCGTCGTGATCGCGTCGAACGCCCCCATCCCGGAGGCGGTCGCGACCGCACCGGTCCCACCCTCCATGTCGGCGAGACGGTCCTCGAGCGCGCGCACGGTCGGGTTCGAGACGCGGGAGTAGACGTCCCCGTCCGCCCGGAGCGCGTACAGGTCGGCCGCCGTGTCGGCGTCGTCGAAGACGTACGACGTCGTCTGGTGGATCGGCGTCGCGCGAGCCCCGGTCGCCGGATCGGCCGCCGCTCCGGCGTGGAGACTCCGGGTGTCGAACCCACGTGTCATGTACGTTGCGCATATATCCGTGGACGTCTATAACTGTCAGTTACGGCAATCCCTGCCGGACCCCGCCGAAACGTGCGTTTATCCCCGATGCCGCCCCACGACCCGGTAATGGCAGTCGCCGACACCCCCGTGCCCGACCTCGCCGGTCGTGCTCGCGCCTGCGCCGACCGTCTGTGCGCGGCCGACCGCGTCCTGCTCGTTTCACACATCGACGCCGACGGGCTCACGAGCGCCGCTATCGCGTCGTCCGCGCTCGCTCGAGCGGGGATCGACCACGAGGTCGTCTTCGAGAAGGGGCTCGACGAGGAGTCGATCGCGGGGATCGCAGTCCGCGAGTTCGAAGTCGTGCTCTTCACCGACTTCGGCTCCGGCCAACTCGACGTCATCGCCCCCCACGAGGCTCGCGGCGACTTCGTTCCCGTGATCGCCGACCACCACCGACCCGCCGACGCCGACACGGCGTTTCACCTCAACCCGTTGCTCGAGGGGATCGACGGTGCGAGCGAGCTCTCTGGGGCGGGCGCGAGCTACGTCCTCGCCCGCGCACTGGAGGGTCCCGACGGCGACAACCGCGACCTGGCGGGGCTGGCGGTCGTCGGCGCGGTCGGCGACATGCAGGACGGCGGCGGCGGGCTCGTCGGCGCGAACGAGGCGATCGTCGCGGACGGCGTCGACGCGGGCGTCCTCGAGGAGCGTACCGACCTCGACCTCTACGGCCGACAGACCCGACCGCTCCCGAAGCTGCTGGAGTACGCCTCGGACGTTCGGATCCCCGGCATCTCCAACGACGAGGCGGGCGCGATCGGCTTCCTCCGCGACCTCGACGTCGACGTGAGACGAGACGGCGAGTGGCGGCGCTGGATCGACCTCGACGGCGACGAACGGCGGACGCTCGTCTCCGCGCTGATGCAACGGGCCGTCGCCTCCGGCGTTCCGGCCGATCGGATCGAGACGCTCGTCGGCACCTCCTACACGCTCCTCGCCGAGGAATCGGGCACCGAGCTTCGGGACGTGAGCGAGTTCTCGACGCTACTCAACGCGACCGCCCGGTACGAACGCGCCGACGTGGGGTTGGCGGTCTGTCTCGGCGACCGCGACGGGGCGCTCTCGGAGGCGCGCCGGCTGCTCCGGAACCATCGACGTAACCTCTCCGAGGGACTCCAGTGGGTAAAATCCGAGGGCGTGACTCACGAGGACAACCTCCAGTGGTTCGACGCCGGCTCGCGGATCCGCGAGACCATCGTCGGGATCGTTGCCGGGATGGCCGCCGGCTCGCCCGCCGTCGACCGCTCGAAGCCCGTGGTCGCGTTCGCGGAGAAGAACGCGACGGAGCTGAAGGTCTCCTCGCGTGGAACCGGCCGGCTGGTTCGGCAGGGCCTCGACCTCTCGACCGTAATGCGCGAGGCGAGCCGAGCGGTCGGCGGCGACGGCGGCGGCCACGACGTCGCCGCCGGCGCGACGATCCCGATCGACGAACGCGACGCGTTCCTCGACGCCGCGGACGAGCTGGTCGGCGCTCAGCTCTCGTGATCAAGCCTCGCCGAGGTCCCGGAACATCGCCCGATAGTCGTCCGTCGAGAGCGACTCGGCGATGGCGTCCATGTCGGCGTCGAGCTCGTCGAGCCGGGAGACGAGTTCGTCGAACGCCTCGTTGTCGTCGAGCTGGGCGGTCGGTTTCTGTGCTTTGAGGACCGCGCGTTTGCTCGCAAGCGCCGCCGCTTCCTGGAGGAGCTCGTCGTACTCGTCACGGGTCAAGAGTGTCTCGAGCGCGGCGAGGAGGTTCGCCCGGTTCACCGGTTTGGTCAAGTAGAGGTCGAAGCCCATGTCGATGATGTCGAAGTCGGGTTCGACGGCAGTCACCATCGCGACCCGGCAATCGAGGTCGTTCTCGCGGATGTGTTCGAGCACCTCGTCGCCGCTCCCGTCCGGGAGCCGTCTATCGAGCAGGACGGCGTCGACGGTCCCGTCGACGACCTCGATCGCCTCGACGGCCGTCGCTGCGACGGTGACATTGTAGCGCTCCTCGAGGAAGCCGGCGTACAACGCGGCGATATCCGGCTCGTCCTCCACGACGAGGACCGTCGCTTCGCTCACCGACGATCACCGTCGGGAGCGACGGGATCCGTTTCACCGAGCATACCGAACGTGGCGGCGTGTCGACGAATAAAGCTATCGCCGCCTTCTCCCTCCTGACAATCCGGTCGGCGACGCGCTCCACGCGGCGGCTCGAACGGATCGTCTTTTATGTACTCCCGTCGTGAAGACCGAGGCGAATGTCAGAACTCGTCTCTACCGGAGTCGAGGGGCTCGACTCGATCCTCACCGGCGGCATCACGGCGCAGTCGACCGTCCTCGTCTCCGGGAACCCCGGCACCGGAAAGAGTATTTTCGGGATCCAGTACCTCTACACGGGCGTCACCGACCACGACGAACGCGGGGTGTACGTCTCCTTCGAGGAGGACGAAGCCGACATCCGGGCTGCCGCCGAGTCGATCGGGTTCGACGACTTCGGCGGGCTGGTCGACGACGGCGAGATCGTGATCCTCGACAAGCGCCAGATGCTCCGGGAGACCGACTTCTCGACGGCCGTCGACAGACTGCTCGATACGATCGAAGGCGAGGACTTCGACCGGCTCGTGCTCGACTCGCTGTCGATGTTCCAGCTGTTCTTCGCGGACGAACAGGAGAAGCGGACGTACCTGCTGAAGTTCTCGGACATCCTCAAGGCGAACGGGCTGACCTCGCTCCTCATCAACGAGCAGGGCGCGGTGTTTCCCGACACCGAGGTCGGGTTGGAGAACTTCCTCACCGACGGCAACATCTACTTCATCCAGACGCCGACGGATTCCGGAGTCAACCGCTACGTCTGGGTCGCGAAGATGCGCAAACAGGACATCGACACGGACATCTTCCCGATGGACATCGGGCAGGGCGGGATCACGGTCCACGAGCGGGCGGGCGGGTTCTCGATGATGAGCCGGTCGGACGAGCCGTCGTTCTGATCGCCCGTCGACGCTCCGTCGTATCGGTCACTGCGTCGACGAGAGGTCCCGCCACACGTCGTCGAGGCGGTTCTTGACCGCGGAGCGCTCCTCGATCTCGACGGTCAGCCCGTCCCGAAAGTCGACGTCGACGCCGTCGACCTTCCGGCGGTACACCTTCACGCGGCGGTGTTCGTCCGAGAGCGGCCGGTCGTGAAGCTCCAACAGGTCGGCGTCCTCCAGCTCGTTGATCCGGCGGTAGCACGTCGCGATGGGCACCTCCAGCTCCTCGCTCAGGTCCTGGGCGGACTTGGCCTCTCCCGTCGCGGTCAGGATGTCAGTGTTGTACTTGTTCCCGAGCACCGTGATCAGGTCGTTCTCCGCCATTATCGTTATCAAATATGAATTTTTCACCCAAAAAGATACCGATGCGACACTCCCGCGCAGCGACCGATCCCCGTGGAGGGCTCGACACATCCGGTTCGTGGCCCCTCTGGCGCGCTCCGTTCTCCATCCCGACCGACCCACTCTGAGCCGACCGAAGTATCGGTATTGATATCGCATCCCGGAGATTTAACATATCCGGACGGGGAGGCCGCGTATGGACCTCATCGAAGGGCTGTACCTCGTGACGACCACCGTGCTCGCGGGGACGGGTGCGACGCTGTCGGCGTTCGCGGTGACGGCGTACCGTTCCTCCGGGCGGACCGCGATGGCGTACCTCGCCGTCGGGTTCGGGTTGGTCGTCGTCGCCGCGCTCGCCACGCCGCTCGCGGCGTTTCGGACCGCGTTCGCGAACCCCCGGGCGCTACTGCTCGTCAACAGTGGCCTGCTCGCCGGGTCGATGGCGCTCGTCGCCGGCAGCCTCGCCGTCTACGAGCCGGGGACCCGGGAGTTCGTGATCTCCGAGGCGGACGTGGCCGAGCTTCGCGAACGGTGACCTCCTGGATCCAGATCTGATACCCAGGACGGCAGTTCGTTTTTAATTCCTTTAATTAAATACAAGAATAAATACCGGAAACCGCATGACAGCAGGTGTTTATCAACTCGAATAATCCGCCCCGTGCCTTTAATAGGAGATTTCCGCTCCGTTGTGATAACGCCCGCCGGGCAGGCCGGGGGCCCACACAACAGACCAATGTTCGAAACCATATTCGACGAGGAAGAGCGCGGTCAAGTGGGGATCGGGACGCTCATCGTGTTCATCGCGATGGTGTTGGTGGCGGCGATCGCCGCCGGCGTCCTGATCAACACGGCCGGCTTCCTCCAGACGCAGGCGGAGGCGACGGGCGAGGAGAGTACATCACAGGTGAGCGATCGACTTCAGGTCGTGAGCCAATCCGGTTATCTTGACGATACCGGCGCTGGTGACGTGGATCACTTGGAATTCGTGGTCGCGCAATCCCCGGGTTCCGACAACATCGATCTCAATGAAGTGTCGGCTGAACTGATCGGAGCGGACGGGCAGGCAACCTTCCAGTTAGACGACGATGAGGTCGCGATCGACATCTTCACTGGAAGTGGAAACGTCCTGACGGGAACCAGCGATCGAGCAGAGGTCTCGATCGCGCTTACCGGTGATCACAATATCGATGGCGTATCCAGTGATCTCGGATATGCACTCGCGGAGGGTGATTCGCTGACCGTGACGTTCACGACGGCGTCGGGTGCGACGACGACGACGGAGATCCGGATCCCGAGTACCGTGGTTAAGAATTCGGTGAGGCTGTAACGATGTTCGAGTCCATTACCAATACGAAGGATCGCGGTCAAGTGGGGATCGGGACGCTCATTGTGTTCATCGCGATGGTGCTGGTGGCGGCGATCGCTGCCGGCGTGCTGATCAACACGGCCGGGTTCCTCCAGACGCAGGCGGAGGCAACGGGAGAGGACAGTACGGATCTGGTTTCCGAGCGGATCGACGTAACGAGTGAGGTCGGTATCGTTGCAGCTGATGAGACGAGCCTTGAAGAGATCCGTCTGACAGTCAGTGGTGCGCCCGGTGCCGACGACATTGACCTCGCCGACACGACGCTTCAGGCGGTGGGTCCTGGCGGTCAAGAAAATCTCGTATTCACTGATCAGCCGACTACAGAAAACGAGCTAGTCGCCGCTGATGTTAACGGTGATACCGACGTCGCCGACGGATCTTCTGACTTTGATATTGAAGTTAACCATGACAATATCGAGAATAACGATGATCCGATCACCGTAAGCGTAACTCTCGATGGTACTACTGAAACCTTCGATACGGACGGAACCACTCAAGGAGAAACGCTTACCGTTAGTGCAGACAGCACTGGAGGAGACATCAATCTTGATGCTGGTGGAACCTTTACAAGTGGCGACCAGATCGATATCTCGTTGAACAACGCTGAAATGGATGAGCTAAGCGCAACCGAAGAGGTTGATGATGGTGAATCGACGCAGCTCACCACCACAGAAACAGTCGATCAGACTCAAGAAATCAGCAACCTCGACGGTAACGAATTCGCCGTTGATGACCCGGACGGTGACTTCGAAAGTTCACCCGTCCTCAACAGCGAGAATCAGTACACGATCCTGATCAATCCGAGTGCCGGTGCGTTCAACGATGGCACCTTCAGTGAAGGTGACACGGCGACGGTCGACATCGTCTCGCCCGCCGGCGCGACGACGACAGTCGAACTCCGGGCTCCCGACCTCTTCAGCGAGGAAGGCGAGGCCGTCCAACTCTAACGAGCCACACACCGCCCGCTAACCATCCCGGCGGATCGACCCGCCCGGAACACCTATTTTCTCGCACGACCACGCCTACGCCATGAGTGACCACGACGCACGGCCGGCCGACCCCGACGACCTCGATTTCACCGACGACGAGAACGTCGTCGAGATCGGGGAGGGCCGGTACGTCGTCGGCACCGACGGCCGCCCCAACGTCCGGCGGCGGGCGCCGGACCCGGAACCCGGTCCGGGACCGGCCGACGGCTCGGGGTTCCGGTCGCCCGCGACCCCCAGCCCCGCCGACGAGCGTGAGCCGGTCGCCGGCGACCGGGGCGGTGCGGGCGGGAGCCACTCGACCGGGGACAGCGGGGACGGGAACGTCGACCGTCGAGCCGTGAGCCGCTGGTTGGCCGAGTCCTTCGACGACGACGGGTTCGACTACGGGGTGGACGTGACGCTCCACGCGAAGGGGTCGACCGCGCGCAACCGGATGGTCTCGAACGACGTGACTGCCACCTTCGATACCACCCTCTCGTGGTTCGTCGCCAACGCCGGCTCGGGGACCGACCCCGCGGAGGCGCTCGGCCTCCTGCTCGTCGCCGCCGACAGCCCGATCGACCTCCCGCCGGTGGCGATCAAACGCTTCGCAGCGAGTCAGGGACTCACCGCGAACGACTCCATCGGCGACCTGGTCCGCGCCGCCGAGGACGCCGGCGGCTTCCGGATCGAGTGAGGGCGGGCGATCTGTAGTTGTGACCGGTTCCGACGCGGTGAACACGTCCAAAGCCCCCAGCCGCTCGGCGATACCTTGTTGCTAGCGCGGAGACCACCTCCAAAGCCCCAGCCGCTCGGTACTACGCCACTGTCGAGACGGTGAACACCTCCAAAGCCCCAGCCGCGAGGCGGGCGCACGCTCGTTGCGGTCCTCAGTCGCTCGCGTTGCCCGCTCCCTACGGTCCTTACGTCACCTGCGCCCGCCTCGCGGCTGCCCCTTTGAGTCCCACCCGCCCCGCACAGCCCCGCACCTCACGCCTCCCCAGCCTCGTCGGTGGTCCTCCGCTTCGCGTCGGACCACCGACTCCCTCG
>NZ_QMIM01000052.1 GCF_003287355.1 Halorubrum sp. 48-1-W
TAGACACACCTTCAGCAAGCAGACGCCTCAACTAACCGGCTTTGTGATGTACTGATCTTACCGATCTACCCACACCCCGTCGGAAACTGGGTGCGAGATACAGAGGGTGTAGTCAGCACGGCGATGCTATTTGTTCCAGACCTGTTCTCCCGAATCACCTGCTCAGCGTGCGCGCGGAGTGACTACTCGATTTCTAACTGACCACTTCCGTCACCCTCCTCACCGTCGTTCTCGTCCCATTCGAGTTCAAACTCGATACTTCGTTCAGTCATATTGCCAGCCGGGCCTTCGCGTTCAGCTTTGACTTCGAAGGTCGGTCGGGCAGGGGGATTCAGCGTTACAGATTCGGAGCCTGCTTTTAGCTCGATAGCGTTGCCGCTGTCGAGATTGTCCGCGACTTTCCGAAGGTACGATGCGATCTCTTCTCGACTCTGGTTGCTCTCTGATTTGAACAGGACTTCTTCAGGCATACAAGAGGTAGTACACAGCCTACACGAATAAATGCGCCCGCCGTATTGAGTCGATAGGACTGGCCAGTGTGTTCACACCTGTTGGGCTATCCCCATTCGTGATGTCTGTTATCTGAAATCGCTACACACCCGAATACTATTCAAATTCGCGCTTGAACACCCCTGTAGAGCCGTATGGAACGTAATTGCGGCATCGGCATCCTGTGTCAAAGGCACAAGCCGGTGTTCAGCGACGTAGCCGAGCGTCTTCGGAATGCAGGCTTTCAGGTTCGATTCTTCAATCCCCAATCATCCCTCTCACCAGAACAGGTCGCGGACCTCTCGTTGATAGTTAACAAGAAGACACTCCCGAGTGCACTCCCGACTCTCAGGCATGCTCGACGGACGGGGACAGTGCTGTGGAACAACTTGCAGGCGGTGATTTTGTTCAGTTCACGGCTTGTCGGTCTTCGAGCGCTTTCGGAGATGGGATTTCTCACGCCTGAAGTCTCCTTGGAGAAACCTGATGACGAGTACGTCGCTAAAGGCTACTACATCTGGAACGACGAACCCGAACTCAACGGCGAGGGAGATTTCTATCAGGAACTGATTCCGACTGAACCAGTCGATTACAAGTATTACGCCGTCAACGACGGGTCAGAAATACACGTCGCGGGGCGGCGCGTCACCTCGAAGCTTTACGGGGAGAAACAGTTCCTCGAGCAGATAGAGGTCAGGCCAGCACTTACAGCGTCGCTCCGAGAACTTGTTGAACGATTCGACCTTCGGGGTGTCGGGGTTGACTTGGTCAAAGATGGCGACGGCCAGTATTGGGCTGTCGACGTCAATCTCGCAGCGGGATACCGGGACACTGGACTAGAGCCGGCTCTCACCGAATCGATTATTGCGAGTCTGCCAAGCGAGTGAAAAGGAGACAACCGACGCGGTTGTGCTGTAGACGCGCCCTGTATCTTGCACGACTATTGGGACACCTCTCTGAGCTGGCAGAATTCTCAGCGACCGATACGCACGCTTCAGCGACCAGCTGTTTCAGCCGATACTGTGTCTGAAGAAGAAGATTTCGACGGAGCCGACAGGCCCAGGGGAGACCGACATTCCATCCGGTAGATCTCGTCCACCGCTAGTGTCACATACGACTACGCAGAAGTGACTGAGGGAGCATCGTGATGGGCTGGCCAAGATTTGAACTTGGGGCCTGCTCCGTGTGAAGGAGCCGTCATAACCGGACTAGACCACCAGCCCTTCAACCGACCATTGCTCGCACCGATAGTTAAATCGATTGGATCAGGCGTGAGTCTGTTGATTCGTCGTTAGAATCAGCACTCCTTCAAACGAATCGCACGACGTGCCCGGAATTCGAAACAGTAGCGTTCGTTCTTCGGACGGATGTGAACACGAACATCTCTCCGGAGACCATCTCGCAGGAGGTATACCCCACGCTACGGGCGTACGTGCCACTTCAAGTGTGCCGTGACTTCTCTCACGACTACAGTCGTGGGTTACTGACTCTCACCCAATAGCATCTGCGCCAGGGATCGGTCCACGAGCGAGCGTGTTGCTACCGTAGTACACACCGAAGGGGGAGGTGGCCCACCCGTTACGCCGACGGAGTCACGGGGGAACCGGGGGACCCCGTGTCTGCGGACCGACCCGTGAGCGATTCGCGGCTACTCGGACGACTTCTCCTCGCGTTTGCGGTACGCGTCGACGCGCTCGCGGGCCGACTGTACGGCCTCCCGGGCCTCGCCCTCGGCGCGTTCCTCGAGCGCCTTCAGGTCCTCCTGGAGCTTCTCCAGCCGAGACGGCTCCGGCTCCTCTTCGGGTTCGTCGCCGACGAGCTTCGAGACCCGCTCTTGGAGCGGCTCGAGCTCCTCTTTGACGCCCTCCTTCGCGTGTTCCGCGGCTCGACCCAAGTAGTATCGCGCGTCCTCGAAGTGCTTGCTCATATCTGTCCTTTAGTGAAGGACGGATATATGCTTTGTGGCGATCCCGGTCGCGGACGAGGCCCGCTCGGGAGCGATAATCGACGTCATCGAGTTGGTAGCGTTGATTAAGCTCGGTCAGAAACCGTCTTGTCGTCTGTTTCGTTGCGGTCGGATAGAGACTCATATATAGGATTTCGTTCGTATACGGACCAAACATACTGTACAGCCAGAATTTCTGTCCGCGGAGGCGACCCATCTTTTTTCAACCGCGAGTTGATCCTCAGAAACAGTCGAGATCGGCTGTAATTCGGCTTTATCGATCAAATTGTGAACAGCGAAGTGGCTCCAAACGATCTCAAACCTTTCGACATGCTCACCTACCTCGCGTAGCGTCATACTGGCCAAATGACAGCGGATCCCTACTTTGATCGTGTTATAGGTCGTCTGACATTTCTCAAACGACACAGTCGATCCACGCGATATGTTCGCTGAGGTGGTTGAATTCTGTCATAGACACTTCGAACTCGTTCGCCTCGTCCTCTAACTTAACGCGACCCGTACACGGGTACGAATTTTTGGCTCTGTAGTTTCGCTAGACGCGAAGCCGACGACTCCGTTATCTAGGTAGAAAGCGAAGAGACGGATCGGTGTGACATCCGAAATCCGTCTCTTCACGCGTGTTACGGTGGCGAAGGCTAAATCAGTTGTCGCTAACCCGGACGAACCCGCCGACCCCGAAGGGGGAGGCGGGTTCGCGGAGTGGGCGATGCTCACCGTGCATACACTCCGCATCGAACTGGCCAAATCCTACCGCGTCGCCGTGGATTTGCTCTCTGAAATGCCCGGCGTCCTTGAGGAGATCGGACTCACCAGACTTCCGCACTACACCGTTCTCCGCACGTGGTTTGAGCGGATTCCCACCGCGACGTGGCGTGCGTTTCTCGGCGCGTCAGCCGAGAAACGCACCGGTCACGCTGCTATCGATTCGACTGGCTTCGACCGTGATCAGCCCAGCCGTCACTACGCCAACCGCACGAACTACCGCGTTCGAGCGCTGAAAGTCACCGCCCTCGTGGATGTCGAAACGCTGTACATCACCGACATCCACTCCACCACGAGCAAAAAACATGATGTGAAGATCGGCCCGCAGGTCGCCCGGCGCAACGCCGGCGACCTGCGGAGCCTCGCTGCTGATCGCGGCTACGACGCCAAAGCCTTCCGCGATGAACTCCGCGAAAACGGCATCAGACCGCTGATCAAACACCGGATCATGAATCCGCTCGATCACGCCCACAACGCCCGCATGAATGGTGATCGGTACCACCAGCGTTCCATGTCAGAAACCGTCTTCTCGTCGATCAAGCGCACGCTCGGCTCCGCCGTGCGTGCGCGAAGCTGGTGGCTAGAGTTCCGTGAAATGCTGCTGAAAGCCACCGTCTACAACCTTCGCCGCAGCGTCCGATACCCGTAAAATCCGCCGCCGTATACCGAAACTACAGAGCCGAATTTTTATACACCTACATGAGATCCGTGTCGTATGGCACCGACCTCTATCACGGAAGTAACCGGTACCGATGAGCTTCGTGAGTGCTATCCGATAATGCAACAATTGCGGCCGGTCAGTGAAGAGACGTTCCTCGAAACCGTCGAACAAATGAGAGATGAGAGTGACTATCAGCTGTTCGCTCTTCGCGACGCGGACGATGAAATACTCGGCCTTGTGGGTGTCGTGATCGAGACGAATCTCTATCACGGAAAGCACGCATGGGTCCACGAACTCGTCGTTGACGAGAAGTACCGCAACAACGGCTACGGTGGCGAATTGCTGGCATGGATCGACTCCTGGGCTCAAGAACGTGAATGCTCATGTGTCGAATTGGCCTCTGGCCTCTGGCGAGAAGACGCACATCGGTTCTACGAGCAGACCGGAATGGAAAAATACTGTTATACGTTTAAAAAAGATCTCTCCACGCCAAGTTTATATTGAACGGATCTCAATTCAACGGTCGTTTGATCTCAACGACAGGTCCCGACGTCTACCGGGCGTGTCGAACCGTTCTCTCCCAAGGAGTGCTCAATACGTTTGAAAAACGATCGACGACGAAAGCGGCACTCCTCGAAAGGACAGGTAGGAGAACTCACCGAGCGATTCGTTGAACATCCAGCAACTCAGAACGCAGTCACGTCATTCATGACGATCACCCCACGAGTATGTGTACTCGGTGGATGAGAAGGGACGCATTCAGTCCGTAGGTGACCACTCAGTGTAGCCGATCTAGTATTATAACGATGCTACTCTGAGACACATTCGTCATTAAATTTATTTGGCTTATGTGCTATCTACCGATTTGCCCCCTTCTCACGACTTCCACTGTAAGGTCTCCGAGTATGGGGTGTTACGAACGTTCGCACGGAACCCACGTATGTGAACTACCCTACCCTACTCGCTCACGGCTGAGGCCGTTCGCTCCTTGAGGGTAGGGCTTCCTGCTTCCACGACGCGCTTTGCAGACACGGAGGTTTCCACAGGAAGCGCAGTCTTCACAGGTGTTAACGAATCTCTGTGTGATTCGTTCGTACCCCAGAAATCCCCAATTTCCGGGGACACTGTATCCCCACCCTACTCTGCTCCCTTCGGTCACTCCGTTGAGGGGGGGGGGCTTAGCCCCTGTATCCAGCTAAATGCTACCGCCTCCACATCCCAAACATTTATATGGAATTCAGAATATCTGATGAAAGACACGCAATACGACACAAGCTCATGTCTACATACGACATTATCCTTCGAAACGCGTATTTGATGGCACGCGATCAGGTCGTTGATATCGCGATCGACGACGGTGTCATCGCAGAGATCGACGACGCCGTTGAGAGAACTGCTGACCGCGAGATCCAAGTCGGTGGCGACTTGGTCGGACCAGGGTTCGTCGATAGCCACATGCACATCGACAAGTCGTTCGCAGCCTGTGGACGTCGACACCCGAAGGGGAACGACTCCGCGTTCGACTTTCGGGAGATCATGCCTCGTGAAGAGGAGTACTTCGCTGAGATGACCGTCGACGAGATAACGGAGAACGCACTCAAAGACATCGAGATGGCGGTCGCTGCCGGGACCACTTATATTCGCACCCACGTCGCCGTCAATCACGAGACGTTCGGTCTACAGAACGTGGAGGCGGTCACTCGTGCACGGGACGTAGCGGCAAATCTTGTTGACATACAGATAGTTCCTGCGGCGAGGCATATTCCTTCGGAGGAAAGCAAACAAATTCTACACGACGCGATCGAACTCGCCAGCGGGTCCGAATCCCCGGAACCGGCGTTAGTCGGCGGTAGCGATCCGGCCGGTGCCAATAAAGACATCGAGCGGACACTCAAGGCGTGGTTTGACGTCGCCACGAAGCAGGATGTCGGTCTCGATGTACACATCCAAGACGGAGGCACGCTCGGTGGATACACGCTCGACCGTCTCCACGAGTATACCGAGGCTAATGGATACGAAGATCGTGTCACGGCGAGCCATTGTTACTGTCTCTCCCATCTTCCCAACCATCATCTCGACCGGTTGATCGATCAGTTCACAGAATCGGACATGAATATCGTAACGTGTTATCAGAGTACGCGCCCGACGATGCCGGTCCGCAAGCTACTTGAGAGCAACGTGACGCTCGCACACGGAACCGACAATGACCGGGATTTCGTCTTCCCACATGGGAACGCCGACTCCCTTGAAGGTGCTCTGATCGAATCGAACAAACTCCACGGCGACCGCACGTTCGTAGAGGACTATCGTTGGTTCGATTCCAACGAGGGTCTCGATCAACTCTGGGAAATGATCACAGAACAGGGGGCGAGAGCACTCGGAATTGAGGACAGATACGGCGTCTCAGAAGGGAATCCAGCCGATCTCGTTGTTTTTGATGAGCCATCCCCACAGTGGGCCATCATAGCACAAGCGACCCGACGATTCGTTCTTAAGAACGGTGCTGTCGTAGCCGAAGACGGAGAACTGCTCCCAGAATACTCCGTGTCGGAATGATATTACGGGAGATTTGAGGCGGACGAGAGCTGGAACTTTGTATCGAGAGCGACGAGACGTGAGACACGGCGCCGATCCGAATCCGTGGGGACTTCGACAGAACGTCGCCGTTCCCCGGTTGCTCCAGTTGTTCGATAGGTACGAGGTCCCATGTACGTTCTTCGTTCCCGAGAAGGTGGCCGA
Source organism: Halorubrum sp. 48-1-W (assembly GCF_003287355.1). Taxonomy (GTDB): domain Archaea; phylum Halobacteriota; class Halobacteria; order Halobacteriales; family Haloferacaceae; genus Halorubrum. The sequence continues at coordinate 6,618 of NZ_QMIM01000052.1, forward strand.
AGACTGGCCGGAGATCGTTCGGGCCATCTACGAGATCGGTCACCAAGGGTATCGCCACGTCGATCCTTCAAACTTCGACTCCAGTCCGAGGAGGAGGAGGCGGCGGACATCGAGAAGGCGCTCGAAGTGTCCGAGGGCCTCCTCGGCGAGACGCCCGTCGGATACCGGAGTACGGCCTCTGATCCGCTCGACTACGCGCTCGAACTGCTCGACGGCCACGGAATCAGTTGGGCGTCAACGTTCATGACGCTGACCGTACGTCAACGACGAGGCGATCCTCGAGGTCTCCTTCGACTGGTTGCTCGACGCCTGGCCGTACTTCAGGTATTGGATGAATCCGCAACTCCTCTTCTGGAGCGGCATCACTCTCACGGGATGGTCTTCGAATAGTGGTGGGGGGATGGCTTCCACGAGCGCGCGGGCGCTCGCTCATCGTGATCCCTAGGCTCTCGAAAAAAGCTGTAGCTCCGATGAGCTGACTCAGGCAGTTACGTGGTCGACAGCCTCAACGATGACATCGAGGGCGGTATCCGCCTGTTCCTCGGTGAGCACGAGCGGGGGGATGAGCCGGAGGACGTGCTTGTGCCGGCCGGCCTTCCAAACGAGTACACCGTGTTCGAAGCAGTACTGCTGGATCGCTTCGACCGTCTTGCCGGCCGGCTTGCCGTTCTGGTCCCGGAACTCTGCGCCGATGAACAGCCCACGACCGCGGACCTCAACGAGTTGGTCGGTGTCGTCGCTGACCTTGCGGAGTCGATCACGGATAGACGAACCCAAGTCTCGAGCGTGCGCGAGGAGGTCGTGATCCTGGATGTACTCGATCGCGCGGGTGCCGGCACGCATTGCAACGACGTGCCCGCGATAGGTGCCGGCATGGCTGCCGGAGTCCCAGACGTCGAGGTCCTCGTGGTACATTGTCGCCGACAGCGGAAACCCGACCCCGCCGAGCGCCTTTGCGGACGTCATCGCATCCGGCGTCACGCCCTCCCACTGGCTGGCCCACCACTTGCCGGATCGACCGAGCCCACTCTGGATCTCGTCGAAAATGAGTGGGATCTCATTGTCGTCGGCGATGTCGCGCAGGCCCTGAAGGAAACCTTCTGGAGGCGTAACGATCCCGCCTTCTCCTTGAATGGGCTCGACGAAAATGCCGGCCGGATTGGAGAAGCCACCGTACGGATCCTCGAGGATGGCCTGTACCTCTTCAAGTGCGTGATCAACGGCTTCCTGGGGATCCATATCCTGTCGAAGGGGGTTCGGGTACGGCGCGTGAGCGACCTCCGGGACTAGCGGCGAGTATGGTTCTTTGAGCTTCGTGTTGCCAGTAAGGCTCAACGCACCGGCCGTACCGCCGTGGTAGGCGCCGCGAAACGCGATCAAACCGTCGCCGCCCGTGTTCGCCTTCGCAAGCTTGATCGAGCTCTCGATCGCGTCGCTACCCGTCGGGCCGCCGAATACGACACGGTTGTTTCCAGCCAGTCCTTCCGGCGCGATCTCGTCCAATTTCTCGATGAGATCTAATCTGGCCTCGGTGGGGAAATCAATGGTGTGTACCAACTTATCGGCCTGTTCATGTACCGCCTCCATCACGTAGGGGTTGGAGTGACCGACATTCAGTACGCCGATGCCGGCGAACATGTCGATGTATGTGTTACCGTCCACGTCGCGGATCGTCGCGCCTTTCGCCTCGTCGAGGGCAACCGGGATGTCCTCGGGATACGCCACTGCGCTGGTATCGATCGCCTGTTGGCGTTCCAGTAACGTTCGGGAATTCGGGCCGGGCACGGAGTCAAGGTTCGGTGCGTCCTCGAAATGTAGCATCTCTATCGGCGGACCTGCCATACCGGGTATTCGAGTCGAAGCGTAAAGAGTTTATTGTGAATCCTAGCTGTGGTTCTGATACAGTATTATAGCCAATATATTATATTTCTATTGGCCCTAGTCCAAGTCCGGTTATCGGGATCAATCCTCTTCGAAGAGCACAAATTTTTTAAGCGAATCCAGATCGTAGCCACGAACTGGATTGGTGTCTTCCTTGATCGTCGTGATGACGAGCGTCGAACTGGTCCTCATGACGCCATCGATTCCCTCGAATTCTTGGACCAAGTGCTCAACGTAGGTGTTGTTGGGGAGATACGAGATCACGATGAAGTCGGTATCTCCCATAGTGAAATAAACACTGGCTACGCCCTCGATATCCCGTAGCTGTTGTCCCACGGTTTCGTGATAACCCTCTTCGTATTCCGCGGTCACGTGAGTGATGATCCGCACGCCGAGCCCGAGCACGTCGGGATCGATCTCATTGAGTTCGTTCCTGAGTACACCGGAATCACGGAGGTTCTGAAGCCGATAGTGGACGGTTGATTTCGGAATACCCGTCCGCTCCGCGATAGGCTTGGTGCTCGGATCCCCCAGCTGGAAGAGGGCTTTGAGGATCTCGACATCTCGTTCGTCGAGAGTCATGATTGAGGCTGGTCGGTAGCATCTACAATCCGATCAAAACGACCGTCACGGTGAAGACATTGGTTTTGCGGGGTACAACGGTTGTAATCCGCGAGCCGGGGTGTCGCGTCCATCAACAGCTCCGTGTCCGTGTTAAAAGACATGGCGTAACCAACACCATCGAGCATGCGAGTGTACGCACAATCGGCGACTCGCATCGATCGGTCGTGTGGCCGGGTGGCTGGTTCCGTGTGTATCACTCGATGTAGACCATCCACGTCCGTCTGGTCTGTTATCCAAAACGTTCTGAACGTGTCATGGGATCGTTCCGCATCAATATACCACATAGAAAGGAGTATTGTTCCGTCTATTTATATATTCTCCAACCGCGATGCTACATTCTATCTGACACCTGGTCGAGGTATAACGTTACGAATCTATCCTTTTGTGAGTGTTTTTAATCATAGAAGGTTATTGTTTCCAAGATGGACTCGAATACGACGGAGATCGGCTATACGTCCGCGACCACGCTCGCAAGTCAGATCCGAAACGGCGATCTCTCACCAGTAACGGTGATCCAAACATTCCTCGATCGGATCGAACGGATCAACCCCACACTGAATGCGTATGTAACCGTATGCGACGAAAAAGCACGAGCGGCGGCACAGAAGGCCGAACGTGCCGTTAAACGAGGGGACGATCTCGGGCCACTCCATGGCGTTCCGGTCGCGATAAAGGATCTTACTCATGTCCGAGACGTGCGAACAACACTCGGATCTCCCGCCTTCACAGACCACATCTCGGAGACCGATGATACCGTCGTCTCCCGGTTACGCGACTCTGGAGCGATCATCCTCGGGAAAACGAACACTCCGGAATTTGGACGAAAGACCGTCACTGACAACCCAGTGTTCGGAGCATCCGGAAACCCGTGGGATCCGGAACGGACGACGGGCGGATCTTCAGGTGGTAGTGCTGCGGCGGTAGCCGCCGGATTAGCACCGATCGCACTCGGGTCCGATGCGGCCGGCTCGATCCGAATCCCCTCTAGCGCGTGCGGCGTCGTAGGTATTGTTCCGGATTTCGGTCGCGTGCCGTTCGGTCCGAACCACACTGATGCGTTCCAGAACGACCTACCGTACACGTTCCTCGGTCCGATCACACGGACTATTGAAGATGCAACGGTGATGCTCGACGTGATGGCCGGCCCCGACGATAGTGACCCTTACAGCCTACCTACGCCGCCGGAGATGTACCGCGATACACTCGGTGGATCTCTATCTAACGTCCGTATCGGCTACACTTCGGATTTCGGGGATTTTCCCGTCGACGATGCCGTTCTTGATGTCATCGAATCGACTCTTGAGGGCCTCTCGAAGGCGGGTGCGACGGTCGTCGATATCGATGTCGACTTCGAGGGAACATGGGAGAAACGACATGACGTGTTAGAGTGGATCCTCCAAGAGAGATACGTTGGGCTGTATGAAGCTCTCCGTCGAGACCCGGGTGTCGATTTACTGGAGACCGATCTGCCGATCACGCCGGAAGTCCGCTCTCGGATCCGTGCCGGACTAGAACTCGATTCAACGAAGATCGCCAAGAGCCGACAGCATCGAACGGCTATCTACAATACGATACAGTCGGCATTATCTGATATCGATGTGTTGGCCATGCCAACGCTTGGTAGGACGGCTTTCGAACGAAGCGTTGAAGCGCCGATGGTGGACGGCGAAACGGTCCACCCGATGCACGGTTGGACTCTTACGTGGCCGCTGAACTTGAGTGGGAACCCCTCCGCCTCGTTGCCGGTTGGCTTCGACGAAGCAAAGCTTCCTGTCGGATTGCAGATCGTCGGGGATCGACTGGCCGATCAGCAAGTCGTTCGTGTGAGTGCCGCTATCGAACAAGAGGTCGAATGGGACGGGTCATATCCACCAGAGGCGATCGAATCGTTGACTTGAGTGGTCGATCTGATCGAGTCCATGGCGGTATTACTTATAAAACAACTGCGTACGTTGGGCGGCCTCCGGACAATCGACGGCGGAATCTTCGGGCCGTGATCGTCTTCGGACTCTCGGAGGGGCTCCGTGACATCTCGACGTCGTACGTCCCCTTTCGGAACGCGAACCTGTTATCGATGGAGACATCGTACGCAGAAGCGACCGACTCGGAGGCACTGTTCATCGGCGCACACTCAGAGGATTTCTCCGGGTGCCCTGACTGTCGCCCGGCGTTCTTCGACGCCTTTCAGAACGTGATTGACGTTGGAACGAAACCGGAGACCGAGATTGAATTGAAAACGCCGTTCGTTGAGTGGTCAAAAACGGAGATTGCGGAGCGCGGCTTGGAGCCCGACGTGCCGTATGAGATGACGTGGTCGTGTTACCGCGATGAGGAGCCAGCGTGTGGGACGTGTGATGCGTGTGCGTTCCGGCTCGAAGTGTTCCGGAACGCCGGGTCAAGCGACCCGATCGCGTAAGCAGAGCGGCCGGAATTCTCGTAGTTCGCCGGTCACGAGGGGTCTAGTCCTCCGAGGCAAGTATATTCATTCGTCTATCGACACGGTATGAGTATGATCAGTACCTCACAAAGCATCCTCGGCTAGCTGTTTCTG
>NZ_QMIM01000053.1 GCF_003287355.1 Halorubrum sp. 48-1-W
CACTTCCTTTGATTTGACGGCCTATCCCGCCGCCTTACATCGATTCACCAGAGCCAAACGAACGGGAAGGCACTGGATGACGGGTCAACACCCATTTTTGTCGATGAGCTATTTGTGGCGTTCGTGGGCGCGAGTCGATGGGAGATTTTGCCCTTTCGATCGGTTTCCGATATATCGAGAAGCATCATCTCTTCGATGAGTCACTCATGCTTCGCTAGAAACAATTATACCAGACCAATGAGGCGACAGTATTACACTAGATTGAGGCGGCGGCGCTACGGTCGTCGTCGAGCGCACAGTCACGGAACCGCGTCGTTCATGAAAACGGCCGATGGATCGACCGTACCGTCACGTTCAGATCTCGCGATCACGCGTTTGGGAGGGGCGAGATGACGTCTACACGCGAGCGGGTCAGCGCGGTCCTCTTCGCCGTGATGATGGTCGTATCGATGGTCGGAGGACCAGCGGTAATCGGTGGAGCCGCCGCGGCGAACGCTCCGGAGACGACTGAAAGCGACCTGAATAGTGAGGTCACGAGTACTGAAAACTCCACCGACGACGAAAACGGCACGACGGAGACGGAGAACGGGACGAACGAGTCCACAGCCGGTATAACCGCTACACAAAGCGATCAGGGGGACGAACTGATCCTCCCGCGTGACGAGGATGAGGAGATATACGTCGGCGAGACCGTGGCGATCGGGTTCCTCGCTACCCATACCGGAGACACGTACGAGTGGGAAGTCGTGGACGAAGACGGGCAGGTTCTGAACGAACACCTCCTCTATAACGATACGGCCGAGGTCGAATCGACGACAGGTGACGGCCCACCGCATGCGGCGCGTGTCAATAGCTTCCGTCCGAACGAGACTGGTGAGTACGAGATCTCCGTGGTCGTCAATGGAACCGACGAGTACAACAAAACGATCACCGTCACCACGGACGATAGCGATCTCCCCGGAAACTTCTCGAGTCGACACGAACTGGCTCAGGAGTTCTCACCCGTTCTGAATTTCCATCCCGATGAGAACTTCTATCCGACGAGGTATGAGGCGTACGTCCAGAATTCAGAATTATTAGTACCCCCTGGAGAAAACATAGATGCTTCTTTCGTTGATATTGGTGCTAACTGGGCACCTGGAAAATCTGGCGGGAATATGCGGACGACAACTGATGAAAATAACCGCCTGCTACCACGTACGTCTGGTAATGGCCAACACGCAGATTATCAAGAGGAGGTCGTTGACGAGTTGTATCCTGAAACGGTATATACGAGCATTCATGAAGACGTTTCATACAAAGGTGAAACGTATACCGCAATCGGCTACTGGATGGTATACGTCCACGATCCCAAGCCAAGCGACGCAGGAACGATCCCAGGATTGACCAAGCACACAGGCGATCAGGAGCCCGTTTTTGTTTTGCTTGATGATAATGGAAAACCGCAGTGGGTCGGAGCACAACAGCACTTCGGTGGGGAAGTCAGACCCTGGAGTCAGGTTAACAAAACAGATGGTCAACCAACATTCTGGATCGCAGAAGGTGCTCACTCGAATTACTACGGACCTTACGCTGGATCTTCAAATGTAAGCCTCGGAAGCGAAGACAGACCCGACCAACTCCGGTACCGTCCGCAAAGCCAGTATATGCCCGATTATCTTCCAAACGCTGGAACTGAACCAACTGATCCGTATCCAACCGCCGAACGGTTTGGATATTATGATTTTACTACCACAGGTAGGACACTTGATCAGAGTAATTACGAACTGGCCGTTCTCGAAAATCAACCATGGGGTCAATATGAGGGAGATGTATACAGATATTCCGGTGGAGTTACTCGCGGGAGTATTTCGATGCAACAGTCACTAAAATGGAATAATACATCAAAATACTTTGACAAGAAGCTCTATGAGGATCATGAACAACGAAACGCGACGATCGTGGATAGGGACGGGAAAGGAGATCCGGCTTTACTCCCGACGCCATCATTCGTAAACCCGGAGGACGAAGACCCACATATTGGTGTGCTGTTAGCTAATGCTGATGATGGAATGAAGCCTGACGACTACGTGATCAATTTGACCGCTACGCCTCAAGACGGCGGGAGCGCGGTGACAAAAGAGTATCCGGTGTTCATTGGAACGACTGACGGAACTTCACGACAAAACTACGAGTTAGCACTACCGGAAGAGATCGACTCCGGAGAGTGGAATCTCGATCTCACTCTGTCTCTCTATGATTCTGATACCCTAGAGAATCAGGAAGAGACGCTAAACAGCGCAACTCTCAGGAACGTCGATATCGATCGTGATCCGACAGCTAACGTTGAACTGGTCTCCGAACCTAGCGGCGTATACTTGCCGGGGGATGGCTTCGAATTCGAAGTCGACGTCGAGAACGTCGGTGATGACGATCGGACATTCTTTGTCGGGTACGGTCTCGTCGGGTCGAATGGGGTCCGGACCGATATTGATCCTGTCGGCGAGAACGTGACACTCGATTCGGGCGAATCTACAACACTCTCAGTCAATGGAACGCTCGCTGATGAGATGCGCGCTGGAACATACAATACCTTCGTCTCCGTTGGCGACGACGAGACACGAGACGACACGTTCGACGATGTGCTTAGCAACGAATCAGTAGTGGTACCGCCGGAACCAACCGTCGAGAACGTCTCCGTAGAGAGAGCAACTGAGGACAGTGTCGTCGTGAATGCGACGGCAACGAACGAGGGTGGAACAGCGGAGTGGCAGTCTCTTGCGGTCTCGCTTCCCGGACTGAACAATACCACGGGTATCCAGTTGGTCGACTCCGACTTCGAGGGAGTCGACGATACGGACGACGTTCTGTTCGCACCCAACGAAACTGTCGGGTCCGAGTACGGTCAAAACGAGACGGAACTAGAGTATCCACTCATTGAAGCCTCGACGACCGACTGGTCCTCGGGCGAGCAGCGGAGTCTCCTGCTCGAACTGCCCGCTGAACAACAAGGGGAGGTTGCGTACGCCAAGTCGGTCGCGTCCGCGGACGGCGAACAGATCTGGGCATTTGGTCCGGGAGTCAACGAAACCGACCGTGTCGATCAACAACGGGAGTTCGTCTACGTGTTCCAACTCGTGGAGGAGGAAGCGAGAGGCCAAGACGTCAACGTCTCCATCTCAGACGTCGTTAACGGTCAGGCTGGTGGCATCGAATCACCGGAGCCGGTCGAGATCGATGTCGAGATCGACGCCAATGGCGAACCGTATCCGGCGGATGTCAGCGGACAGATGTTCGATATCGAGGTCGGTGGCGAGCCGGTCGAAACGACCGTTCTCGTGAGTCGAAACGGTCCACCGGGCGAGTACACGCTGCGGTTCCTTCCACCGTCAGAACAGGACGGGGTTTCCGATCCGGGTGAGTACGATCTCGACATCGAGTTCGTCGATCAGCGGTTCTCGATCGAACTTACCGATAACGACAGTCGGGTAGACGCGATTAGCTACTCCGAGGGAGAATCGACGCAGGTCGCTGCCTCGTTACAGATCGACCGCTCCGGGAGCATGCGGGGTATCATCGGAGAGGCCAAGACTGCCGGGAGAGCGTTCGTCGAACAAGGCGGTGAGGACGACTACGTCTCAGTTGTCAGCTACTCCAGCGGCGCTCGGGTCGATCAGGAACTCACTCGACTGTCCGAAGAAAACAGATCGGAAGTCGTCGACAGCATCAACGGCATCAGTGCGTTTGGGGGAACTGACAGCAGTACCGCGATGAGCCGTGGATTGACGGAAATCGAAGATGCCCCCGAAGGTACCAAGAAGGCGGGAATACACTTGAGCGATGGACAGACGAGTTCACAGAGAACTATCCTAAACGATATTGTCCCCGAATATAACGAGAACGAGGTCTGTCTGTATACTATCGGATTCACTTCCGGGGCTGACGAAGCATTTCTTAAAGACGTCGCCAACGCGTCGGACTGCGGGACCTACGAGTTCGCCGCGGAATCGGGTCAGACCGACCAGGCAGAATCGACGCTCCAAGAGGTCTTCCAGGACATCGGGACCGACGTGTCGGGCGACAGCGTCCTGTACGAGGAAGCCGGAACCGTCATCGACACGGTCGAACACCGGTTCCGCGTGGACGAGAGCGTCTCCCAAACGAGTCTCAACGTCCAGTTGGACGGCGTCGACCTCTCGGGCTTCGAATCACGGCAGACGCGGGTCTTCGCCAGCGGTGCGAGTTCCGCACTGGCCGTTAACACTGCCAGCGACGTTCCGGACGTTACCCTCTACGACCCCGACGGCAACGAGGTCGATCCGACGAACGATCCCGACGTCGAGCGTTCCGTCGTCGGCGACACGATAAGCTTCCAGATCGACGACCCCGACCCGGGCGAGTGGAGCTACGAGATAGCGAACCCGGACGATCAGTCGGAGATCGACTACGAGGCACAGGTAACCGGTTCTACCCAGACGACGATGGACATCTCGACGGCTGCGGACACGTACTACGTAGGCGATGAAACCGACCTCACCGCGACGCTCATTGGACCCGATGGAGCAGTCGAGAACGCGACCGTCGAGGCGGCGGTCGTCGATCCCGATGGAACCGACCGAACGGTCGAGTTTACCGAACGTTCCCCCGGAGAATACGTCGCCTCGGTACCCGTCGATGAGAACGGTACGTACACCGCCGATATCAACGCCACGGCAACTGACGTCTCCCGTCAGGCGACGCTCTCTTGGGACGTCGACGAGGACGCGTCCCTCTCGGTTAACCAAACGACGACCACCGACATCGTACAGGGAACCACCGACTCGGTTTCGGTCGAACTGACACGCGATGCCGAGGGCGTCGACTCCGCACGGACGGTCACGGTCGGTCTGTCCGAGCTGACGCGCACTGATGGGAACGAGACGCTCTCCTCTTCGGATATCGATCTCGATCAGCAGTCACTCGAACTCGATCGTAGCGAGAGCGCTGATATCGACGTAGCCGTGTCAGCCCCGGATGACGCCCCACCTGGAACCTACAAAGGTCGTCTACAGGCGTTCACCGACGACGGTGGAGTGATCTCCGAGACGGTCACCATCACCGTCATCGAGGACGCTACTTTCGAGGTCGGCCTCGACGGAACTCCGGAATCCGTCACCGCCGGAGAACCGATCAGCGTCAATGCGACCATTGAGAACACCGGTGACATCGCCGACGATCGGAGCATCGAACTGCTCGTTGCCGGGAGCGTCGTTAACACGACGACCGTCGGGCTAAACGCAACTGAAACCAAACAGATATGCCTCTCGTATCCCACAACGGAGACGGACGTCGGCGATGACGTCTCCGTTGGAATGCGGAGTCCCGACATGGAGACAGCGGAGACCCTCGAAATACTTGAGGACGCGAACCTTCGGCTCGACCTCGTTTCCGCCGATTCACCGGTGGCGGTCGGAGACCGGATCGAGGCGGAAGTGACCGTCGAGAACACGGGTGAGGTATCTACGAATGAGACCGTCGAATTACTCGTAGACAACACCGCGGTTAATCGCTCCGAGGTCTCCCTTGCGGGCAATGAGGAACATGAAGTCCGGCTGTCATACGTTGCTACCGAGGATGACATCGGCGAGACTGTACCGATCGAGCTCGCCGTATCCGATGACACGGCTTCTGGGACGATAGAAGTGCTTGAGGACGCGAATCTCCGACTCGATCTTCTCTCGGGCGATTCACCGGTCGTAGTCGGAGAGCGGATCGAGACGAGAGTGACCGTCGAGAACACGGGTGAGGTGTCTACGAATGAGACCGTCGAATTACACGTAGACAACACCACGGTTAATCGCTCCGAGGTGACTCTTGCTGGCAATGAGGACCGTGAGCTACGGCTGTCGTACGTTGCTACCGAGGATGACATCGGCGAGACCGTACCGATCGAGATCGACGTATCCGATGACACGGCTTCGGAGACGATCTCCGTGAACGAGGCGGAGAGTTCGTCCCAGACAGGGGGGGACAGTAGTGGTGGATCTAGCCCAAGCGGTGGCGGCGGAGGTGGCACAGCTCCCAGTCAACCGACCGACGAGATATCGATCGAAGACGAGGTCCCGAGCGACCCCGGAACGACGGTCAGCATCTCTGAAGAGAGCGTGAACGAGATCACCTTCGAAGAATCGGGTATAACCGGAACCATGGAGGTTGACGAGCTCGACGAGGCGCCCTCTAGCGTGCTCACACCCGACGAGGATCGGCCGTTCTTGGGTGGGATCGCAGTCGAGGTACCTGACGATCTGACCGATACACCTGCGACGCTCGAACTCGTCGTGCCGGGCGATGAACTGAACCGTTCCGATGTCGATATCGACGACCTCGTCGTCCTCCACGCGTCGAGTAACGCGGAGCAGGATCACCACGAGACGCTCAATACTTCGACCTTCTCCGAAGACGGCAACCTGATCGTCCAAGCGGAAACACCCGGGTTCTCAATGTTCCTCATTACTACCAACGAGACGGCCGATCCCGATACCACCGGAGACGTCGGTACGTCCGAAGAAAGAGAAGAAACGTCTGATGATGGATCGTCTGCGGAGGAGGATTCCAGTGGGTCTCCGGATCGAGAGGAACCCGAAGGAGACGAGACGTCCGGCGCCGATGAGACACCCGACGAATCATCCGAAGAGGGAACGTCCGAGGGAGGAGGAAACTCCGACGATGACTCGACCGAAGAGGATGGGACATCCGAATCCCCCGATCCACCGGTCGAAGAACCGTCCAGCGGTTCCGTTCCCGGGTTCGGCGTGGACACGGCCCTCCTCGCATTAGTCTTCCTGCTCACCGCTGCCGCTCTGGTACGGCGCTTGGAAGAATAGCGACGTTCCCCCGGTACATCCCGTTTCGCTCCCGAACGCCGATCACCCGTTCCCGGCCGGCTGGTGAACGTGGGCCTTCCGCTCGACGTCCTATCTCCGAACCTCCAGCCGCAGTTCCACTTCCTTCCCCTCGACGAGCGCGGCCACGAGGTCGCGGTCGAGGTCGACAGCGGCCGCGTCGGCGTCGACCAGGACCGTCCGCCCGTCGTCGGTGTACTCGCTCGTCCGTCCGACCATCGACCGGTCGTCGACGAGCGCGAGCCCCGGATCGCCACGACCGACGACCGTCTCGGTGTGAGTCTCTCCGTCCTCGCCGTTCCCCTCGACCGTGATCGTCGCCGTGATCGTCGCCTCTGCGTCCTGACACGCCTCACGGAACGCCTCCGAGAAGTCCCGCGGCGTCCGGTCGGCGTCGACCCCGATGATACAGTCGCCCGCGGGCGTGAGCCAGTCGTCGGTCGTGAACTCGAAGGTGCTCGCGTGCTCGGCGGTGACGTTCTCGTGGCCGCGCGCGCGGACGGTCTCGACGTGACGTTCGTTCCCGGCGTCGCTCATGCTCGTGAGGTCGACGACGGCACGACAAGTGGCCGTCGCTTCGGGTGTCGCCGGCTTCAGACGTCCGCACCCTCGGCGAGCGCCGGGACGAGCCTGACCGGGTTCTTCGCGAAGACGCGGCGCATGAGATCCTCGGAGACGTCGAGGGTTAACACCTCCATCACGCCGACGTTCGGGTGGACGTGGGGTGCGCCGGAGCCGAACACCACGCGGTCGGGATGTTCCAACACCCCGCGTTCGAGGATCTCGCGGTAGCGTACGGCGCTCGTGTCGACGTAGAGGTGGTCGTGCTCCTCGAGCAGGTCGAGCGTCCGGTTCATCAGCTCCGTGTCGAGCGGGTAGCCGCCGAAGCTGGCGAGCACGACCGGGAAGTCGTACGCGAGCAACTCGCGTTCGACCGCGTCGGGTGGGAACTGCTCTCCCCCGTGAACGATGACGGGGAGCCCGGCCGTCTCCAACCGCTCCAACACGTCCGCGTTCGGGAGCCCGTCGTGTGGCGGGACGAGCGTGAACCCGTGGAAGCGGTCGTCGTAGGAGTACTGCTCGACGTCGTCGGGGCGGGCGTGGTGGTCCTCGCGGTCGGCTCGGAGGTTCCGGACGGCTGAGAGGGGGCCGTCCCCTGGATCCCGTGGACCGTTGAGCCGGGCGAACGCGACGAACGGGCGGTCGACGGAGAGGCGAGCGACCGCGTTGTTGGCACGGAGGTAGCTCCGGCCGGCCGCGCGGCGACCGGGGCTCACGACCGCCCGGACGATCCCCGCCTGGTACATCTCGCGTTCGAGTCGCTCGGGCGTGATGTCCCGGCCGTGTACAGCGACGGAGGCCTCGTCAGGGTCCAACGAGGCGTGGGTGTCGACGATCCGGAAGTCGTGTTCCAACCCGAGCATTCGCGTGGGCATCCCACGCGTACAGCATGTGCCTGTCGGTCCGACGGCGACTCTGATGGGTCCCCCTCCCGTGTCGACGCCTTCGTTCGATCCCGTTCGAACCGGAGCGATACGTATATATAGAACCGCTGACCAACCAGCGTTCGTATGTCGTCCCGTACCTATCAACCGCTCTACGTACTCTCCGAGGACAGCGAACGAACACGCGGCCGCGCAGCCCAGGAGTCGAACGTCGCCGCCGGGAAGGCGGTCGCCGAGGCCGTCCGCACGACGCTCGGCCCCCGCGGCATGGACAAGATGCTCGTCGACTCGACGGGGTCGGTCGTCATTACGAACGACGGCGCGACGATCCTCGACGAGATGGACATAGACCACCCCGCCGCCCAGATGATCGTCGAGGTCGCGGAGTCCCAGGAGGAGTCCGTCGGCGACGGGACTACCACGGCGGCCGTCCTGCTCGGCGAACTGCTCTCGCGGGCCGAGGACCTCCTCGAGGACGACCTCCACCCGACGGTGATCGTCGAGGGCTACGCCGAGGCCGCCAGGCTCGCCGGCGAGGCGATCGACGGACAACTTATCGACGCCGACGCCGGAACCGGCGACGTCGAGGACCTCCTCGCGTCGGTCGCGGAGTCGTCGATGACGGGGAAGGGGACCGGCGACGTCGCCGCCCGCGACCTCGCGGCGCTCGTCGTCGACGCGGTCGACCGGACGACCGGCGACGACGGCGTCGACCGCGACGCGATCCACGTCCGTCCGCGAACCGGCGCCGCCTCCTCCGCGACCGAGCTCGTCGACGGGGTCGTCGTCGAGGAGGAGCCGGCACACGAGGGTATGCCCGACGACGTCGAAGACGCGTCCGTGGCGGTCCTCGAAACGAAACTCGAGGTCCGGCAGGGCGACGTCGACGCGGAGTACTCGATCACCTCCGTCGACGGCCTCAACGCGGCCCTCGAGGCGGAGGACGCCGAGCTTCGCGGGTACGCCGAGACCCTCTCCGCTGCGGGCGTCGACGTGCTCTTCTGTCGGAAGAAGATCGACGACCGGGTGGCCGGCTACCTCGCCGACGCCGGGATCCTCGCGTTCGAGAGCGTGGGTTCCGCCGACGCCGACGACGTCGCCCGCGTGACGGGTGCGAAGCGGCTCGGCACCCTCGAGGACCTCGAGGCGAGCGACCTCGGCCACGCCGAATCGATCGCGGTCGAGCCCGACGGCGACGACGACGACCTCGTCTTCGTGCGTGGCGGCGACGCCTCCCGGGCGGTGACCCTGCTCGTGCGCGGCTCGACGGAACACGTCGTCGACGAACTCGAACGCGCCGTGAACGATGCGGTCGATACGGTCGTCGCCGCCCGTAACGGCGGGATCGTCCCCGGCGCAGGCGCGACTGAGATCGCGATCGCCGCGCACCTCCGCGGGGCGGCGGCCTCGGTCGAGGGACGCAAACAGCTCGCGATCGAGGCGTTCGCGGACGCCGTCGACGCCCTCCCGCGCACGCTCGCGGAGAACGCCGGTTCAGACCCGATCGACACGCTCGTCGACCTGCGGGCGACCCACGACCGCGACGGCCGGGCCGGCGTCATCACCGACGGCCGGACCGCTCGCGTCGGCGACCCGCTCGAGGACGGGATCGTCGACCCCGCTGCGGTGAAACGCGAGGCGGTCGACTCAGCGACCGAGGCGGCGACGATGCTGCTCCGGATCGACGACGTCATCTCCGCGGAGTAGACCGGGGAGTCACTCGCTTTTTTGCCTCAGGGCGTCAGGGTCCCGCCGTCGACACGACCTTCACCACGTCCCCCTCCGAGAGGACGTGGTCCTCGCCGATCCGCCTGCTCGACCGGGCGTCGACCGCGTGGAGGTACCCCTCGCCGATGTCGGTGTGGACCGCGTACGCGAGGTCCGGCGGGGTGGCCCCCGCGGGCAGGAGGAACGCGTCCGGGAGGACGTTGCCCGTCCCGTCCGTCCACTTGCCGGCATCCTGGACCGGGTACACCGTGATCCGATCGAGGAGGTCGTAGACCGCGGCGTTCAACGCGGCTTGAACCCCCGTCCCGTCGAACCGTTCGATCACCTCCCGGATCGCGTCGAGGCCGGCGCGCTGGTCGGCCGAGACGTCGCCGACGACCTCGAAGTCGGGGTCGCCGGGGTCGTAACGCACCACGCCGGCCTCGACAGCCCGTCGGAGCGCGAGCTCGCCGTCGGCGGTCGCCGGAACGACCGGCTTGTCGGTCGCCTCGCGGAGCCGGTCGAGGTTCTCCGGCGGCGCGACGTCCGCCTTGTTCGCGACGACGACCATGGGTTTCGTCCGTCGCCGGATCTCGCGGGCCAGCGCCTCGCGGTCCGCGTCGTCCCACTGCTTCGGGTCGGCGGGGTACTCGAGGCCGCGGAGCACCGCCGCCACGTCGGCCTCCGTCGCGCCCACGCCGGTCAGCATCCCGGTGAGCGCCTCGTCGAGGTCGAACGCCGGCGCGCGCGACTTACGCTCGACGCCCTCCCAGTTGTCGGCGATCACGCCGGCGAGCCAGAGGTCCATCTCCTCTTCGATGAAGTCGACCTCCTCGACCGGGTCGTGGGTGCCGACCTCGACGGGTTCGCCCTCGCGGTTCGTGCCGCCGGAGGCGTCGACGACGTTCAACACGACGTCCGCGTTCGTCAACTCGTCGAGGAACCGGTTGCCGAGCCCCTTCCCCTCGTGTGCACCCGGGACGAGTCCGGCCACGTCGAGGAGCTCGACCGGGACGTACCGCGTCCCGTCGTGACAGCGGTCGTTCCCGCAGCGCTCCTCCCGGTCGAGGCAGGGACACTCCGTGCGGACGGCGGTCACCCCGCGATTGGCGTCGATGGTCGTGAACGGGTAGTTCGCGACGTCGACGTCGGCCATCGTCGCGGCGGTGTAGAAGGTGGACTTGCCGGCGTTCGGCTTCCCGGCGAGCGCGACCGTGAGCATGCTCGTGGGTCGCGGCCGCACGAAAAGCGCCTTTCGGTCGGTGGTCGTTTCGATCGATGGTCGCTTCGGTCGGTGGTCGTGGCGGCGCGTGCCTCCGAGCGGCCGGTGGTCGTGGCGGCGCGTGCCTCCGAGCGGCAGGCGGC
>NZ_QMIM01000054.1 GCF_003287355.1 Halorubrum sp. 48-1-W
TAGACACACCTTCAGCAAGCAGACGCCTCAACTAACCGGCTTTGTGATGTACTGAGACTCGGCATCTATCGCATATAATTTCCCGTCAGAACTCCCTATAAAGACGGTCTCATCAACAACTGTCGGCGACGATATGACCGTACTGTCGGCTTGGAAGATCCATTGTTGGTCGCCTGTTTCCGCATCGACCGCATATAGATTAGAATCAGTACTCCCGACGAAGGCGGTTCCATCAACCACAGTTGGCGACGAATTCGTATACTCACCAATTTCGAAGATCCACTGCTGGCTACCAGTTTCGACATCGACTGCGTAAAGATCACCGCTCCTATTTGTAACGAAGGCAGTGTTACCAACCACCGTCGGCGACGAACGGATCGCATCGCCGGTTTGGAAGACCCACTGTTGGTCGACGCTGAGTTCGGTCGACTGACTGGTATACCCCCGGTCGCGGTGGTGACCTAGTGTTCCAAGGAGTACACGAGAGTCCTCACTCGAGCCATCACCACCAGTATCCAGCGCGTAGAGATTGCCGTCCTCACTCCCAACGAAGACGGTTCCATCAACCACCGTTGGCGACGAGTGGACCTCATCGTCGGTTTGGAAGGCCCACTGTTGCTCGCCCGTTTCTACACTTACCGCGTAGAGGTTGCTATCCAAACTTCCAACAAAAACGGTGTTATCAACTACCGTCGGCGACGAAAAGACTCCACCATCAGTTTCGAAGACCCACTGTTGGTCGCCCGTTTCTAGATCTACCGCGTAGAGATCACCGGCGTTGGCACCATCCCCGACGAAAACGGTGCCATCAGCAACCGTCGGCGATGACGCGATCCCAGCACCGGTTTGGAAGGCCCACTGTTGCTCGCCTGTTTCCGCATCCACCGCGTAGAGATTACCATCCCAACTCCCGACGAGGACGGTCCCATCAACAACCGTCGGTGACGAAAAGATCCCCTCGGTTACGAAGGTCCATTGTTCGTTGCCTGTTTCCGCATCCACTGCGTAGAGAGTGTTGTCGTAACTGCCGACAAATACGGTTCCATCAACTACCGTCGGCGATGATTCGACTCCATCGCTGGTTTCGAAGGCCCACTGTTGCTCGCCCGTTTCCGCATCCACCGCGTAGAGATTATTATCATCACTCCCGACGAAGACGGTTCCATCAACAACCGTCGGCGACGACTTGACCGAATCACCGGTTTGGAAGGCCCACTGTGGCTCGCCCGTTTCCGCATCCACCGCGTAGAGATGGTTGGCGTAACTCCCGACGAAGACGGTTCCATCAACCACCGTCGGCGAGGATCTGACCGCAATGCGATTTTCGAAGATCCACTTTTGAGCACCCGTTTCTGTGTCTATCGCGTAGAGAGAACCGTCCACACTCCCGACGAAAACGGTCCCATCAACCACCGTCGGCGAGGATCTGACCGCATCGCCGGTCTCGAAGGACCACCGTTCGTCGCCGGGATCGGCAGAAACTGTGGTGGAAGCACCTGTATTGAGGATACCCAGTGTCGTGAGACCACTGACTGTCTGAAGAACCCGACGACGACTTGATCGGGGGCTTCCGGACCCCGGACCATCTCTCATATTCCCATGACTGTTTCCTAAGTTGATAAATCAACAGGTGAGTTGCTGAACTCAACATTTTTATTTTTCATAGTGGTTCTGACACCATGTAGGGTGGTTAGTACTGTGTGTCAGTGTGTAGATCATCTGTCTTGAGCGATCGGTGTTGGGTGTGTGAAGTCTTCTATGACACCCCCTCCCAAACACTGGCAAAGAGCATCGTCTTGAGGTTGCTTCCAGTAGACACACCGATACAGGCGGGTCCTCACACTGCCTCAGTGGAGGTTGAGTGTCGTCGCCTCGGTTGTCACCAACCTCGACGCGAGTGATAGAACACAATCTGGTGTGCTATGTGGGAGGTGACAGCGACGGAGCAGCTGGATGGGATTCACGGATGCCTCTAGCTACTAAGGCGTCACCGCATATCCCCCAAACCGGGCAACGTCTCACTCCCGATTCAATGTGAAGGTCGAACTCCACTACTGACGAAGCGAACTACCACTGAGTTGAATCGGTTTATACACTCGAAAACGGTCAATAGGTCATAGCTGAAAAGGACTGAAAAAATGGCACGCAGATAGAATCCACATTCCAGTGTCAAGATTTAACCGCACTGGGTTGGACGAGCAAACATCCCGACGTAGTCCCCATGTCTACTCAAACAACCTTTGATTATCGTGTTAATCGCGATCTCTTCTCGAATCACCATTTGGATGAGCACCTCCCGGAAACAGAAGCTTGGAACGAGATCGACGAGGAAGAGCTCCAAGCAGCGTACGACGATATCAAGCAACTCTGGGATGAGCAGAAGAGCACCGTTGAGCGGAGGAATGAGTCTCAGCTAGAGGAAAAGTTCGTCCGGCCGATGTTCCGGAAGCTTGGCATCCCATTTGAAGTCGAAGAATCAACGAGTGGGACGCAACGTCGGCCCGACTACGGCTTCTTCGAAACGGAATCAGACGCTACAGATGCGTTCAAACGACGCGAAGAAGGAGGTGATTTCTACAAGAACGCTGTCGCGGTTGCCGACGCCAAACGATGGGGTCGGAAACTGGACTCTCGTGGAGAGAAGAAACGAGATTACGAGAATCCGAGCCATCAAATCGATCAGTACCTCCGCTTTACTTCAACGACTTGGGGAGTGCTCACTAACGGGCAAAAGTGGCGCCTCTACTACAAACCGACCAGTCATAAGCTCGACTCATACTACGAGATCGACCTTCCAACAGTCCTTGAGACCGGCAATCTAGAGGAGTTCAAGTACTTTTACCTCTTTTTCCGGCACGAAGCCTTCGTTCCCGACGCGTCGGGTGACGCATTCCTTGACGACGTGTATGAGGAGTCCAATATTTTTGCGCAGGAATTGGGCCAAGATCTCCAGGACAATATTTACGAGGCGATTAAACTCCTTTCAGAGGGCTACCTTCAGTATCCGGAGAACGATCTTGACGAGGACGATCTCAGTCTGATCCACGACAGCTCGCTCATCTATCTCTACCGGATCATCTTCGTGCTCTATGCGGAGGCGGAAGGTCGTGACCTGCTGGACACGAATAACCAAATCTACGAATCTCGGTACAGTCTGAACCAGCTCAAACAGGAGGTTGCTGAAGAGCTTGAGAGTGGTGATCCAAAATATCGGGACTGGCAGGATGATTTACAGTCCCAACTGGACGAGCTCTTCATGCTCATCGACGAAGGAAGCAAGTCACAGGGGATCCCAGAAGACGATCTGTACATTCCAGCCTACAACGGCGGACTCTTTCGAACTAATCCTAGTGAATCTGGGAGTGAGGAGGCAAGATTCCTAGCGAACAACACAGTAGGTGACGAACACCTTGCTCGGGTCATTGAACTCCTCACGCGAAGTGAGAGCAGCAACGGTGCTGGGAAGATATTCGTCGACTATTCGTCGCTCGACGTTCGCCACCTCGGGAGTATCTACGAGGGTCTACTTGAGTACCAGCTCAACGTCGCTGACGAGCCATTAGCACTTGACGACGGTGAGTACGTTCTGGCCGGTGAAGGCAACGAGCTCGCCGTAGAACGCGGTGACGTGTACCTCACAACAGGCAGTGGTGAGCGGAAGGCAACCGGCTCATACTACACACCAGAGTATGTCGTCGAGTATATCGTCGAAGAAACCCTCAGTGGGCCAGTTGACCAGATTCGGAAGGACGTCGTGATGGACGAGGAGTATCAGGGCGGAGGATACGCAGACGAGTTTGCCGAGCGTATATTTGACCTGAAGATCCTCGACCCAGCGATGGGTAGTGGTCATTTCTTGACGAGTGTTGTTGACTACCTCGCACGGGCGATCATCACTGAGCAGAATCGGGAAGCCGACGAGAAAGGTGGGGATGCCATCAAAGACGAGCACGACATCAACTGGGCTCGGCGGAAGGTCGCACAACGGTGTATCTACGGTGTCGACATCAATCCGCTCGCGACAGAGCTCGCCAAGGTTTCGCTATGGCTCCGAACGCTTGCTACTGAGCAGCCACTGGCGTTCCTCGACCACCACTTGAAGACCGGTAACTCGCTTGTGGGGAGTGACATTCATGATGTGCTGATCGACGATGACGAGTCGAAGACAGACAAAGGCCAGTTGACGCTTGAACAGTCGTTCGCTCACACTCGAAAGCAGGCGTTGGACCACGTCATGGACCGATTCTCGGAACTTCTTGCGATCGATAACGAAACGCTTGAAGACGCCAAGGAGATGGAAGACGTGTACCAGTCAGTTCAGGGAGATCCCCTTTACCAGAAGCTTCTCTCGATGGCTAACGTTCATACAGTGAGTCAGTTCGGGCTGGATGTCCCCAGTGACGCTGACAAGCGGATGGCAGAGGCACTCCGTGCCAATTCATGGGAAAATGTTGAGAGACAAGATTGGTTCAAATCTGCGCAGAAGATGGCGAACGATGAACTCTTTTTCCACTGGGAACTGGAGTTCCCGGTCGCGTTCTACGATATTGATGGGAACCGAAAAGAGAATGCTGGGTTTGACGCAGTGATCGGGAATCCGCCGTACGTGCGCCAGGAGCAACTGTCTGCTTCCAAGGCATACCTTTCACAAAGATACAATTGCTACGACAGCGCAGCAGACCTCTACTCGTATTTTATAGAACGGGGACAGTCAATTCTTTGTGAAGGTGGCATGTTCGGCTATATCGTATCGAACAAGTTCATCCATGCTGATTACGGAGAAGGAATCAGACGTAGTCTCGCCAATAAAACATCAATTAGACAAATTGTAGATTTCCATTCCCTGCCAGTCTTTTCACGTGGGATTTCAGCCTATCCTGCTATTCTTCTGTTTCAAAACAGCCAACCGAAGTCCGATTCTATGGTTGAGATATGTGTAATGGAGAATCTGAATTTTGACCAGCTAGAGTCAGTTATTCAAGAACAGATATATGAAATTCCCCAACAATCACTCGACAGTCAGTCATGGAGTCTCCAGAGGAAGGAGATCAGAGAAATTCTATCGAAAATAAATGATTGCTCTGAGCCTCTTGAAAGCTATCTTGATCAACCACTCTACCGTGGTATCCTTACTGGATTAAATGATGCTTTTATTCTATCAGAGGAGGAGAAAGATAAAATCGATTATGATGGGAAACATTTAAAACAGCTCCTCCAAGGGAAAGATGTTCATCGGTATGAGGTAGAATATAATGGACGCTATCTAATTCGCATCCCATCAGGGTGGACTAAAAATGAGTCTGGAATAGCTGATGAAGCAGATGCTTGGAGTTGGTTCAAATCAGAGTTTCCGATTCTTGCGGACTATCTATCAGAATTTAAGCAGCAAGCAAAACAACGATATGATCGGGGAGAATTTTGGTGGGAACTCCGACCATGTGATTACTATGCTATATTCGAAGAAGAAAAGATAGTTTATCCTGTAATATCTAAAGGACCGAACTTCGCTTACGATGCCGAGGAGAGGTATATCAACGACAAATTATACGCTATTCCTGGAAAGGAATTTGACCTTCTAGGAATTCTCAACTCAAAGCTGATCCACTTCTGGCTACAATCTGAATTATCAGGGCTTAGAGGAGGATACCAAGAGTTCAGAGCAACACATGTCGAAAAGTTACCGGTTGTGACAGACATTGAAACAGCCGACAGAGTCAGCCAAAAAGTGTCTGATGAGATTGATTTTCGACAGCAACGAAACAATCTAAATCTCAAATTGCTTGATTACCTTGGCAATTATACCGAAGGTCCTGAGCTTCCGAGCATGGGAATTTTTCAGCCGACATCTGCTAGTATCCTTGACTCGACCACTGAAGAGTACGAAAAACTCCAAATTGAACGTACTCGGATAGAACGGGAAGAATCTCAAGTCATGATATACGCGACTGCTCGGTACAAGCCGGAAGACGAAGATAAGTTTGAAACCGACACATACGGCTATACCGAGACTGAGTACAAAGAAGCATTCACGCTCACCGATCTCTCGGACAAGGAAGCAACTCTTATTGAGGCTTTCGTCCCAGTCGCCGTCAAGAAAGCCGATGGATTCGCAAACTTCAGAGATAACGCCACAAAGACGAATTCGTTGATCGACCGGCTGAAAGCGATGACGCTCCCCGATATTGACGACGTCACCGACGATTTGGAGCGATACATCGAGGTCAAAGAACGCGCCGAAGAGCTCGACGAGAAGATCGAAAAGACGGACCGATTGATCGACGAGATCGTGTACGACCTCTACGACCTGACCGACGAAGAAATTGATATCGTGGAGTCAGCAGTTGCCGATGACTGACTACGAGGTCGGTGATCAAGTCACGTTTGCCGGTGGACGGGGAGAGATATCCAAGATCGAGCCACGTCCGAATGGTAGCCACTTACTCCACGTCTACACCAGTGAAGGTCAACTCCAAAAGCTCCCGAGTGGGCTTCCACATATCGAAAAGGTCGATTCAATCGTCGATCGACTTACAGCGAAACAGATTGACGATCCGGTCCACCACGACCTCCGAGAGCGCGCTACACTACTTGATCTCGCGTACCGGTACGACCGGTTCCTCTCACTAACGAACAACCGAATCGAGATTGAACCCTACCAAGTCAAGGCTGCTTACGAAATCCTCAATTCCTACGATCACCGTTATCTCATCGGTGACGAGGTCGGCCTTGGGAAGACCATCGAGGCAGGGATCGTTATTGAGGAACTCATCGCTCGTGGTCGGGCCGAACGTGTCCTCATTGTCGCTCCAGCACCCCTCACTGTCCAGTGGCAACAGGAAATGCGTGAGAAGTTCGACCGCAACTTCGTCATCTATGACCGCGACACGGTCAGAACACACCGGAAGTCACACCCGAACCAGAACGTGTGGCTCCAAGAAGACCTCATCATCACCTCGATTGACTTTGCGAAACAAGACGATGTACTCGAGGCACTGAGGAATCTGGAAGAGGAGTGGGATATCGCCGTATTCGACGAGGCACACCACCTTACAGCTCGTCGGTCGAGTGACGATACAATCGATCGAACACAGCGCTACAAAGTCGGCGAAGCAGTCGCTCACAACTCAGATGCGCTCTTGTTAATGACTGGCACGCCTCACAAAGGGAAATCCGACCAGTTCTACTTCCTGATCGATCTGTTGGATCCGTTCCGATTTGGTCACGAGTCGGATATCGATCCTGACGCTCTTGAGGACCTAATGATCCGCCGGCTCAAGGACAACATGTATGAGACCGATGGGACGAGAATGTTCCCTGAGAAGAACATTGAAGCACTTGGTGTCGACATGTCACCGGCTGAGCGCAAGCTGTACGACAGTGTGACCGAGTACATTCGAGAGTACTACAACCTCGCTCAGCAGGAAGAGAACCAGGCTGTCGGCTTCACGATGGTCATTTATCAGAAGCGACTCGTCTCGAGCATTTACGCGATCCGCAAATCGCTCGAAAACCGGATGCGTGCGATTCAAAGCGACGCTGTCGCCGAAGAGCTCCCCGAAGACGTCCAGCAACTGATTCCGCGCTATAGTACTGAGCCAGAGACGTTGACTGACGCAGAACGGACACGAGTTGAAGAGGAACTAGAAACGGTGACGCTTACTCAGAACCAGTCGCAGGTTCAGGCCGAGCTGGACCGTGTCAAAGAACTCTGGCAACAGGCGAAACAAATCAAGACAGATAGGAAGGCACAACTGCTCAAACAATTTGTCGACCGAGTTCTCGACGACGATCCTGACGAGAAAATTCTCATCTTCACTGAGTACACTGATACGCTCGAGTACCTCCGTGACGAGACTTTCGCCGGGTATGACGTGACACAGATATACGGCGACCTCGACCAGGCACAGCGACGTCGAGAGATAGCGCGGTTCGAGGAGGAAGCGAACCTCATGCTTGCGACCGACGCAGCACAGGAGGGGCTCAACCTACAGTTCGCCCACATCATGGTGAACTACGACCTACCGTGGAACCCGACCCGGATCGACCAGCGGATGGGTCGACTTCATCGATATGGTCAGGAACACACGGTTGAGATTCGTAATTTGTTCTTTAAGAACACTCGAGAGAGCGAGATCCTCAAGCTCCTCGTCGAGAAAATGAACCAGATCGAATCCGACCTGGGTATGCGATCGGACGTCCTCGGTCGGGTCCTCGAGGATGTTGATCTCGACCAGACGATTATGACCGCAATCGCTGAAGATCAGTCTCAGGACGAGGTGGTTGCGGACATCGAGCAAACGGTTAGAGAGCGAAAGGAAGCCCTTGAGACGGTTGAGAATGAGCTGCTCATTCGTGACCGGTTCGACCTCTCCGATGAGGACGAGGAAATCCTCGATGTGATTGACCGAAGTCAGCACGGTGATGTTAGTGAGGATGACATCGAGATCCTCGTGCGCGAGTTCTTTGACGAGTTCGGAGGCGACATTAGAGGCGTCCGTCCCGGACCTGCTCGCTCTGAGGGCGATATCTTCCAGCTTGAGGTGCCGAACGTGCTCTCTGGGGGCCAAGTCTCTGGACAGTACGAACAGGCCACATTCACACGGAAGGTGGCTCGGGAGCAGGACGACGTCGAATTTATCGCGTTGGACCATCCACTAGTTCAGTCGCTCATCGATTTCTGTCTCGAATCGGATCGCCTCCAGGGAGACATTACGGTCAAGGTCGCAGCCGAAGAGGAGTCCGCACCGGGAATTTGTTTCACGTACCGGCTGGGCTACGTCTCCGGAGCCGGAGATGCTGTCACGGAGAAGCTAGCCAGGTTGTACGTCACCACAGACCGGAAGATAACGAACGAGAGGCCAAAGTACGTCGACACATTATCGCCTAGTGAGGTCACCCGGTCACAAGAGCTGGACCAGTTGGCTCCGATAGCCGAGGAGCTCCACAGTGTCGCCGAGATGCGGGCATGGGATGAAGTTGAATCGTTTGCGAAGGAAGCTCGCGAAGATCGTGAGCGCGAAGTTGAGATCAAACGAGAGCACGCCAAGCGATACTTCGAGGAAGAGATCGAGACCTGGGAGGAACGTCTGGAGCAGTACGAGGCACAAGATGGCCCGAACAAAGACATGTCGGCACCCATCGGGAACGCGAAACAAGAACTAGACAAGCTTCGACGTGAACGTGAAGTCGAACTCTCGCGTCTGGATGAGGAGCAGCATGTCACCCCAGAAGAGCCCGAACTCGTAACAGCAGCTTTCGTCATCTCAGAAAACTAGTGCGATAGGCGTGAGGAGAGGGAGGGGCGTACATACTCACGACACGGCGGAGATGGGGGAGTCTCTGAGGTAAAACATTCCTGTCTAACCGGCAATCAAATGACACCCCCTACATGTCGATTCAATAGGCCATTCCAGTTCTCGTTCTTAACCAGATACAAGCAGTATTTGCTCCATATTCGCTAATAGTTATCATTGTGGTTTATTTATCGTCAGATATGAATGACACATATGCCCAGCGGAATCGGACTTTCTGCGACCGAAGACACCGTCGAACAAGTCTTGACTCGGAACTATCGATACACCGTCCCTGACTACCAACGTCGATATTCTTGGCAAGAAGAACAGTGGGCAGCACTATGGGCGGACTTGAATTCAATTCAAGAGAATTCCACACATTTCCTTGGTTCTGTCGTACTCATTGAGCGCTCGGGAGGTCTTAATGAGTTGAACAAACTGGAGATCGTTGACGGCCAACAACGAATTGCGACGATTACAGTCGTTCTCTCTTTGATGAGAGAAAAATACTATGAGATGGGAGAATCTGAGCAGGCGGAGGATATTGAGAACAAGTATCTCAAGAAGAGGGATCTCGATCGGAATGAGTATCAGAACCTCACACTCAGTACTTTCGATAATCCGGATCTCAAGAAGGTGATTGAGCGTGATTATAATAAGATGGATGATGGGCAACTACGGGAAGCTGTCCAATTCTACGTTAAAAAGCTGGAGAGCCTTGATGTCGACAAACTTGATACACTCAGAAAACGCCTTCTTGCCTCAGTTACGCTCGTATCAATTCGATGTGAGGGTGAACAGTCAGCGTTCCGCCTCTTTGAGACATTAAACGATCGTGGGATGGAACTGTCGTCCGTCGATCTCATGAAGAACTACACTTTCAGCAAAGCAGCGAGTGCCTCAGATTCCGAGATTAGTTACGAGAAAATCCAGGAGGACTGGGAGCGACTCATCAAGACACTCATGCCGAATATGAGCCAACCGAGCCGGTTCTTCCGTCATTACATAATGTCCGCGGCCGAACCAGACTACGATGGCGATGTATCCGACTACAAGCTCTATGATGAGTACCAGAAAATAGTCGATTCGAAACTCCCTGATTCGGGAATATCTCTGAACGAGTATGTCGAGGAACTAGCTGACAAAGCAGAGCTCTATGCGAAAATACTCAATCACGAGATTGACATGTATGATGACGATGGGAACGAAGCAATCAATTCCAAACTCGAAGACTTAGAGATTAGGCTCTGGTGAATCGCCAGAAGGCGTTTGATTTCACTGGTTTACGGCTCGCTTGA
>NZ_QMIM01000055.1 GCF_003287355.1 Halorubrum sp. 48-1-W
TTTTGTCGTTAGACGTGGTTTGCCCGGGTAGCAGCGTTTCCATAGGTGAAATCCTCTTCTGTAGTGAACACTACACGTGCGAACCGAGTGTTGAAGAAACTACCAGATAGAAATAATACTCGTACCGGTATGCAAGACTCAGCGGGTGGATGCCGCAGCCGAACACTGTTCGTTTCGGTAGCAAATCGATTACGGGACCAGGTTACTCGTCATGGTCGTCATCGATCTGTTCAAGAAACCGACGTCCCTCGTCGAACTTCATTCCTCGCCGTACTTTGTCTTCGGACCGCTCAAACTCGATGAACCCCTCATCCGATAATTCGGGAAGTAGGACGTGATGGAGTTCGTAACAGATCGTGAGGTACTCCTCGGAGTTGAGAGTCTCTCCCTTACGAAGGATCGGGTCCGCAGATATCGAACTCTCATCGAGGAGCGCACGTAATACTCGCCGCCGTTGCGCTGAGAGGACCCGTTTGATGCGGTCTTGGGTACGGCGTTCGTCACTCACAGGTCAAGTAGTTGCGACCGATCCGGCCACACTCGAAGTCGTTCACTCCGAATGCTCGTTCTTTTGCACTTCGGTGACGATCACGTCCCAGTCAGGATGTTCGACCCCATTCCGACATTCGAATCCGCCTTCCACGTCGATTCCACTCTCGTAGGCCCTGCGAAGGAGGGCTTTCAGTTCCGCGTTTAATTCTTCCTTCGACGCAAGCGAGGTCTCCTCAGACGTCATCTTCCCGCCCCCTTTCGTGTTTCCCCACTGTGAGTTCGTGTTCTGGTGTGATAGTAATCACACCGTAGCTGTGTACGGTTATTGCGTGCCCCTCGTGCGTGAATGCAACGTGGGTATCCCCGTTCGTCCCGTTGCGAACGTGGACGAGCGCATCTAATTCGTCGGCGTCAACAGTGGAATGGAGCGGGTCGAGCTCTACAGGATCAGTATCCGTTACGTCCGCCAGCGTTGCGACAACAGCCATGCTCGCTGGTGTCTTCTCCTGATCAAACTGCGTGCGAACAGTCCCAGATTCCCGAGAGTACTCGACCGCTTCGACTCCAACCCCAGATACCGTTGCGTCCATCTCGCCCGATTCTAGCGGTCTGAGTCGGTTCAATACGCATACTGATTATACAGGGGGTTTAAATTAGAGGACCTATCCGAACGATCACACCGAACTACTGAGTGTCGCTGCAATGAGGCGTCGATGCCCGCGTCGTAGGCGTGATGAGAGCGATTGCTGGGTGATGCCGAGCTCGTCAGCGATCTCTTCGAGCGACACCGCGCGTGGGGTGTCGAAGTAGCCCCGCTCGTAGGCTAACACCAGCGCCTCACGTTGGGTCTCGGTTAGCTCGTAGCCCTCGCCCCGGATCGGAAGCATTGCGTGGACGGCGGTGATCGCTATCCGAATATCGTTTTCCTGACAGTAATCTCGAAACTCAGCGAGCGTCTCCTGACTCTCACCGCGTACCTCGAACCGCCATTCCTCTTTCGTTCCGATCCCGGAAAGTACGACGACGTTGGCCTTGGCAAGCGCGCTCAGGATGCCGAAGTACTCCGACTCCCACTCGGCACGCATGAGATACTCGTCTTCGATGCTATCGACCACTCGAATGTTTCTCACGCCGGAATGCGCCTCGAACGCAGCTTCGATATCCTCCGTTTCTACGTCACGCACCCAGAAGTACGGGATGATCAGCGTCTCGTGTGGGATCAATCGCTCCAGTTCAACGGTCACACCCGGCAGGTTCTCGAACACGCTTCCCAGCGGAAACTCCGCTACCGGACTCGTAAACTCCATCACAGTCGCCATGCCGAAGCCTTCGTCTGGCAGACGAATAACAGGGATGGGTGGTGTATCATGGCTTCGAGACGAGTCAACGAACCGTTGCTGGCCGAGACGGTGTGCGCTGCGAGCGGGGTGTACCTCCGGCACTCGGATGGCCATGGTGTACCATGTCATCTCCTTTTGTACAACCGGACAATCTAGTCTTACAAGCGAGTATGAGTGTGATAACGGAGGTTCGCATCCCGTCCGATGATTTCGAACTCGGGCAAATCCTCAGTCTAGAGCAAGCCTCGGCCATCGAACTGGAAACGCTCGTCCCGAGTGGGGACGTGACCGTGCCGCTCTTTTGGGTCTACGAACCGGTCGAAAACGGCTTTCTCGAGGCCGTCGAACGCTATCCAACTGTCAACACCGTCACAGAGGTGGACGTGTTCGACGACAGGACGCTAATCAGGATCGACTGGGATGCGAGCCAGGACCACCTTTTTCAGTGTATCTTGGAACACGACGGGCAGATACTGAGTGCGAGTGGATCGTCGGAAGGGTGGAATTTCGAGATACGGTTTTCAGACCGCGAGGCATTGAGTCAGTGCCAGACCTGTTGTGCGGACGCGCACATCTCTCTGGAGCTAACCCGCATATATAATCCGACGGACCCTGAGGCCGGTCCGTGGTACGGCCTGAGTGAGCCCCAACGAGAAGCGTTGACGCTTGCCATTCGAAGGGGGTACTACGACATTCCACGAGGGTGTACGACCGCAGAGTTAGCTGACGAACTCGGAATTTCCGATCAAGCAGTGACGGAGCGACTGCGTCGTGCCATTGGGACGTTCGGGAGGTACGCACTTCTCACGCGGGAGTGAGCAACGGAAACGGACTGGCTGTTTCCATTATGTACCATGGGACAGAGCCAGGCAGATGGGACGACGCTGTGTGGGTATGGATGAGAGCCGAGAGCCGGGGACACGTAATATCCAGTCAATCGATCAGGGTACCGGTTCTTCGGGGCGTGAGAGATCGATCTCCACCGATACGATTCTGTCGGCAGTAGCGAACGAACACCGACGCGCCACCCTTAACGCGTTGGAAAACGCTTCTGCGAAGACACTGGAATACGATGTGCTCGTAGATCGCGTCGCAGACCGGGTTCGGAACGAAGACCCGAGACGGGAGTCGGACGAACACCAACAACGGGTCCGAATCGCACTTCACCATACTCATCTTCCAAAACTGGAGGAGGCTCGGATAATCGACTACGAGGCTGAAACGGGGCACGTCCGGTTTGTTGGCGCCGAACTGGAACAAGATCTCCTGACGTTGGTCGAGCCGTACGAGGCCTACGAGTGAGTTCACGGAACTGCTTCCACCACCGTCGTGAACGGACGAACGCGCCGTACTTCCGCTTGAGCGTTGAGTTGATTCTGATTGACTCCGTTGGTCGAGAGCAGTGAAACAGAGAGACTGCGCAACACTCGCCAGACAGCCATATCGAGTCTACCGAACGCTTTGCGCGGTGTTGCTGGGGCAGGCAGTTCGGTGAAATTAAGCGCGCTCCGAATACGGGGCATTTCGATGAGTTCGTCGAGGTGTGCTCGATACGTCGTATCCCTTCGAACTTTGAGACAGCGGAGAACGATGTGCTGATGGAGCCTATAGTGTTGTTTCGAAAACCTCGAGGAGTATCGAGCGACGGCACGTTGTGCTAATTGAACTGCTTCCTCGACAAGTCGGAGCAACCGAGATTTTGGGAGGGTCTGCATCTACGCAAACTACCGACTGAACCTGTAACTCACTACGGGTTTCAACAGAGCCTTCAGCACGCATCCTGGATTCTCGGGTGGACTCTACACCCCGTCGGTCGTCACGTCTCCGAATATCGGCGACGCGGTGACGGAAAACGGCCGGAAGAGCGTGTATGACTTCCTCCGGGTTCCTACTCTTCGACCGTGACGCGGTCGATGGAGACCGTGTCGCGCGGCTCGTCGCGGCGGTCGGTCGGGATCGAACCGATCTCTTCGACGACGTCCATCCCCTCGATCACCCGGCCGAAAACGGCGTGTTTCCCGTCGAGGTGCGGGGTGGCGGCGAGCGTGATGAAGAACTGCGAGCCGTTGGTGTTCGGCCCGGAGTTGGCCATCGAGAGGATCCCGGGGCCGTCGTGGGTCAACTCGTCGTGGAACTCGTCGTCGAACTGGTACCCCGGGCCGCCGCGGCCGGACTCGAGCGGGTCACCTCCCTGGATCATGAAGTCGTCGATGACGCGGTGGAAGACGTTCCCCTCGTACAGCGAGTCGCCGCGGACCTCGCCGGTTTCGGGGTCCGTCCACGTGTTGGTGTCGCGGGCGGGGTCGGCGTCCGCGGCGGGGTCGTGGCGGGCCAACCCGAGGAAGTTCTCGACCGTCTTCGGCGCGCGGTCGGCGAACAGCTCGACGACGACGTCGCCGTGGTTGGTGTGAAGCGTGATCTGCGGGTTGTCCGGGTCGTGGACGTCTCGTGCCATGGTCCGAGACAGGACCGCCCGCCGGAAAACCCTACCCATCCGCCGTGAGGTGTCGGTCGCGTTCCGGAGGCGCCCTCCGACGGATACGACCTGTTTCTCACGCGCGTGCGGAGGTTTGGTCGCGGTCGACCGACAGCCGCCATCGACCGACACTCACTGCTCGCCGGTAGCGTTTTGCGCCCGGCGGGTCCATCCCCGACCATGTACGACGACATCCTCCTGCCGGTCGCACCGGGGAAGTCCGCGAACGACGCGGTCCCACACGCCCGGAGTCTCGCCGAGCGGTACGGCGCGACGGTCCACGTCGTGAGCGCGGTCGATACGCTCGAACACACGCTGTCCGGACCGCGCGCCGGGGCGTTCGCCGAGCGGGTCGAGGCTGGCGCACAGCGGCGCGTCGAGACGGTGACGGAGGAGTTGACGGACGCCGGGGTCGACGCCGTCGGGAGCGTGATCCACGGCGAGCCGCTCCGGGTGATCGCGAACGCCATCGAGGACACCGGCGCCGACATCGTGGTGATGCCGACCCACACGCGGACGGGGCTCCAGCGCGTCCTCCTCGGGAGCGTCACGGAGAAGGTCGTGCGAACGTCGCCGGTGCCGGTCGTCACCGTCCCGATGAGCGACGAGGAGGCGTGACCCGGGCGTTCCGGATCGCGTACGACGGCCGCGCGTACGCCGGGTTCCAGCGACAACCTCACGCCGAGACCGTCGAGGGGACCCTGCTCGCCGCGCTCTCGGATCACGGGCTCGTCGATCGTGGCGAGGGGCCGACCCACGCGACGCCGCCGGGGTACGCCCCAGCGGGTCGGACGGACGCCGGCGTCTCCGCGGTGGCACAGACCGTCGCGTTCGAGGCGCCGGAGTGGCTCACGCCGCGCGCGTTCAACGGCCGGCTCCCCGGGTCGGTCCGGGTCTGGGCGGCTGCCGACGTCGAGGCCGGATTTCACGCCACCCACGACGCGATCCGACGGACGTACCGGTACTTCCTGTACGCGCCGACGGCGGGTTCGAACGGGTCCGGGCAGTCGATCGACCGGTCGGCGGTTCCCGCGATCGACGACGACGCGGTTCACGGGGCGCTCGCCCGACTCTCCGGGGAGCACGACTTTCACAACCTCACCGGCGACGACGAGGGAACGGTTCGGGACCTCCGGACGAGCGCGACCCGGGAGGGCGAGTTCCTCGTCGTCGAGGCGACCGCCGGCGGCTTCCCCCGGTCGCTCGTTCGCCGGCTCGTCGGGACGGTCGAGGCCGTCGGCCGCGGCACCGCAGTACCCGGACTCGTCGACCGCCTCCTCGCCGACGAGCCGGTCCCCGGCGAGTACGGCGTCGGTCCCGCAGTGCCGGAACCCCTCGTCTTGTGGGACGTGGAGTACCGGGGCGTCGACTTCGAGACCGACGGGGAGGCCGCTGTGAGCGCGGTCACCGCGTTCGGCGAGCGCCACCGCGACGCCCGACGGGTCGCTACAGCGACCGGCGCGATCCGGGACCGGATCGCGGGCTCCACCGACGGGTCACTCGAGAGGTAGCGCCGGTCGGACCGGGTGGTAGACTAGGACGACCGATCAGTCGCTCGCGGACCGCCCGCTCATCGGGCCGCTGGTCGCCTCCGTCGGGTCGGCGACCGTCTCCATCGACTCGACACGCATCATGAGGGTGTCGCCGTCGACGTTCGTAGCGTCGACCACTCCGGAGACGCGGAGCCCCGAGGCCGGCGTCGGCCCCACCGTGACGCGGTCGCCCTTCTCGAAGGGCCGGGCCGACCCGCACAACACGACCTCGGCGCGGCACAGTTCGGGATTGTTGACGCTGGAGAGTTCGATGTCGCGGACGGTAACCCCGTCGACCGGCGACCCGTCGTGAACGACGGGGACCGGTTCGGCGTCCTCCATCCGGTCCAGATCCAGGGTCTCGTAGGCGTTCCGGGTCGGCGTGTACCCTCCGTCCGGACCCGGGACGCCCTCGACCAACTGGAGCGAGCGGAGGCTCCGCATCCGGTTGCGGACGGTTCCGGGGTTCCGGTCGATCGCCTCCGCTATCTCCCGCCCGCAGACGACGCCGTCCTCGTTGTCGACGAGGTTCACGAGCGACGTGAGGATCCGCTTCTGGCTCGAACTCAACTGTATTGCTGACATACGATCGAGGTGGCCTCATTCTTGTATAAACGTTTGGTTATAATCACCTAATACACATCTATCGTGTTCTACTATCGAATTATTCTTTACGATCGGGGATCGGCGCGTGAGGGAGAAGAACGTGTGATTCTCCTCGCCCGACGGCGCGGTTTTCGGCGATATCGGTCAGGAACCCGTCGGCTCGTGATCGACCGACCGGTCGCGGGGTTCCCCGCCGTCTCGGTCACCCGCAGTCCGGCGGAGAACGACCTTAAACAATATCCACGGAGCGTATTTACGTGCCCGTTGGGGACGGCGAGACGCTATGGACACCTCCACGCGCGCCGACCCGGAGAGGGCAACCGCGGACGACGGCGACGGTCCGTACACGTCCACCCGGGTCGGCCCCGGCCACGACTCGTCACGCTCCACCGACGGGGATCGTGGGACCACTCCGACCGACGGTGCGGATCCCGTCGACCCGGCGGCGGAACTCGAGCGTGCCGTCTCGTTCGTTCGCGAGACGGTCTCGACGGCGGGGGCGGACGGCGTCGTGATCAACATGAGCGGTGGGCTCGATTCGACGGTCACCGCCGCTATCGCCGTCGAGGCACTCGGTGCCGAGCGGGTCTACGGGCTGATCCTCCCGTGTAACAAGATCGGTGCCCATCACGCACGGGACGCCGAGGGGCTCGCGGAGGCGCTGGGGATCGAACACGACACGGTCCACCTCCAGCCGCTTCTCGCGCAGTTCGGGAGCGTCGCGCCCGACCGCTTCGGCCTCCACGACGAGCCGACGCTCGTCGGGAACGCTATCGCGCGCCTCCGCATGACGTTGGCGTACCTCGCCGCCAACGCGACCGGCCGCCTCGTCTGCGGGACGACCAACCGGAGCGAGCGCCTGCTCGGCTACGTGACGAAACACGGGGACGGTGCGGCCGACCTCTACCCGATCGGCCACCTCTACAAGACCGAGGTCCGGTCGCTCGCCGAGGCGCTCGACGTCCCGAGATTCGTCCTCGAGAAGCCGCCCAGCGCGGGACTCCTCGCCGGACAACGCGACGCCGACGACCTCGGCGCCGACTACGACGCGATCGACCCGGCGTTACGGCTCGCGATCGACGAGGGGCTGACATCGGAGGAGGTCGCCTCGCAGCTCGACCTCGACCGCGAAGTCGTCGACGACCTGCTCGCGCGGTACCGGGCGACCGAACACAAGCGGAGCGTACCCCCGATCCCGGACGACCGCGACTCGGCGTGACGCGCCCCTACTCCCACTCCGCCGGCCACAGGTCGGCCGCGCGCATCCCCGGCTCGAAGTCCGTCTCGCGGAAGGTGTCGGCGAGCGCGTCCGGGTCGAGCTGGCCGGGGTCGCGGTCCGCCGTCGCGAACTCGGCGACGAGCAGGGCCGTCAACATCGCGTGTTCACGCACGTTCCGGTCGTCGACCTTGTCGCGCGTGTCCGCGTGGGTGTGGCCCCAGCCTCTGCCGCGTTCGCCGGAGTCGCTGTGGAGCTGGAGTGCCGGCACCCCCCGGCGGACGAACGGCCACTGGTCGGAGAAGGGGTGCGGGTCGGGGTCGACCGCGATCGGCTGGCGGGTCGCGGTCGACACCGCCGTCGCGACCGACCGGGCGGTCTCGGAGGTGTGCGTCAGCGCGCGGAGGTC
This sequence comes from Halorubrum sp. 48-1-W, assembly GCF_003287355.1. Lineage (GTDB taxonomy): Archaea > Halobacteriota > Halobacteria > Halobacteriales > Haloferacaceae > Halorubrum. Next base: position 8,072 of record NZ_QMIM01000055.1, read on the forward strand.
GCGGAACCGCCCCGCGCCGTCGACGTTGACCACCCCGCGGACCGAGTCGAGGTCGGCCGTCTCCGCCAACTGTTCGGCCCCGAGCAGGCCGACCTCTTCGCAGCCGACCGCGACGACGTCGACGCCGATCGGGAGGTCCGCCCCGGAGAGGATCCCGGCAGTGGTCACGACCGTCGCGATCCCACAGCCGTTATCCAGCGCCGCCTCCGCGATGTCGTGTCCGTCGTAGTGGGCGAGGAGGAGGAGCCGCTCGTCGGTGTCCGGGCCGGCCCGCCCGATCACGTTCCGCGACTCCGCGGGGCGGAACGACGCCTCCACGCCGATCTCGACGCTCGCGACCGGGCCGTCCGTGTTCGCGGCGTACTCGCGGAGCCACTCGCCGGTCTCCGCCGAGACGCCGACCGCCGGGGCCGACGCCGGTTCGCCGAACGTGAGCGAGCCCGTCGGGGGGAGCTGGCCGTCGAGGTGGTTGACGAAGACGAACCCGGTCGCGCCCGCAGTGAGCGCGTGCCCGAACTTCTCCATCCGGTGGACGAACCGGGTGTTCGCAGGGGTGGTCGTCGACGCGACGGCGACCTTTCCCGCCACGTCCGCGTCGTCGATCTCCTCGGGCGTCCCGTAGCCCACGTCGACCAGTTCGCCCGCGACCGCCTCCGCCGGCGAGTAGGGGAGCGCCAGCGCCTCGAACTCGCGCGTCCGCTCGGTCCCGTCCCGTCCAGGAACGGCGACGCGCAGGTCGGCCTCGCCACGCTCCCACGCGGTCATCCCGAACGTGTCGGTCCGAACGTCGCGGAGTCCCGCGCGCTCGAAGGCGTCGGCGACGAGCTCCGCTGCCCGCCGTTCCCCGTCGCTGCCGGCCATGCGGCTCCCGATCGCGGTGAGGTCGGTGAGGAACCGCCAGGGTTCCTCGTCCGCCCACGTCCGCGCGAGCGCTGGCGCGAGGTCGTCGTATCGATCTCTCACCCGCTCGACAGCGTCCGCCGAGTCTGCTCCGTCCGGGTCCGCCGGGTCCGCTCCGTCCGGGTCCGCCCCGTCTGCGTCGTCCATGCGAGGCCGTTCCCGGCGGACGGGTTAACGCTGTGGAAATCGTCGGGCGGTGGGGGGACGGTGAGGCCGGTTACCCGACGGTTCGGGAAACGCTACGTTGAAGTGGGACCGTCGGGTACTCCGAATCGAGCACCGTTGGTCCAGTGGTAGGACATTAGCTTCCCAAGCTAATAGCCCGGGTTCAATTCCCGGACGGTGCATCCGAGCGTTCACCGGTTTTTCCGCATCTTCCGCCCCACAACAGCCTGAAAATTGGCTGTCGAAATCATCCGGTAACACTAACGGTCCCAAACCCACACAGTCATGTGGTTTGCCAAATCTCGCAAGGTTACTACACAAACCGCCCTGTTCGACACAACCGACGACACAGACGTAGAAATCCCGTTCGATCCCGTCTCTATAGGTACACACGAAGATTTAGCGGATCCACCACCCCCCACCGAGAATCTCTCACTACAGGTGAGCACGCTATCGACCGGGTGCGGTGGCGCGCGCCTCCGAGCGCCCGAACGGGCGCGAGGAGCCCGCGCGAGGGAGTCGGTGGTCCGACGCGAA
>NZ_QMIM01000056.1 GCF_003287355.1 Halorubrum sp. 48-1-W
CGCTATCGACGGTGGGGGCTGTTGTGGCTCAGCCCGAAACGCAGGTCGTACTCAAGGGAACGAACGGTGAGATAGAACCTGCGAACTCTCCGGAAGACGTGGGCCTAACCCTCAGTGAGGGAAGCCCACGACTGTAGTCGTGGGAGAAGTCACCCCGCGTGAGGGTGATGGCGTTGCCGGCGTCGAGCGAGTCGGCGACGGTCCGGAGATACGAGGCGATCTCCTCACGACTGCGGCGACTCTCCGACTCGAAGAGGACTTCCTCGGGCATACGGCTCCGAAGGGGACACCGACAAATAAACGTGTACGCCGAACCACGAGCCAGGTTTAATACTGCCACCGACGATCCCGAGACGTGTCCGGGAACGTCGAACTATCGAAGCCCTTCCGACGGACAGTCCGTTCCCTCCCGACCCTGCTCGCGATCCCGGCGTCCGTTCTCCTTTCGGCCGCCCTCGTCTCCGGGAGGACGACGGCCACCACCGAGCTTCCGTCGGCTCCCGTCGATACGATAGCCCTCGCGTTCTCGGTCGTCGCGATCCCGATCGTCGCGTCGGCCGCGGCCGTCGGAGCGTGGCGCGACGACCGACGGCTCCAGTGGGCGGCGACCGGCGGGCTCCTCCTCCTCGGACTCGTTCCGTTCGGCGTGACCTTCGAGGTGGTCCTGATCGGCGTCCTCGTCGTCCTCGGGCTATTGAACACCGTTCCCGACCGCCGGTGGTACGACGTCTGGCTCGCGCTCGCCATGGTCGTCTCGCTGTGGGGGACCGGCTCGCTTCTCGTCGCGTACACGACCGGTCACGGCGGCGTCATGGTCGTCGTCGGTGCCACGATCGTCTTCGGCGCGACGGTCTCGGTCCTCGCCGTGGCCACCGGAACGCTCGATGAGGACGGTCGGCCCCACGCGGCCCGAGAACGCGCGAGGGGGACCGCCCTCTCGACGGTCGTCTCGGGGATCGCGTCCGGCCCCGAGTGGCGGATCGCCTGGGTCGCGGTCGCACTCCTCTCGGTTTCCGTCACGGCGTTCCACTTCCTCGGGTTGGCGTGGGGAGCGTACACGCGTTATTGGTTCTGGGACGTGATGACTCACTCGCTGTCCGGATTCGGCGTCGCGGGCATCGTCTACTTGTTACGACCGGGGACGTTCGCGACCCCGAGGCGACTGTTCCTGTTCCTGCCCGCGCTCGTGTTCACGATCGGTGCCGTCTTCGAGGTGTACGAATACGCCTTCCGCGAGTTCTACGTCCGGTGGAGCGTCGAGCGGTATCTCGGGGACACGCTTTCCGATCTGGCATACGACGCGCTCGGGGCGCTGGCGTTCGCCTGCTTCCCGTACGCTCGTCACGTCGGGATCGGACCGCAACCGGTCGGATCGGACGACGACGACGGCTAGAACCCTTCCTCGAAGACGGACCTACCGTTGCACCGTTTCCCCGCCCTCGCTCCGCTCGGCCGGGCAAAACCTGCAGGGAAAACCCCGCAGAGAAACCACACACGACCGCCCCCTCCTAGAACCCTTCCTCGAAGACGAACGTGCCGTTCCGCTGGACGACCTCGCCGTCGACCTCGATGACCGAGTCCTCGCTCATGTCGACGATCATGTCCACGTGTTCGGCGGACTCGTTGACCTCGTTCTCCTCTCCGACGGTCTCGGGGTACGCGGAGCCGACCGCCATGTGGACGGTGTCCCCCATCTTCTCGTCGAACAGCATGTTGTAGGTGAACCGGTCGATCTGCCGGTTCATCCCGATGCCGAGCTCGCCGAGGCGTCTGGCACCCTCGTCGGTGCCGAGGATCCCGGAGAGCAGGTCCTCGTTGCGCTCGGCTGAGTGCGAGACCACCTCGCCGTCCTCGAACCGCAGGCGAACGCCCTCGATCTCGCGGCCGTACCGGTACAGCGGGAGGTCGAAGTACACCTCGCCGTCGACGCCGTCGCGGACGGGGGCGGTGAACACCTCGCCGCCGGGGAGGTTCTTCTCGCCCCCGTCGTTGAGGGCGCTGTTCCCGGAGATATCGAGCGTGAGGTCCGTCCCGTCGCCGGACCGGATCCGCACCTCGTCGCCTTCGTCCAGGATATCGACCATCCCGGCCTGGAACTCGCGTTGGGCCTCCCAGTCGAGCGAGACGGCGTCCCACACGAAGTCCTCGTACGCCTCGGTGCTCATTCCGGCGAGCTGCGCGTGTCCGGAGGTGGGAAACTGTGTGAGACACCACGTCTTCGAGAGGCGGGTCCGTTTGACGTCCTCCATCGCGCGGTTGTACGCGGCGTTCGTCTCGGGGTCGACGTCGGCGTCCTCCGTGACGTTGAGGCCCCCTCGAGCGATCACGAACACGTCGGTCTCCTCGTAGAGCGCGCGCCGGTGTGCGGGCTCCTCGAACCCCTCCGAAGCGCGTTTGAACGCCCGGTCCGCGCGCTTCGAGTAGTTGAGGTACACCGGGTTCGCCCCGCGGTCGCCACTGATCTCGTGGAGCGCGACCGCGAGGTCCTCTGCCTCCTTCGGGAGCTGGATGACGACGTCGTCGCCGGCCTCGATGCCGGTCGAGTGGTTCGCGATCGTCTCCGCGTGTTCGCGTACGCGTGGGTCCATGATCCCGTCTTCTCGCCGCGGGTGATTACCGTTTCCCTCGAGCGGACGACCCGACGTAACGCGTTTGCCCCCCGGGCCCCTAGCGAGCGTATGGCCCGGCTCGCCTTCCGGTTCGTGACCGCGACGGTCGGCGTCCTCCTCCTCGCGGGCTACCTCACTGCGGCGTTCCTCGTCTTCCGGACGCTCGGCGCGCTCTGGGCCCTCCGACCGGGCACCGGCGAACTGGTCCTCCTGCTCACAGCCGTGGCGCTCGGGTCCGCGCGTACCTGAGCTACCGGTTCGGGACGGCTCGGCTCCTCGCCGCGGTCAACGCCGACCCGATCCCGCGGGCGCGGGCCCCGGAACTCCACCGCCGGTTCGACGCGCTCGTCGACCGGATGGACGTCGAACGACCGGATCTGTACGTCGCCGACACGCGCGCGCCGAACGCCTTCGCGGTCGGCGGGTCCGGTCGCGGCGCGCTCGTGGTCGACCGGTCGCTGTTTCGACTGCTCCCGTCGCGGGAGCTGGAGGCGATCCTCGCACACGAGCTCGCCCACCTCGAGACGAACGACGGGCTGGTAGCCGCGCTCGTTGACGGGCTCGCCCGGACCGTCGTCGGGCTCCTCACGCTCGTGACGCTACCCGCGCTGTTGGCGCTGTCGGGGCTTGCCAGGGGATCGGCGTGGATCCGCGGGCGACCCGGCGACCGCTCGGACGTCTTCGGCCGACTCCATCGCCTGCTCGCGGGGGGCCTGGCGGTCGGGTTCGTTCTGGTAACGTTGCTCGCGCGGACCCGGTCACGCAGGCGGGAGTTCGCGGCCGACGACCGTGCCGTGGAGGTGACCGGCGACCCGCTCGCGCTCGCACGAGCGCTCCGGCGGATCGACCGCGCGACCGACCCGACCTGGCCGTTCGCGCCGCTGTCGAGCCACCGGGACACCGACGACCCGCTGGAACGCTGGCTGTCGACACACCCGCCGACGGCCGACCGGATCGAGCGGCTCAGACGACGCGCCGCGGCGCAGTCGACCCGCCGCAGCAGGGAGGGATGGACCGGCGTGCCGGTCAGGTGACCCGGCGACGACCCGGATGCCGACCGTCGGTGCCGTGACCGTCCCGTTTTTATCCGTGGGGCCGGGAAGATAGGGGGATGACGACGGAGCTCGACCCGGACCCGGACGACTTCGACTTCGCCGATCCGGCGACCGACCAGTCGTTCGAGAACGCCCTCGCGAAGGCCCGTGACGGGACCAGACTCTCCGTCGACGACGCGACCGAGCTACTCGCGACCGGGACCGATACCGACGGGATCGACCCGGTCCGCAAGGAGGCCGTCTTGGAGCTCGCGGACCGCCGTCGGGCGGAGACGGTCGGCGACGAGGTCACCTTCGTCGCCAACCTCAACAACAACGTCACCACCGCCTGCAACACGGGCTGTCTGTTCTGTAACTTCAAGGACTCCGCGCACGCGTTCGAGGCCGACAGCGACGTCGAACACGCCGGCTTCACCAAGCCACCCGCCGAATCGCGGGCGATAGTCGAGGACGCCCTCGAGATGGGGATCTACGAGGTGTGTTCCGTCTCCGGGCTCCATCCGGCGTTCGCGCTGAACGCGGAGCACCACGAAATCCTCGAAAGCTACGACGACCCGGCGAGCGAGGTGAACTACAAGCCTCCGGAGGCGTACGCGACCGACCCGGGCACCTACCTCGAGCAGATGGAGGCGATGTCGGTCGGCGGCGTCCACCTCCACTCGATGACGCCGGAGGAGGCCTACCACGCCAAACGCGGCACCGACTGGGAGTACGAGGCGGTGTACCGTGAGCTGTCAGCCGTCGGGCTCGACTCCGCGCCGGGCACCGCCGCCGAGATCCTCGTCGACGAGGTGCGCGACGTGATCTGTCCGGGGAAGATCCGCACCGACGACTGGGTCGCAGCGATGGAGGGCGCGACGGCGGCCGGCCTCGACGTCACCTCGACGATGATGTACGGCCACGTCGAGACGGTCGAACACCGCGCGAAACACCTGGAAGTGATCCGCGACCTCCAGGACCGGACCGGCGGGATCACGGAGTTCGTTCCGCTCTCGTTTATTCACGAGAACACGCCGCTGTACCGCCGGGGCGTCGTCGACGCCGGGCCCTCCCGCGACGAGGACGAGCTCGTCGTCGCGGTCGCCCGGCTCTTCCTGGACAACGTCGACCACGTCCAGGCGTCGTGGGTCAAATCGGGTGACGCCCACGGGCTCAAACTGCTCAGCTGCGGCGCGGACGACTTCATGGGAACGATCCTCTCCGAGGAGATCACGAAGCGCGCGGGCGGCGAGTACGGCGAGTACCGCTCGTTCGACGACTACGTGGAGATGATCGCGGCGATCGGTCGCGTCCCGGCCGAGCGCTCGACCGACTACCGGACGCGCCGACGGATCGACCCCGACGACGGCCCGCACGGTCCCCAGCTCGGCCCCCGCGCCGACGGCACGCCGATGCTCCAGGACGGGAGGGCAGGCGACGACGGCGAACCGGCGAGTGCGGACGACTGAGCGGTTCCGTCCCTTCGAGACACGTGGAGACACGTTTCGAAAACCATTACATCCCGACAGCCGGAGAAACGTTCATGAAAGTCCTCGTGACCGTGAAGGAGGTCGGGGAGGCGGACGACGACTTCGAGATAGAGGGGACCGACATCGCAGTGTCGGACCTCGAGTACGACCTCAACGAGTGGGACGACTACGCCGTCGAGGCGGCCGTCCAGCTCGCGGAGGCCGGGATCGCCGACGAGGTCGTCACCGTCACGATCGGCCCCGAACGCGCCGATGAGACGATCCGGATGGCCCTCGCGAAGGGCGCCGACCGCGCGGTCCGCGTGTGGGACGACGCGTTCGAGGGGTCCTTCGCCGACGTCTCCTCGAAGGTCGACGTCCTCGAGGCGGTCGTCGACGAGGAGGAGCCGGAGCTCGTCTTGGGCGGCGTTCAGGCGGCCGACACCGCGTTCGGCGCGACCGGCGTCGCGCTCGCCGAGCGGATCGGCTTCGAGCACGCCGCGGTCGTCAACGACCTCGATCTCGACGCCGACGCGGGCGTCGCGAACGTCCACCGCGAGCTGGAGGGGGGGATAGAGGAGCTGACCGAGGTCGACCTGCCCGCCGTGTTGACCGTCCAGACCGGGCTCAACGAGCCGCGGTACGCGAGCCTCCGTGGCATCCGACAGGCCCAACGCAAGGAGATCGCCGCGATGGATCTGGCGGACCTCGGGCTCTCCGCCGACGACGTGGAGAGCGCGCTCACGCTGACGGCGATGTACGAACCCGAGAGCGACTCCGACGCGGAGATCATCGAGGGCGACGCGGGCGAGGCCGCGGCACGGCTTGCGGAGGTCCTGCGTGACAAGGGGGTGGGCGCGTGATGAGCGACGTCCTCGTCGTCTCCGAACACCGTCGTGGGGAGTTGCGTGACGTCTCACTCGAACTGCTCACCGCCGGCCGAGAGCTCGCCGACACGCTCGGCGGCGACCTCCACGTCGCGGTCGTCGCCGGCGACGTCGACCGGTTCGCCGACGAGTTGAACCGACCGGGCGTCGACCGGATCTACACCGTCGAGAACGGCGAGGAGTTCGACCACACCGTCTACGCGGCGGCGGTCGAGGAGCTCGTCGACCGGATCGACCCGGCCGCCGTGCTCGTGCCGAACTCCGTCAACGGCCTCGACTACGCGCCCGCGATCGCGGAGCGGCTCGAGTTCCCGCTCGTCGCCGACGTCCTCGGCTTCGAGTACGACGACGGCCTGACCGTCACCCGCGAGATGTACGGCTCGAAGGTGGAGACGACCGTCGCGGTCGAGGGCGACCGCTTCTGTCTCACGGTCCGCGGCGGCGAGTTCGTCCCCGCCGAGGGTGTCGGCGACGCCGAGGTCGAGTCGGTCGACGTCGAGGCCCCCGAGTCGGGCGCGCGCGTCAAGGGCTTCGAGGAGGTCGCCGGCGGCGACGTCGACATCGCGGACGCCGACGTGCTCGTCTCGGTCGGACGCGGGATCGGCGAGGAGGAGAACATCGAACTCATCGAGGAGCTCGCCGACGCGCTCGGCGCGACGCTCTCCTCGTCGCGACCGATCGTCGACAACGGGTGGCTCCCCAAGAACCGCCAGGTCGGTCAGAGCGGGAAAGTCGTCACTCCCGACGTGTACGTCGCGGTCGGCATCTCCGGGGCGGTCCAGCACGTCGCGGGCATGAAGGGCTCCGAGACGATCGTCGCGATCAACACCGATCCGAACGCGCCCATCTTCGACATCGCCGACTACGGGATCGTCGGCGACCTCTTCGACGTCGTCCCCCAACTCGTCGCCGAGTTCGAGTGACGACTGGGCGGACCCGACGGGGGACGACGGGGGGTTCCGTCCACCCCTTCGGGCGAAAACGCTATACTTCCCGTTTCCGATCCCGTGGATATGCCACACGTTCGGGGGACGGTCCACGGCATCGCGGCGATGGTGACGCTGGTGGTCGGATCGGTACTGACGAACACGATCCGCGAGGAGTTCGCGGTGTTCGAGCGGGTCGCTGTGACGACGACGCGGCTACTCGTCGACGTAGCTGAACTGCCGATCTCGGAGGAGATCGCCGCGGTCGTCGTTCCCGTCGGCGTGTTGATGGGGGTCTGGGTGTTCGCCTACGAACTCCAGCGACTCTCGCGGGCGGGTTGACGTCCGTCCTCGTCGAGTCCATCGGATCCCCGCCGGGACGCCGGGTTCCCCCGCGGGTCACGAACTCCTCCCCGGTCACGAGTCGTTCCTCTTCGGGCCGTGTGTCGCTCCTCCCCGGTCACGAGTCGGCCTCGCTCACAGCAACGTTCTTGGGTTCCACCGGAGTATCCCGGCGTGACGACACTCGTCGCCACCCAACATGATATCGCCACGTGTCGTGCTCCCGACGTCCGCCGAACTCGAGGCGTTGCTGGCCGCCTACCGGCGGGGGATCGGCGTGGACGCCGACGCGCTCGTCGCGGAGGTGGCCGACGTCGACCCCGACGCGACGCTCGTCGACCCCCTCACGGAACCCTTCTCCTCCGTCGCGGACGTCGCCGACCGGTTGGCTCGGACGGAGGCGGCCCTCCGGGACCGTGACGACCGTCGGTCGGTGTTCCTCACGGTGTACGTCCGGATGACGGAAGCGGTCGCGACTGCGATCGAGGCGGACGAGTTCGCCGACCCCGACTGGGTCGCGTCGTACCTCGTCGCGTTCGCGGAGTACTACCGACGGGCGTTCCTCGCGTTCGAGCGCCGCGAGTTCGACGCGCTCCCGCGGGCGTGGCTCGTGGCGTTCGGCACGGCCGCCCGGGGCGACACCCTGGTCGCCCAGGACGCCCTCCTGGGGATCAACGCACACATCAGCTACGACCTCACGTACACGCTCCGGGACGTCGGTATCGACCCCGATCGGGGACGCAAGCGGGCGGATCACGACCGGATCAACGACGTCCTCGCCCGGCTCGTTTCGGTCGTTCAAACGGCGCTCGTCGAGGTGTACGCCGCCGCCGGCGTCGCCGGGGTCGACGCGCTGTTCGACCCGCTCGACGACCGGGTCGCGCTCCTGGGATTGGAGGGGAGCCGCGAGTTCGCGTGGCGGAACGCCGTGATGCTCGCGGACCTCCCCCCGTGGCTCGCAGGGGGATACGTCGGCTGGCGCGCCGGAACCGTCTCGACCGGGGTCGCGACCCTGATCGGCACGCCCCGGGTCGATCCGGAGAGCCGCCGCCGGCTGGAGGCGTTCGAAGCGAACGTCCCCGTACTGGCCGAGTTCCACGACGCGTTCCGGCTCCGTAGCGCGTCGACGACGACGATCGGGGAGTAGGGGATCGAGGCTCTGTCGAGATCCTCAACAACGGATCTAGTCCGGTCCGGTTGCGGTCAATACGTTTGTGTCGGTTTGTTCGTGCTGAATCAGTTGGTCAGTAGACGTAGGTACTGATCATCCGAGTTACTATGGGGTATCATACCGTTTCACATAGTTGGGGAACGTGGGCGAGTGTTGTCCACGTCGGCATCGTACTCGTCAGCAATCGGTACACAGCTATCCCGCACCCATACGTCGATCATGGTTCAGTGACGTTGGCAGGACGCACAGTGAGTGTCCGGAATCGAGATCGAGGCACGCACGGCCGAAGAAAGTGAGATCATGCGCAAGAAAGAACTCGTTTCGACTCACGCTCTGCTTCTGGAAGTCTCACACCATCTGATCGAGAACGAGAACATGCCAGCTGAGCGGATGGACACGTATCACGAAGCGATCAACGTTCTCGGTATGACGATCGAGGGGGAGTTCAAACGGACACGGACGCCTCCTGTTTCCCTATGATTGTACGAGATCGTCGCGGAGTTATACAAAACGGTACGTTCGTTGTCGCATAATTAGCGATGCGATTCGATTTTGATCAGTGGGTTTCCGCTCGTATCGGCAGTGATGGTGGCCGTCGTGGTATCTGCCTCGAATTGGAGCGTCATCTTGAGATTACACGAGATCGAGGAGAAAGCCCACGACTTCAGTCGTGGGATGAATCTGACCA
>NZ_QMIM01000057.1 GCF_003287355.1 Halorubrum sp. 48-1-W
TAGACACACCTTCAGCAAGCAGACGCCTCAACTAACCGGCTTTGTGATGTACTGATGATTGATTTGTGATCACCTCAATCAAAGCAGATGAGAGCGTGATGTTACGCGACTACACTGAAGAGACCATACTGAACTCGCACGGACTCGACGAGACGGAAGAAAAATTAAGTGACCTGCTCTGTTGAATTCGTAGAAGGAGGTAGGATAGCGTCGACTTTACACTGACGGCGAAGCGGAAGTGCTGTACCTGTCGTTTGTGGGAGTCTCCGTGGCAATATGACGTGAAATGTTTTGAGAGTCTGCGACAATCTGCTATCCGGGGGTACATGTTACCATCGATGTCATGTTACCGACCGGGAATGGCATGGCATTACTAACACCGCTCGGCTCGCCGCCTACGCTCGCTGAAAACGGCGATGTTCGTCGGTACGGGATAGCGTGTGGTCTCTTGATGCTCATGAGTCGGTACGCTAGCCGCACAACGCTAGCTTGGCCGTCGAATCCGGTGAATCCAGAGTGCGCACGCGAGGGCCGCGAAGCCGGCAACTGTGGCGATACCGAACGCGACACGATAGCCTGTAAAGGAGTACACAGGCGTGCCATCGACAGTCTTCCCGGTCCAGAAGACATCGAGCACCACACCCATTACTGCGGGCACGACGGCAGCGCCGAAGTAGCCGACGCTGTTTATTGTCCCGCTCACCGTTCCGCTCACCTCGTCGGGATGTCGCTGACGCCCGACGGTGAACACGAGTGACACGCCGCCATTGACGAACATGGCCATAAAAAAGAGAATGCCGACGAAAACGAGAGGCGGAGTCCCGAGAGCTGAAAGGGTGCCGAAGACGACACAGAACACGAGTGTCGAGATCAACACTAGCGCAGTGTGAGCGGCGGTACGGTCCGCAACCCACCCAAACAGCGGTGAGCCAATAAGGAGGCCAACGTTGCCAGCGAGGACATACAACGACGCGCGCGCGACAGAAAGGTCGTAGAGGTGGACGAGATATGGGACGCCCCACAGGCCGATGATAGTGAAGTTGACGCCGAGGATCAGAAAGTTGAGAATGCCGAGGGCCCAGACGTCCGAGCAGCTAAGGACGGACCGCAAGTCGTCACGGAGTGAAGTAGGTCCATCGTCGGCGGTTAGTTCTGGTGACTCGTCGTCGGTTGTATCGACCGGTCGGTCACGGACCGACAGGAAAATAAAGAGAGCGCTGACGATACACAATGATCCGATAACGAGCATTGATGACCGCCACCCGATGACAGATGTAGCGATGGCGAGCGGTGTTGTGGCGATGATACCACCGAGCGCTGAAACGCCGATAGTCAGGCCCGTCACGGTTGCGTACTCATCCGATCGGAACCATGTCACGGCGAATCGGAGGATCGCGAGGAAGATGACGCTCCCGCCGAAGCCTACGAGTGCACGAGCCAGAAAGCTCACGAGGAACGAGTCACTCATTGCGAACGCCACGGCACCGAACCCCATGACGAATGTGCCTGTCCCGGCGACGCGGCGCGGGCCGTACCGGTCTGCAAATACCCCGGCGGGCAACTGCATGGCAGCGTAGAGGTAGAAGAACGACGAGTGGAGCAACCCGAGTTCAGTTGCTGTGACGTTGAACGCGAGCGTCAGCGACTCCGCCAGTACCGCCGTTGAGACACGAGTGAAACTCATAAGCAAGTACGCGAACGCGAGAACGCTCCACATCACCCATCGGATGTGGCGTGTGTTGAGTCGCGTCAGCACCATCGTCTCAAAGTACTGGTCAACTTGTCTGTCATTCCACGGTGGTTGAGAGTGGTGCTCGGGGTGGCCACTACCGTTTTGAGGAGTGTTTCCGTGTGCTCCCGCTGTAGAGAGTCTTGTCGTGCGGACCAACGAAGGTGAGACACGCGTCGGAGTCGCGCCAGAGGTACTGTTGAACTTCGAAGACGGCTACAGGCGTAATTGGGTTGAGTGAAAAGAAATAAAACCATACACATAGTAGTGTAGACGATCTAGTGGGGATTGTTCCGTATCCATTCTAGGACTTCGCTTGCGTGTTCGTCCGGTGGGAAGATCGGATAAAAGACATGTTCGATACGTCCTTCGGAGATGATCAGCGTCAACCGCTTCAGATACTCGTTGCCCTCGATGGTGAACGTCGGCAAGTCAAGTTCGTCTGTAAGTTCCCACTTGGCATCGCTGAGCATCTCGAAGGGGAGGTGTAGACGGTCACGTGCCTCTCGTTGGTACTCGATTGACTGCGTAGACAGTCCGAATACCCGTCTGATTCCCTCATCTCGAAGTTCCTCGTAATGGCTCTGGAAACCACGTGACTCAGGAGTACAGCCACGGGCACCGGGAACGTCTTCCCACCCTTCGGGGATTACGTCCTTGTCTGGCCGTCCTGTCTGTGGGTAGATATATATAATCGTTTGAGGCGGGAGTTCCTGGAGGTTAACCGTCGTGTCGTCGGTCGCTGGGAGAAACACGTCGCATATCTTCCTCCCTTGGAGGTGGTCAGCTACACCGTCGTCCTTCGGTACTGGGAGGTCGTCAGGTAACGGGAAGTCTTTAGACATTGTGCTACACTGTAGACCCAAAATAAATAAATATTCGCTTAATTCTGTATTTTTGAATCTCATTCAACAATCGGATCATTATTTGTGTGATATTCATCTGATATGAACGTACTTGATTTCGTATAAAAATGAGACGATGTAGTTACTCTGGACAGCTGTTCTTATGAACTGAACGAGACCGATCGCTACGCCTTCAGCGAGTTTAACAGAGCAGAATAATCAAGGTACAATTCCCCGTTCGATAGTGCTCCGATACTGATTCGAAACACGGAATCGAATTCGTTGCTAACGTGTTCTCGTGTCAATTAGCCGCTTTTATGCCGCCTGTACCTCCGTCCAGACTTCGTCGTACTGTTCTTGAACGTCGTCGGGGAGCGGCCCCGACCAAATCAAGTTCTCGAATATTTCGTCTCCCCAGTTGACGTCTTCGATGAGTCCCTCTGGGATCCGATCGTCTTGTGAGAGTTCTTCTGACAAATTGTTGATCGGTGGCTTGTAGTTCATGATGTTCACAAATTCTCGGAATGAATCCATACTCAACATCATGTTCAAGAAGTTGATCGTGTTGCGCGGGTTTGGCCCCTCAGGAACAACAATTAGATCGATCCCGAACATCGACCCTTCTTCGGGTACGGTCCACGAAACGTGATCTGCATCATGGCCGTAATTCGCGATGTTGATCCGACCACTGGTGTGAGTTCCGAGGATGATGTCCTCGTTAATGAACGCCTGCATGTGGGACTCGTGTTCGGTCCCATAAGTCGTCAATAACTCCTTCTGGTTGATCAGTACCTCTTGGAGTTCGTCGAAGTCATCGGGATCGTTTGGATCCTGGCCCGTGTATAGAGCCGCAAGCTTACCCGGTGCGGACGAGTAGTGCGCCATTATCGCCATCTCGTCTGCGTACTCGTCATCCCAGAGAACATCCCACGAGCTCGGTGGCTCGTCGAAGTGCTCGTTATTATACACGAGAGATGGGAACACACTCATCGAATGGGGTATCGCGTACACGCCTTCGTCACCCGATAAGTTGTCGAGGATGGGTTGAGTGAACCGTTCATCGAGGTTCTCCCAGTTCGGGATCCGATCGTACGGGATCTCTTGGAGGAAGTCTTGATCGATTCCACGTTCCGTCCACTCCGCTGTGGTTCCAATGTTATCGATCTGGTGGTCGCCGGACTGTAGTTGGGAGAACCACTGCGTCGGTTGTGAGTAGCCTTCAACTGTCGTCGAGACGTCCGGGTACTCTTCCTCGTACTGTTCTGCTCCCCACTCAACCCACTGTACGTACCAGTTCCAGATGTTCAGTTCGCTCTCCTGGTTTTCGGTGGGGACTTCTTCGATGTCCATCAAACTGATGTCTTCCAGTTCCTCGTCCCCGCCACCACCCATACAACCACTGAGGGCAGCGACACTTCCTGCGCTACCCGCCGCTTTCATCAATGTCCGCCGATCTATGTTATCTAACGGCATACAATCGTGAACAGTAACGGTTATACTTATAATTTCCTATCAACCTACCGAAGGTTACATAATAGTACAAATAGTCATCGTTCTAATTCATACAGTCACTAACCGATTTGGATCAAACAGAAATTCCGATAGCGTCCTTTCGAGGGTGTGGGATCGACATTGGTGTTCTCACATCGGCTCGGTAACGCTGGTAACGCCGATCGGAGTGAGAACGAGATCATTATTGTGATCTAATATTGTATTGCTATTTGTGCTCTGTCTACAACCCACATACGTTACTTTTATCAAGGGTTGGTGAAAACCCGGTGATGAAACGTGTCCCAACTATTTCGAATAAATCCGTATGAAAGCTAATTCACATACAAACCAATGAGCATATTAACAATAGACGATCTACGAAAGGAATTCGGCTCCCTCGTCGCCGTAGATGGGGCAAACTTCGAAATCGAAGAGGGTGAATTCGTTTCAATTCTTGGACCCAGCGGGTCCGGTAAATCAACCATCCTCCGGATGATCGCTGGTTTCGAGAATCCTTCGGCTGGAACGATTACCCTATCCGGTGAAGACATTACGGATCAACCCCCGTTCGAACGCGACACCAACATGGTGTTTCAGCACCTGGCATTGTTTCCCCACCTGACGGTCGGGGAGAATATCGAATATGGGTTGAAACAACGTGATGTCGACAAAGCCGAGCGCAAGGAGTCCGTCGAAGAAATGTTGGAGATGGTTCAGTTGGGTGGATATGCCGATCGAGACATCTCGGAACTGAGTGGTGGTGAACAACAGCGTGTCGCACTCGCCCGTGCCATCGTCAACGAGCCCGAAGTCGTGCTCTTCGACGAACCCTTGGCATCACTGGATCGCAAACTCCGCCAGCACATGCAGTTCGAACTCCAGCGGATCCAAGAAGAGACTGGAATTACGTTCCTTTATGTCACACACGATCAGGAGATCGCCCTCTCGATATCCGACCGAATGGTGATACTCAATGATGGTGTCATTGAACAGATCGGATCGGTCGAGGAACTGTACGATTCCCCAACATCCGAATTTGTAGCGGACTTCCTCGGTGACCTCAACTCCATCTCGGCACGCGTCTCGGCGTTAACTGAGGATCAAGTGACATTCACTGCTCGGGACCTGGATTTCACTTACTCTCGTTCGGAACTTCAGATTCCGGGCGGGATCTCCTTACAGAAGGATGATCAGGTCGATCTGTGTGTTCGCCCATACGATACCCGAGTTCAGCGGGAGGCAGTCGACGGTTCGATCACCGGAACGATACAGAATCGTATGTACCGTGGAAACGAAACCGCTTATGTGGTCGATACGTCATGGGGTGAGTTCCTCGTTATTGACGAGGAGCAAACGACTGACATCGATATCGATACCACGGTCTCCATGGATTGGGATGGGAGTAATACGTTTGTGTATGCTGTTGAGGGGAGTTGATCATGTCGCTGTCTGCGATCAGCACCTACCTCGGAAACAGTTCACTCGTACGCAGATCACACACGTTCTTCCGTGATCACCCGCGAGCCCGACTATTTATACTCGTCGGGTTACCCGTTCTCATGCTGATCAGCTTCTTCGTTTTACCGCTTATATCGATGTTTTCGCTCTCCTTACTCGATGGACTCCCACCTGGTGGTACGTTTACGTTAGATAATTACGCCATGGTGCTTAATGATAGGTATCTCAGCGTTCTCTGGCGTACCGTCTCGTTAACGGCACAGACGACTTTCGTTGTCACCGTCCTCGGATACTCGCTTGCATACAGTATGGTTCGATTCACCAAACGGACCACGTTACTCCTACTGTTGATCATTCTACCTTTCTGGACGAACTACATCGTCCGAATGTATGCCTTGATCAACATCTTTCAAAATGGAGGAGTACTCAGTTGGGTACTGAACCTGTTTGGTGTCGTCGACGAAACGATGGGAATTCTCTACACAAACGAAGCCGTACTACTCGGACTAACATACGTGTGGCTTCCACTTGCTACGCTACCGTTTTACGCCTCACTCACGAACTTCGATACGGACTTGATCGACGCCTCGAAGGATCTCGGTGCGGGACCTATTAAAACATTCTTTACGGTGACCCTCCCTATGACATTTAATGGTCTAATGGCCGGTATCGTTCTCGTGGCGATCCCGGCGTTTGGCTCGTTTGTTACGCCGGGACTTCTCGGCGGGACTGAACAAGTGATGGTCGGGAACATCATCGACCAACAATTTAATCAGGCGTTTAATTGGCCGTTCGGAGCAGCCCTCGGAATCGTGATATCCGTCTTCATGATTCTACTTCTCGTCGTCAGTGCGATGGTCGGTACTCGGGCTGTCGCCGGGCGGGGAGGTGAAAACACATGACTGGAATCGGTGGACGACTCGAACGGTTTGCTCACGAATACGGTGTCCGAATCGGACAGATCACGACAGTTATTGTGATTCTTGCACTCTGGCTCCCGATCTTGATCGTTGCGTTCATGTCGTTTGCCGCGGACGGTGTGCTTTCGTTCCCACCGTCCGGACTCACGCTGGACTGGTATTTCGTCTTCCTCAATAACGACTCCGCGATCGATTCGATACTTACAACACTACAGATAAGTATCGTTGCAACGCCGATCACCGTCGCGCTCGCAACCATGCTTTCGTACGGTATCGGTCGATATGACTTCCGTGGGAAAGACACTCTCCAGATCCTCGTGTCATTACCGCTTATCGTTCCGCTCCTCGTAGTCGGTATCTCGCTTACACTGTTCTTCGGATCCCTCCAGCTTGGTGGTGGGTTCGGACCGATCGTCGTCTCACACGTTATCCGAACATTGCCGTTCGCCGCGCTTATCATCCTGCCGACCTTCCTCTCGTTCGATCAGAGTCTCGAGGAAGCGTCGAAGGATCTCGGCGCTAACGAAATTCAGACGTTCTTCCAAGTGACGCTTCCGAACATCTTGCCGGGAATGATTGCCGGTGGTCTCCTCGCGTTCACCATCTCGTTCAACGAGTTCGTCTACACCTACTTCGTCCGTGGAACCGGCGTGGAGACGATGCCGATCTATCTGTGGAACCAGATCCAGTACACGGCGACGCCCGAAGTGAACGTGCTCAGTGTTGTCTTTCTCCTGGTCGCCGTGATGATGGTACTCACGGCAGTCTTCGTGACGAACGTCGAACGGATTGCCCAAACGTAACCTTCGGTTCGCGCGAAGATTTTTTATCGATTTCTTGTAGAGTGTATCGATACGAATCTCAAATAACGAACACAGTCGCGGACCGATCACGACTTGGTTAACTCACAAAGTTCCTGAGTAGCGAACGATATGGTAAATCGCTGGAATAGTCCATCAAAAACCTCACAAACGTGCGGTTCTGTACACGGATATGGGTGTCAGACAGCTCCGCTTGACGAACGCGTCGTTGTCGTGGTCCTTCTCTCACGGGAGAACCCTTCGTTCAATAGAGCGCGTTCCAGACCGTCTCTAAGATCAAGTGAACCGTCTCCGAACCATATTTTGATCATCAGCAAAATAAAACAGCCTGACACCGGCCAACGATCACTACTACCTCAGGACGTCGAGAAAGCCGATGACAGGCTACTTATTTGATGTTTTTGACGCCACACCAGTCCATAGCAGTTGTTGCGAGGATCTGTGCCGTCTCTACCAGTGAGTCGATCTCCGCGTATTCGTCGGGACCGTGAGCACGGTCGCCGCGCGGACCGACGCTCGGACACGGAATGTCGTAATACCGGTTGTAGAACCGCTCGTCGTTGCCGGCGAGTCCACCACGGTTGTCGGCCTTGCCGCCAGTGACGTCCTCGGTTTCCGTACAGACGAGCTTGAAGAACTCACT
>NZ_QMIM01000007.1 GCF_003287355.1 Halorubrum sp. 48-1-W
TGGTCAGATTCATCCCACGACTGAAGTCGTGGGCTTTCTCCTCGATCTCGTGTAACCAGTCCGTGACGATGGAGCCGCCCGCGCGGCCGACCTTCGAGGTGAAAGCCGAACGGGCGGGGCCGGCGGGCGCCCCCGGCGAGTTGAGCGTCGAGTTCGAACTCGAGTGGGACGAGGCCGGCGACGACGACAGCGACGCCGGGGGCGAACTCGAGATCGAGTAGCGGCTGGGGAGGGAAGAGGGTCAGCCGGTTCCTCAGGAAACGTTCGTCGAGACCTCGACGAAGGCGTCCTCCGCGGAGAGCCGGTCGAGCGTTTCGTCGACCTCGGCACGCACCGCCTCCAACTGCTCGACGAGTTCGTCGTACTCCTCGGTGTCCGTCGACTGAGCGGCCTCGAGTGCCGCCTTCTTCGAGGCGAGCGCGAAGAAGCGTTGGCTCCGCTCGTCGAAGGCCGCACGCTCCAGGAGCACCTCGACGAGCGCGACGAGGTCCTCGCGGGTGACGGGCTTGGTCTTGTAGTCGTCGAACGGCATGTCGACGATGTCGACGTCGGGCTCGACCGCGGTCAACATCGCGATCCGCGCGTCGTATCCCGCCCCCCGGATCTCGGAGAGCACCTCGTGGCCGGTGCGCTCCGGCATCCGCCGGTCGAGGAGAACCACGTCGACGTCCTCGTCCATCTCTTCGAGGGCCTCCTCGCCGCTCGTCGCGATCCGGACGTCGTAGCGTTCATCGAGGTAGATACGGTACAGTTCGGCCAAGTCGGGCTCGTCGTCGACGGCGAGGACGGTCGGGGACGACCCGTCGGTGGACGGTCCATCGGCGGACGACCCGTCGGTGGACGCTCCGTCCGTCATGGTCGAACGGACGCGTCGAGGCGGTTCCGATCCACGCCCGCCGACGCGACGCGTCCCGAAACGGTACGTCCACTCATACCAGACGGGACGGGCCGTGACAACATAAAACCATCCGAAAATTATCAAAGAAGATAATCTCCGTGTGGAGTGGGACTCCGGATCCGGTGTCGGAAACCTTCTCCGTGCGATCGTCGAACCACCGTGACCCAAAGGCACATTTACGCGCGTGCCATACCGGGGACAACGAATGTCTCATAGCCCCTCACTGCCGGACCGCCCCCGTCTCGAGCTCGATCCGGAGATGAGCGAGGCCGAACGGCTCGAGGCGATCCGGCAACACTACCGGCGGATCGTCCACGTGAACGACGAGCTCGAGGACCGCCTCGAGGACGCGCAGGGACGCCGGGGCGACCTCAAAACGGACGTCGACGAGCTAAAACGCGAAAACGAGGTGTTGAAGACCTCGTCTCTGTACATCGCCTCCGTCGAGGAGATCACAGAGGACGGCGTCGTGATCAAACAGCACGGCAACAACCAGGAGGTGCTGACGCAGACGGCCACGCGGCTCGAGGCCGACCTCCGCCCCGGCGACCGCGTCGCGATCAACGACTCGTTCGCGATCCAGCAGGTGCTCGACGACGAGACCGACTCCAGAGCGCAGGCGATGGAGGTCACGGCGTCGCCGGACGTCGAGTACGCCGACATCGGCGGGATAGACGAGCAGATCCGCGAGGTACGCGAGGCCGTCGAGGACCCCCTCGAGAACCCCGAGCAGTTCGAGGCCGTCGGCGTCGAGCCGCCGAGCGGCGTCCTCCTCCACGGCCCGCCGGGAACCGGCAAGACGATGTTGGCGAAGGCGGTCGCCAACGAGTCCGACGCCACGTTCATCAAGATGGCCGGCTCCGAGCTGGTTCGGAAGTTCATCGGCGAGGGCTCCCGGCTCGTCCGCGACCTCTTCGAGCTGGCGGCCGACCGCGAGCCCGCGGTGATCTTCATCGACGAGATCGACGCGGTCGCCTCCAAGCGGACGGACTCGAAGACGAGCGGCGACGCCGAGGTCCAGCGCACGATGATGCAGTTGCTCTCGGAGATGGACGGCTTCGACGAGCGCGGGGAGATCCGCATCATCGCCGCCACCAACCGCTTCGACATGCTCGACGAGGCGATCCTCCGGCCCGGCCGCTTCGACCGGCTCATCGAGGTGCCCGAACCCGACGCCGAGGGACGCGAGCGCATCCTCGAGATCCACACCGAGGAGATGAACGTCGCCGACGGGGTCGACGTCGGGGCGATCGCGAGCGACCTGGAGGGATACAGCGGCGCGGACATCGCCTCCCTGGCGACCGAAGCGGGGATGTTCGCGATCCGCGAGGGCCGCACCGAGGTGATCCAGTCCGACTTCGAGCGGGCCGGAGAGAAGCTCCAGGACGTCGAGGGGACCGACGAGCAGGTCATCCACTACCAGTACTGACCGCCGTTTTTTCCGCGTTCGAGCCGCTTCGTCCACCCCGCTTCGCAATCCATTAGCCGGTCCGTCGTCGACTGCCGGGTATGAGCACCATCCACGTCGCCGGCGGCGTCGGCGTCGCCGACACGGCGATGGCCTCCTACGACATCGCGCTCGCGGACGCGAACCTCCACAACTACAACCTCGTCGCCGTCTCCTCGGTGATACCCGCCGAGGCGACGGTTCGAGCGGTCGGGACGGTTACGGATCTGGGCCCCGCGGGGAACGCGCTCACCGTGGTGGAGGCGCGTCGAACGGTCGGGCCCGGCGACGAGGTTGACTTCCGCGAGGGAGGCCGAGCCGGCGCGGAGGACGCCGCCGACAAGCGCGCCCCTCGACGGCGGCCGGACGTCGCCGCCGGGCTCGGCTGGGCGACCGGCCCCGGGCCGGGGATCTTCTACGAGGTGACCGGCGAGGACCCGGCAGACGTCCGCGATCGGATCCACGCGGGACTGGACGCCGGGTCGTCGTTGCGGGACTGGGACCTCACCGACCGGGAGACCCGTGTCGAGACCGCGACGGCCGAGCCCGACCGGTACACCACGGCGGTCGTGATCGCGGCGTACGGCGAGTCGAAACCAGTGTTGTAGTTCTCCCCGCAGGGACGGACGCCGGGGGGTGATCGGCTCCGGCGTTCGTGGCGACATCGGGTGAGTCATCGTCGCCGACGTGGAGTGATCGCCGTCGCCGACGTGGAGTGATCGCCGTCGCCGACGCCTTTTTGAGCCGGGTCCGCGTACACCGGATGTCTTCGATGAACGGCAACAACCCGTACGCCGGACCGCCGGGCGTGACCGACGCTGGCGAACCCACGCCGGTCGACCTCTCCCCGGAACAGGAACGGCGACTCAGGCGGACGGTGGCGGGGATCGTCTCCCGTACCGAATCGTATCTCCCGGACGGCTACGCGGTCGGCTCGGAGCTCTCGGTCGGCACCGACGGGCCACAGGCGACCGTCGCCGTCAACCCCCCGGCCGGCCACCCCGTCACCGCGGGGTTCACGCCGGACCTCGACGAACTCGAGGCCGGGATCGCCGACTCCGACGCCGACGAGGTCGCCCGCGGGCTGGCCGCCAGCGCCGCGATCCAAGTCATGGACGCCGTCGGCGACGTGACGCCGACCGCGAAGTGACCGCGACGTGACCGCGAAGCGATAACGTCGGCGACGCTTCCGACGTAGTCGGGACGTTCACGGTCGCCCGGGACGGGCTCGACGGAAAGACCCTTGAGAGCACACGAGAGACCTCCGACGTGAACGGGCTCGAGATCGGTCTCCGACTGCTCGCCGGGGTCCTCCTCATCCTGGCCAACGGTTTCTTCGTGGCGATCGAGTTCGCGCTGACCCGCGTCCGCCAGTACCCCGAGTCGGCGTTCGACACGCCGGGCCTGCGTCGGGCCTGGGAGATGACCGAGAACCTCGAGATCTACCTCACGAGCTGCCAGGTCGGCATCTCCGCGACGAGCATCGCCGTCGGGATCGTCGCGGAGCCGGCGCTGGCGACGCTGATCGAACCGGTCTTCGAGAACACGCTTCTGGCGTCGATCGGCGCCGGCGGGATCGTCGGCTTCCTGATCATCAATCTGCTTCATCTGACACACGGCGAGCAGACCCCGACGTACCTCGGCGTCGAGCGGACGAAGTTCGTCGCCCGCTACGGTGCGACGCCGCTCTACTGGTTCGCGAAGGTCATCTCCCCGATGATCACGGTCGGCGACGGCGTCGCCAAGTGGACGCTCGGGCTCTTCGGGGTCGAGATGACCGGCGCGTGGCTCGAGGCCGAGTCCGACCGGATCGAGTCGCGGGCGGGGCTCAGACACCGGCTCGGCTCCGTCCTCGACCGGGGCGACCTCCCGGAGGAGCGCAAACCCGAGATCCTCAACGCCCTCACCGTCGGCGAACGTCCCGTGAGCGAGGTGATGACCCCTCGCGAGGACGTCGTGTTCCTCTCGACGACCGCGTCGATCGAGGAGAACCTCGACCGGATCGGGGGGAGCCCCCACACCCGATTCCCGCTCATCGGCGACGACCTGGGAGACTTCCGCGGGATCGTCTACGTGCCCGCGGTCGTCGACCGGATCGACGCCCTGCGGGAGGGATCGACGAGCCTCGAGAACGTCGCTGTGGACCCGATGACGCTCCGTGCGGACACGCCGATAAGCGAGGTCGTCGACCGCTTCCAGGCGGAACACCAGGAGCTCGCGCTCGTGTGTGACGGCGGGAGTGACGACGAGGGCGACGGCGGGAGCGCCGACGAGGGCGGGAACGTGGTTGGACTGGTGACCGCCACGGACGCCCTCGAGGCGGTGATGGGCGAGATCGAGGACCCCCTCGACGTCGCCCTGGGGGGACGACCGAACGGGGAGCGATCGAGCGCGTAACCCTCAGACGGTCGATGCCATCCGGCGCGTGATCACGCCCAGCGCGAAGGCGAGCGTCCCGAACGTCAGGACCGCCGGGACCCAGAACGCGACGGCGCCGTGTCCGTGAAACGAGAGGGGGAGCGCGACCGGGGCTGTCTCTTCCCGTGCCGTGAGCCACGTGTAGAACGCGAGCGTCCCGGCGGTCGGCGCCGACACGAGCGTCCAGCAGACGAGGAGGCCACCGTTCCGATAGCCGTACACGACGGCGAACCCGATCCCGACGACGACGAGCAGGTACTGGAACGGGCCTCCGACGGACACGGAGAGCAGGTAGGTTGCGGAACTGGAGACGAGCGCGACGACGAACAGCCCGACCGCGATGAGTCCGGCACGGATCGTGTCCGGACGTTCCCTCCCGAGCACGACCGCGCGGACGTCGGTTGCGGAGACCACACGGGAGGATACGGTCGTTCCACACAAAAGAGACGGTGGCCGTGTGAGAGTTGCTACCGCTATCGATCTTGTCTCCGAGTCCCGTATGGAAGAAGTCGACGAGGCGCTCGAATACAGTCTCGGTCTCGACTGAGCTACCGGCTCTCCCGCTGTTCGGCCTTGTTCAGGTAGCTGGAATCCGTAATACACCCTGTACCCGCTACGGGGGAATCCGTGGGCAATAGTGGGTAACACATATCAGCGGTGGGTCCGTACCGTTCGTCGATGAAAGTCGACGCGACAGACCTCAAAACGAACGAGACGGACGACCGGGGTCGTGTCTATCTCGGCACCGAGTACGCGAACAAGCGCGTAACCGTCGCTGTCGTCGAGGTAGAGTCCGACCGGCCGGACGAGGACGAGTTGGCGGCCGCCTATCGGGAGGCCTCCGAGAGCGCGGAGGCACTCGCCGAGGAGTGGAGCGAGACGTCGGAGGAAGCGTGGGAAAGTCTCGATGAGTGAAGCCGACGTTCGGCGCGGCGATGTCGTTATCGTTCGACTCGACCCCGCCGAAGGACACGAGATGAAGAAGACGCGGCCGGCGGTGGTCGTTCAGAACGATATCGGAAATCGGAACTCCAGTACGACCATCGTCGCGCCCGTCACGGGGACCTACCGCGAGTATCCGTTCGAGGTGTTCGTCGAGGCGGACGGGTCACCGCTCGAAAAGGATTCGTCGATTCGCCTTGACCAGCTCCGAACGGTGTCGATTCCCGATCGTATTCACTCCGTCGTCGGTTCACTCGACGGACCCACGATGGCTGACGTCGACGAGGCGCTGAAACTGAGTCTCGGTCTGGAGTGAACTACCGACTCTCCCGCTGTTCGGCCTTGTTCAACTCGATCAGTAGCCTGAAGATGGCCTTCACGAGGTTGACGTCGACGTCGAACTGCTCGGCGTTCTCCCCGGCGCGCTCCATCACGCGGGCCTCCTGTGACTCGTCGGTGGTCGGGAGGTCCCGCTTCGCTTTCACCTGCGCGACCGTGTCGGCCACGTACGTTCGGCGGGCGATCAACTCGACGATCTCCTGGTCGATGTCCTCGATCTCCCGGCGGAGTTCGTCGAGGCTCATCTCTTCGGGGTCTGATGTGTCAGTGCTCATGGTGAATCACCGGCGTACGCGCCGTCGTTCCGCGTCGTCGTGCGTCGAAGGGTTCCCACCCGCTCGGCCCACAGGTCGGCCAGCGCGTCGAGGTCGGCGTCGGCGTCGGCAGCGTCCGCGACGGCGACGACGCTCGGGCCGGTGCCCGAAAGCGACACCCCCGATGCCCGGGGCATCGCCTCGACTGCGGGGTCCGTATCGAAGCCGAGCGCTGCCGAGAAGGCGAGCCCGTTGACGGTCATCGCCTCCGTGTATCGCCCCTCCACAGCCAGGTCGTCGACCAGGCGGGCCATGGACGCGACGGCTGTACAGCGCTCGACGTCGGCGTCGGCGCTGTAGGCCCGCTCGGGTGGCGTCCACACGAGGACGTCCCAGTCGACCGGGTCGCGGGCGCGGAGGCGGTCCTCGCCGTTGTCGGTGAGACAGACACCGCCCAGCATCGAGGCGGACGCGTCGTCGAACGCGCCGGTGACGGTGACGCCGGCCTCGCGGGCCGCGTGGACGCCGAGCCGACAGGCGTCGAGCCGGGTCACGTCGATCGCGGGGTCGTCGGCGTCGTCGCCGACCGTCAGCCCGAGCGCGTCACAGGTCGCGAGGACGGCCGCGTTGGCCGCTGCGCTGGAGCTTTTGAGCCCAGCCGCCAGCGGCACGTCGCTGTCGGTCCGGACGGTCCCGCCCTCGCCGTCGCCCCACCGGTCCGTCGCGAGCGCGACACAGCGTTCGATCAGCGCGGTGTCGCCGTCGGGGTCCTCAGCGATGGTGCCCTCGACGGCGTCGGCTCCGGGGTCGAGATAGACCGTCGCGCGCGTCTCGACGTCGAGCCCGAAGGCCGCTCCCGTCCCCGTCGCCAGGGCGTTCAACACGGTCCCCGCGCCGAGCGCGGCCGCCCGTCCCTCCATACACGCACTCGCGCCGAGGGCCCTCAAAGGGTTAGCGGTCGCGGCGAGCCTGTCGGGACGGACCCGCCCGTCCTCCCCGCGAGCGGGGTCCTTTTCACGTCGGCGGTCGGAGCGGGCGGTATGTCCGCATCCGCACCCGGCGACGTCCCGCCGACCTCGATCGGCGTCGACCTCCGTGAGGAGGGGGTCGTGGTCGAGTACCTCGACGGCCGAACCACGCTGTACCGCGGCGTCCCCGAGGCCGTGACGGGGACGGTCACCGCCGGGCCGGGCAAGGAGACGCACGTGCTCGTCACCGACCCGACCGAGACCGAGGGCGTGATGACCTACGTGAACGACTACAACACCGGCGAGGAGATCCTCCGCGACTCGGGCGTGGGCCGCGTCGTGGTCGACGCCGACGAGACGGACGAGGTGTTCCCCGGCGTGATCGTCGGCCGCGAGGGGCGGCGCAACCGGGTGACCGCCGACCCGGAGGTGGCCGGTGGCCGCGTGTTCGTCTTCGTCGAGGACGGCTGGACCGAGGAGAGCTACGAGATCGTCTCCGGGCCCGAGGAGGGCCTCGACGCCCACCGCTGACCGACCGTGAGCCTCGCGAAACCCTGGCGCGACCTCGACCGGTCGACCGCCCGGAGCGCCCCGAACCGGTACGGGCTCTACGAACTCGGCGACGACGGGAAGGACACCGTGGGCTTCGGCACGGGCGTCCTCCGCGACGAGCTGAAGGAGGCGCTCGCGTACGGGGACGCGACCCGCGTCCGGTGGGAGGTCGCCGACTCGAAGGACCACGCCGAGCGGCTCCTCGCCGAGCACGTCGAGGCGTGACCGACCGTCGCGACGGCCTCGACGGTCACCGCACCGATGGCCCCCCGTCGTCGACCGGTTCGGCCCCCGCGTAACTCATCGCCCGCTCGACGTCGGCCCGGACCGACTCGATCCGGTCGCCGACCGTTGCGACCGATGCGAGGACGGGGTACGTGACCGGGAGGTCCCGGTAGAGGTACGTCTGGACGTCGGAGACGACCTCGCCGACGCCTATCGCGCGTTCCTCGTCCATGCGCTCCCGCTGTCGACGGGCCGCGATCCCGTCACACTTCTCCGCGAGGACGGTCAAGCGCGCGCGATAGGCGTCGAGCGCGCCGAAGTCCGCCGCCCCGAACTCCCGACGTGTGAACGTCGTGACCTCCTCGAGGATCGGCGCGAGGTCCGATCTCGCGCGGGCGATCGACGCCGACTCGGACTCGAGTACGTCGACGAACGCCTCGCGGCGCTCGATCGCCTCGGTCGTCTTCGCCAAAAGCGACGAGCGATACCGCTCGTGAAGCGTCGGTTCGCGGGTGAGTGCGACCGCGATCTCCGGGCTGAACTCCGCAGCGAGGCTGCGTTCGTAGGTGTCGTTGTACTCCTCGTCGTAGTGCGGGACGGACATGACCGTCTCCCGGTAGGCGTTTCGAACCGCGACGAGGCCGGATCCGGTACCGCCCGTCCCGCCTCGGAACCGCGACCGGTCCGAGGTCGCGCCCGTCATCGTCGACGCACCCGCGACTGCTCCCGGCCCCGCCGTCGGCGTCGACTCCGTCGGAACCTCCCGTACGCGCGACCGGAACGCCTCGAAGGCCTCCCGTTCGTCGACGGTTCGCCGACGTTCCACGCGGAGGGCGTCGCGGGCGTCACACAGGGAGGATTCGACGCTACGTAGTCTCCCGTCGCTATCGGGATCGGCCCCGTCAGCGGGGTCAGTCGTCGCCATAACTCACGAAATACGTTGATCCATCATAATCGGTTATATGTGCGGTATATCTACCGGTAGAGAACGCTGTACGGATATATATATTCGCGTTCTACCATCGTTTGATGCCCGGAATATGCCGAAAGATCTTTTTTATATGTAGTTCTATATAGTCGCACTATTGCTATATAGCGCTACCGCTCACTACACTCCATCGTATATACCTCATAGCATGGTATTTACGTCGTCTTCGTCCACGATCCGGTGATGGCACCCAGCCAGAACCTGGAGACGGACGGTATTACCCGACGGCAATCGCTCGCGGCGCTCGCCGGCGTCGGCGGGCTGGCGCTCGCGGGTTGTACGGAGACGGAGAACGGTTCGGGGGACGGCAGCTCGGACGACGGCAGCTCCGGGGACGACGGGTCGGGAGACGGTAGCTCCGGGGACGACGGGTCGAACGGGGGATCCGACTCGCTTTCCGGGGCGATCAACATCGCGGGGTCGAGTACGGTCTTCCCGCTGATGAGCGCGGTCATGGAGGACTTCGCCGAGCAGCATCCCGACGTCGATCCCGACATCAGCTCGACGGGCTCGGGCGGCGGGTTCTCGAACTTCTTCTGCGTCGGCGAGACCGACTTCAACAACGCGAGTCGGCCGATCCAGCCCGAAGAGGAGGAGCTCTGCGAGGAGAACGGCGTCGAGTGGGTCGAGCTGATCGCCGCGACCGACGCGCTCACCGTCGTGATCAACAACGACAACGACTGGGCGACGGAGATGACCGTCGACGAGCTCTCGCAGATCTGGCAGTCCGACGCCGCCGAGATGTGGAGCGACGTCCGCGACGAGTGGCCGGACGAGGAGATCGAGCGATTCGGCGCCGCCGACACCTCGGGGACGTACGACTACTTCATCGAGAACATCATGGGAGAGGACGGCCACACCGACGACTACCAGGCGACCGAGCAGGACAACACCATCGCCGCGGGGGTCGAGGGCACCCAGTACGGGATCGGCTACTTCGGGTTCGCCTACTGGTTCCAGAACCAGGACCAGATCACGCCGGTCGCCATCGACAACGGCGACGGGCCGGTCGCGCCGAGCCTCGAAACGGCGTCCTCCGGCGAGTACGCGCCGCTCTCGCGGCCGCTTTTCACCTACCCGTCGATCGAGGCGCTCGGCGAGGAGCACATCGCGGAGTTCGCCCGCTACTTCGTCAGCCAGACCACCAACGAGGACCTCGTCGCCGGCGACGTCGGATACGTCCCGGCGACCGAGGAGACCCAGGAGGAGCAGATGGAGATCCTCGAGGACGCGATCGAGCAGGCGCAGGGCTGATACCCGCGTCATGAACCGGTGTATTGATTTACGACAGCGTTCGATCTCCGCCCGTCCGTGACAGATAGCACCGAGAGTCCGGATCTCCAGCGACGGAGCGGGCTCACACGACTGAAGGAGGGAACCTACGGCGGGTTCTTCGCCGCGTGCGCGGCGATCACCCTGCTCACGACGGTCGCCATCATCGCGACCCTGCTGTCGGACGCGGTGATGTTCTTCGCCGAGGTACCGATCCGCGAGTTCCTCTTCAGCACCAGCTGGAGCCCGAACCCGCGCGGGGGCGGACAGACGTTCGGCATCGTCGCGTTGGTGATCGGGACGCTCACCGTGACGATCACGGCCGCGTTCGTCGCGCTTCCGGTCGGAACGCTGACCGCGATATATCTCAGCGAGTACGCGACATCGAACGCGCGCTCGATACTGAAGCCGCTCTTGGAGATCCTCGCCGGCATTCCGACGGTCGTGTACGGCTACTTCGCGCTCGTGTACGTCACCCCGGCGCTGAAGGCGACGCTGTTCCCGGAGATGAGCACGTTCAACGCGCTGTCGGCGTCGCTGATGGTTGGGATCATGACCATTCCGATGGTGTCATCCATCTCCGAGGACGCGATGAGCGCCGTGCCCGACGACCTGCGACAGGCCGGCTACGGCCTCGGGGCGACGAAGTTCGAGGTGTCGACCGGGATCGTGGTTCCGGCCTCCATCTCAGGGATCGCCTCGTCGTACATCCTCGCCGTCTCGCGCGCGATCGGCGAGACGATGATCGTCGTCGTCGCGATGGGCGCGCAGGCGCGGATGCCGACCGTCGGGGAGACGGTTCTCGGGATCCCGTACATCAACCCCGCCGACGTCCTCCTGGAGTCCGGGATGACGATCACCGTCGCGATGGTACAGATCGCCGGCGGCGACCTGACGGGCGGGACGATCCCGTACGACGCGATGTTCGCGCTCGGACTCACGCTGTTCGTGGTGACCTTCGTAATGAACGTACTGAGTGACATCATCGCGGAACGGTACCGGGAGGAGTACTGATGGCGACCGACACCGACACCGGTCGTGTCGAGGGGTTCGGCGAGGTGAGCCGCGTCCGAGGGATCGCCTTCGAGTACCTCTCGCTTGGGGCGAGCGTCTTCGGCATCTTCGCGCTCGCCGTGTTGCTCGTGTACGTCACGATCGACGCCTTCGACCTCGCGAACGCGAGCCCCGAGTGGCTGTTGACGTACTTCCTCACGCTCGTCGTGCCGTTCCTCGGGTTCTGCCTGTACAGCGCGCGTGACCGGGCGCTGACTCGCCGGGCCGTCACCGTTGCCGGCGGCGGCCTCGTCGCCGTCGCCGTGGTTTTCACCCTCGTCGAGACGTTCGTCGGCCAAATTCCGCGACTCAACTGGCAGCTCGCGTACCTCTTCGCGGTCGGCATCCCCCTGACCGGCTACCTCACGTACATGGGGGCCCGCGGTCAACCCGGCTCGGTCGGGTTCGGGCTCGTCGGGCGACTGATCGGCGGCACCGCGGTCGGCCTGGCGCTCACCGTCCTCTTTTTGGTGTTCGATCCGCGGCTCTGGTTCCTCGCGTACACGCTCGGGGTCGTCCCGGCGACGCTCGCGTACGGGTACGGGTACGTGCGGGAGGTCCCGACCGCGATGACGGCCGTGATCCCGATCGGCATCGTCGGCACACTCGGGGCCGTGCTCCTCCGCCCCATCGTCGACACGTACCCGACGACGGTCTTCGTTTACCTCTGGACGCTGGCGATCCCGGTCGCGGTCGCCGGGGCGCTCGTCGTCGCCGCGCGAGGAGGCCGGACCACGGCGCTCGCCGCCGGCGGCGTGCCGCTCGCCGTCGCGACCGCCGTCGGGCTCGGCGGGCAGCTGGCGGGGCTCGCGGTCGGCGGCCCGAACGCGCTGGTGGTCCTCGCCGTCGCCGGGGTGCCGACGGCCGTCTACCTCCACCGGGTGTTCGACGTCGGCGAAGGGGTCATCGGACTCGGGCTGCCCGTCCTGCTCGCCGTCGGCGCGCTCGCCGGCGCGCTCGTCGTCGAGACGTTCGGGATCCCGGCGCCGAATCCCTGGGTCAGCGAGACGTTCCTCACGGAGGCACCGTCCCGAACCGCCTCCGAGGCGGGACTCTACCCGGCGATCGTCGGCTCGGTGATCATCATCGCGATGGTCGCCGTGCTGTCGTTCGTCCTGGGAGTCGCGACGTCGGTGTTCTTGGAGGAGTACACCGCGGACAGCGGCGTCGTCGGCGCGCTGACGCGGCTGCTTCAGATAAACATCGCGAACCTCGCGGCGATCCCGTCCGTCGTCTACGGACTGCTCGGACTGGGGCTGTTCGCGAACCTCCTCGGGTTCGGGTTCGGGACCGCGGTGACCGTGTCGCTGACGCTGTCGCTGCTCATCCTCCCGATCACGATCATCTCCGCACAGGAGGCGATCCGGTCGGTGCCGGACGACCTGCGCCGGGGGTCGGACGCGATGGGCGCGACTCGCTGGCAGACGACGAAGAACATCGTCCTCCCGGAGGCGTTCCCCGGTATCCTCACCGGGACGATCCTCGCGCTCGGCCGGGCGATCGGCGAGACCGCGCCGCTCATCATGGTCGGTGCCGCGACGACGGTGTTCAGCCCGCCGAGCAGCCTGTTCAGCAAGTTCAGCGCGATGCCGATGCAGATCTACGCGTGGGCGAACTTCCCGCAGGCGGAGTTCCGGTACGGGGTCGTCGCCGCAGGCGTTATCACGCTGTTGGTCATCCTTATCGGTATGAACGGGACGGCCATCCTGCTACGGAACCGCGCGGAACGGGGGAGCTAACATGAGCAACACACCATCGAGCGACACGCGATCGAGCGAGTCGCTCATCACGACGGACGTAGAGACCGGATCGAACGACCGAATCACACCCTCGGATCGGACCGCGGTCGCCGCGCGCGACCTGAACGTCTACTACGGCGACGAACAGGCGATAGACGACGTGTCGATCGAGATACCCGAAAAGCGGGTGACCGCGCTCATCGGCCCCTCGGGCTGTGGCAAGTCGACGTTCCTCCGGTGTATCAACCGGATGAACGACATGATCGACGTCTGCCGGGTCGACGGCGACGTGGAGTTCGGCGGCAAGAACGTGTACGACGACGACGTCGACCCGGTCGCGCTTCGGCGGAAGATCGGGATGGTGTTCCAGAAGCCGAACCCGTTCCCGAAGTCGATCCGCGACAACGTCGCGTACGGCCTGAAGATCCAGGGGTTCGACGGCGACGTCGACGCCCGCGTCGAGGAGTCGCTCAAGAGCGCCGCGCTCTGGGACGAGGTGAAAGACCAGCTGGACTCGTCGGGGCTCGACCTCTCCGGCGGGCAGCAACAGCGGCTCTGTATCGCCCGCGCTATCGCGGCGGACCCGGAGGTGGTCCTGATGGACGAGCCGACCTCGGCGCTCGACCCCGTCGCGGCCTCGAAGATCGAGGACCTGATCGACGACCTCGCCGAGGAGTACACCGTCATCATCGTCACCCACAACATGCAGCAGGCGGCCCGGATCTCCGACCGGACCGCCGTGTTCCTCACCGGCGGTCGGCTCGTCGAGTACGACGACACGGCGAAGATCTTCGAGGATCCCGAAGAACAGCGCGTCGAGGACTACATCACGGGGAAGTTCGGATAGATGCCCCGAGAGAACTACCAACGGCGGCTCGAGGAGCTTCGAGCGGACGTCGTCGGCATGGGCGAGCTCGTCCTCGAGCGGTACGACGCCGCGCTCGAGGCGGCCGAGACCGGCGACGACGACCTCGCACGGGAGGTCATCGAGGGCGACTACGAGGTCAACGAGCGCTACCTCGAACTCGAGGAGGAGTGTACCGAACTGCTCGCGCTCCAGCAGCCGGTCGCGGGCGACCTCCGGTTGGTGGCGGCCTCGTTCAAGGTGATCACCGACCTCGAACGCGTCGCGGACCTCGCGACCAACCTCGCCGGCTACGGCGGCGACGACGGCGGGCTCCACCCCGCGGTCGAGTTCCGGGGGCTCGGCGACGCCGCCGGCGACATGGTCGCCGACGCGGTGGCCGCCTACGAGGCGGGCGACGCCGAGGCCTGCCGAGCGGTCGCGGCCCGCGACGACGACCTCGACGAGCGGTGCCGGCGGGCGAGCGAGGCGGTCGTCCGCGACCTGCTCGAGGCCGACCGCGCGCGCGTCGAGGCGGCCGGCGAGGACCGGGACGCGGAGGCGGACGCCGACGAGTTGGCCGACGCGATCGACGACGTCTCCCGCGCACTGCTGGCGATCCGTGACATCGAACGCGTGGGCGACCACGCGGTCAACATCGCCGCGCGCACGCTGTACATGGTCGAGAACGACGACGAGCTGATCTACTAGAACGAGACGAGCTGATCTACTGAGGCCGACACGCGACGCCGGCGACGCCATACGACACCACACCATGACATCCACACACACCGCGGACGACGACACCGAACCGACCGGCGACGCCGAACCGACCGACGCTGTGGACCGAGAGAAGACGACGCTCACGTTCATGTGCGTCCGGAACGCCGGACGCAGCCAGATGGCCACGGCCTTCGCGGAGCGCGAGCGCGCCGAGCGCGGCCTCGCGGACGACGTCGAGATCGTCACCGGCGGGACCGCCCCCGCCGACGAGGTCCACGGCGTGGTCGTCGAGGCCCTCGCGGAGGTCGGCCTCGACGTGAACGGGCGCACCCCCCGACACGTCTCGGAGGCGACCCTGGCAGCGTCGGACTTCGTCGCGACGATGGGGTGTTCGACGCTGGAACTGCCCGGCGTCGACACCGACGACTGGGACCTGGAGGACCCGGGCGAGCGCCCGATCGAGGAGGTTCGACCCATCCGCGACGAGATCGAACGTCGGGTGGTCGCGCTCTTCGACGAGCGGTTCGGCGAGCGGTAGCCAGCCACCCTCCGGAGACGCCGCCGGTTCCGTCTACCCGCTCACTCCCCGGAGACGCCGCCGGTTCCGTCGACCCGCTCACTCCCCGGACCGCGCCACCCGCGTCCCCGCGACGTGGTCACCGACCCGGCGGTCCCCGTCGGTTAGGACGACGACGGCGACCCCGACGAGGTAGAAGACGGCCCCGTCGACGACCCGGAGCAGGTTCCGGACGAGCGCCGTGCGTGGCCCACACGACGAACCCTCCGACCCCGTCACGACGAGCCCGAACAGCCGCTTGCCGGGCGTTCGCCCGAACGTTCCCTCGAAGGCGACGTGGTAGCCGAGATACGCGATCGGGAGGGTCCATCGCCCCGACGGGGCGAGCCCGAAGAACAGCGAGAGCGCGACCCCGACGAGTCCGAGGAGGAGTCCGACGAGTAGCGCGTCGGCGACGACCGCGCCCCCGCGCCGGATGAGCAGTCCCGCGTCTGTGTCGGCGTCGATTCGGGGGCGGTCCATACGGACGGCCCGACCGCCTCGGAGTAAAACGGATCGGGATCGGGCGGGGACCGACCGTCAGTCCCTCGGCCCGCTCACTCCCCGCCGTCGCCCGCCCCCCTCACTTCGCGTCGACCGGAGAGCCGGCCGTCCCCGTCCTCGCCCGCCGACTCGACCGCGAACCCGAGGTCCGCGTAGAACCCCTCCACCGCCGCGTCGAACGCCGCGGTGACGCGGTCGGCCTCCGGGTCCGACTCGACTGCCCGAACCGCGCTCGCGACGAGCGCGGACCCGATACCCCTCCCGCGTCGCGCCCGCCGCACCGCGACCGCGTCGACGTGGCGCTGTCCCGGCTCCGGGCGGGTCGTCACCAACGCCCCGACGACCGACCCGGTGCGCTCGAAACGGGCGACGAGGACGTCCCCGGCGTCGATCCGTGCCGGAAGGGCCGACGCGTCGGTCTCGAGCATCGCGGCGTCGAGCACGCGGAGGACGTCCAGCCGGTCGTCGGGGGCCGCCGGCTCGACCGTGATCCCGTCGGGGAGCGACGGCACGTCCCCGCTCATCTCTCGCCGGTCACTCGTCGGCTCCGCCCCGAACCAGCCGGATCCGCCCCGGACCAGCCGGAGCAGCCGTACCCGGTCGGCGTCGACGGGGCGGTCGCCGGGGACGGGCGAGCCGTCGACGAGGACGGACGCCTCCTGGGGGTGGAAGCCGGCCGCGCGGACCAGGTCGTCGTAGGTCGCGTCGTCCCCGACGGCGTGTACCTCCTCGTCGCCGCCGACGACGTCGACGGTCACGTCCATGCGTCCTCGCCTACGTCCATGCGTTTTTACCCACGTCCGCGTCCTCACCGTCCACGCGAGTCACCCGTCCAGCCGCTCGCGGAGGAGCCCGTTCACCTGGCCGGGGTCGGCGCTCCCGCCGGTGGCCTGCATCACCTGTCCGACGAGGAAGTTGATCGCGCCGTCGTCGCCGTCGTGGTAGTCCGCGACCGCCCCCGGGTTGTCGTCGATGGCGGCGTCGACGGCGGTTTCCACCTCGCCGGCCTCGGCCTTCCCGAGCCCCTCGCGGTCGATCACGGCGTCGGGGCCCTCGCCCTCGTCGAGCATCTCCCGGAGGACCACCTCCTCGGCGTTCTTCACCGTCAGCTCCTCGGCGGCCACCAGCTCGATCAGGCGTTTGAACTCGTCGAGCCGGTCGCTTACGTCCGTGATCGCCAGCTCCCGGTAGTTGAGCTCGCCGAGGAGGTTGTCGGCGACCCACGTCGCCGCCAGCTCGGGGTCGTACTCGCCGGCGACGTCCTCGAAGAAGTCGGCGACCTCCTTCGTCGAGGTCAGCTTCGAGGCTGCCTCCCCGTCGAGGCCGTACTCCTCGCGGAAGCGCTCGCGGCGGGCGTCCGGCAGCTCCGGGATCGGGATCTCCGCCTTCCAGTCGGCCACCTCGAGCGCGGGGAGGTCGGCCTCCCGGAAGTAGCGGTAGTCCTTCTCGGCCTCCTTCGAGCGCATCGAGACGGTGACGCCGCGCGCCTCGTCCCAGTGGCGGGTCTCCTGTTCGATCTCGCGACCCCGCCGGAGCACGTTCCGCTGACGAGTGATCTCGTAGGCGAGCGCCTTCTCCGCGCCCTTGTGACTCGAGATGTTCTTGACCTCGGCACGGTTGACGTCGGCGAGCACCGCGTCGGGGACGGAGCCGTCCGCCGCCATCTCGTCGGCGTCGACGAGCGAGACGTTGGCGTCGACGCGGAGGCTGCCGTCCCGTGTCGCGTCGAAGACGCCGAGGTACTCGAGCACCTCCTCGAGCTTCGCGAGGAACGCCCGGGTCTCCGCCGGCGACCGGAAGTCGGGCTCGGTGACGACCTCCATCAGCGGCGTCCCCGCGCGGTTGTAGTTCACGAGCGTGTGGGTCGCCGACTCGATGGAGCCGCCCGCGTGCTGGATGCTTCCCGGGTCCTCCTCGAGGTGCGCGCGCGTGATCCCGATGGTTCGACGATCGCCGTCGACGGACACTTGGAGCTCGCCGTCCGCACAGATCGGCGCGTCGTACTGGGTGAGCTGGAAGTTCTTCGGCAGGTCGGGGTAGTAGTAGTTCTTCCGGTGGAACGTGGTCGTCTCCGGGATGTCGGCGTCGATCGCCTTCCCGACCTTCACCGCGCTCTCGACGGCGGCCTCGTTGAGGACCGGCAGCGCGCCGGGTAGCCCGAGACAGGTCGGACACGTGCGCGTGTTCGGCTCCTCGTCGTCGGCCGGCTCCGTCGAACAGCCACAGAAGACCTTCGTGTCGGTCTCGAGCTGGACGTGGACCTCCAACCCGATCACGACCGCCCGCTCCTCGCTCGCGGTCTGTGTACTCATTAGCGGGTCGTTGCGGGCGGGTCACCTAAATCGTGTCGGCACGGGCGGACGCGGGGGTTCGGCGACGGCGGTTCCACGAACCCTCGGCGTCGACGGTTCCACAAACCCTTATGCTCGCGCGGGCGACTCCCGAGACATGAGCGATCTCCCGGACGACTTCGACTGTACCGTGACCAACTGGGAGTACATCTACGGCCTCTGCCGGAACGTCTCGAACGAGGTGAAACGCGACGACTTCGAACCCGACGTCGTCGTCGCGCTCGCCCGCGGCGGCTGGTTCGCGGGCCGTTGTATCTGTGACTTCCTCGGGCTCGACGACCTGACGAGCCTCAAGATGGAACACTACGTCGGCGCGGCCGACAAGGCCGACGAGCCGCAGATCCGCTACCCGATGCCGGAGGGGAGCGTCGAGGACAAGGACGTGTTGATCATCGACGACATCGCCGACACCGGCGGCTCGATCCGCCGCGCAGAGGAGTACGTCGAGGAACGCGACGCGGCCACGGTCCACACCGCGACGCTCCAGCTGCTCGACACCTCGGAGTTCGACCCCGACTTCGTCGGCGAGCGGCTCGAGACGTGGACGTGGGTGGTCTACCCGTGGAACTTCATCGAGGACATGATCGACATCATCGCGGGCGCGATGGAGCGCGCCGCGGCGACGACGTTCGACCGCGAGGCGATCCGGCACCACCTCGAGGCGGACCACGGGGTCGGCCGCATCGAGATGGAGGTCGCCCAGCCCGGGCGGCTCGACGAGG
The DNA here is from genome assembly GCF_003287355.1 of Halorubrum sp. 48-1-W. Lineage (GTDB taxonomy): Archaea > Halobacteriota > Halobacteria > Halobacteriales > Haloferacaceae > Halorubrum. Next base: position 18,796 of record NZ_QMIM01000007.1, read on the forward strand.
TGCTCGCGGAGATGGAGCGCCGCGGGGTGACCGAGTCGGTCGGGGAGGACGCCTGGGCGCTCGCGGAGTGAGCCCGGGATGGTCGCCGACGGGACCGACGGACGCGACGGTGGCGGGGACGCCGAGGTCGACGCCAGCGGGGACGCCGAGGTCGATGCCAGCGGCGATCCGGCTGAGGGGTCGGATTCGGACGCCGCCATCGACGCGATCCTCGGGGCGTACGCGCTCAAGGACGAGGGGCGGACGGGGTGGCAGCTCCGCGGCGTCGACGCCCCGGAGTCGGTCGCCGCGCACACGTGGGGCGTCGCGTACCTCGTGCTGGCGCTTGGCGACCGGTTCCGCGAGGACCTGCCCGGCGTCGACCTCGACCGCGCGCTCCGGCTCGCGGTCGTCCACGACGTCGCCGAGGCGGAGACGGGCGACGTGGCGACGCGCGCCGACTCGACTGCCGACCGCGTCGACCGCGAGCGGAAGGAGGCGGTCGAACGCGCCGTGATGGTCGACCTCGTGGGGGCGCTCCCGGACGGCGTCCGGGACGCGTGGGAGGAGTACGAGGCTCGGGAGACGCCGGAGGCCGTCCTCGTCAAGGAGTGTGACCTGCTCGACACCTGTCTCCAGGCGGTCGTCTACGAGCGCGACGACCGGTACGACCCCACGGACGGTACGCCGGAGGCGTTCGCGGAGTACGACGCGCTCGAGGAGTTCTTCGCGACGGCCGAACCCCGGCTCCGCACCGATGCCGGACGTGCGCTCTTCGAGCAACTCCGGGAACGGTATCGGGGGATGCGGGACTGATCCGGCCCGCCGGAGGGCGACGGTCGCGGGGTGGAGGCCGTACACCGGCCGTTCCCGTGGAACCCCGTCCCGACAGCGTAGAATAGGAAGTAAATTAACTCCCAAGACGGTACCCTCTCTGAGACGGAGCCTCACGCATGTCCGATCACACCGACCTCCTCGTTATCGGCGGGGGGATAAGCGGGGCATCGCTTCTGTACACGGTCTCGAAGTTCACCGACGTCGAGGACGTCACGCTGATCGAGAAGGAGTCCGAGATCGCGGCGGTGAACTCCCACCACACGAACAACTCCCAGACGCTCCACTTCGGCGACATCGAGACGAACTACACGCTCGAGAAGGCCGAGGAGGTCAAGGAGGGCGCGGAGCTGCTCGCGGGGTACCTCGAGAACGTCGACCCCGACCGCGAGATGCACGACAGGCGTAGCAAGATGGTGCTCGCGGTGGGCGAAGCGGAGGTCGCGGAGCTCGAGGCCCGCTACCACGACGAGGGGTTCGGCGAGCTCTTTCCCAAGCTCGAACCCATCGGCCGCGAGGAGATCGCGGAGATCGAGCCCAAGGTCGTCGAGGGGCGTGACCCCGACACGGAACTGCTCGCGCTCCAGACGCCCGACGGCTACGTCCTCGATTACGGCATGATCGCGGAGTCGTTCGTCGAGGCCGCCCGCACCGAGGCGGGCGTCTCGGTCCACCTCGGTACGGAAGTGACCGATATCGACGAGGGCGGAGAGGGGTTCACCGTCGAGACCGACGACGGCGACTTCGCGGCCGACGCGGTCGCCGTCGCTGCCGGCTCACACAGCCTCCAGTTCGCCCAGGAGATGGGCTACGGCGAGGACATGTCGCTTTTGCCCGTCGCGGGGAGCTTCTTCCTCGCCGACGACCTGCTGAACGGGAAGGTGTACACCCTCCAGATGAAGAAGCTACCCTTCGCAGCGGTCCACGGCGACGCCGACGTCCACGACCCGAGCGTCACCCGGTTCGGCCCGACCGCGAAGCTCGTACCCGCCCTCGAGCGCGGCGAGCTCTCAACGGTCGGCGACTTCGCCGACGTCTTCGGGTTCACCCTGTCGTCGTTCCTGAGCTACGCGAACGTCCTCGCCGACAGGATCCTGTTCCCGTACGTGGTCCGGAACCTGGTGTACGACCTGCCCGTCGTCGGGAAGCGCACGTTCCTCCCGCACGTACGGAAGGTCGTCCCGAGCGTCGAGGTCGGGGACATCGACCGCGCGAAGGGGTACGGGGGGGTCCGCCCGCAGATCGTCGACACCGAGTCGAAGGAGCTCGACATGGGCGAAGCGAAGATCCACGGCGACGGGATCCTGTTCAACATCACGCCGTCGCCCGGCGCGTCGACCGCACTGAAGAACGCCATGGTCGACACGCGGACCCTCCTCGAGTTCCTCGATTCGACGTACACCTTCGACGAGGAGGCGTTCCGCGCGGAGACGATAGACAACTTCCCGCGCCTCGGCGACGGCGAGAGCAGCGACGAAGACGCCGGCGAGAGCAGCGACGAAGACGCCGGCAGCGACGGGACGGTACCCTCCGAGGACGCCTCGAGCGCCATCGAGGCGGACGACTGACCGGGTCCGGCCGATCGACCGCGACCCGTCCTCCGGCGATCCTCCCGCCGAACGACACGCGTAAGGCGCCGACGCGCGGACCCGATCCCGTATGACCGACGAGGACGGCGACGGTCCGGGTGGCGTCGACGGTCCGGAACGTGTCGACGGTCCGGAACGTGTCGACGACACGCGTCTCGCTCGCCGGTGGCGCGCGCTCGACCGCGGCTGGCAGGCGCTCCTCCTGGGCCTCTCGATCGTCGCGGTCCAGCTCGCGGTCCAGTCCCTCTGATGACGCTTCTCGACGACCTCGGGCCGTACCTCCCCGGGCTGGCGTTGCTCGGCGGCGGCGCGCTGCTCGCGACGCTGGTCGGCGGGGCGGTTCCGGGGCTCCAGCCGCTCGTCGTCGCGGTCGCCCTCGGCGTCGCCGTGGCGAACACAGTGGGAACGCCGGCCGTCGCCGGACCGGGTGTGACCCTCCACAAGCTCGCGTTGGAGACGGGGATCGTCCTCCTCGGCGCGGCGATCGCGATCGAGGAGCTGGTGGCCGCCGGGCCGACGGTCATCGGGCTGGTGGTGGTCGTCGTCGCCGGCGGACTCCTCCTCTCGGAGGCTATCGCCCGCGGCGTCTTCCGGATCGGGGGAACGACGCCGTCGCTTCTGGCGGCGGGCGCGAGCGTCTGCGGCGTCTCCGCCGTCGTGGCCGTCGGCCGGGTGCTGGAGGCGCGGGGGGCGGCGCTCACGTTCGCGGCCGCGACGGTCCTGCTCTTCGACGCGGTCACGCTCGTGGCGTTTCCGCTGGCGGGCGAGTGGCTCGGGCTGACCGGCCGGCAGTTCGGCGTGTGGGCCGGCCTCAGCATGTTCTCGACCGGCCCGGTCGCGGCCGCGGGGTTCGCCCACTCGGTCGAGGCGGGCCAGTGGGCGACGGTGACGAAGCTCGCGCGCAACTCGCTTCTGGGCGGCGTCGCCGTCGTCTACTCGGTCGCGTACGCGGCGCGCTCCGCGACCGACCCGGAGGCTCGAGAGCTGTGGGCGGAGTTCCCCAAGTTCCTGCTCGGCTTCCTGCTCGTCGCCACGATCGCCAACGTCGGGGTGCTCTCGCCCGCCGCGATCGAGTCGATCACCGCGACCTCCGACGGGCTCTTCCTCGTCGCCTTCGTGGGGCTCGGGCTGTCGATCCGGGTCCGCGAGCTCCGGGCGGTCGGCCTCGCGCCGGTCGGCGCGGTACTCGTCCACCTGCTCGTCGTGAGCGCGCTGACGCTGACGGCGGTGCGGTGGTTGCTGTGACCTCCGGAGTGCGCGTTCTCCGCGAGCAGAAGGTCTCGGCGTGGTGAACGCCCGTTTAATACCTCCGAGCCCCTATATAAGGCAGTCGACCGAGGCGACCGCTCCGAGACGGCAGCGACCGCATCGTTCGGTTCGACGACCGAGTTGAGCAATATGACAACATTCGAGTACGAGATCGAGATCGCAGCCCCCGTCGAGCGCGTCTTCGCGTTCGACAGCACCCCGGAGAACTGGCCCCGAACGATGGCCGGTCTGCGCGATTTCGAGGTGCTGAGCGAGACCGAAACCGGAGCGGAGATGCGCGCGACGTACAAGCTGCTCGGGATCGCGACGAAGATGGAGATGGAGATGACCGTCGTCGAGCCGAACGCGGAGATGGCGGTCACGATCGACAGCGACGGGATGCGCGGCGAGACGCGCAACCGCTACGTCGCGAGCGGGGACGGAACCCGGATCCTCCACCGGACGGACTACGAGATGGGCGACTCGCTGCGCGACCGCCTCCTGGAGCCCGTCGCGAGACGGTACAACGAGCGACAGCTGAAGGCTCACTTGGAGAACACGAGGGATCTCATCGAGGCCGAGATCGAAGCGGAAACCGCGACGCCGGCCTAGTTAGGTCCCGTTTCGCCGCGTGTTGCCAGTTCGTTCCCTGTCGCCAGTTCGTTCCCCGTCCCCAGTTCATTCCTTATAAGTAGCGAGCGGGCGGATCCCGGCCATGAGCACGATCGGCTTCATCGGCGGCAGCGGGATCTACGAGGCGCTTCCCCTGAACGACGTACGCGAGGTCGAGTACGACACGCCCTACGGCGAGCCCAGCGACGCGGTCACGATCGGCGAGTTCGCCGACACGGGCCGTGAGGTCGCGTTCCTCCCCAGACACGGCTCGAACCACGGCGTCTCGCCCACCGACCTCCCGTACCGCGCGAACATGTACGCCCTGAAGCGGGCGGGCGTGACCCACGTCTTCGCGTCGAACGCGGTCGGCAGCCTCAAAGAGGAGCTGGCGCCGGGCACGCTCGTCGTCCCCGACCAGATCTACGACCGGACCAAGCGTCGCGACCTCTCGTTTTACGGCGACGGCGTCGTCGTTCACCAGCCCTTCGCGGACCCGTACAGCCCCGAACTCGTCGACCACCTCGCCGAGGCCGCGGAGTCCGTCGTCGGCGGCGAGGGCGACGAGGACGACCCCGGTGACACGCGGGTCGTGAAGGGCGGGACCTACGTCTGTATCGAGGGGCCGCAGTACTCCACGCGCGCGGAATCGGAGTTCTACAGGAGCCAGGGGTGGGACCTCGTCGGCATGACGGCGGTCCCCGAGGCGAAACTGGCCCGCGAAGCGGAGATCGCGTACGCGACGATCGCGGGTGTCACCGACTACGACGTCTGGAAGGCGGACAGCGAGGTGACCCTCGAGGAGGTCCTGGAGAACGCCGAGCGGAACCAGGCGGCGATCGAGGCAGTCGTCGAGGAGGCGGTCCGGACGCTCCCCGACGACCACGAGTGTGCGGCACACACCGCGCTCGCGGGGACCGTGAACACGCCGACCGAGGCGATCCCGGAGGACACCCGGGAACGCGTCGAGCCGCTGCTCGGCGAGTACCTCTAACCCTGGGCGAGTGCGGCCGGTTCGTCAGTCCGCGACCGCCTCCGACTCACCCATCGCGGCCGTGGGGTCGCGGATCCACAGGTCGCCGAACAGGTCGTCCTGTCGGAGCCGTACGGTCCCGCGGTGGGCCATGAACAACAGCGCGAGGAACGTCATGAACGGCCTGCCGCCGGCCGACTCCACCTCGGCGAAGAGCACCTCCACGCGGCCGCCCTCGAAGTGCGGGCGCAACGCGGCCTCCACCTCGGCTATCACCTCCTCGATGTCCTCGTCGTGGGTGCGGTCCGTCGCCTCGCCCGCGGTCGGCTCCCCCTCGCGGCGGAACTCGTCGCCGGCGTGGTAATCGAGCGTCTGCGTCCCGCGGCCGTAGCCGCGCGGCGACTCCGAGGTGTCGTACTCGCGGGAGTCCTTCCACCACGAGTCGCGTTCGGCCTCGCGGAGCTCGCGGACGAGTTCGTCGAGCGTCTCGGGCGAGCCCCGGGTGTTCTTGCGGTCGAGCCGGCGGTCCATCTCCGCCTCCAGCCGATCGATCGGGTCGAACGCCGGGTCCGCGGGGTCGTCGGCACCGCCCTCCATCGCCAGCTCCCACGGCTCCGGACCCTCCTCGTCCTCGTCGTCGTCGGCCAACATCCCGTCGCTTTTCATCCGGAGCAGGACGCTCGCGTAGAACAGCGCGCGACCCGTCGTCCGGAGGTCGGTCTCGTCGAGCTTCTCGAGGAAGGCGTCGGTCACCCGGACGATGTCGATGTCCCACGGCTCGATCTCACCCTCCTCCGCGAGCTGGACGAGGAGCTCGACCGGCTCAACCTCGTCGCCGTCGGTCGGGCCGTGGCCCTCGGCGTCCTCCGCGTCCTCGACGGTGTCGCCGGCCTCGACGATGTCGTCTCCCGCCGACCCGTCGCCGCCGAACGCCGGGCTCGCGCCGTCGCGCTCGCTCGTCAGGTCCAGGTCGGGCACGCCGCCGCCCGCCCCGGCGTCGGCGGAGCCGTCGTCAGTCATCGGCGGTCACCTCCGTGTCCTCGTCGGACTCGCCGTCGCCGAACCGCATCCCGGTCACGGCCGAGAGGTTGTCGCCCTGCATCGTGACGCCGATGGCGCGGTCCGACCGCTCCAACAGCGCCGACCGGTGGCCGACCACGACGAACTGCGCCTCCGCGGCCAGCTCTTCTATCATCTCACCGACACGCTCGGCGTTGACCGCGTCGAGGAAGGCGTCGATCTCGTCGAGCGCGTAGAACGGCGCGGGGTTGTGCCGCTGAATCGCGAAGATGAACGAGAGGGCCGTCAGCGACTTCTCGCCGCCGCTCATCGCCTCCAGCCGCTGGACCGGCTTGTCCGCGGGCTGGGCCTTCATCGTCAGCCCCTCCTCGAAGGGGTTTTCGGGGTTCTCCAAGAGGAGCTCGCCGCTCCCCGCGGACAGCCGCGAGAAGATGTCCCTGAAGTGGTCGTTTATCGACTCGAACGTCTCCATGAACGTCGCCTTCTTCTCGGCTTCGTACCCCTCGATCCGCTCCGTGATCGCGTCGCGCTCCTCCGCGAGCACGTCCCGACGCTCCTCGAGCGTCTCGAGTTCGGCTTCCACCTCTTCGTACTCGTCTATCGCGAGCATGTTCACCGGCTCCAGCGCCTCCATCTCGGCTTCCAACTCCGCGATCCGCGACTCGACCTCGTCGATGTCGGGCACGTCTTCGGGGTCGTACTCGCCGACCTGTGACTCCAGCTCGTCGATCTCCCACTCCAGGCGATCCCGGCGGTCGGTCAGGTCCTCGAGGTCGGACTCCGCGTCCGCGACGAGCGAGCGTTGCTCGTCGCGTTTCCGGGTCGCCTCCCGGATCTCCTCGCGAAGCGCCTCCCGGTCCTCCTTCAGGTCCGCGATCTCCGCTTCGAGCTCCGCGATCGACTCGCGTTTCTCCTCGAGGGTTTCCTCCTTCTCCGCGATGGCCGCCTCGTATCCGTCTATCGCCTCCTCCGCCTCGCTCTTCTTGTTCTGTGCCTCCTCGACCGTGTCGTGGAGGTCGTCGACGGCGTCCTCGGCGTACCCCTTCTCGAGTTCCAGCTCGTTTCGTCGGGCGTCGAGGTCATCCATGCGGTCCTCCAACTCGTCTATTTCCGCCCGGATCCCGTCCGCTCGCTCCGAGAGTTCCGGGATCTTCGAGTCGGCGAGTTCGGCTTCGATCTCCTCGACATCGGCCTCCAGCCGGTCGACGTCAGCGTCGAGCGCGTCGATCGTCTCGTCGATCCCGCTCATCTCCTCGTCGACCGACTCGCGTTCCGCACGCAACTCCGCGAGTTTCTCCTCCAGCGTCCCGATCCGCTCTTCGGTCCCTTCCAGTTCCTCCTCGGCGCGATCGATGTCGCCCTCCAGCGACCGGACGCGGTCGGCGGCGTCCGCCTTCCGCTCGCGGGCGTCCTCGATGTCGGCGTCCAGCTCGTCGATCTCGGACTCGAGTTCCCGCCGTTCGTCCTCCAGGTCGCTGATCGCCCCGGCGAGCCGCTCGAGCTTGCCGCCGCCGGACTTCGTGAACGCGTACCGGGAGCCGCCGCCGGAGCCGCCGGTCATCGCGCCCGACTTCTCGACGAGGTCGCCGTCGAGGGTGACCATCCGGTAGTCGCCCATCAGCTCGCGGGCGGTCGACATCTCCTCGACGACGAGCGTCGACCCGAGCACGTACGAGAAGACCGGCTCGTAACGTGCGTCGTACTCGACGAGGTTCCGCGCGAAGTCGACGACACCCGGCATCGAGGGCTTCCGTGGGAGCCCCCGGTCGTCCATCTTCGTGATCGGGAGGAACGTCGCCCTGCCGGCGTTCCGCCGTTTGAGGTAGTCGATGCACGTCGAGCCGACGCCGTCGTCGTCGACCACCACGTTCGCCAGCCGGCCGCCGGCGGCCGTCTCACACGCCTCGGCGTACTCCGCCTCGACGGAGCCGAGCTCGCCGACCGCGCCGTGGACGCCATCGATGCTGGCGTTCTTCACCTCGGTCACCGCCCGGGGCCAGGAGGTGTCTCCACGCTCGCTCGCGGCCGCCTCCAGCTTGGCGTACTCGTTCTGCTTCTCGCGGAGGTCGTCCTCGACCGCCTCCAGCTCCTCTTTGCGCTCCGCCTTCTCGGCGAACAGGTCGGCGACGACGTCCTCGATCTTCGACTCGTTCCGCTCGGCCTTGTCGAGTTCGCCGTACAGCTCGGAGATCCGCGCCTTCAGCTCGGGGACCTCCTCGTGGGCCGTCTCGAGGTCCTCGCGGGTCCCCTCGACCGCGTTCGAACGCCGACGCGCCTCGTCGAGCAGTCGGTCCTTCTCGCGCTGGTGGCGGTGTTTCTCCTCGCGCAGTGACTCGAGCCGTTCCTTCCGCTCCCCGAGCTCCGCCTTCAGCTCGTCGAACTCGGTGTCCGCGCCCTCGATCTCGGCTTCCACGTCCGCCAGCTCCGAGCGTTTCGTCGCGAGCTCCGATTTGAGCGACGCCTTCTGAACCTTCGTCTCGCGGATATCCGTCTCGAGGTCGTCTATCGTCTCCTGTTTGCGGTCGATCTGGACGAACGCGTTCCGGCGTTCGGTCTCGGCGTCCTCGGCGCGCTCCGTTGCCGTCTCGATCTTCCCCTCCAGCCGGGAGATCTCGCCTTTGATCTCCTCGATCTCGGAGCGGATCGCGATCTGCTCGTCCTCGCCTTTCGTTTCGATCTCGTGGTTGAGGTCGGCTACGTCCTCCTCGAGGCGGGTGAGCGTCCCCTGTCTGGTGTCGAGTTCGACGCGTAGCTCCTCGAGGTCCGCCTCGGCGTCGCCGATCTCCCCTTCGACGTCGGCGAGCGAGTCGCGTTTGTCCTCCAGCTCCGAGGCCTTCCGGTAGCCGCGGTACTGCTCGGCCTCCTCGCGGAGCGACCGGTACTCGAGGGCGGCCTCGCGTTCCTCGGAGAGCTGATCCAGCCGCTCGCGCTTCTCCTCGATCCGGAGGTCGGCCTCGCCGATACGGTCTTTCACCGTGTCGAGCTCCTCGAAGGCGGCCTCCTTCTTCTCGTCGAACTCCGCGACGCCCGCGATCTCGTCGACGATCCCCCGGCGCTGGTAGGGGGTCATGTTGATGATCTCGGTCACGTCGCCCTGCATGACGACGTTGTACCCCTCGGGCGTGACGCCGGCGGCTGCGAGCAGGTCCCGCACGTCGGAGAGGTTCACGGAGCGGCCGTTGAGGTAGTAGTACGAGTAGTAGTTGTCTTCGGTCTCCTTCACCCGTCGCTTGATCGTGATCTCGGAGACGTCGCCGACGTTCTCGGAGCCGGCCGCCGAGACGACCTGCGAGCGGTCGAGCGTCCCGTCCTCGTTGGACAACACGACCGTGACGGACGCCTCCTTCGGGCCGCCGGAGGCCTCCCCGTCGTCGTGGCCGGGGTTGTAGATGAGGTCGGTGAGCTTCTTGGCTCTGATCCCGCGGGTTCGAGCGAGCCCGAGCGCGAACAGGACCCCGTCGATGATGTTCGACTTCCCGGAGCCGTTCGGTCCCGTGACGACCGTGAAGTCCTCGTAGAAGGGGATCCTCGTGGTCCGTCCGAAGCTCTTGAATCCGTCCAGGACTACTTCAGTGATGTGCATGCGGGGTGGTGCGAGAGGCCGCTACGCGACGATGATGTCGCTGTCGTCGGACTCGCCGTCCTCGGCCTCGCTCCCGTCGGCGTCGGCGGCAGCGGTCTCCGCGTCGGACGGCGGCGTCTCGGTATCGCTCCCGTCGGCGTCGGCGGGCGAGTCGGTCGTCTCGGCTCCGGTCCCGTCGGCTCTCGGCCCGTCCGTGCTCGACGGTTCGCCCGTCCGCTCGACGACCTCGACGTGATCGTCGGAGTGCGTCCGGCGTTCGCCGACCGTCGTGTCGGACGCGTCGGACGATGGCCCTTCGGCGGCCGCGACGGCCTCCGCCTCCGTGTCGACCGCGACCTGCTGGGCGTCCTCGAGTTGTCGGACGCGCTCTTTCATCTCGACGAGCTCCTCCGTGAGCCCGTTGACCGCCGCCTGTAGCTCCGCGACCTGCCGTTCGAGGTCCTCTACGCGGTTGCCCATATACACACGTATGCCCGCGGGAGGCGTATAAACCTGTGTCAGACATACGTGTGACCACATCACACGGCAGTTCGCGTGGGGGCCGGTTCCGCTCTACGTCGGGGCCGACTCCCCCTCCGGGTCGGAGCCGACGAGTCGGAGCGGCCGGGGGGACGGGAGGACCTCGAGGACCGCTGGAAGACGCGTGTCCGTCGCTCGTCGGACACGGAGGAAAATACTTGTACCCACCATGGTTATCCGTAGCCGATGAGCAAGATCACCTTCCGGGCCGACGACGACCTCGTCGAGCGGCTGGAAGCGTGTGAGGCCTCGAAAAGCGAGGTGATGCGCGAGGCGCTCCGCGCACACCTCGACGGCACGCCGACTCCTGCGGGCGGGTCGGAGGCGGGCGGTCCGGAGGGCGGGGTGGACGACGCGCTCTCGGACCGTATCGACGAGCTGATCGCCGATCGGCTCGACGCGGCGTTGGACGATCGGCTCGGGACGGCGGGACGTCGTCTCGAAGACGCGTATACGCCGTCTACACCGGGTGAGATCAACGTAAACGTCTCTCTCGACGCTCCTGGTGCCGACGATGGCGACGTGCGTGTGACACGGGAGACGGACACGGAGATCGAGCCCGATTCGCGTAAGACGCGCGCCGATCCCGGAGTGCAAACGGGCGAAAACGTCTGTGGCGGATGTGGTGAAAACGTCCCGGATGACCACGTATACTGTCCGAACTGTGGTGAAAAGCAATCCCATCGTGCGTTCTGTGAGTGCGGCGACGAGGTCCGAACCGACTGGGCGTTCTGCCCCGGCTGTGGGCGACGAACCCCCGCTGCGGACGTGCTGAAAGACCGATAACCGGCGAAAACGCCCGTATCGGGCGAGTATACACCGATTTCTTCTTGTGTCTTACGCCCGTCGTTAGTTTTATAAGGGTAGCCTCGGTGACTACAACCGCGTAAGACGACCGTCTTACAGACGGCGTCCGACGAGGGGATGTCCCCGCTGTCGGGCGGTTTCGGCCTGTAAGACGCATGGCGTGTGTCGTGGACGTCGTCTTACCGGGGGAATACAACAATGGAGCGTGTGACACTACGGATCCCGAAACAGCAGATAGACGAGGTCGAACAGATGGTCGAGACGGGTGAGTTCCCGAACCGGAGCGAGGCGATCCGGTCGGCCGTCCGGGACATGTTGAGCGAACAGGACGGCGAGCGCGAGGAGCGCGGCCGCAACCGTAGCTGGGCCAAGGTGTAGATCGATGCAGGATCTCGTTCAGGACGCCCTCGACAACGCGGAAGCGGAGAAGCGCGACATGGACGTCGACATGGACGACGACGAGTTCGGGGACCCCCGGATCGTCATCGTCGGTGCCGGCGGCGCCGGCAACAACACGGTCAACCGCCTGTACAACATCGGCGTCGACGGCGCCGACACCGTCGCCATCAACACGGACAAACAGCACCTCAAGATGATCGAGGCCGACACCAAGATCCTCGTGGGCAAGTCGCTCACGCAGGGGCTCGGCGCCGGCGGCGACCCCAAGATGGGCGAGCGCGCCACCGAGATGGCCCAGGGAACGATCAAGGAGGTGCTCGGTGACGCCGACCTCGTCTTCGTCACGGCCGGCATGGGCGGCGGCACCGGCACCGGCGCAGCGCCGGTCGTCTCGAAGATCGCCAAAGAGCAGGGCGCCATCGTCGTCGGGATGGTCTCGACCCCGTTCAACGTCGAGCGCGCCCGCACGGTGAAAGCCGAGGAAGGGTTGGAGAGCCTCCGCAACGAGGCCGACTCGATCATCGTCCTCGACAACAACCGGCTGCTCGATTACGTCCCGAACCTGCCGATCGGGAAGGCGTTCTCCGTGATGGACCAGATCATCGCGGAGACGGTCAAGGGGATCTCCGAGACGATCACCCAGCCGAGCCTCATCAACCTCGACTACGCCGACATGTCCACTATCATGAATCAGGGCGGCGTCGCGGTGATGCTCGTCGGCGAGACCCAGGACAAGAACAAGACCCAGGAGGTGGTCAACGACGCGATGAACCATCCCCTCCTCGACGTCGACTACCGCGGTGCCTCCGGCGGGCTCGTCCACATCACGGGCGGTCCGGACCTCACGCTGAAGGAGGCAGAGGGGATCGCGAACAACATCACCGAGCGGCTGGAGGCCAGCGCCAACGTGATCTGGGGCGCGCGCATCCAGGACGAGTACAAGGGGAAGGTCCGCGTCATGGCGATCATGACCGGCGTCCAGAGCGCGCAGGTGCTCGGCCCGTCGACCCAGAAACAGGCCGACAAGTCCCGCGCTGCGGTCGACGCGGACGACCTCGGTGACTCCCGCTCGCGGGCGACCGAAGCGACGAACGGCGTTCAGGGATCCGCCAGCTCCGAACCCACGGCCTGGGAGTCGGACGGCGGCACCGAGCCCGTCGAGACGAACAACGGGCTCGACGTCATCCGCTGAGGCCGTCCGACCCGGAACCGTTCGCTGTACTCCGTCTCTTTCGTATCCGTCGGGCCGGCTCCGGAGCTACGACGCCGTCTCGATCGCGTCGAGTAGCCGGCACTTCCGACAGACCTCGCGGCTCGTCTTCGACCCACAGCGGCTGCACTCGCGAAGCGACCGGGTCTCGCGGTCGTCGTCGGAGCCCGCCCGGGCGGACCCGCCCTCCCGATATCGCTCCGCGGTGAGCGCCGACAGCTCCTCGTAGCCGGCCATGATCGAGTGGCGCGTGCCGGGGTGGTTCTCCTCCAGGTCGTGGATGAGCGACTGGATCTCGCCGCGGTACGCCTCGGCGGCGTGGGGACACTCCGCCATGTGAACCGGGAGGTCGCGGACGTGACAGTAGAGGGCGACCTCCTTCTCCGGGACGTCGCGAAGCGGCTTGGCGCGCGGGACGAACGCGTCGGTCTCGCCGCGCTCGTCGAAGGGTCCGAGCGAGGCGTCGAAGTGTTTCGCGACCTGGTTGACGTCGCCCTCGAGGAAGTTCATCAGGGCGGTCTGGGCCTCGTCGTCGAGGTTGTGGCCGGTGAGCAGCTTGTCCGCGCCGAACTCCCCCGCGTACCGCTCCAGGACGTCCCGGCGGAACACCCCGCAGTACGCACACGGGGCCATGTCCTCGGGGTCCGTCTCGACCACGTCGTCCATGCGGACGCCGAACTCGTCGTCGTAGGAGACGACCTCGTGGCGGATCGACCGGTCCGCGGTCAGTTCGAGACAGGCGTCGAGGCTCTCGTCGCGGTACCCCTCGATCCCCTCGTGGATCGTGAGCGCGAGCATCTCGACGCGCGGGTCCCGTCCGAACACGTCGTCGAGGACGTGGGTGAGGACCACGCTGTCCTTCCCGCCCGAGAGCCCGATCACCCAGCGGTCCGGCTCGTCGGGGGTCGCGTCGGGGTCGAGCAGGCCGTCCTCGCGCACGCGGCGTTTCACGCGCTTCTCCACCGAGCGACAGAGGTGCTCGCCACAGAGGTGCGCCCCCGAGTAGGCGGCGTGGTGGATCGCGTCGGCCCCGCACTTGTCACACTCCATCGGTGTCCGGTTGCGGACGCGCGGGGATACGGGTTTCGGGGTACGGGAAACCCCGACTCAGCGGAGTCCGTCCGGCCCCCGTCGAACGACCGAACGGAGCGTGTCGGCGTGACGCTCGCGCGACTCCGAGGAGAACAGCTCGTGGCCGCCGTCGTAGAGGACGGTCCGCCCGGCAGGGACCCGATCGCCGACGCGCCGCGGGTCGACGACCCGGTCGGACAGCGTACAGAACGCCACCGCGTCCGGGTCCGGCTCGATGCCGTCGAGTCCGGCCTGCGCCCGCAGTGCCTCTCGAAGGAACGTCGGGGCCGCACGGTCCGGTCCCTCCCGGAGCTGTCGGTCCGTGGCCAGCCCGCCGAGCGTGTCGCGGTCGGCCGTCCCGGTCGGCACGATCGGGCGGCGCGTCGGGAGCCGGCGGACGGCCTCGAGCAGGGGACCGGTCGACTCCGGGGACATCCCCCACCACGGGCTGAGGTACGTCCGGGTCGACGGGGCGTGGGTCCCGCGGAGGTACGCGCCGATCAGCCCGCCGGTCGAGTGCCCGACGAACCGATACTCGTCCAGTTCCTCGACGCGCTCGCGGACCGGATCGAGGTACTCCCGCTCGAACGAGGAGACGACCGTCGGGATCTCGATCGCGTGGACGAACGAGTCGGTCGCGAGCGTCTCCAGCAGCCAGCGGACGTTCGCGTGGTCCAGCCGGTTCCCCCAGCCGAGCAGACAGACGAGGTCGGGATCGTCGGGGTCGCCGACGCGTTCGGTTCGCATACCGTCCGGTCGTCACCGGCCGAACAAAAAGGAACGCGCCGGAAACTCCCGGAGGGTTGTTCCGCGTTCCGATAGGGGTTTGCCCGCCCGGGCGCCCCTCCGTGACGTGACGGGCTCCCCGACCGGGGTCGACCGCGACCCGGACCCGCAACCGATCGACCCGGACCCGCCGGCCGAGAGCCGCCGCACGCAGTTGTGGCGGCACGCGTTCAACCTGCTTCCCGCCTATCGCGGAACCGGCGGGCGGGTCGACCACATCGGCGCGGAGTGGCGGTACGTCCGCGTGCGGATACCGTTCAACTGGCGCACGCGGAACGGGGTCGGCGTGACCTTCGGCGGGAGCCTCTACGGGGCGCTCGACCCGGTGTACATGACCATGCTGCGGCGGGTCCTCGGCGACGGCTTCACGGTCTGGGACAAGTCGGCCGTGATGGAGTTCATCGAGCCCGGCCGCGAGACGCTGTACGCGGAGTTCGAACTCGACGCTGCGGAGACCGAGGCGATCCGCGGGGCGCTCGCACCGGGCGAGTCGACCGACCGCGAGTACGACGTCTCGCTCGTCGACGAGGAGGGAACCGTCCACGCGACGTGCCGAAAGACGCTGTACGTGCGACGCGACGGGTGAGACGTCCGGCGGGACCGATGAGTCGGGGGCCGTTCCGGCAGCGGTGGAACGCTCGGGAACGGGACGATTGCGTCAGGCCGTCGCGCCCGCGACGAGGCTCTCGCGGACGGTCTCGAGGAACCGGTTCGGGTGTTCGACGTGTGGAAGCAGGGCAGCCCGGTCGAAGACGACCAGCCGCGCGCCGGACGCGTCGGCGAGCTCGCGGCCGTCCGCGAGCGGGCTCACCTCGGCCTCGCGTCCCCACACGATGGTCGGCGGCACCCCGAGGTCGGCGAGCGCGGCCGCCAGGTCGAGGTCGCTGTTGAGGTATCCCGAGACGAACGACGCCGGCGCGAAGCGCGCGTTCTCGACGTGGCTGGTGCGCCACTCGTAGTCGATCCACTCCTCGCCGGGGTTCTCGGGGTCGTAGTAGCCGTGGTCGGCGTTGAAATAGCGTATCGAGGGCTTCGAGGCGATCAGGTTGAAGAGCGTCGAACCGAGAAGTGGCGACCGTAGCAGCTCCCGGAGCCAGGGCTTCGGCGGGGTCGGTCCGGCGACGGTCGTGGGACAGACGCCGACGAAGCCGCCGATCTCGACGTCGTTACCCGCCGATCCGTCGCCGGCGGCCGCCACAGCCGCGTACGCCGCCGACAGCGACGAGGCGACCACTGCGGGCTCGTCGAACTCGGCGAGGAAGTCGTGAACGAAGTCCTCGTACAGCGCTGCGGAGTACCGCAGCGGCGGGCGGTCGGAGCGACCGTACCCCGGGAGGTCGGGCGCGACGACGTGGTAGTCGGCGGTGAGGTCGCCGAAGACCTCGCGCCACTCGCCGGCCGAGCCCGCGGCGTTGATCCCGTGGAGCAACACGAGGTCGGGGTCGTCCGGATCGCCGCCTTCGGTGTAGGCGACGTCCATCCCGCGCCAGCGGAGGGTGCCGTCGTCGCCGACGAGCGGCGATTCGAGATCGCCCTCGTAGCGGAGGCCGGCGTTCGTCGCCGCGATCGCGCCGATCCCGAGGAGGGCCGTTCCGGCGAGGTTCCTGAGTCTCATGGTATCCCGTTGGTTCGCTGGCGACTTATATCACGTGACCTCGCCGTCGGCGTTCGTGGACTCCCGTCCCGGTCCGTACCTCGTGCTGTCAGCTACTCCACCGACCCGTCCGGCTCACTCGGCCCGTCGCGCTCCTCGACGCACGCCGCGATCGGGTCGACGATCTCGGTTGCGAGGCCGTACGGGTCCGCCTCCTTCCGTCTCACCCGGTCGGCGAGCGCCTCGATCCCGCCGTGACGCTCGATCGCGTCGGTCGCGAGCGCGCCGACGTCCGCGCGGACCAGCGTCCGGATCTCTTCGGCGTACCGCTGGCGACGCGTCCGCGTCAGTTCGCCGGACTCCCGGAGGAACCCCCCGTGCGCGTCGAACGCGTCGATCAGCTCGCCGACGCCCTCGCCGGTCTTCGCGACGGTCGCCAGCACCTCGGGGGTCCACGCGTCGCCGGTGTCGTCTCCGGACGCGTCGTCTCCGGACACGTCGTCTCCGGCCGCGTCGCCTCCGGACGCGTCGTCTCTGGCCGCGTCGGATCCGCCGTCCTCGCTGCCGTCGTTCGGGTGGTTCGGTATCCCGACCCCGTGGTGGCCCGCGTCGAGCCCGGCGGTGGGTCCCTCGCGTCGATGGACCATCTCCTCCAACTCGGCGAGGGTCCGCTCCGCGCCGTCCATGTCGGCTTTGTTGACCACGAACACGTCGCCGATCTCGAGGATGCCCGCCTTCAGCGTCTGGACGTCGTCCCCGGACCCGGGCTGGACGAGCACCGCGACCGTGTCGGCGGTGCGGACGACGTCGACCTCGCTCTGTCCGGCCCCGACGGTCTCGATCAGTACCACGTCCTTCCCGAACGCGTCGAGCGCCGTCACCGCGTCCGCGGTCGCGGTCGAGAGCCCCCCGAGCCGTCCTCGCGCGCTCATCGACCTGAAGAACACGTCCATGTCGCCGACGTTCGAGGCCATCCGGATCCGGTCGCCGAGCACCGCGCCGCCCGTGTACGGCGAGGAGGGGTCGACGGCGACGACCCCGACCGTGTCGCCGCGCTCGCGGTAGGCCGATGCCAACTTGTCGACGAGCGTTGACTTCCCGGCGCCGGGCGCGCCCGTCACCCCGATCACGGCCGCGTCGCCGGCGTGGTCGTAGAGCCTCGAGACGAGCCCGCGGTACCCCGGCGTCCGCTCCTCGATCTTGGTGATGACCCGTGCGAGCGCCCGGTGGCTCCCCGCGAGCAACTCCTCGATCAGTTCGGCGTCGCGGCCGCGGAGCTCGACCGCCCGTTCGCGGGAGGCCGGCCGTTCACGGGTCGAGTCCGCCCTCTCGTTCGGGTCCCGTCCGTCGTTCGGGTCCCGTCCGTCGTTTGTGTCCCGTCCGTTCATCTATTCGCGCTCCGGGACGTTGTTCCGGACGAACTCGACCGTCTCCGCCATCGGCGTTCCCGGGCCGAACACCTCCGCGACGCCGAGCTCCTTCAGCTCCGCCACGTCGTCGTCGGGCACGATCCCGCCGACGAGGATCAGGGTGTCCTCGAACGCGTCGTACTCCTTTAACCCCGCTATCACCTTGGGGACGAGGGTGTTGTGGGCCCCCGAGAGGATCGAGATGCCGAGGACGTCGACGTCCTCCTGGACCGCCGCCTGGACGATCTCCTCGGGCGCGCGGTGGAGCCCGGAGTAGACCACCTCGAAGCCGGCGTCGCGGAACGCCCGCGCGATCACGTGTGCCCCCCGGTCGTGGCCGTCGAGCCCGACCTTCGCGACCAGACACCGGACGGTCCGTTCCTCCCCTTCGACGCTCATACCCGGATCTGGCACGCGTGACCGTTTGACTCTAACGGCGGCTCGGGAGCGTCCGGAACCCGCCGGAACCGCTCGGGTAGTACAGCCGGCCCGCCGATCCGGCCGAGCGCTCCCGAACGACGCCGATAAACCGGGCGCGGGCCTACAGGAAACATGAGCGGAAAGGACGACTACTACAACCGGTCGAAACAGCAGGGCTACCGGAGCCGCGCCTCCTACAAGCTGAAACAGCTCGACGAGGACGCCGACCTCTTCGAACCCGGCGACACCGTCGTCGACCTCGGGGCTGCGCCCGGCGGCTGGCTCCAGGTGGCCGCCGAGGAGGTCGGGGCGGGCGGGACCGTGATCGGCGTCGATCTCCAGCGCATCGACGACGTCGAGGAGCACGACGTCGAGACGATCCGCGGCGACATGACCGACGAGCGCACCCGCCACTACCTGCGGGAGGCGGTCGGCGAGGGCGGCGCGGACGTCGTCGTGAGTGACATGGCCCCCAACATGACCGGCGAGTACTCGCTGGACCACGCCCGGTCGGTCCACCTCGCCCGGCAGGCGTTCGACGTCGCCGAGGAGCTACTCGCGCCCGGCGGCGACTTCGTCGTGAAGGTGTTCCAGGGCCAGGACCTCGACGCGTTTCGCGACGAGGTCGCCGACGCGTTCGAGTACGTGAAGACGACGTCGCCGCCGGCCTCGCGGGACGCCTCCTCGGAGGTGTACCTGGTCGCGAAGGGCCGGATGACCGCCACCGTCGCCGTGGGCGACCGGCTCGAGGTGACCGTCGAGGAGCGCGGCGACGAGGGCGACGGCATCGCCTACGTCGACGGCTACACGCTGTTCGTTCCCGGCACCGACCCCGGCGAGACCGTCACGATCGAGGTCACGGACGTCAAACCGCGATTCGGCTTCGCCGAGCGGGTCGAGGCGTGAGGCGGGTCGAGGCGTGAGGCGGGTCAGTCGCTCGCCCACCGCCGCCACTCCCGGAGGGTAAACCGGTCGTGGTCGGTCTCCTCGACTACCTCCCAGGCTCTTTCGTCCCACTCGGGATATCGCGTGTCCCCCTCGTAGCTCCCCTCGACGTGGCTGAGCGCCATCCCGTCGACGTGTGGCTGGAACAGCTCGTAGATCGCCCCGCCGCCGAGGACGTAGACCGTCTCTACCCCCTCCTCGTCGGCCGTCTCGCGGGCCAGGTCCAGGGCCGCCTCGACACCGTCGGCGACGACCGCGCTCGAGACGTCGACGGCGTCCACGCTCCGGCTCACGACGATCTGGCGGCTCCCCGGCAGGTCGTCGCGCATCGAGTCGAAGGTGCGCCGCCCGAGGATCACCGGCGAGCCCGCGACGCGCTCGCGGTACTGCCGGACGTCGGCCTCGATGTGCGGCCAGGGCACCTCGCCGTCCCTGCCGATGACCCGGTTCTCCGCGAGCGCCGCGACGCTGACGAGTCGCATACCGGTCGGTCGGGCTCGGTGATATAAAACACCGCGTCGGTTCGACCGCCCCCTACTCCGCGAGCCCGAGCAGATCGAACGGGTAGCCGTTGTCGTTGTCGTCGGCCTCCTCGAAGACGACGCGGGCGGCCGCGACGTCCTGGATCGCGAGGCCGGTCGAGTCGAAGACGGTGACGCCGGTGACGCCGTCCTCGCCCGTGCCCCTGGCTCCCGCCCGCCCGGCGCGGTTCCCGACGACGATCTCGCCGATCTCGCCGTAGATGTCGTCGTCGTCGAGGACGCCCAGGGCGTACGGGACGTTGATCTCGCCGGAGTGGGTACACTGCGCGTGGTCGTCGATGACGATCGTCGCGTCGAGCAACAGCTCGTCGGCCAGTTCGTGTTTGCCCTCGGCGTCCGCCCCCATGGCGTTGACGTGGGTGTGGTCGCCCACGTCGTCGGGGCCGACGATCGGGTCCTCGACGGGCGTCACCGTCGAGAGCACGTCGCAGTGGCCCGCCTCCGAGATCGAACCCGCGCGCACGTCGAAGCGGTCCTCGAAGGCGTCGATGAACGTCGCCACCCGCTCCTCGTCGAGGTCGCTCACGACCACCTCCTCGACGTCGCGCACCGCGGCGATCGCCTCGAGCTGGGTGTACGACTGGACGCCCGCGCCGACGATCCCCATCGAGGTCGCGTCCGGGACCGCGAGGTGGTCGGTGGCGACGGCGGCGGCCGCACCCGTCCGCTTCATCGTGAGCGCGGTCCCGTCCATGATCGCGAGCGGGAAGGCGGTCTCGGGGTCCGAGTAGACCATCGTCCCCATCACGGTCGGGAGGCCGTGGTCGGCGGGGTTGTCCGTGTGGACGTTCACCCACTTGATCCCGGCGGCGTCCCAGTCGCCCGCGTCCATGTACGCGGGCATCGACCGGAAGTCGCCGTTGTACTCGGGGAGGTCGATGTACGACTTCGGCGGCATCTGGGCGTCGCCGCGCTCGTAGGCGGCGAACGCGCCCTCGACCGCCTCGATGACGCGATCCATCCGTGCGTTCTCGTCGACGTCGTCGCCGTTGAGGAGCAACGTCTGCATGCCGCAACTCTTGCCGGAGGGGTACTTATTTCACGCGAAGTGGCCGTGGCGTCTCCACGTCTCCGCGTGAACGGCCCACGTCCCGACGCGCGATCGTCTCCGAGAGCACGCCTACGGCTCGGCGAACGTGGCTGAAAAAACGCGTCTCGCGCGGTCGGGACGGTCGACGGACGGTTCGTGCGGGGGGAACGGTCGGCGGAGTGGTGTGTCCTTCCGGGACGTTACATCGCGCCGCCCATGCCGCCCATACCGCCCATGCCTCCCATGCCGCCGGCGCCACCCTCGTCGTCGTCGCCGGAGGTGGAGAGGTCGCCGGCCGCGATGATGTCGTCGATCTTCAACACGAGGTTCGCTGCCTCGGCGGCGGAGGCGATCGCCTGCTCTTTCGCGTGGGCGGTCTCGACGACGCCCGCCTCGAGGGTGTCCTCGACCTCGCCCTCGAAGACGTCGAGCCCGGCGTGGGCGTCGCCGCCCTCGTGGGCCGCGCGCAGGTCGACCAGCAGGTCGATGGAGTCGAGTCCGGCGTTCTCGGCGAGCACGCGGGGGATCAGCTCCAGCGCGTCGGCGAACGCCTCGACGGCGAGCTGTTCGCGCCCGGAGACGGAGTCCGCGTAGTCGCGGAGCCGGCTCGCGAGCTCGACCTCGATCGCGCCGCCGCCAGGGAGGATGCGCCCGTCGGAGACGGTCGTCGCGACCACGTCGATCGCGTCGTTGATGCCGCGCTCGAGCTCGTCGACGACGTGCTCGGTGGAGCCGTACAGCAACAGCGTCGCGCCGTGGGGGTTCTCGCCCTCGACGTAGAACAGCTCCTCCTCGGCGTCACGGGTGACCGACCCGGCCGCGACGTCGTCGGCCGACAGCGAGTCGACGTCGGTGACGATCGTCGTGTCGAGGACGTTCTTGAGGAACTTCATGTCGGACTTCTTGGTCCGACGGACCGCGAGGATACCCTCCTTCGCGAGGTAGTGCTGGGCGAGGTCGTCGATCCCCTTCTGACAGAAGACGACGTTCGCGCCGCTCTCGACGATCGTGTCGACCTTCTCGCGGAGCTGTTTCTCCTCCTGGTCGAGGAACTTCTGGAGCTGGTCGGGCGAGTCGACGTTGACCGCGGTGTCGACGTCGGCCTCCTCGACCTCGATGGGGTCGTTGAGGAGGACGACCTTCGCCTCCTCGAAGTCCGTGGGCATGTCGTCGTGGACGGGGTCCTTGTCGACGACCGCGCCGGAGAGCAGTCGGGACTCGCCGGCCGAGCGCCCGGTTCGCGTCTCGATGTTCAGGTTCTGTAGGTCGACGACGTGCGAGCCGTCCTCGGCCTCGACGGTGACGCCCTGGACCGCGCGGACGACGAGGTCCGCGAGGACGTCCTTTTCGAGCTCCGCACCCTTACCCGTCATCGACGTCTCGGCGACGTTCTTCAGCGTCTCCGTGTCGTCGGGGTCGACGGCCGTGGCGACGTCGTCGACCTGCTCGCGGGCGTACTCGCTCGCGAGGTTGAACCCCTTGATCACCGCGGTGGGGTGGATGTCCTGCTCGAGGAGCTCCTCGGCGTTCTTCAACAGCTCGCCCGCGACGGCGACCGCACTCGTCGTGCCGTCGCCGGCCTCGTCCTCCTGGGTCTGGGCGACCTCGACGATCATCTCGGCGGTCGGGTTGTCGATGTCCATCTCCTGAAGGATGGTGACGCCGTCGTTCGTGATGGTGACGTCGCCCATCGAGTCGACGAGCATCTTGTCCATCCCCTTCGGCCCGAGCGTCGAGCGTACCGCCTCCGCGACGGCGCGCGCCGCGGAGATGTTGTACTCCTGTGCGTCCTTGTCCTTGACGCGCTGGGCGTCGTCGCCCATGATGATCATCGGCTGCCCCTGCTGCATTCGCTGGCTCATACAGCGTTTGATTGATTGTGATTCTATATAAACGTATCGCAACCGTGTTCCCCGGACGGATCGGCAGTGACGAGCTGTCGGTGGGGAAAACCCCCGGACGGAAGGGCTACCGATCGAGTATTGTGTTGACTATTCTCATGGGTCTCCTCGTGTGATATCGCCCTCGAGAACACCTTTTATATTCGACTCTCGGCCGTGAGGTCGATGCTAATCCGTTATTAGGGTCCGCCGAAAACGTCGACACATATTAGGGTCCGCCGAAAACGTCGACACATGGATGGGTTCGAGGGTCCAGTGGAGGGCTCACGTGGAACGTGGTCGGTCGGCGACCGCGTCGGGAGGACGGCACGGTGGACGACGTATCGCGGGACCGACGGGGAGGGAACGCCCGTCGCGATCAGGACGCCGACGGGGACGGTCCCCGACGACCGCTACGACCGGTTCGACGCGCTCGCCCGTCAGTGGGGGACCGTCGACGAACGGCGGACCGTCCGGACCCTCCTCGACTGGGGGACGGACCCGGAGCCGTGGGTCGCCGTCGAGTACGTCCCGGACGAGCTCGAGGCCTGGGCGACGGGAGCCACCCTCGAGACGGCGCGGGCGTGTGACCCGCGGACGCGGGCGGAACTGCTCTTCGACGTCTGTGAGGTCCTCCGGACCTACTCGCGGTACGGTTCGACGCCGTGTCACCTCGCGCTCCACCCGGACTGTCTCTCCTTCCGCGTCGACGCCGACGGCCCGGTCGCGGTCGTCGACGACTGGGGGCTCAGCCGGCTCGTCGAGGACCCGCCGACGACCCCCTACACGGCGCCCGAACAGCTCGAGGGTGACCACGCCTCGAAGCGGACCGACGTCTACCGGATCGGCGCGCTCGCTGTCGCCACCCTCGGAAACGGCACCCCGTTCCCCGACGTCGACCCCGACGACCCGGCCGCGTTGGCCGACGCGATCCGCGAGGGGGTCGATGTCGACGCCCTCGGAGAGGACCTCCCGGACGGGGCGATACGGCCGATACGTCGCGCGACCGCGGTCGACCCGGCCGACCGCTACGCGACGACGTACCCACTCGGGCGGGACCTGCTCGATGCTGTCCCGCTCGTCGACACGGCGGACCGTCGCGCGGACGCGCTCGCCGTGACCGTCGCGCCGACACCCGGGGCGTCGGAGTCCGGAGCCACCGGGTCGGAGTCGGGAGCCACCGGGTCGGAGTCGGGAGCCACCGGGTCGGAGGGCGGATCCGCCGGAACCGGGACGGCGACGAGAGACGACGGGGAGGACGCGAGCCCCGCGGCCGCCGCCACGGCCGGCGTGGACGACTCCAGCGAAGAACCGCGCGACGAGGACCCGGCCGGCTCGGACGGGGGCGGGTCCCGGCGGTCGCTCCTCAAGGCCGGCGTCGGCGCGTTCACGGTCGCCGGGATCGGCTACGGCGGCCTCCTCGCACTCGATCGGGAGGACTCGACTGGCGATCTTTCGGTGACCGAGACGACCTCGACCGACGGCTCCGGCGACGGAACCGAGGCGACCCCGTACGGCGGGTGGCTGGACGGCGTCGACAACTACGACGGGACCCACGACTATCGTGGCCGGTCGGTAGTCGGCGTCGAGGTCGGTGCGGGTGACGACGGCCTGGCGTTCGCTCCCGCCGCGGTCCTGATCGACCCCGGGACGACCGTCGTGTGGGAGTGGACCGGTCGGGGTGGCGCACACAACGTGGTCGCGGACGACGGGACGTTCGAGCACGGCGAGACGGTCGACGAGGGTGGATACACCTTCGAGTACACCTTCGAGGACGCGGGCGAGAGGGACGTCTTCAATTACCTCTGTGTCCCCCACGAGGCGGTCGAAATGAAGGGATCGGTCGCGGTCGGCGACGTCGACGACGACGTCGTGAGTCCGGACGACGGGGGCGAAGCCACCGAGATCACGGGCGGGACCGTCACCGTCGACGCCCGATACTACGATTGGCTGGAGGGCCTCCCGGAGGCGATCGCCGACTCGGACGTCCCCGACGAGATCGACGTGGAGGTGCTCTCGGACACCGGAACCGATCGGGTCGAAACGTTCGTCGACGCGGTCGACGCGGGCGAGCCGAAACCGGACCTCCTGGTCGTGAGCGTCCAGGAACTCGGCCTGCTCTTCGCTGGGGGCGCGACCGAGCCGCTCTCGCGGTACGCGGACGGCCACCGGATCGGGGAGGTGTTGGACGGGACGTTCCCCGCCCTCGACGTCGCGGCGCGTCACCCCGAGGACGGCGAGGTCCACGCGCTACCGTACTCGTTCTCTCCCTTCCCCGTCGTCTATCGGAAGGCGCCGTTCGAGGAAGCCGGGTTCGACGTCGACGAATGGACGACCGACCCGCCGACGTGGTCGGAGTGGTCGGAGACGGTCGCTAGCGTCCGCCAGAACGACGGGTTCGTCTGGTGGGGAAGGCGGCCCTCGTCGACGTTCACCGGCGTGTTGGCCGGGTTCGGCGGGTCGTACTACGAGACCGGGGAGACGGCGCCGGCGAACGACGCGACCGTGACGATCGCGGACACGCCGGGGATCCGGGCAGCGAACGTCCTCCACGACCTCGCGCTCGGCGGCGACCGCGCGGACCCGCCGGTCGCGCAGGCGTCCTCAGAGGACGTGCTCGAGTACGAGTTCCCCGAGTTTCTGGACGCGTTCCGCGACGGCGACGCGATCGCCGCGATGCTTCCGCCGTCGATCGCGATCGACGTACAGGAACAGGACGACGCCGAGGAGATCGGGATGATGCCGGTGCCCGCGGGTTCGGCGGGTTCGCGGACGACGGTGTTCGGCCAGTACGTCGTCGTCAACCCCAATACGGAACTGCTCGGCGACGCGCTCGCGGTCGCCCGTGGGTTCCGCTCCCCCGCCGTCGGAGCGCTTCTCTTCGACGAGGGAGAGCTCCCTACGATGGACGGTGACCCGTTCTCGATCTCGGCTGCATCGTCGTCACCGTACGAACCGTACGCGCGGGTGATCCGGTTCATGGCCGAGAACGGGGTCGTCGAGCCGCCGACGGCGGCGTGGCACCGCGAGCGGTCGAGGATCAACGAGGTGCTCCGGGAGGCGATCACGGACGACCCGAGGGCGGGACTGAGCGAGATCGAATCGATACTCGGCGAGCATTGAAAAGGACCGTCCGATCGGATCGCCGGGTGGCTACTCCGCGATCGACTCGCCACCCTCGTCGAGATACTCCGCGTCGGTCGCGTCGAACGTCGGCTCCGGCGGCTTCTCGTCGGCTTCGAGCTCCCGTCGGGCGAGGTGGTCTTCGAGCTGCTGACGCTTTCCCCTCCCTTTCCGTTCGCGACCCGATTTCGTGTCTGGCATCGTCACCCGTGTCAATACTTCCCACACATATCAAGGTTACGTCGGAGTGCCGAAACGCTCGCCGCGTCGACGCCGGACTCGCTCGTGGTCGGCGTCGACGGAGAACGCCAGGAGAGGGATTTGAACCTCAGTCGTTTCGCTCGCAATCGAGGTGCTCGCTTCGCTCGCACCGCTCGCTCCACTCCCTGGTTCAAATCCCTCCATTTGGGTTTTCGACGAACTACTCGCTCCGCTCGCCATGTTGTTCGTCGAAAACGCCAGGAGAGGGATTTGAACCCCCGATCCCGCAAGGGAACACGCTTTCCAGGCGTGCGCCTTACCACTCGGCCATCCTGGCTCGTCCGGAAGTAACCCGGTGGGACTGTTAAGTCCTTCTTTTCGCCCCCCGTCGCGCGATCCGGTGTTCGGTGAGGTACGCCAGCGTGCCGGCGACGACGGCGACGATCACGGCCAGTCCGAACAGCCACGCGTAGCCGACGGGGAACGACCCGCCGGCGAGGAGGTATCCCTGTATAGCGACGAGGAACGCGAACCCGCCGATCGCCCCCCACAACGCCGCTGAACGGCGCCGGTTCCGCCGCGTGGCGGGGACGCCGGGTGCGTCGTGCTCGCTGTCCTCGCCGCCTCCGCTCATCTCACTCCACGCTCGCGACCGCCTCGATCTCCACGCCGATGCCCTTCGGGAGCGCGCCGGCCTGGACCGCCGACCGCGCCGGGGGTGCCCCCCCGAAGTAGCCGGCGTACACCTCGTTCATCTCCTCGAAGTCGTCGATGTCGGCGAGGAAGACGGTCGTCTTCAGCACGTCCTCCGGCTCCGCGCCGGCCTCGGCGAGGACCGCGAGCAGGTTGTCGAGCGCCCGTTCGGTCTGCTCGGCGATCGGGGCGTCGGCGAGGAGTTCGCCCTCCGGCGTCAACGGGATCTGGCCGGCGGTGAACACCAGATCGCCGTTCGTCGTCGCCTGGCTGTACGCGCCGACCGCCTCCGGGGCCGCGTTCGTGTGGATGATGTCCGTCATGCGTCGGCCCCTTCGACCCGGACCACTAAGTGTGTCGGGGACGCGGCCGCCTCGGCCGGAGACGCCGCCGCTTCGACCGCCGGGCATATTAGCGTCGAGTGCTAACGTTACACACATGTCGGTGGCACTGCTCGCTGTGTTGCTGGCGGGGATGCTCCTGATCAACGTGGCGATCGCGTGGGCGCTCGCCCGTCGGAACCGCGGTTCCGGTGGTCCGTTCGGCACCGCGGGGACGTCGGCGGACGACGACCCGACCGGGTTCGACGCGGTACTCGCCAAGCGACGGGACCGAGACGCGTCGGAGGACGAAGCGGTCCCGACGGACGACGACGCCACGCCGGTCGACGACGCCACGACGGCCAGCGACGCGCCCGACGGCCCGCCGCTGCTCGACGTGGACGGCGAGACGGTCGTCTGCGGGCACTGCGGCGCGAGGAACCGTCGGGGATACCGCTACTGCCGCTGGTGTGTGCGGTCCGCCCTCGTCGACGACGGGCGGGGGCGCGGCGACGCCGCCGGGGCCGCCCGCCGGCCGCTTTGAGCCGGTCGACTGGGTCTCACCGCTCCCGCTTCGCCTCCCGACCGAGGTGCTCCTCCACAGCCTCGACCTTCCGATCGGCGGTGGTCTCGACGGTCCGCTTGTCGTCGATCTTCAGGACCGTCGAGACTCGGTCGCCGTCGACCGCCCGGTGGGCGGCTCCGACGGCGTCGAGCAGCGTGTCGACGTCGTCGGCCTCGATCACGGTCCCCATCGGGTTCGTCTCGTAGCTCACGTCGAAGTCGTCGAGGGCGGCCACCGCCTTCGCGACCTCCCCGGCCATGCTCCCTTCGATCACCGGTGCGACGCTCAACAGGGCGACGACGGTCATGGTCGAGGATACGCGCGTCGACGGGATAAATGGCGCACCCGGTCGGCGTTGCGGTCGGCTAGCCGTCGAGCGCGTCCCGCAGGAACGAGAGCTGGTGGCCGACGGCCGGCTCGAAGTCCGTCCCGAACGGGGAGAAGTGGTCGGCGGGCATGGAGACGACGGTTCCTCGCCGGAGGTCCGCGGCCGCGTCGACGACCGACTCGGCCGAAACGATCGGGTCGTCGGTGCCGGCCAGAAGCAGCGTCGGCGCGCGGACCTCCGCGAGCCGTTCACCGGGTCGGTAGGTGACGATCCGTAGGAGCGACCGGGCGGGCGTCTCGTTCCGCCAGGACGACTCCCGGTCGACGAGGTCGAGGTAGCCCCGCTTCGTTCCCGGCTCGGTGACCGCCGCGAGTTCGTCCGTTCCGCCGACGATCGGGACCGTCCGGCCGCGACCGACCCGGTGGCCGAGCAGGTCGTGGAGTCCCGCGAGGCCGGCGCGGGCGACGTACCGACCGCCGCGATCGACGACGATCGACCGGGCGTCGAGCACGGGGGTCACCGCGACGACGGCGTCGACGTCCCGGCGCTCCGCGGCCAGCGTCAGGACGTGGCCCGCCGACAGCGACGCGCCCCAGAGGACCCGGTCGCGTCCGACCGCGTCGACGCGGGAGAGCCGGTCGATCGCGCCCGCGTAGTCGTCGCGCTGGCGGCCGGGATGGACCAGCTGGGAGTCGCCCTCGGAGTCGCCGAACCCGCGGTAATCGAAACAGAACGCGGCGTAGCCGGCGTCGGCGAACCGTTCGGCGATCGCGGGGTAGCCGAAGCTCCGTTCGGCCCCGAGCCCGGGGGCCATGACGACGGCGGGCGGGTCGTCGTCGTCGCCGCCCGGGAGGTAGAGCGTCCCCCGGCAGGTCTCCCCGTCGACGTCGAACGCGAGGTCACGCGTCGAGAAGGACTCGCGCGGCGGCCGGGCGAGCAACCGCTGGGCGCGGTTCACCGGGTCGCGTCGAGTCACGGCGTCCGGCCCCCCGCGGTCTCCCCGCCGTTCGGTTCGTCTCCGGATTCGTCCCCCTCGCCTGGTTCGTCGCCGTCCCCGACGTGCGTGAGCGTCTCCAGCACGCGCGTCGAGAACTCGGTCTCGGTCAACTCGTCGTCGAGGAGCCCCTCGAACCACGCGGGTTCGGCCGTCCACGTCCCGAGCGGGTCGCCCGGCGACCGTATCACGGTCGCCTCGACGCGGACGGGGTCCCACGCGTCCGCTTCCGCGCGGTCGATGAGCGCGTTGAGCGCCCGTCCGACCTCGCGACGATGGACCTCGCGCCCCGGAAACGCAGTCATGTACGTCACCTCGAGGGGGTCGCCGGCGTCTATCGACTCGACACTTATCCCGTAGCTCCGGAGCGTCGGTTCGACCCCGCCCGTCGGTTCGTCCTCGCTCATACCGGACGGTCGGCGGGACGGGATAAATCGGTACCGGCGCGCCGCTTCGGGATCGGTTTCTCCGAGCTGTCGAGCGGAAAGCCGCTGACGGGGGCCGTCGGGTCCGACGGCCGACATCGAGTCTGTCAGAGGCACACGATTGTCCCGTGCGGCCAGGAACGGATACTCCATCCCGAGTGATAAACGCTCGGTGAACGAGTTTTCTGTTAGTAGTCCTATAAATTGTGCCTCCATCGCCTCCCCGTCTCTTTCGGCGTTCCCCGACGAACGTCCGTCCTCGACAGCATTTATGCTCCCGCCGACGGAGTGTTCGGTATGCTCCGGGCCGCGCTGGCGACGCCGCTCCGTTCCGAGGACGCGGCCGGTACGCTGATCATCGGGACGGTCCTGACGCTCCTCGCGTGGACCGTCACGCCGCTCTGGCTGGTCGGGACGCTCACCGTGCCCGCCCTCCTCGTGGCCGCGCCGCTCGCGCTCGCGCCGGCGCTCGTCGCCCGCGGCTACCTCCTGCGGATGATCGCCGTCGGGATCGAGACCGCGGACGGTCCCGGGGACGTGCGGAACGCCTCCCCGGAGGCGCCACCCTTCGTTCGTTGGGGACGGCTCTACCGGGACGGCCTCGCGTCCGCGCTGATCACCGTGGCGTACCTCCTCCCGCTCGTCGTCGGACTGGCCGCCGTCGGGGTCGCCGGCGCGTTCGTCGAGCTCGGTCGGGTGGACCCGACGCCGTTCGCGGAGTCGGTCGCGGGGATCGACCCGGAGGGAGTCGCGGGCGTCGACGCGGCCGTACCGCCCGCGGCGCCCGTCTACGGGATCGTCGGCGCGTTCCTCGTCGTCGTCTCGCTCGCGTACCTCGTCGCGTTCGCGTACGTCAGGCCGGCGGCGCTCTCCGCGCTCGCCGCGAGCGGCCGGCTCCGTGACGGGCTCCGACCGACCGCGGTCGGCCGCATCGCGCTCTCGGGCGAGTACGCGGTGGCGTGGTCGCTGGCGATGGTCACGTTGCTCACGGGCTACGTCCTCGCGGGGCCGTTCCTCCCGCTCCTCGTCGGGGTCGCCGGCGTCTTCGCGGTTCGCGTCGTCGTTCACACGCTGTACGGCCTCGGCGCGAGCCACGCGGTCGAGCACGCCGACTCGCTCGCGTCCGACGATATCGATCGCGCCGTCGACGCCGAGCCGGAACCCCCGGACGGGGCGAGGGTCGGAACCGTCGGCTCGGCTTCGGGGTCGGGCTCCGTCGGTCCGGAGCCGGACCCGGCGGTCCAGACCGGACGGTCCGTCCCCGTCGACTCCACGACCGCGGTCCCCGAGGGAGTCGGAACCGTCGATCTCGACTCCCTCGTCGAGGGCTCCGGCGAGGACGCCGACGGTGAACGTGAGGACGACCGCGCCGGCGACAGCGACGGCGACGCCGCTGACGGCGACGCCACCGACGGCGACCGATCGGGGGCAGGCGGGGCCGACGAGTTCGACTGGGGACCGTGAGCGGCCGTCGTCGTGGAACCGTGGACTGCCGTCGTCGTGGAACCGTGGACTGCCGTCGTCGTGGAACCGTGAGCCGTCCTCGTCCTCGATACCGGGTAGGGTCGGCGAGGACGGAAGCCAAGAGTTGATACCCTCCCGATCGAACCCCCGATATGCGAATCTCCGAGCGGGGGTACGGCGAGGAGGGTCGCGAGCGGCTCACGCTCGTCCCCGAGAACGTCGACGACCTCTGGCACCTGGCGCACGTCCTCGAACCGGGCGACCGCGTCGAGGCCGACACCACCCGTCGGATCCAGCGGGACGACGACCGGATGCGGGACACGGGTGGACAGCGCGAGCACATCTTCGTCACGCTGGAGGTCGACGACGTCGAGTTCGCGCGCTTCGCCAACCGGCTCCGCGTCTCGGGCGTCATCGTCGCGTGCTCCCGGGAGGACCAGCTCAACGCCCACCATACGGTCAACGTCGAGGAGCACGACGAGATCACGATCGAGAAGCACTTCAAGCCCGACCAGACCGAGCGGCTCGAGGAGGCGACGGAGGCCGCGGAGAACCCCGACGTCGCCATCGCGACCGTCGAGGAGGGTGCGGCGTACGTCCACACGGTCCAACAGTACGGCACCGAGGAGTACGCCTCCTTCACCAAGCCGACCGGGAAGGGGGAGTACTCCCGGCCGCGAGAGGAGCTGTTCGCCGACCTCGGCGAGGCGCTCTCCCACCTCGACGCCGACGCGGTGATCCTCGCGGGGCCGGGGTTCACGAAGCAGGACGCCCGCGACTACATCGCCGAGGAGTACCGCGACCTCGACGACCGGATCTCCACGGTCGACACGTCCGCTGCGGGCGACCGCGGCGTCCACGAGGTGCTCAAACGCGGTGCGGTCGACGAGGTACAAAAGGAGACGCGCATCGCGAAGGAGGCGAACCTCATCGACGAGCTGACCGAGAACATCGCGCAGGGCGCGAAGGCCACCTACGGCCCCGAGGACGTCGCCGAGGCGGCCGAGTTCGGCGCGGTCGAGACCCTGCTCGTCGTCGACGATCGCCTCCGCACGGAACGACAGGGCGACGGCGACTGGGAGATCGACGTCAACGAGGTGATCGAGTCGGTCGAGCGACAGGGCGGGGACGTGGTCGTCTTCTCCGCCGACTTCGCCCCCGGCGAACAGCTCTCGAACCTCGGCGGGATCGCCGCGATCCTTCGGTACCGGCTCCAGTGAGGACGTGACCCGTCCCGTGGCCGGCGTCCGGCCACCCGACCTCCGGCGTGAGCGATCCCTCCACGTCCGCCGGTTCCCGTGGCCTTATGCGTAGACCCGGCTCACGGTGAGAGGTGGTGTCAGGCGACCACCCGCTTCGGGAACTCCTCTCCCGGCTTCCGAACCCCGTCCACCGTCTCATTCTGGGCATCGGGCTCCTGCTTGCCCGGGTCGGGCTGGCCGACGAGGGCCGGGTTCGGCGAACGACCGACCTCGCGTGGCCCCGCATCCTCACCGGAGTGGCTCGGAAGTCGAAGACCGCCGTCGACATCGCGATGGTGGGGATCGCCGTCGGCCCGGCCGCGATCGCCGGGATCGGGTTCGCCGGGCCGTTCTGGGGGCTGGCGTTCACCGTCGGCGGCGGCCTCGCGACCGGGACGATCGCGCTCGTCTCCCAACGCTACGGTGCGGAGGCGTTCGACCGGATCGGCCAGGCGGTCCGGACGAGCGCGTTGCTCGTCGTCGCGACGACGCTCCCTCTCACGGCGGCGCTGTTCGCGTTCCCGACCGAACTGATCGGCCTGCTCACCGACGACGCCCGGGCGATCGACCTCGGTGGTGCGTACCTCCGGATCGTCGCCCTCGGGATCCCGTTCGCCGGGCTCAACCTCGTCGGCGGGCGGGCCCTCATCGGAGCCGACGACGCCCGGACGCCGATGCTCATCCGCGGGGGCGGTGCCGTCGCCAACATCGGGATCAACGCGGCGTTGATATTCGGAGCGGGGATGGGGGTCGTCGGAGCCGCGGTCGGCACGGTCGCGTCGAACGTGCTCGTCACCGCCGTGTTCGGGCTCGGGTTCGCCGTCGGGCGGCTTCCGGGACTCGGCCCGTTTCCCGTCTCCTTCTCCCTTCGCGGGCGGTACGTCGATACGGCGACGATCCGGGACGTGGTCCGCATCAGCATCCCGGCAGTCGGGCGACGATCGGTGTGGACCGGGGCCCGCTTTCCGCTTCTCGCGTTCGTCGCGCTGTTCGGCTCCCACGTCGTCGCCGCCTACGTGATCAGTCGGCAGGTCTGGGGGCTGATCAACACCCCAGGATGGGGGTTCGCGCTCGCAGCGAGCAGCCTCGTGGGACAGTCGCTCGGCGAGAACGACGAGGGCCTCGCGGAGGCGTACGGCCACGAGATAATGCGGATCTCGGTGGTGACGTACGCGGTCGGCGCCGCCGTCGTGTTCCTCCTCGCCGACCCCATCGCCGTCCAGTTCGTCGACGACCCGACGAGCGAGACCGTCCCGGTCACGGCCGCGCTCGTTCGCGCGGCGGCCGTCGCCGTGATCGCCCGCGGGGTCGGGGGCACGTACGCCGGCGCGCTCGACGCCACGGGCGACACCCGCTGGCCGTTCTACAGCCGTGTTGCCGGCATGTTCGGGGTCGCCCTGCCGCTGACGTACCTGGGTGCGACGACGACGCTGGGGCTGTGGGGGCTTTACGTCTCGTATTTCGGCCAGTCGATCGTCCCGGCGGTCGTCAACCGGCACCGGTTCTCCACCGGCCGGTGGAAGGCGATCAGTCGGCGGTATCGGCCGGACTCCACTGCCGTGAACGACTGATCCGCCCGGCGACCGCGTGCGGCCGGTGTCGACACCGAGACGGTCTCAGCGTCCCGTCAGCGCCTCGCTCGCGGGCGCGAAGTCGATCGTCTCGCCGATCCCCGCCTCGCTGGCGCGCTCGTAGAGCAGGTGGGCGGCCGCGACCGTCTCGATCCCCGTCCCGCCGGAGTCGAAGACGGTCACCTCCTCGTCGCTCGTCCGGCCTGGGTGTGCCCCGGCGACGACCTCGCCGAGGTCGGCGGCGATCCCCGCCTCCGCGTCGACGAGCCCCGCGTCGACCGCTGCGAGGTACGAGCCGGCGTCGCGCGTCGCGCGGGCGGTCAGGTCGGGGACGTACGTCGCGCGAGCCACCAGCTCGGGCGGGAGCTCGTTTCTCCCTGGCGCGTACTGGCCCATCGCCGTGACGTGGGTGCCGGGCTCCACGTCGGCGTCGTCGATCACTGGATCGCTCGCGGTCGTCGCCGTGATGACGATGTCCGCGTCCGCGAGCGCCTCGCTCGCGCTCCCGACCGCGCGCACGTCGGCGTCGAGGCGCTCGTCGAACTCCGTCGCGAACGACTCGCGGTTCTCGGCGGTCGGCGAGAAGACGCGGACCGCCTCGAACGGACGGACGGTCGCCGTCGCCCGTAGCTGGCCACGCGCCTGCGACCCGCTACCGATCACCGCGACCTCGGTCGCGTCCTCGCGGGCGAGCGCGTCGACGGCGACCCCGCCCGCCGCGCCGGTCTTGAACGGGTTCATCGACGCGCCGTCGATCACCGCCAGCGGCTCGCCGGACTCGGCGTCGAAGAGCGGCGTCATGAACCACGCGTCGCCCGCGCCGAAGCCGGACGAGTAGGTGTACCCGCCCATCGCGCCGGTCTCCGGGAGGAGCGCGACGTACGTGGTGAGCATCCCCCGCGGGTCCTCGCGGCCGAGTTTCGTCCGCGGCTCCGCGGGCGCGCCCTCGCCGATCTGTCGGTACCCCTCGCGGACCGCTGTGACGTAGTCGGCCGGTTCCGCCAGGTCGTCGACGTCGGCGCTCGTGAGGAACAGCGTGTCGGTCATACCTCGCCCATCGGGCGGGGGTGACTAAACGGTACAGGCTGCGGCGATCAGTCCGAGCCCGAACCGGCGAAGGGTCCGGAGCCGGACGCCGGGCCGCCGCTCGGCGGGGAGGCGGAACCGGGTGTGGGGCCGGCCGCGGTCCGGTCCGCGTCGTCGAGGGGTGCCCGAACGAACATCGCGTGGCACATGAGCGCCAGCGCGACGCCCGCGCCCACGGGGACGGCCGCCGTCAACGACAGCCCGACCAGGTTCAGGAAGGCAGTCACACCGATCAGGCCGGCCGGAATGAGTCCGAGGACGTAGTCGTAATACCTACTCATAATCCATGCGATCATATACCATCTCCACATATAATATTTTCGCGTACCTCCGAGGTGGTAGCTGTCGTGAACACACGAAACGTTTCCATAAGTTATGAGTTTCGTGCGAACGTAGGAAATTGAAACGAACAGGAGATACGTTCGGCCGACGACGGGCGAAACCACGGGGTGGTTCCGGGGAGTACCGTAGAATGGATGGAGGTGACGGCCGGGCTCGATGGAGGATGACCGGGACCCGAAAACGGGACGACCGGCTCCGGCGCGACGACCGGCTCCGGCGTGACTACCGGCTCCGGCGTGACTACCGAACCCGGAAGTAGAGTGCCCGCCAGCCGCCGAGCGCGACTGCGCCGGTGACGAGGATAACCGCGACG
Organism: Halorubrum sp. 48-1-W; assembly: GCF_003287355.1. Classification (GTDB taxonomy): domain Archaea; phylum Halobacteriota; class Halobacteria; order Halobacteriales; family Haloferacaceae; genus Halorubrum. The sequence goes on from NZ_QMIM01000007.1 coordinate 53,912, forward strand.
AAGACCGGGGCGACGCCGCCGCGGAACACGAACGCGCGGAGGACGAACCCGACGGCGGCCGCGGGGACCCACGAGCGCACGACGAGCGGGACCGAGGACTTCGCCGTCTCGACCGCGCCGGCGGAGTACGCGCCCACGAGCGGCGCGACGAGGACCCAGCCGATCAGGAAGGGAGCCCACACGCCGAGCAGGTACGTCGGCTCGTTCGCGAGGAACTCGGTCGTCGTATGACTGAGCGTTCCGACGGTCAGGAACGCCATCAACACGAGGACGTCGCCGACCGCGAGCGGGACGGCCGCGCGGTCGAGACGTCGGGCCAGAAACGACTGGTCGTCCATACGCCCCCGTCGGAACCGCCCCTACTTTGTACGTACGGATCCGCGCCGACGGAGGACGGCGGGGAACGATCCGGCGGGTGCTATTCGTACAGCGGGTACTCCCGGCAGAGTTCGACGACGCGTTCGCCGACTTCGTAGATCACGTCCTCGCTCTCGGCGTCGTCGATCACGCGGTAGATGAGGTCGCCGACTTCCTCGATCGCGTCCGCGTCGAAGCCGCGCGTCGTGAGGCCGGCGGTCCCGGCGCGGATCCCGGAGGGGTCGAACGGCGAGCGGGTCTCGTCGGGCACCGTGTTCCCGTTGAGCACGATACCCGCGGCCGCGAGCGCGTCCTCGGCGTCGCCGCCCGAGAGGTCCGGGTGCGACTCGCGGAGGTCGACCAACACGAGGTGGTTGTCGGTGCCGCCGGAGACGAGCGAGAGGCCGTGGCCCTGGAGCGTCTCCGCGAGGACCTCGGCGTTGTCGACGACTGCCTGCGCGTACGCCTCGAACTCGGGTTCGAGCGCCTCCTTGAACCCGACGGCCTTCCCCGCGACGTTGTGCATCAGGGGCCCGCCCTGCCCGCCGGGGAAGACGGCCTTGTCGACGTCGTCGGCGAACTCCTCGTCACACATCACGATCCCGCCGCGGCCGGCGCGGATCGTCTTGTGGGTCGAGCCGGTGACGAAGTCGGCGACGCCGACCGGCGAGGGGTGGACGCCGGCGGCGACCAGCCCGGTGATGTGCGCGATATCGGCGAGGTGGTAGGCGTCGACCGCGTCGGCGGCCGCCTGGATCGCCTCCCAGTCGACGGTCCGCGGGTACGCGGAGTAGCCGGAGACGACGATGTCGGGATCGAACGCCTCCGCCGTCTCGCGGAGCCCCTCGTAGTCGATGTAGCCGGTCTCGGGGTCGACCTCGTACTGTTCGACGTCGTAGATCTGCCCGGTGAAGTTCGCCGGGTGGCCGTGCGAGAGGTGGCCGCCGTGGTTCAAGTCCAGAGAGAGGATCTTGTCTCCCGGCTCGAGCACCGCGTAGTAGACCGCCTGGTTCGCCTGCGTCCCGGAGTGGGGCTGGACGTTGACGTGTTCCGCGCCCCACAGCTCCTTCGCGCGCTCGATCGCGAGCTCCTCGACCACGTCGGCGTACTCGCAGCCGGCGTAGTAGCGCGCGCCGGGGTAGCCCTCGGCGTACTTGTTCGTGAGGACGCTCCCCTGCGCCTCCAGTACGGCCTCGCTGACGTGGTTCTCGCTCGCGATCATCGCGAGGGTCTCCTCCTGTCTCGTCCGCTCGCCGGCCAGCGCGTCCGCCACCGCCGGGTCGACCGCCCGGAGGTTCTCGTTGTCCATACTCCTCGTCGAGTTCGAGGGGACATTAAGCCTGTCCGTCCGCGCACGAGGGCCGGTTCGTTCGCGACCGATGCGGGCACGAACTCGCCGATCGCCGGATCGCCCGATTTCATCCGATAGACGCCCCAAAACGGTGTTGTTCGCTTCCAACATCCCGTTAATATTAAATAGATATCGGCATTGTATACGAGGAGATAGATGGTGTCGAATTTGTTAGAATCGGACGTGGAGGACGTCCTCGAGGCGGCGTTCGGCGGGTCCGAAGCGGAGCTGTTCGTGATCGATCCGCCGGCGTCGACGATCGTCGCGCTCGTGGACGCGGCGGTCGAACGCGACGACCTCCCGGAGATGTCGATGCTCGCCGACGAGCACGTGCTGAAGGGCGTCATGGACGACTTCCTCGTCGCCTCGAAGACTGCGGACCTCCTCGAATCCGGGGCGTTGACGCTTCGCGTCCTCCCCGAGGACGTCGACAACGCGCTCTTCGTCTCCGAGTCGAAGGTCGTCGCGCTCGTGAACGCCGGGGACCGCGTCGCAGCCCTCTCGACGACGGACGAGGCGTTCGTCTCCGAGGTCTTCGAGACGCACCGCGACGCGTTCGACGACGCCGAGGAGTACGCCCTCCGCACGCCGTCGATCAGCCGCGTTCGCGAGACGATGGCGGCCGACATCGGCGAGGCCGTCCGCGACGACTTCGACGCGGTGCTCGCGTCCTTGGAGAGCGCGAGCGGGGACGACGGGGGGCTCGACGAGGTGACGGTCTCGCTCCTCGTCGCCGCGCGAAACGACGTCCTGTTGTACGACATTTCGAAGTGGGGCGAGGACGTGGGGATCGCCTCGAAGGCGACGTTCTCCCGGACGAAGACCCGGCTCGAGGACGTCGGCGTCATCGACACCGAGAAGGTCCCGATCGACGTGGGTCGTCCGCGGCTCCGGCTCAAACTCGGCGACGACCGACTGGTCGACGTCGACGCCGAGGAGTTCGCCGCCGTGGCCGTCGAGCTACTCGCCTAGCGATCCCCGTTCCCGCGGGCTTTTTTTGCCTCCTCCCCGTCGGCCGCCGCATGGACATCGGACTGGTCGGCGACGGTCCCGCGGTCGAGGCTGTCTCGGCCGCGCTCGGCGACGTCGACGTGAACGTGATGCCGGTCGAGCCGTCGCTTCTCGACGGGTTCGACCTCGCCGTCGTCGTCGGCACCGCCGGGTCGGCGGCGTTCGACGTCGCGAACGAGTCCCTCGACCGCTGGGTCGCCGTCGAGGTTGGCGGGGTCGGCGGCGTCCCGCTCGCGGACGTCGACGCCGCGGTGACGGTGCTCGACGAGGCGTGTTACGACTGTCTCCGGACCCGCGTCGCGAGCGGCGACCCGGCGTCAGCGGACGAGCCGAAGGGCACACGCTCAGCGGTGCGGTACGCGGGTGCGGTCGCCGGTCGGACGACGATCCGACTGCTCGCGGGCGACCCCGTCGCCGACACGGTCCGTGAGGTGCCCGGGCCGACCCGATCGCTGCTCCCGGTCCCCGGCTGTGGCTGTGGCCCCGAACCCGGCGCGGCGCTCCCGGTCGAGGGGGAGGGCCGGTCGGTCTCCGCGGCGATAGAGCGCGCGGAGCGGGGGGTCGACTCCCGGGTCGGACCGATCCGTGAGGTGGGCGAACGCGAGTCGTTCCCGGTGCCGTACTACGTCTCGCACGTCGCGGACACGACCGGGTTCTCGGACGCCCGCGCTGCGGAGTTCGCCGCCGGGGCCGCGGACGACTGGGACGCCGCGTTCATGAAGGCGCTCGGCGAGGGGCTCGAGCGGTACGCCGCGGGCGTCTACCGGGAGTCGTCGTTCACGACCGCGAGCGCGGCGGACGTGCCGAACCCGGTGACGCCCGACGCGTTCGTCCGCCCCGACGACGCCGAGGCGTACGCGCCCGAGGACCGGCTCGCGTGGACGACCGGCGAACGGCTGGGCTCCGGGGAGGTCGTCAGCCTCCCGGCGGAGTTCGTCCACTTCCCGCCGCCGGAGCGCCGGTACCGGCCTCCGATCACGACCGGGCTCGGCCTCGGCAACACCGGGGCGGAGGCGGCGCTGTCGGGCCTCTACGAGACGATCGAGCGGGACGCCACGATGACGACGTGGTACTCGACGACGGAGCCGCTCGGGCTCGCGGTCGACGACCCGGTCGTCGACCGGCTCACGAAGCGCGCCCGCGCGGAGTCGTTGTCGGTCTCGACGCTGCTCGTCACGACCGACGTCGACGTGCCCGTCGTCGCCGCCGGCGTCCACCGCGACGGCGAGTGGCCCCGGTTCGCTGGCGGGTCGGGCGCGGACCTCGACCCGGTCGCCGCGGCCCGGAACGCGGTCGCGGAGGCGCTCCAGAACTGGACGGAGCTTCGGTCGATGGGGCGGGGGACCGCCGACGAGCAGGGCGCCGCGATCGGCCACCACGCCGACTTCCCGGACGCGACCCGGGCGTTCTTCGACCCGGACGCGACGGTCCCGGCGACGGGGCTCGGCGGGTTCGACTCCGGAGGAGACGCGGACGACGGGGACGGCGGGGACGACGCGAAGGACGGGAACGACGCAAAGGACGGTGACGACGGGGACGGCGGGGTCACGGAGCTCGACGCGGTCGTTAACCGGGTCGACTCGGCGGGGCTCGATCCGGTCGTCGCGCGCACGACCACCCGCGACGTGGCCGCGCTCGGCTTCGAGGCGGTTCGCGTCCTCGTCCCCGGGGCACAGCCGCTTTTCACAGGCGACCCGTTCTTCGGCGAGCGTGCCCGCGAAGTCCCCCGATCGATGGGGTTCGAGCCGACGCTCGACCGGGAGTATCACCCGTTCCCCTGATCGGGTCATCCCACATCCCCTGATCGGGTCATCTCCCGCTCCCCTGACCGCGCTCGGTTCCCTCGGTCGGATACCGTCCCCCGTGTTTAAGTGACGGCGCGTCGCGGTGGGTCGTATGGACATCGTAGCCGACGACGAGGTCGAGTCGACGGAGGCGGTCCCGGGCGTCCACCTCACGCAGGGGGCGGCCGGCGATGAGGCGAGCATCCAGCGGTTCTACATCGAACCCGGCGCGGAGGTACCGGAACACGACCACCCACACGAGCAGGTCGGGACGGTCACCGCCGGCGCGCTCACCTTCGTCGTCGACGGCGAGGAGCGGACGGTGTACGCGGGAGACACGTTCGCGATCCCCGGCGGGGAGCCGCATGCGGCGGTCAACGAGGGGGAGGTCCCGGTCGAGGGGTTCGACGTGTTCGCGCCGCCGCGGCCGAACCCCGACTGGGAGGAGTGACGACCGCGACGGGACGCCCGCGTCGGCTCTGCTGGTACCGTACGGCGTCGTGGTCGTCCGCTTGACCGTCGCCGAAACGGTGAGTTTCGCCCCCGTTGCGACCCCTTTTACGTGGCCGACCCGAACCGCCGATCGAATGGCACGCGCGAGCGCCGGCGCACGGCTCCACTTCGGATTCTGTACCCTCAGCCTCTCACACGACCGCCTGTACGGCGCGCTCGGGCTGTCGCTCGCGGAGCCGCGGGTGACCGTCGAGGCGGCCCCCGCCGACTCGGTGTCCGTGGTCGTCGAGGCGGACGCGCTCGCCGTCGACGGCGACGCGGGCCCGGTTCGCCCTGACGCCGTCGAGTCGCTCCGCGTCGACGTTCGCGGGTACGCCACGACCGTCGTCGATCTGCTCGGCGTTCCGGGCGCGGCCGTCACGGTCCACGCCTCGCTCCCGCGACACGTCGGGCTTGGAAGCGGCACGCAGCTGGCCGCGACGACGCTCGCGGCGATCGCCCGGGCACACGGTCGGGACCCGGCGGTCAGGGAACGCGCCCCGGCGCTGGGTCGGGGCGGTCGCTCCGGGGTCGGCGTCGCGACCTTCGAAGCGGGCGGGTTCGTCCTCGACGCCGGCCACCCGACCGCGCGGTTCACCACCGACCGCCCGGCCGACGGGGAGTGGCGGGTGCCGCCGGTCGTCGCGCGCCACCCGGTCCCCGACGACTGGCGGTTCCTGCTCGTCCGACCGGACGCGGACCCGGGGCGAAACGGGGAGAACGAGGACGCCTCGATGCGGGCGGCCGTCGAGCGGGCCGAACCGGGGCTCGCCGACCGGGTCGCCGGGATCGTCACGCGACGTGTGCTCCCCGCGATCGCCGCGGGCCGCGCGGAGGCGTTCGGATCGGCGGTCGAAGCGGTCGGACGGCTCAACGGCGCGTGGTACGCCGACGAACAGGGTGGCGTCTACCGTCCGCCCGTCGGCGACGTGGTCGCGTCGCTGTCGGTGTCGCCGGCGGTCTTCGGTTCCGGGCAATCCTCCTGGGGCCCCGTCGTCTACGGGGTCACCGACGCGGAACACGCCGACACAGCGAGGGAGGCCGGGGAGCGCGCGCTCGACGCGGCCGGCGTCGCCGGGAGCGTCGCCGTCGTCCGGGCCGCGAACGGGGGCGCACGGGTCGAGGGGTGACGACGACCGTGGCCGGGCCCGCTCACAGCCACGGCGAGGGACAACACTAAGCGATCCCGTGACCCGTACCGAGGTATGTCGAGTGTCCCGTTCGGCGTCGCCCGACTGGATTCGATCCTGGAGGGCGGGGCGCCGCCCGGAAGCGTCGTCCTGCTCGCCGGCGAGTCGGGAGCCGGCGCGCGGGAGTTCCTCTACACGAGCGCGGCGATGAACGCCCTCGGGCGGGTCGACGAGGAGCTGTTCGACCTCTACTACGGCGACCTCCCCGGCGACGCGTCGATCCCGCCGGAGGTCCACTATCTCTCGTTCACCGCCGGCGAGAGCGCGCTGATGGGGGAGATGGAGTACACGCTGGCGGCGGAGGTCGTCGACGCCGCCATCGAGGGGATCGAGTTCCGCGACCTCTCGCCGGAGTTCTTCCAGGCCAGTCCGATCCCGCGGCAGTGGTACGAGGGGGAGACGACGACCATCGCGGACCTCGGCGACCGTGGCCGCTACGACGACGTGCTCACCGCCTTCGGCGACTACCTGTCCGAACACGCCGCCGGCAACGTGGTCTGTATCGACTCCGTGACCGACCTCGTCTCCGCCGCCTCCGACGACATGGAGTGGAGCGACATCGCGATGGTGATGAAAGGGCTGAAGAAGGCCGCTGCCCGGTGGCAGGGGTTGATCCTGGTGTTGGTCAACGCGGACGCGCTCTCGGATCGGGAGTTCGGTACCCTGATGGACGCCGCCGCCGGCACCCTCCAGTTCACCTGGGAGAGCGGCGGGTCGAAACGCGCCCGGACAATGTTCGTCCGGGAGTTCCGCGGCGTCCTCTCACGGCTCGAGGAAGAGAACATCGTCCGCTTCGAGACGGAGGTCCACGACGGCGGCTTCGACATCAGCGACGTCCGAAAGATCCGGTAGCTCGCCTCGGAGTCACGTGGTTCGGGACGCGGGTTCGGTGAGCGGGGCCCACGAACCGCTCGTCGACGCCGACATCACGGTCGCGGGAGTATCGTTTCGGCGAATCGCGCGACAGGTTACTTAAGTCTCGGTGTAGAAAGGGGCGTAGATGCGAGGGTATCGCGATGACTGATCCCGACGGAGAGGGGACCGTCGAGGGGTCGGCCGGGGCCACCACCGTGGAGGACGGGGGCATTGAAACCGCGGATGCCGAGAGCGACGGCCCTCACGCGGCGACCGCCGAGGGGATCGACGCAGTCCGCACGGCGCTCGCGGACCTGCGCGAGACGACCGATCGCTTGGAGGCGTCGGTCGACGAGGACGTCGAGGACCTCCGTGAGCGGTTCGTAGCGCTCTACCGCGACCTGGAGGACAAAGCCGACGCGGACCACGACCACCCCGAGACGGCCGATCGGCTGGAGACGGTCGCGGCCGACGTGGCGACCGCTGTGGAGCGACTCGACGGCGTGGAGACGCGGGTCGAGTCGCTCGAGGAGGCGCTCGACCGGCTCGACGCCACGGTGACAGCTGTCGAGTCGGACGTCGACGCGGTCGACGAGCGCGTCGCGAACGCGGAGGAGCGACTTTCGGGTGCCGAGGAGCGACTTTCGGGTGCCGAGGAGCGCCTCGAGGAGCTGACGGTGGCGGGCGAGGACCGATCGGAGAAGCTCTCTCGGGTCGCGAGCGCGGTCGTCAGGGCACAGCGTGAACTCCGCGTGGTTCGAGGCAAGCGCGCCGACCGGGAGCGACTCGACGCGATCCTCCGGACCGCGAACCGCCACGGTGTCCGCAAGGCCGACTGCGGCGAGTGTGCGAACACGGTTCGTCTCTCGTTGCTCTCGGCCCCCGAGTGTCCCTACTGTGAGGCCGGATTCGACGATCTCGACCCCGCGGACCGGTTCTACCGGCGCTCGACGCTGGCCGTCGACGACCGGCCCGCCCTCGAAGGCGACGTGGCCCCGAGCGGATCGACCGATCCCTCGCCGGATACGGGTGACGGGACGCTGTCGGAACCGACCGCTGACGACGGGACCGATCGGGACGAACCATGAGCGGCGATCCGAGCGACCGGTCGAAGGACTCGGGCGCCCGGTCGGAGGGCCCGACAGACCGGTCGGAGGACCCGACAGACCGATCGGACTGGGACTTCTTCGACGGGAGCGACGACGACCGTGACGGGGACCCCTTTTCGGAAGCCACCGCGACGGACGACGACCTCGACGATCCGTTCGCGGAACTCGAAGGCGGAACCGGCGTCGATCCGTTCGCGGAACTCGACGGCGAGACGGGACCTCTCGGCGACGATGGCGACCCCTTCGAACGGATGGAGGTCGACGAGGTCGACGTCGACGGCGTCTGGGACGCGCTGGATGCGGACCCCGACGACCTCGACGAGAGCGGAGCGTTCCCAGGGACGGACCCACGCGAGGCGACGGACCACGTCGTCGACAAGCGGACGTACTGTCAGCGCTGTCCGCACTTCACCGATCCACCGGAGACGGCCTGTACCCACGAGGGAACGTCGATACTCGAAGCGATCGGCTTCGCGGAGTTCCGCGTCCGCGACTGCCCGATGGTGACCGAGGACGGCCCCCGGTTCGAACGACCCGGCGACCGCGAGCAGGGGACATAAATCTCTTCGATGCGTACCGCAGGGACATGCAGTTCTGTGACGACTGCGGCTCGATGATGGTCTCGCGGGACGGCGTGATGGTGTGTCGAAACGACGACTGTGACGCGACGGCCGAGCGCGACGAGACGCTCGCCGAGCGGTTCGAGTCGACGACCGAACAGACCGATCACGACGTGATCGAGACGGAGGAGGGCGCGAACTTCGAGGGGAAGCCGACCGCCACCGACGTCGTCTGTGAGGCGTGCGGTCACGACGAGGCGTGGTACACGATCAAACAGACCGGCGCGGCGGACGAGCCACCCACCCGTTTCTTCAAGTGTAAAGAATGTAGTCATCGATGGAGAGGCTATAACTAATGTCACTCCTCTAAGGTTAGTAGTATATAAAAGACATTCCTGGCGAGTGAAAGCATTGGTTGGTTGAGCTACACTTTCATAACCGTATAGCCCGTACTGTGAAGTAGGTTAGAAAATGACCGATGAGACCTCTGACACCGATAGCGACAGCGATAGACCGAAACCAAATAACCCGCACCAGAAGCCCAACAAACTCCGGATTCGTGCGTGCGACCTATCGATAGAAGCCCAGTCTTACGAGATGGATGTGGATGAGATGATGGAGGAATGTGCGCCAGAGATGCGGGAGGTTATGGAATATCATCTCGCCGGAGAATATGAGATTATCGAGGAGCGAGACCTGTTCGCTGAGATTTTCGGAGGTCAGAGATAATGTTCGAAGCGATAGCGATAATCGTCCTTACGGTGGTTTTGCTGGGTGCTTCAGGGCTGTTTTACTATATTATCGGGAGCAAAGTCGGCGGCTTCATTTGGGTGATGAGTGCGTTCTCGGCTCTGTCTTCACTATTAGTTTGGGAATCCTTTGCGGTGGGAATGTCTGTCGGAGCATCGTATGTAATGGTTGGCTGGCACTCCGGTCTTGGGTTTTGGCGGACGATTCTGTTTGGTCAACGGTAATAAAAAGAAGCAGTGGCTGAATTGAACGACTTGTTTTAGTTCTGTTCAGATACTCCGTTTATTGCGTCTTTTACACGCTCATCATCTGATTCCCCGTCGAGATACCACGCTCGTCGCTCAGGGTCTTGATGAATCTTAGCGAGAGTTTGTCGAGTGATGTTAGGAGTGTTTTCTGCGGTCTTGTTGTATGACCGCCCGGATTCGATACTCTCCAAGGCTTCCACAACACCAAAGAACCCAGTTTCACCGTCTTCATAGTCTGGGTCGATGTTTGGATTCAAGAACCCCTCGACAACTACAAAACCGACTGGAGGATTACCAACCCATTTGCCTGCTTGACGAGCCTGCTTTTGTCCTGAACGAGTGCGCCGAATCAGGTTTCGGCGTTCTTCGGCGGCGACGGAGGCGATAATATCTGCCACAAGCCGACCAGTCCCGTCTGGTTCAATTCTGCGGACGCTTCCGTTTGTGATGTGAATTGTAACCTTGTTCTCCTCGCAGGAATCGAAAAACCGCTGTGCTAAGAATCCCTTACGGGCGATTCTGGAGATCTCCCAAACGACCACATCTGAATACGCTCCATCTTCAACGGATTCGATGAGCGAAGTGAATTCGTCTCGTGTGGAATCTGCTCCGGAGCCGGTCTCCGCATAGAAATCAACTTCAGCGACTGGTATGTCGTTAGAATCGAGCCAATCTTGAATGTCTGCTCGCTGGTGTTCATCTGATTGGTCTGCTGTACTCTTTCGGATGTATGTCGCATATTGTTTGCTTGACATTTATACTTCTACCTTACAAGTACACCCCTATATAAACTTCGGCGGTTGTTTACAGGGTGTAACGAAAGGGTCGGTTGGTTACACCCACACAAGTTCGGGTTTCTGTTAGGAGACTCCCAAACTGAACAGTTCGAGTCGAAACGAAGGGGCAACAGAACCATACTTATCCCTCCGCTATGCTTCCTGCCAACCAATGGTAGAGATAGTCAACATCTCCGCTGGTGGGGACATCCACCGAGAGGTCGATTTGGAAGAGTTGTCTGAAACTCTTGACCTCCCGATGAACGAGTTTGATGAGGAAGCAAATCGGCTCCTTCTCCGATATCGTACAGGCGGAGAGATGCTTATCCTGTTCCGAACTGGAAAGTATATTCTTCGAGGTGGCGACTCGTATGATGGATGCTACGAAGCCCGAGACAAGTTTTATGAGATTCTTGTTGATTGCGGTCTCCTCGATGATACTGACGACATAGACTTCCGAATTCAGAATGTAGTCTGTACTGAGGATTTAGGAAAGACCGTTGAACTGGAACTCCTCGCTCCCGAACTTGGCTTGAAGTATGTTGACTATGAGCCAGAGCAATTCCCTGGTTTAGTGTACCGACCTCCTGAGCGAGACTATACGATGATGATATACTCGTCTGGGAAACTCATTATCACAGGTGCCCCAAGCGAAGAAGTAGCAGAGCAGGCGATGGAAGAGTTCTGGGAACATATCTGAGTCATCGATTTCTGTAATCCGAAAAGCTTTATCTGTTGATATGTAGGGCAATGATGTGCCCGACGAAGACGAGTTCAAACTGACTGAGGATGAACGGGAACGATTAGTTGCTGAAGAAGTTGAGGAATTTCCGTTTGATACCGCAAAGTACACTACTTACCTCCTGAACCCCGCAATCAATCTCTCCCAGTCCAATCGCCCGCATGTGGTCGGGCAGATGAGCGACATCGTGGAAGAGTTCCGCCAAGAACACCCTGAAGGAACATTCGAGGACTGGGTGAACTACTACAAAGAAGAATATGATGGTGATGAGCGACTGGAGGAAGCCACCGAAATGGCGTATCCGATGGTGGAGAAGATGCGGGAGGCGTTCGAGCAGATTGACGAGGAAATGACTCGTCAGTATCTTCGAGACCTGGTACTATTCAAGTCATACGAAGGGTTCGACATCCAAGAGGCAGTTCTCAAGAAACTGGGCGAGATGTACGATGTAGAAGTCCACCGAGCTGATGCTCAGGATGAGAGCAAAGGCATCGACGGGTATCTCGGAGACCAGCCCGTCCAAGTAAAACCAGTTACCTACAAGGACAATCTACAAGAGGAGATCGAAGTCCCGATTGTCTTCTACGACGAGAACAAATCCAACAAGACGATGAAGGTAGATATCTCGGAACTGCCCGACGAACTGTAACAGATTCAGGACGCACCAATAACTACAAACGCCCGTATGAATAGCTTGTGCGTATGGAGACTGCCCACGATGTTTTCATCGGAAACTCGAATTCTCTCTCAGAGATAGACGACGATGGAGTTGAACTCGTTGTAACTTCTCCACCATACCCGATGATTGAGATGTGGGACGGCCTCTTCGCCTCTCTCAACTCAGACATAGACACGGCTCTCGATGAAGGCGAGGGTCGAAAAGCCTTCGAGCTGATGCACGAGGAACTCAACAAGACTTGGGATGAAGTAAATCGAGTTCTCGTGGATGGTGGAATAGCGTGTATCAATATCGGAGACGCAACCCGAAAGGTAGACGACAGTTTCAGGGTCTACCAGAACCACGCACACATAACTGAATACTTCGACAATCTCGGATTCGAGCCACTTCCTGACATCCTCTGGCGGAAGCCCACTAACTCAGCAGCGAAGTTTATGGGGAGCGGGATGATGCCGCCGAACGCCTACGCAACTCTCGAACACGAATACCTGCTCATATTCCGTAACGGGAAACAGAGTCGGAAATTCCCCTCTGGAAATGATGTTCGGTATGAATCAGCATATTTCTGGGAGGAGCGAAACGAGTGGTTCTCCGATGTTTGGGAAGGTATCAAAGGCACCTTCCAGGAGATAGAGAACGCCGACAAAGAACTCAGAGACCGTTCAGCGGCGTACCCATTGGAAGTCCCGTATAGACTCATCAATATGTACAGCGTTTACGGAGACACCGTTCTCGACCCATTCTGGGGAACTGGGACGACATCTCTGGCGTCGATGATTGCGGGTCGGAACTCTGTCGGATACGAAATCCAAGAGAAGTTCACAGAGGTCTTCGACGCCGAGGTCTCCGAGGTTAAAGATCTCGCTCACGCCACAGTCTCGAAACGAATCCAACGCCACGAGGAGTTCGTTGAACAACGGCTGGAAGACGGCAAGGACTTCAAATACGACGCTGAAAACTACGATTTCCCGGTCACGACGAAGCAGGAGAAACCGCTTCAACTCTACACTATCGACGGAGTGGAACAGACAGAAACTGGATACTCTATAACACACTCAGCGTATAACGAGTCTGATTCAATCAATCCAGATTCAGGGACTCAAGGGCAAGCAACACTCGGCAGTCAATTCCAGTAGTACTTCAGCAAATTCAGATATTGCCTGCCTTCTGTTGCTCGAAGAATGTGTCTATCATCATCACAGCCCGAGACGCCGCAAGTTCAACTTCCTCTGAGTCAAACGAAGGTATCTCAATCGTCACGAAACTACTGCGATTCGCCTGAGTGTAGTCATAACTCTGGACTTTCACACCATCCTCTTCAACGAAGTCTTTGAGGGAATCCCAGACCTCATCTTCAATCTTCGTTCTCTCGAATAATAGTGTAACTTCAGTTCGTCCGATGTCTCGTAACAGATACCGTTTCACTATCCCACCGAGAGACTGAGGGGGATAACATCTGATTGACCCAATGGTCGCATTTAGCATATTCCCGTGGATGTGGTCTCCCTCGTAATTCTCTTTGAACCACCTCTGTCTATCGTCTATGTCAGTCAGCCGCCTGTCTGCGAGTTGCCAGTAGAAGTAGATACCACCTGCCAGAACAGAGCCAACCGCTCCGAGAATCAATATTCCAGTAACAACTGTGGAGAGCATAAACAACCAGTTCAGCCAACTCAACTTAATCGCTTGCCTACTATGGCAGTTGACAACCGAGAGACTGGTCTATATTGGACAGAAACGGGTATATTTATGAAAAATAGCCACGGGCTGGTGTCTCTATCATCTCACAGTATAGAAGAGCAGGAAACCACCACTGAGCAGATATTCGTAAATCCCAGAGCAAAGTTACTGCTTTAGGGGTGTGGAATGTAGATTCATATATGTCTAAAAGCAGAGAGAACTTCATCACTGTTCTCACGAGCATCGCAGTATGGACATCAGAACAGCGCCGAGGATTCACGATCTCGGAGTTAGCAGAACATACCCCTGAAGTCTCTGAACGGACAGTAAGGCGGTGTGTCGAGGATTTACAGGACAGTGAATATATAGACAAGAAAGAAGACGGGATGTATTATGCAACCATGACCCTCCAGCCTTCTATCTTCCATGACTGATTATATCTATTCTATTCAGTTGTGAAGTCTGTATATCGGGCTATGAACAGAAGCACGGACTCCCAGTATAGACATACATGAAGACTGGCACTCGTGAAACTATTCACACCAATAATATAGATTTTTGCTATACCTACGGTATAGCACAAAATCGAACCCCTGACGGAAGAAGAAAATAGTTGACAAGCGTTGTCAGAATCCGCTAAAAAATTTACCCACTAATTACCGGAAGTGTGAATAAAACTCGTCTTCCGCCATCGCATCCTCCATCTTGCCTCGGTCTCGTGCCTCCTGCTCGTCTTCAGTCATAAGTTCAAGTTCGTACAACACTCCCGCCAACTGACCCGCTACACGGTGCTGTGCCAGTTCCAATTCATGCCGTTCCCACTCGTCATCGCACTCCTCGATTTGATTCTCGATATCATCCATCTCAGCCTCTAAATGCTCGGCTTTGGAAATCTTAGCATTGTAGTCTACAGCGTCTGTACCCCGCAGAAAACTGTTTTTAAAGTCTGTTACTGACATTATACTTACATAATAGGGGGCAGGATTATAAAGGTTTCCCTGATTATGTATAGAGGGTATTACAATCACATAGGAGTGATACTTAAGACCCCCGACAACTTATTTAGATGTGTAATGTCTGACAAAAACCGCAAAACGGTATATATAAACGACGAAAACGCACAATTCGTAGAAAATTCAGTGGATAACTTCAGCGGGTTAGTAAACAAACTCGTTAGTGAACACCGACGAAGCCTCGATATGAGTGCCGAAGAGCAACTCGAAGAGCAACTCGAAGAACTTCAACAGGAAATGGAAGCACAGCGGGAAACTCTTGAAGAGAAGGAAGCGGAACAGGAACGCATCCAGAACAAACTCGAAAACCTACACGACGAGAAGGCACAGCGAGCCGATGATGTGGTCGCTATGGTCGCACAACTCTACCAGAACAAAATTAAACCGTCTATGTGGGTTCAGAACATGAAGAATAAAGCACTCGTGGGCAATCCAAAAGAACTCTTCAACTTTGTTGTAGACGAAACAGACCTCCTCCACGATTCAGGTTCGGACATCTACCGCAACGATATTGACCACTCCGAGGAAGAAATCGAGAAGGTACGAGACTGGTTCGAAGCACAACAAAACTGATTTTCCTTTTTATCAGGCTTATACCCTAATGTGTGATGTAACACCTTTAGTGTAATCGTAATACTGAGAAACACTAGCACACCACCCCGAACCAGTATCGAGAAAAAGACACCTCCCTGCCGTATAGCGGGTTTAAAAAATGACAACCATATAGGTATTACAATTACATAACGGGTATGATGTAATACCTCCACCCCTCCAGGAGCTAATAGTAGTAGTAGTATGGTAATAGTTAACAACTAAGCAACCAACAGCGGCAGCTGTTCAGCGGTGGGAACCTGTTTTTATTCTTCCCACTCTGTATGGAACAGCCTAAAGAGTGATTCCGTAGCGGTCTCGTTTGTCTATGCTGGCTGTGTCATCGATGTAGTTTTTTGCCGTTTCCAGATTTTCCCATCCCACGATATTCCTCAACGACATTATGTCGCCGTCGTTGTCTATCCAGTTTTGACAGAATGACCGCCTTAAGATGTGTGTCGTGTGTACAGACCGCTTTCGTCCGTCTGAATAAGTCTCGTATTCTTCTTCTATTGAACTGTTCTTCAACGCTCGCAGGAAGATACGACGCCCAATATCTGTGGATATGTTACTGTTATCGACTTTGACACCATTCTCTTCTGCTTCTTCTCGTTCTTCTATTTTATACTGGTTTGTGTTGGAAGCAATAAAGATGTAGTCGGAGTCTGGAGCGTGGTATTTGGCTCTGTATCCCTGATTTATGTAGGTATCTAACAGTCGGCGGGTCTTCCTATCAAAATAAACTGTGCGGTCTCCGAAGTCGGTCTTAACGGTCTCTATTTCTATCTCTCGTTCTTCGAGATCGAGTCGTGAGAGTTTAGCGTTACACGCCTCTGCGAGTCGCATTCCTGTTGAAGCCATTAACGAGAGAAGTGCTTTACCTCTCACCGTCTCGGCGGAGTCTACGAGGTCTCGCAGTTGGTCTGTTTCTAATGTTGGCTTTTTGTGTTCGGTTTTACTGCTGTTTAGGTCTGGGTCTGCTCGTTCAACTGGATTCTTTTCATCGCTGTCCATCAGGAGCCAGTCATAGAATACGGAGATAGAGCCGACATATTGTGCGGCAGTTGCTTCTGTTAACTCGTCTTCCAACCGTCCGACGAATAAGTCCATATCCCGCCCGCTGATGCCTTCGATGTCGATATTGTACTCGTCTATGAACGCCTCAAATCGACGGAGAGCGGACTGGTAGTTTTGGATTGTGCTTTTGGCTTTACTGCCCTTATTGCGGTCTAAGAACTGCTCTATCTCTCTGTGTTTAAATTCCATTACCAACGCCCCTCTTTCTTTTTCACATCGTCAGATACTCCTGCGAGTCTGTATACAACTTCTTCGCTAATCTCTTCGATTGTGGGTGTCTGTTCCTGAGTTTCAATTACTTCGGAACGAGTCTTCACCATCGTCTGTTCGAGTTCATCCAACCGACTGAGTACCTTCTCGCCTTCCAGAGTCTGACTTCCAGTCTCAGACTGATTTTCGAAGAGTACCTGTTCAACGCCGACCCGAATCGCCTGTGCTATACTCGCAAACTCGTCGGACTCATCTATCGCCTCTCGCCACCGTTTATGGCGTTCGTCTGTGATTTCGGTACCAACCATAGTTTTACCATCAGACATACCGTAGAGTACGATATGAGGCGTCTTATAACTGATGTATAGACTAGTTCGCTCCTGTAAATGCAAGGAGTGTGGCCGCCGCTGGCGCGGGTACAACTGACGTCGATGTGCCCGCAACGCCGGCGCCAGTCGTCGCTCCGGGTCCTCGCCCTCGTCGTGGCGGTCGCTCCCGTCACGTTCCTCCTCGGGCGTGCCGTCGGATTCTGGCGGGTCCGGCTGGCAGTCGGGAAGCTGCTCGCGCTTTTACCCGACGAGGGCGTCCCCGACCACGTCCGGGTCCTGCCGCCGCCGCCCGACGAGTACGTCGGAACCCTTCCACGCACGCCCGCAGCGACCCGCCGACTGCTTCCCGAGTGCGGCTTCTCCGAGTCGGTCCGCGCGTACGTCCACGCGTACGACCGCGACGGGGAGCCGGTCCACGAGGTCGGTAGCTTCGTCCACCGGCCCGCGGGGCTCACCGGCGACTGGCAGGTCCACGTGCGGCTGTTCCCGACCCCCGACGGATCGACGGAGGTGTGGGCCCACTGGGAGCGGAACCCATACGTGGCGCCGCTCGCACACCTCCGGATGGAGGGGTACGACCCCGCCCGCGGCGAGCGGATTGCTACGGACCTGATCGACGACCTGCGCTGACCCGGACCGGCCAGTGAGGGGGCTCCGGCCCACAGCGTCGACTCAGTCCGCGCCGAGCCGCGGCGCGAGGAAGTCGGCGACGGCCCCGGCGACGTCGTCGGTGCGACCGACGAAGAAGTGGTCCGAGTCGATCCCGACGACGTCGAGGGAACGCTCCCGTGCCCGCTCGACGACGGGCTCCCAGTCGGCGGTCGAGTCGCGGGTCGCGTACACGACGCGGACGGGCCCCTCCCACGCCGAGAGGTCGTCGAGGGCGGCGACCGCGTCGACGTCGGGGTTCAGCCTGGCGGTCGGCGCGAGCGCGCAGACGCCGGCGAGTTCCGGTCGGGAGCCGGCGGTCACGAGCGCGATGGTGCCGCCGAACGAGTAGCCGAACAGCCCCACTCGGTCGTATCGGTCGAGCGCCCAGCCGACGCTACGGTCGGCGTCGGTACACTCGCCGTATCCCTCGTCGTACGCGCCGTAGTCGAAGCGGAGGCAGTCGACGCCGCGGTCGGCGAGGGCGTCGCCCACGGCGACCAGCCGTTCGTCCCCGCGGTGGCCGCCGTAACGCGGATGTGGCGGACAGGCGACGACGACGGCGTCCGACCGACTCCCGTCGCTCCCGGCGGTATCGAGCGTCGCACGCACGTCGCGACCGCCGGGAACCAGGACGGGTTCGCTCACGGTCGAGGCCGCCTCAGGGGACCTGCGTCACGCGGTCGACGCCGTCGAGGTCAGCGAGATCGGCCGCGAGCGCCGCCTGGTCGACGCCGGCCTCGTAGTAGAACACGATGTCGAAGGTCCCGTCCCGCAGGAGCTGTTGACACTCCCAGACGAACGCCTCGTCGTCGAGCGTGCGTCCCTGGAACTGGTTCGACGAGAAGTCGGTGTCGTCGTTGCCCGCCTCGATGTACGTCTCGCCTTTGCCCGCGTGCTCGGCGATGACCTCGTTGGCGTCGACGGTGAGCTCGTGCATCTCGAGGTCCTCTTGTCCCGACAGCTCCGTGTGGACGATACAGCCGACGAGTTCGATCCCGCCGGGTTCCAAGAGCGCCTTCGTCCGTTGGTAGAGGTCCGACTCCAGGGTCTCGCTCATGTCCGATCGTTCGGTTCCTGTAATAAACGAGTGACGGTTCCGCTCCGTCATCGGGCCTCCTCGCCGGATTCACGGGCGACGACGGACGGAGTGTATGCCGCCGCGGATCCCCGTGGGCTTACTCTTCATCGGCCCCTTCGGCGTTCGATACCTGCTCGGGGATCGTCCCGCTGATGGCGTTGACGTACCCGTCCGCAAGCAGGTAGATACAATCGTACCCGAACTGACTGGTGATCTGGTGGCTCTCCCACTTCGTCTCCTCGGGCGGTTCCACCGCCGGTCCGTCGACGGCGTCTAGGTTGCCGGTTCCCGACCCGCCTCTGATCCGCTCCGACGGCGGCTTCGTACTGAGAACTCGAGTGTACCGGCCACGTCGTCTTCTCGTATATGTGTCATGTATGGCTCTCGGGGACCGTTTGAGGAATCGAAACCGGACTACTGGAGGCGAGCAGTTATCTGATCGTCCCCTTTCTCGATCTGGACGAGACCGTCGTCGTCGAGGTCCGAAAGGAGACCTCGAAGCCACTCCCGTCCGTGCTCCCCATCAGGAGTGTAATCAACTCGGATCCGAT
>NZ_QMIM01000008.1 GCF_003287355.1 Halorubrum sp. 48-1-W
CGAAGCCACTCCCGTCCGTGCTCCCCATCAGGAGTGTAATCAACTCGGATCCGATGGCCAAGTGTGTCCAGATCCATCTCGTCGCGTTCACCGAGGAGTCGAACGATCCGACCACGGAACTGCCGACGGCTCCCCTCGAAGCTCGGCTGGGTGGGTACGTCGGGCGCCACACCTTTGGGGATGGGTGTTTCTCGGGCTACTATTCCTCTACTATCGAACTGATGTCGACTTCGAGCGTATCATAGACTGAGTTGAACTCGGGAAGATCCGCAACCAGGTCGGGAAGCGTATTCTGCCAGCCGTCACGGATCTCATCCCGTTTCTCTCTGGGAAGTCCATCTCGGAGGTCAATGTCCAGACCGTCGTGTTCACACTTTCGCGTGAATGCCGGAAGGATAACCGAGTCATCAACGTCAGCCTCGGTAATCATCCGATAGAGATCGTAGTAATCCCGAGCCTGTGATCGCTGATAGAGCGCCCGCAACTTCTCTGCGAAAATCTCCTCCAAGCTGTACGTGGTCAGCTTGAATTCAGGGACGTCCTCGTAGCTGTGGCGATGATCTACCGAGGGGAACGCAACGTATTCGTCTATCATAACGTCCAGACTCGTCGTGTTCTTGTGACCGAGCACAGCGGTGTACTGGATGTCGATATCGACGTAGTGCGTCCGATACGCTTCTTTCTGTAGTTCGCGGTGTTTGGTCACCTCGAAGTCGATGCCGGAGGCTCTGGCAGCGGCTTCTAATGCGCCTTGTAACTCCGTTTCGCTCCCTCGGTAATTCCCTTCCACACCGAAATCGAGATCCTCCGAGTATCGCCACGTCTCCGGGAAGTACAACTTGCTGAGGGCAGTTCCGCCCTTGAACAGCAGGTTATCCCCGTATGGGCTCGTGTAAATCGCCCACAAAATCCACGAGTTGACGTAGTTCTTCTCCGCGTAGCCGAGGCGAACATCCAGTTCTCTGGCCAGTCGTCGTAGTTGTGCTTCGGAGATCATTCTGAGAAGTTCTCCGGGAGGAACGATTCGGGGCTGACATTCAGGCGAATCTGGTAGTTGCTGTCGCGGGTTCCTGTCGCTTCTCTCGTCGGATCGAGCAGCGGGTACCCGGTCGTGAAGTTCTCGACGAGCTCGTCGCACTCCGGAAGATCGATGTCCAACTGGTCGGCGAGGTAGACGATTCGTTTCGTTGCAGCACCGTTCCCTACTCGCCGCAGGTACTCGACGACTCGTTCCCACGAACATCGCGTTTCGATCGCGTTCTGCATTGCCTTCGCAAGCTCACCGATACCGCCGCAGAACTCCGGATGGTCGGCACAATCGACCAACGTCTTCTCGATACTCGAAATATTCACCTGACTTGACCCGACCGCAGTCGGTTGATAGCCGAAGAACTTCTGTTCAGTGACGGTCACCGGTCGATACGTCACCCCGTGGATCTCTCGCTCTTGAGCCCGCTTTGTCGTCACGATGTACACAGTCCGGGACAGCTGCTCTGTTAGCCCGTGGTGATTCATCGCACTCCAGTACCCGATGTACATCGGCTCCACGAGTGCAGACGCGATCACGAACTCGTGTTCGGTATAGACGGCGTTTTCGCCCGCAGCGAGTGGCAAGATGAGATACTTCCCGTGAGCGATTCGCTCAAGCCAACCTTTCTCTTTGAGCGTATACGCCATGTCCTTGGCCGACTTCCGGTGGATGTCGAGGACGTCCGCGAGGTCACCGATGGTAACGATCTGTCGGCCCTCGCTTGCGAGCCGCGAGAGTGCCTGCGATTCACGTGTCGACAGGCTCTTTCTTAGGGTATCTTCCTCGTTTGTAGGCTCCATAGCCGCTTAGCGTACATAGTATCTAAATCCGAACGAGAATAAATGTATTCGTTGAGATCGGGTTTACCGAAAGTCGCCTTGATAAACGCTCAGAATACATAGACACAAATAGGGTGTGAAATAAAACCGGCCTTCTCGTATGTGAGTCGTTCAGCAGATCTGAATCGGACTACTGGAGGCGAGCAGTTGTCTGATCGTCCTCTTCCTCGATCTTGACGAGACCGTCGTCGTCGAGGTCCGAAAGGAGACCCCGAAGCCACTCCCGTCCGTGCTCCCCATCAGGAGTGTAATCAACTCGGATCCGATGACCAAGCGTGTCCAGATCCATCTCGTCGTGTTCGCCGAGAAGTCGAACAACGCGCCCGCGGAACTGTCGACGGCTCCCTTCGAAGCTCGGCTGGGTGGGTACGTCGGGCGCGGTGAAGTCCCCGGTTTGGTACGCGTGGCACCACTCGCGCCACGGGCAACCGGCCTCGTCACATCGCGGTTTCTTCCCGCAGGCGACGCCGCCGAGTTCCATAATGGCGTTGTTCCAGATTCGGGACTCTCCGTCCGGCATAAGCGCGTTCGCAACGGTTTCGTAGTCCGGATCGTCCGCATTATGGATTTCTGTAAACGCGCGGTAGAGCACGCGTTTCACGTTGGTGTCGACGACTGCGTCACCCGCGTCGAACGCGAAGGAGGCGACCGCGTTGGCGGTGTACGGGCCGACGCCCATCAGCTGTCGAAGTCCGTCGGGAGTCTCAGGGAATTCGCCGCCGTACTCCGATTCGACCTGCGTCGCCGCCTCGTGGAGGTACGTCGCGCGGTTGTTGTATCCGAGCGAGTGGTCCGACCAGAAGGCGACCACGTCGCTCCGGTCGGCGGCGGCGAGGGCGGCTGCCGTCGGCCAGCGTTCGAGGAAGTCCTCCCACGCGGGGACGACCCGGTCGAGTTGGGTCTGCTGGCTCATCACCTCGCTGACGAGGACCTCGTACGGGTCGGTCGTCCGCCGCCAGGGGAACTCGCGGTGGTCCTCCTCGTACCACGCGACGAGCGCCTCCCGGACCGCCTCGCGGTCCGCGGGAAGCGACGGCGCATCGCCGTCGGCGGGAGTGGAGGTGTCGCCGTCGGCGGGGCACGGACGGCGGGAACCGCCTTCGTCGGGTCCGGTCGTACCCTCGTCGGGTCCGGTCATATCCACCGTCGGCGCGCGTGCGGTTTATCGGTGATGGTCCGAGGTGACCGGCGCTGATCCGAGGCGGATTTCGAGCCATCGTGGGGGTGCCCGAACGCCCCCTCAGGCGACTTCCTCTATCGCCGTCGTCAACAGGTCACAGCCGAGTTCGATCTCGCGTTCGGTGACGTCGAGCGGCGGGAGGATCCGGATCACCTTCTGCCCGCACGCGAGGGTGAGCAGGCCGTGTCGAACCGCCCGATCGACGACCTCGTCTCTGCGGTCCGTCGTGTCGAACTCGACGGCGAGCATGAGCCCCTTCCCGCGCACGTCGACGACGCCCTCGGGGTCGGCGTCGCGCATCGTCTCGAGGAACTGCCGGCCGCGTTCGATCGCGTTCTCCATGAGCCCCTCCTCGCGGATCGCGTCGATCGTGAGCGAGCCCTGGAGCGCGCCGATGACGTCGCCCGCCCCCCACGTCGAGGAGATCCGGCCGGTCTCCTCGGGGAACACGTCCGACCGGGAGACGGTCGCCCCGACGCGCAGGCCCTTCGCGCTCGTGATCACGTCGGGTTCGATCGCGTAGTTGTCCGCGCCCCACATCTCCCCGGTGCGCCCGAGCCCGGACTGAATCTCGTCGGCGATGAGGGTGATGTCGTGTTCCTCGACCAGGTCGGCGATCTCGTCGGTGAACGCCTCCGAGGGGAACCGGTAGCCGCCCTCGCCCTGGATCGGCTCCATGATCAGGTACGCGACCTCGTCGGGGTCGATGTGGCCGCTCTTCGGGTCGAGCCGCTCGCGCAGTCGCGACTCCCCGTCGGCGAAGAAGCCGCACGAGCAGGTGTCGGGTGAACACGTGCGGTCGTCACAGTACGGCGCGTCGTGGACGCCGCCGATCTCGGGGAAGTCCCGACGATAGACGGACTTCGAGCGGTTGAGCGAGAGCGCGCCAAGGGTCCGGCCGTGGAACGCGCCCTCGAAGGTGATCGCGTACTTCGCACCGTCGGCGTCGTCGTAGGCGACCTTGATCGCGTTCTCGACCGCCTCCGCCCCCGAATTCGAGAGGAAGACGGTGTCCATGTCGTAGTGGGCGGTGATGTCAGTGAGCCGGTCCATGAGGTCGGCCGGACCGGGAACTGCCTCGCCAGGGGGGTTGCCGTCGGAGACGTAGAAGTCCTGACCCGCGATCTTCGTCGGGTCGACGACGTCGAACTCCTCCATCGGTTCGGTGATGAGCGGGTTGTTGTACCCGAGCGGCGCGGCGGCGACGTGGCTCGTGAAGTCCATGAGGACGTTGCCGTCGACGTCGGTACAGAAGGGTCCCGTCGCGGGGGCGGTGCGGTCCCATACGAACTCGTAGACGTACGTGCTCGGCGCCGCCGATCGGTGGTGGTGGTCGACCCACTCTTGGGCTCGCTCGCCCGGGAACTCGGTCACTTCGGGTGTTACGGTATCACGGTCCATACCACGGTGTACGTCCCGACCGCGAAAAAACGGGGGGCGACCATGGGAGGAGGGTCGGCGGTGAATCCGACAGCGGTCGAGGGGGAGGAGGGTCGGATCGGTCAGTGCTCGATATACGTGGTCTCCCACTCCGTGCGCGCGTCGATCTCGCGTCGCCCGCGGCGGGTGAGCGTGTAGTAGTTCGTCCGTCGGTCGCGTTGTCCCTTCTCGACGAGCCCCTTTTCGACGAGCGTATCGAGGTTTGGATAGAGCCGACCGTGGTGGATCTCCTTTTCGTAGTAGTCCTCCAGTTCGTCCTTGATGGCCAATCCGTGCGGCTCCTCGAGACCGGCGATCACGTAGAGCAAGTCGCGCTGGAAACCTGTGAGGTCGTACATGCGGCTGTGCGGACATATATGTTGAAAATAAATAAATATACCGTTACATAGATCGGAATACGAGGTAATCCGACTCATACCGCGGTGGCGTGAGGCGTTCGGAACTACCACGTAATGTACACTAGTTCTCGGATCGGCCGCCGTTTTCGGCGGCTCGGGTATACACTATATCTAACATGAATCCGACGGATCCGACCCGCCCGTCATCGATGATCGATGAGTTCGGCGCCGACGAACCGGTGGCTGGGGGTTCGATCCTCGAGAACGAACGCAGGCCCCACGCGGAAAAAAGCCGCGTGAGGCGCACGTTCGAAATTGGTCCCCGCTGACGCTTCGGCCCTCCAGACGAAGCGTCACGTGACGGTATTGGGTTGATAGTAATAAACCTATCGAGGGTGCGCTACATGTGTTCCTCTTCTAACACCCACCCGAGCGCGCGTTTGTAGTGGGTGAAAAGCTCCTCGACCCCACGGTGGGACATGTCGTCGTCGGCCAACTCCTCACACAGGAACTCGTACTGCTCGCGGACCTCCTCTTCCGAGCGCATGGGTGCGGTACGGGCGCCCGACTCAAAGGGTTGTGGTCGCCCTCGAGCCGTAGTCGGCCGTGAGTCGGCTCGGCCGCGAGCGACACGTCTATACGGCGACCCCGGATACACGGTGGAACGATGGACGACCGGACGCGCGAGTACCTCCGGGGGCGGTTCGGCGACTACTATCGGGGGACGTCGCTGTCGCCGCCGCCGGACGCACACCTCCGCGAGTGGGGACACATCCCGTGGACGCCCGGCGCGGGCACGACGATGGTCCGTCACCAGTCGACGTACGACCTGGGCGATCTCGACACGTTCTTCGCGGACAACGCCCCGCGACACGCGTACTTCTCGACTGCGCGATACGACGACCCCGGCGCGTCGACCATGGCGAAGAAAGGGTGGCGCTCCGCGGACCTCGTCTTCGACCTCGACGCCGACCACCTCCCTGGGGTCGATCCCGCGGAGGCGACGTACCGGGAGATGCTCGAGGCGTGTCAGGACGCGCTCCGTCGACTGCTCGACTTCCTCGAGACCGACTTCGCGTTCGAGGACCTCACGGTCGTCTTCTCCGGGGGACGCGGCTACCACGTCCACGTCCGCGACGAGTCGGTCCGGGAGCTGGAAAGCGAGGCCCGCCGGGAGGTCGTCGATTACGTCCGCGCGATCGACCTCGACGTCGACGGGCTGGTCCGCACCGTCTCCGACCGCGGAACGACGAAGCGGATGCTCCGAACCGAGGGCGGCTGGGGCGCGCGCGTCCACGACGCGCTCGTCGGGTACGCCGACGACCTCCGGGAGATGGACGACGCGGACGCCCGCGAGCGGCTCATGGAGCTCGACGGGATCGGCGAGGGTCGCGCGGAGACGATCCTCGGCGCGTTCGATCGGAACCCCGACGCGGTCCGCGAGGGCAACGTCGAGGCCGGCGGCCCGGGCGTGCGCCGGCTCGTCTCCGCGCTCGCCGCCCGGGTGGCTGCGACCGACGCCGCCCCGATCGACGAGCCGGTGACGACCGACACGCGCCGGCTCATCCGGCTACCCGGAACGCTTCACGGTGGGTCGGGTCTCGTCGTCACGCCAATCGATCGCAACGACCTCGACGAGTTCGACCCGCTCCGGGACGCGGTCCCGGACCGCTTCGTCGGGCGCGACATCCGGATCGAGGTCGACGAGGACGCGACGGTAGAACTAAACGGAAAGAGGCACACAGTCCAAGCCGGCGAGAACACCGTACCCGAGTTCGCGGGCGTCTTCCTGATGGCCCGCGGCGAGGCGCGGAAGGCCCCCGAACGATGAACCTGGACGAACTGCGCTCGGTACAGGCGAAGGAACGCCGCAAGGACAGCCTCCAGCACCTGCGGGACGCCTTCTACGACGACGTGGCCGGCTACGTCTCCGACCTGCGCGCAGCGCGGGACCGACGCGCCGACCAGGTCGACAACCCCTTCTCGGACGACGACGTCCGGCGGATGTCGGACGAGCTCGAGACGGCAGAAGAGGTCGCCGAGGCGCTCTACGAGCGCCGCGTCGGCAAGGTCGTCAAGCTCGCGTCGTTCGCGGCGGCGGACATGTCCGTCGAGACCGACGGGATGACGAGCCCGGAGCGCGCCCTCTTCGACGACCTCGTCGCGCGGATCCGCGACAACAAATCCGAGGTTCTCGCGACGCTGGCCGGCGAGGTGCCGCCCGCTGGTGACGACGAGCCGGTCCCGGATCCCGAGGTCGGGGACGAACCGGAAGGGGCCTCGACCAGCCGTGCCGATGCCGCTGGGGCACGGGAGGCCGACGCCTCCGTTCCGTCGGACCCCGTCGACCCGGCCCCGCCGGAATCCGATCCGGGTTCGGACGTCCTCGCGGGAGCGATGGGCGGTGACCCCGCGGGATCGGGCGACGACGGCTCGCCCGACGAACCCGCCGAACTGC
Organism: Halorubrum sp. 48-1-W; assembly: GCF_003287355.1. Classification (GTDB taxonomy): domain Archaea; phylum Halobacteriota; class Halobacteria; order Halobacteriales; family Haloferacaceae; genus Halorubrum. Next base: position 7,286 of record NZ_QMIM01000008.1, read on the forward strand.
CCGACTCACACGCGTCTACAACCGACACCGAACCCGGCACCGCGAGCACCGACGGCGGCCCGACGACCGTAGATCCCGACCCGGCTCCCCCCGGCGCGCCGGGCGTGGACGGCCCGGAGGTCGACGGTTCGGAGCCGACGGCGACCGACCCGGCCCCGTCCGGGGACAGCGAGTCGTCGTCGACGCGCGACCCCGCCACGACGACGATCGATCGCGAGACCGTCCGCATCACTCGCGACGTCGGCGAGATATTCGGCGTCGACGAGCGCGAGTACGACCTCGCGAGCGAGGACGTCGTCACCCTCCCGACCGCGAACGCGGAGCCGCTCGTCGAGCGGGACGCCGCCGAGCGGATCGAGTGAGGCCCGTCGCGGTGTGGATGCGTCGACGTTTTTATTCCACGGTCAGGTAGGGTACGGTCATGGAAGACGACGGACCGACGGACGGCCCGATCGGGTTCCCGTCCCCGGTCACAGCCCGGGTCTTCGGCGCGGTCGCGACGCTGGCCGCGCTCGGCGGGATCGTCGTCGCGATACGTCTCGATCCGACGTTCTCGTGGACGACGGACGCGCTCTCGGACCTCGGCGTTCGCGAGCGGAGCGCCCCGGCGTTCAACGGCGGGCTGGTCATCGGCGGCCTCGCGGGGCTCGGCTACGCTGTCGGGCTGTGGGAACGCGGCCGAGCACGCACCGCGGGCCGGCTCCGGGCAGTCGTCTTCGCGCTCGCGATGGTCTCGATGGCCGGCACCGGCGTCTTCGATCTCACGCGGGCGCTCCACGGCCCGGCGGCCGTCGGCTTCTACCTCCTCGCCACGGTCGCCTTCGGGATCGACGGGGTCGTTCGCCGGAACGTCGCGACCGGCCGGGTCGCGCTCGGGTTCGTCCCCGTCCACGTGGCCGTCTGGACCTCGTTCCTCGCGGGACTCTGGCCGGTGACGGGGCTCGCGTTGCCCGAGCTTCCTGGCGCGCTCATGCTCGCCGTCTGGGTGTGGCTCGTCGGCCCCCTGCCGGTGCTCGGGAGGCGTTCGATCGAGTCCGAGCCCGCGACCGACGGACACTAACCCGGTCGCGGGCTAGGGTCGGCCGATGGAACTCGAGTTCCTCGGTGGGGCCCGGGAGGTCGGCCGGAGCGCGGTCCTCGTCGACGGCTCGCTCCTCCTCGACTACGGTGTCCTGACCGCCGACCCGCCGCAGTACCCGATCCGCGACCCGGAACCCGACGCGGTCGTGGTCTCGCACGGCCACCTCGACCACGTCGGCGCGGTGCCGGCACTGTTGAAAGGGTCGCGTCGCCCCGCGGTCCACTGGACGCCGCCGACGGCGGACCTCGCGCGGGTCCTCGCGCGCGACACGTTGAAGCTCCACGGGCACAGCCCACTCTGTCCCTTCTCGGCGGAGCACGTCGCGCGCCTCGGCGAGGTGGCGGTCCCGCACGGCTACGGGGAGCCCTTCCCCGTCGCCGGCGGGATCGGGAGTGGCGGCTACGAGGTGACGCTCCGCACTGCGGGGCATATCCCCGGCTCCGCGCACGTGCTCGTCGACGACGGCGACACGCGACTGTTGTACACCGGCGACTTCCACACCGACGACCAGCGGCTGGTGGCGGGGACGACGGCACGGCCCGACGCCGACGTCGTGGTCTGTGAGTCGACCTACGCGGACGTGACCCACGAGGACCGCGCAGTGGTCGAGGAGCGCTGGGCCGAGCGCGTGCGGACGACCCTCTGGGAGGGCGGCACCGTCGTCGCGCCCGCGTTCGCGATCGGGCGGACCCAGGAGCTTCTGCTCGTCGCTCACGCAGGCGACCTCACCCCCTACGTCGACGGGATGGGCAGGGAGGTCACCCGCCTGCTCCAGCGGCATCCCGCGTTCCTGCGCGACGCCGAGGCGCTCCGGCGCGCGGCGGGGGCCGCGCGCTTCGTGACCGGCCGGGACGGCCAGCGCGAGCGGATCGCAGCCGAGAACGCGCTGATCGTCACCACCTCGGGGATGCTCGCCGGCGGGCCGGTCCACTCGTACCTCCCCGAGATCCGGGCGAACCCGACGAACGCGGTGACGCTCACGGGCTACCAGGTCGAGGGGACGCCCGGGCGGGAGCTTCAAGAACACGGCCGGATGGAGATGGACGGCCGGGTCCGACCCGTCGCCGCGCGGGTCGATTCCTTCGATTTCTCCGCGCACGCGGACCGCGGCGGGCTGGAGTCGTTCCTCGACGCCTACCGCGACTCGCGGGTGCTGGTGACCCATGGCGACCGCTGTGTGGCGTTCGCCGAGGACCTGCGGGAGGACGGGTTCGACGCGAGCGCGCCGGCGTTGGGGGCGCGGGTCGAGGTGTAGATGGCACGCTCGATGGCGGAGGACGCGTACGATACGATCTCGCCGTTAGTCCGGGGAGAAGTTTGGGGCGTGTTTCTCGATCCCGTACTCCGGAATCCGAACGGTCTCAATCTTCCCCGAGACGTTACCTCCTTTCCGTACCTGTCCGTCTGAGACCTCAACGGTGGTATTGTAGGTCCCCTGATTCGTTTCCACTTCGACGTCGAGCGGGAAGTACCGCTCCGGACCGTCGATCCTGGCGTTCCCGTTTCCGCTCCCGTTACCGACGAACTCGATATCGATCTGATCGTCGGGCGAGAGACACGTCACGTTGTGGGTTCGATCCAGCGAGACGCTCACCCCACCACCGTTTCCGTTCGCCTCGAACAGGAGTTCGACGTCTGCCCCGGTGGAACAGGTCAGGGTGACGAACACCGAACTCGCGTTCACCTTCCCGAGTTCGTCAGGTGTGTTCGTCGACTCGATCGACGCGTCGGTGTTCCCGGAGTTCACGATCGACACGTCGACGTCGAACTCGTCGAGATCGTTGCCGAACTGGTTTCGATACTCGACGACTGCCGTGGATTCCCCGCTGGCAGTCTCGTTGGCGGTCGGTTCGTAGCCGAGGTACGCGTTCCCATCGTCGGTCACGTTGGCGGTGAGGCCGCGGTCGGCCTCCATCGCGGAGAAGCCCGCGGTCCCGAACACCAGCCCGACGGCCGCCGTGAACGCGAGCAGGATGCTCAGGGTACGGAGCGTGCTCACCTGGGCCGACGGCGTTCGGGTGCTGGTGCTCATTCTGATTCACTCGATCTTGCGGAGTTCGGGCGGCTTCTCGGTGTCCCCGAGGCGGGCGCGTCGGCCGACGACGTGGTGGACGACGGAGGACACGCCGAAGGCGGTGGCGGTGAAGACCCCGACGTCGAGCGATTCGAAGCTCGCGAACCCCGGAACGCCGGTCGCGACCGCGAGCAGGAGCGCGAGGGCGACGCCCGCGAGCCCGACGTAGTAGAGGCTCCACGGGATCTCCCTGCCCTCGAGGGCCTCGATGTAGATGTCGAGGTTCCGGAGGGCGTGCGTGGCCTCGACGACGTTCTCCTCCTCGTCGAGGTCCACGACGTCCTTCTCCTCGAGTTTCGGGAGGTGGGTGCGCTGGAGCGTGCTGTACACGTTCCGCCGGTCCTCGTACTCGACCGCTTCGGGTTCGACGTCGAGTTCCCAGGCGGTGACGTGCGTGGAGAGCTCGGACACCTCGATCGGTTCCTCCGCGCGCTTGAGCGCGTGGATGACGAACCGCCGCCGCCGGTTCGACAGCACCTCGAAGATCTCGTCTTCGGACAGCTCTCTTCCGTTCGAATTCGACCCGTTGACCACAGCGAGATCGGATGACATTGATGTGAACCCCTCGTTCCCCGGTCGAAGACCCCCGACCCCCCAACCGGCGACTCTCGGTCGTAGGGTATGTCTGAGTCCGACATAAAGCAGTTGGATAGTTTATCTGTTATTATATCCAATCTTTCAACAGATGGGGTCGCTCGCCGTCCGCGAGGGGATCGCCTGAACTGGGGTAATGGCTCCATACGGTTCGATCGGTGGTGGCCGACCGCGAGTAAACGACTGCCTGAAAAGCGACATGGAGAGCCTATACGGCCAACAGGGTTCGATCGATGGAGACGCGAGAGGTGCTCGGTCGCGACGAGCCAGCCCCGAGGTGCTAACGAGGTAGCCTCGCGAACGTGTCGAGGATCTCATAACGAAGTACCATCCCCCGTATGGGTTATCCGAGCGCTCCCGGCCCGGACGTCCGGGTTGCGGGGGTGCGTGAACACAGGTGAGATACGACATGGAACGTCGCAAATTCGTGATCGGTCTGGGTGCATTGGCAAGTGGAAGCGCGGCCGCGATGGGTACCGGGGCGTTTACCGCCGCGGAACTCAGCGGTCGGGAAGCGAACATCGAGGTCGTGGATGACACTGACGGGCTGATCGGTCTCGAAGCAGGTGATAGCGAACTCGTCTCGGACAACGGCGGCGACAACGGCAACGAGCTCGTCATCGATTTCAACCCCGACGACCCGGACGGAATGGGTGTCAATCCGAACTCGAAGTACCAAGTCGGCGGACTCGGAGGGATCGATAATCTCGACGAAGTCCCCGGCAACCCGACGCTGGAGACCACCGTCGAGGACGTCGCGATCGACACGGACAGTGACATTGAGGACAACTGCGCGTTCGAACTTGTCAACCAGTCCGGATCGGACCAAGCGATCGAAGTGGAGTATGAGGCCAACTCGGACTTCCCGCAGGATGCTGAAGTGTACATGGTCTCTAAGTACGCGGAGGGGAGCGGTGACTCGGAGCAGACGAGCTCGCTCATCGCGTCGGCGACGCCCGATGCCCGGGAAGCGAGCATCATCTACTCCGACGACACCGACTACTCGACGGATGTCGATTCGGGGAAGGACGTCAAGGTCAGCCTCCTCGTCGTCGTCGGCGACGCGGCGACGGGTGCCGATCTGGGCGGCAGTATCACTGTCCGCGCGGGGAGTCACGACGATTTCTCCACCGCTGATCAGGAGTCGTAACGCCACCACAGGGATTCAACCATGAATCGACGCGACGTGGTAGTCGGGCTGGGAGCGCTGGTCGGTACGGGAGCGTTCGCTTCCGGAACCGGTGCGTTCGGCGCCGCAGAGGTCTCCCGGCAGGCGGAGATCGAGGTCGTCGACGACAGCGACGGGCTCGTCGGTCTGGTCGCGAACGAAGCGGTCGCGGGTGTTCGGATGGACGAGGGCGGCGAACTGACGATCTCGATCGGTGACGACGATCCCGGCGTGAACGTCAACTCGGTCTATCAGTTCGGGGCCTTCGTCAGTGACGACGACGTAGAAGATATCACGGGAGACACGTTCTCCGTGGTCACGGACGACGATCCTGCCGATATGAGCGACGGTCAAGAGTCTCTCGAATCCGCGCTCGCCGTCGTGAACCAGTCCACAGAAGACCTCTCGATCACGATCGACTTCGAACTGAACGAGGACATCGACGGCGGTACCGAGTACGCCTTCGAGCTCCAATCTTCCCAAGACGGAAATAGTACACGCGAGGGGCACGCGACGAGCCCGATAACCGGTCAACTCTCCGCGGAACTGGCTATCGGTGAGTCGATCGGAGTGTCGTTCATCGTCAACGCGCTGGAAGGCGCGACGGCAGACGAGATCTCGGGGAGCCTGAGTCTCTCCGCTACCGCCGTCTAACAGCCGCGTTTTATTTTAATCGAACTCGTCTTCAAAATTCACTCATTCTTAGAGGCGTCGGTAGCCGTCAGAATCCCGCCTTCGAGACGAGTTGATGACTCCTCGACGAACACGATCACGGTACTGACGATCGTGCCGGCTTGTCGCCATGACTACCACACCGACGACGCGAGATCTACGGCTCTCAAGATGGCACTTGTTACGAATCATCGCGAGCATTCCTCGTTGCTCCATCGAGGACCGATTACTTTGGTGCCCGTAGCCCGTTTCCTTTCCCACAATGTCGGCCCGTGGATCGGCGACGCTGTTAGTTCTCGTCGTCCTCGTAGCGACCGCGCTCGTCGTCTCCACCGGCGCGGTCGTCCTCGACGGACCCACCGACCCCCTCACCGACGAGGTCGCCCTCCAGCCCGGCGACAACCCGTACACCTACCTCGACGAGGACGGCGAACTCGCGATCGACGTCACCGAGGACAACCCGAACCTCTCCGCCGGCGGGGTGAACCCGAACGCCCTCACGGCCGAGAACGACCTCTTCTACGTCGTCTACGACGGCAACGAGACCGCCGAGGCGTGGATCGAACACGACTCACAGGCCGTGACCTTCGTCGTCGACGGCGAGCCGATCGAGAGCGACGAGGAGCCGTTGCTCTTGACCCCCGAAGACGAGCGGGTCGCGGTGGGCGTGGAGGTCGACACCCGCGTCGTCGACGTCGTCCCCGGCGACCGCCTCATGGACGACATCACGGTACACGCCCGTCCCGCCGAGCCGGAGGCCATACCCCAGGACGAGGGCGGGAGTGATGGAGATGGCGAGGACGACGATGGCGAAGACGGCGACGATGACGGCGATTCCGATCCGAAGTGATCGGGTCCCGGGTACCGGACGGGTCCCACGTATCGGTCGGGTCCGGTGTCGTAGTCGGACCCCGTACACGGAGCGGGTTCCGTACGCCGGGGCGGACGGACCCCAGCCTCGGCTGACGGTCATCGATCAAAAGACGTCCACTGGAGGAAACGCGGGCCGCGATCTGGGGGAAATGCGGTGGGGGGAACGCGGGTCGTGGTCCGGTGGTCCGCGTGGCGACTACTCTCCGCCGTCGGTGTACGCCCGGTCGGCGAGGACGCGCTCGGCGGTCTCGTTCGCCTCGGCGGGGCTGGGACAGTCCCCGCCTGCGACCTCCGCGGAGAGGTCGCAGGCGAGCGCGTACACGGCCGAGCCGTCGGCGCGATCGGCGACGCGCTCGAACGTCGGGCGGTAGCCCGCGGCGGCGCGCTGGCCGATCTCGTCGAGCGAGGCGTCGATGGCGTATTCGAGTTGACGGACCGCTTCCTCGGGTCTCATACCCACTACTCCCCGCCCGACGCACTTAAAGGTACTTAGATTCGGAACTGAGTTAATACTGTCGCGGGTCCCCCCTCGCCGTCGGGGTCGTGTCCAGCCGTCGGCGCGTCCGGTCGTCGGGGTCGTGTCCAGCCGTCGGCGCGTCCGGTCGTCGGGGTCGCGTCCAGCCGTCGGATCGACGTATATAGACGTTCGGGAGCCGGACCCGCGGGCATGACCGACGTAGCCGAGCGCACAGCCCTCGCCGAGCGGGCCGCGCGGGCGGGGGCCCGCGTCGCCAACGACGCCTTCCGGACCGACGTCGCCGTGGAGGCGAAAGGCGAGGACGACGTGGTGACCGAGGCCGACCGGGCCGCCCAGCGGACCGCCATCGAGACGATCCGCGAGTCGTTCCCGGACGACGCCGTCGTCGCCGAGGAGGAGGACGCCCGCAAGCGCGTGCCCGACGAGGGGGCTGTGTGGGTGATCGACCCGATCGACGGCACCCACAACTTCGTCCGCGGGATCCGCGTCTGGGGGACCGCGGTGGCGGCCGTCGTCGACGGCGAACCGGTCACAGCGGCGACCGTCTGTCCCGCGCTCGACGACGTCTACACCGCCGACGCCGACGGGGCGTACCGCAACGGCGAACCGCTCCGCGTCAGCGACGTAGCGGAGCCCCGACGGGCGACGGTCGACCCGACGCTGTGGTGGGGCCACGACGCCCGCGACGAGTACGCCGACGCCTGCGAGGCGATCGTGACCCGTTTCAACGACATGCGCCGGTTCGGCACAGCCCAGGTCGTCCTCTCCACGGTCGCGGCGGGCGGGCTGGAGGGCACGGTCTCGAACCTCCGGGCGAACCCCTGGGACTCCGTCGCGGGCGTCTTCATGGTCCGACAGGCCGGCGGCCGGGTAACGGACCTCGCGGGGAACCGCTGGCGACACGACTCGGTCGGGCTCGTCGCCTCCAACGGCCACCTCCACGACGAGGTGCTGGCCGCGGCGCGTGCGATCGGCAGGGACGCCGCCGTCGACGGGGGCGGGTGACGCAAACCGCCTACCGTCCCAGGTCGGCGTGTGCGGACGCCAGGTGTCTCGACCCGAGCGCGGCGAGGAGCGAGAGCTCGCCCGCGAGCGCGCCGACCGCGATCGCCTCGGCGAGCGCGTCCGCGTTGCTTCCCGCGGGGTCGCCGCCCCCGCGGACGCCGAGCACGTCGAGGCCGGCCGCCTGCGTCGGGAGCTTCGTCCCGCCGCCGACCGTGCCGATCTCGAGGCTGGCGATCGACACCGAGACGTAGAGGTCGCCGTCGGCGGTCGCCTCGGCGGTGGTGATCGCGTTCGACCCCTCGACGACCTGCGCCGCGTCCTGGCCCGTCGCGAGGAACATCGCGGCCACCGCGTTGGCGACGTGGGCGTTGAAGCCGAGCGAGCCGGCCTTCGCGGAACCGACGTGGTTCTTTCGCGTGTTGATCTCGGCTATCGCCTCCGGCGTCGTGTGGAGCCGCTCCTCGACGACCTCGCGGGGGATCTCGACGTCCGCGGTCACCGACCGCCCCCGCCCCTCGACCGCGTTGACGGCGGCGGGCTTCTTGTCCGAACAGAGGTTCCCCGAGAGCGCGACGAGTTCGGCGTCGGTCTCCGCCTCGATCACGTCGCAGGCCTCGCCCGTCGCGATGGTGACCATGTTCATCCCCATCGCGTCCTTCGTGTCGAAGCGGAACCGGAGGTAGACGTTGTTGCCGACGACGTAGGGGGTGACCTCGAGGAGTTCGCCGTGGCTCGTCGTCGACTCGGCGGCCTCCCGTAGGGCCGGCTCGTTGTCGCGGACCCACTCGACGAGCGCCGCCGCCTCGGCCACGTCGGCCACGCGGAAGACGGGCGCACGGGTCATCCCGCTCTTGGTGACGCGGGCGGTCGCGCCGCCCGCCGTGTCGATCACCGAACAGCCGCGGTTGACCGAGGCGACGAGCGCACCCTCCGTCGTCGCCATCGGGAGGTACCGGTCGCCGTCGAACGCGCCGCCGTCGACGGCCACCGGCCCCGCGACGCCGAGCGGGACCTGGACCCCGCCGATCATGTTGTCGATGTTGGGGTCGGCGTCAGCGGCGTCGAAGGCGTACTCGCCGACGGCGTCGAGGTCTGCTCCGGATCGGTCCGCGACCAGCCGGCGGCGGACGGTCACTGCCGTCCCGGCGTCGACGTGGCCGTCCAGCTCGTGGAGCCGCACGTCGCCGTCGCGGACGCGCTCGAGGAGGTCCTCGACTGTGGGGTCGGTCATGCCCGCGTCTCCTCGCGGCGGGCGCTAATGCGTGTCGGTTCCGGGGCTCGTAGGGTGTGGCTCGACTTAGCCCCGGACGAACTCGGAGAGCCGCTCGCGCAGGCTGTTGGGTCCCAGCGTGAGGTAGTAGGCGTCGCCGCCATCCTCGTAGTAGCCGTCGATCCGGCGTTTCACCTCGAAGCCGACGTGTTCGTAGAAGCCGAGCGCCCGCTCGTTCGTGGTGCGTGCGTGACACGAGACGGACTGGTACTCCTCCGCCACCTCGGCGATCAGCCGCTCGGCGAGTCCGCGTCCCCGGTGGTCCGGGTCGACGGCGAGAAAGAGCACGTAGCCGTCGCGCCGGACCGAGGCGAACGCGATCACCTCGTCGTCCTCGAGGACGAGGTGCGTGGTGGACCGGCGGTAGGCGTCGGTGAAGAACCCGCGTCGTTGCCGGAGGACGCCGTCGACCCGGTGGATCCGCTCTTTGAGTTCCCACGCCTCACGGACGTGTTCGGAATCGCCGGGCGGGTCCGTCCGTCGCTCCACGTTGACGCTCACTGGGAAAACGTAACACGTCTGTGGAATATAACTCCACCGGCCGAGCCGTGCGTCGCGGGCGTTTCCGCCGGAAGCTCGAAGCGCTTCGGCGGGATCCGGCGCGTATCCGTCCTGGCGGAGACGCTCCGATCACTCCGGATCGAGTGACTGCCGTCGGCGACGATGGCAACGCGGAAACCGGTCCGCCTCGAAGGACGGACCGTGACGTACGAACTCCGCGACCACACCGCCGACGTCGCCGTCGAGGCGACCGCGCCGACCCTCTCGGCGCTGTTCGCGTCCGTCGCCGACGGACTGACGGCCGCGAGCTGTGAGTCGATCCCCGCGGATGGCGGCGAGCGGTTCACCCTCGAGGAGACCGCCGAGAACCGCGAAGCCCTGCTCTTCGATTATCTCGACCGACTGATCTACGAACGCGACGTACGGCTCGTCTTACCCGCGGACCACGAGTGTCGGGTGATCCCGCCCGGAGACGTCGCCGGCTCCGCGTGGCGCGTCGAGGCCAGCGCCCGCGGCGTCCCGCTCGACGCGGTGAGCGCCCGGGAGGTCAAGGCGGTCACGTACTCCGAGATGACGCTCGAACGGCGCGAGGGCGACGGTGGGGGCGGTGACGACGACGGCCGGGGCGGTGACGACGACGGCCGGGGCGGTGACGACGACGGCCGGGATGGGAGCGACGACGACAGCGGTGACGGTGACGACGGCGCGTGGTACGCGTACGTCGTCTTCGACGTCTGAACACGGCCTCTCGTAACGCCCTTCCCCGCCGGGGTCGAAGCCCCGCCCATGACCACACGCGAGTTCGACGGGATCCGGCTGGAGAAGCTGCGAGAGCACGTCTGGGAGGTCCCGCGCGAGGGCGACATGAACGTCCCGGCGCGGGTGCTCGCCAGCGAGGCGTTGCTCGAGGAGATCGGCGAGGACGACACGCTCCGCCAGCTGAAGAACGCGACGCACCTCCCCGGGATGGTCGAGCCCGCGCTGTGTATGCCCGACGGCCACCAGGGGTACGGCTTCCCGGTCGGTGGCGTCGGGGCGATCGACGCCCGGACCGGGTGTATCTCGCCCGGAGCCATCGGCTACGACATAAATTGTGGCGTCAGAATGATGAATACAAATCTCACCTACGACGACGTCCGCGGCCGTGAGACGGAGCTCGTCGACGCGCTCTTCGAGGCGATCCCGTCCGGGCTCGGCGGCGGCGGCGTGATCGACGGCGACGCCGACGCGATCGAGGGCGCGCTCGAACGCGGCGTCGAGTGGGCGATCGAGGAGGGGTACGGGATCGAAAGCGACCTCGCGCGCTGTGAGGACGAGGGACGGCGGCCGGACGCGCGACCGGAGTACGTCTCACGGAAGGCCACGGACCGGGGTCGCAACCAGCTGGGGTCGCTCGGGTCCGGCAACCACTTCCTCGAGGTCCAGCGCGTCACGGACGTCTTCCGCGAGGAGGTCGCCGAGGCCTACGGGCTCTCGGAGGGGCAGGTCGTCGTCCTGATCCACTGTGGCAGTCGCGGGCTCGGCCACCAGACGTGTAACGACTACCTCCGGCGGATCGAGACCGAGCACGCCGACCTGCTCGAGTCGCTACCGGACAGGGAGCTTGCCGCCGCACCCGCCGGCTCCCCGCTTGCCGAGGAGTACTACGGGGCGATGGGCGCCTGTATCAACTTCGCGTGGGCGAACCGCCAGCTGATCACCCACCGGACCCGCGAGGTGTTCGGCGACGTCTTCGACGCCGACCCGATCGACGACCTCGGGATGGAGCTGTTGTACGACGTGGCCCACAACATCGGGAAGAAGGAGACCCACGAGGTCGCCGTCGGCCCCGACGGCCTGCCCGCCGTCGGCGACGAGGCCGTCGACCGCGCCGAACGCGAGCTCTACGTCCATCGAAAGGGGGCGACGCGGGCGTTCCCGGCGGGCCGCGAGGAGGTCCCCGAGGCGTACCGCGCGGTCGGTCAACCCGTGATCATCCCCGGGAGCATGGGCGCGGGCTCGTACGTGCTCCGCGGCGGGGCGGAGTCGATGTCGGTCTCGTTCGGCTCGACCGCCCACGGGGCCGGCCGGCTGATGAGCCGCACGCAGGCGAAACAGGAGTTCTGGGGCGGCGACGTCGCTGCCGACCTCGAGAGCGAGCAGGCGATCTACGTGAAAGCCCAGTCGGGCGCAACCGTCGCGGAGGAGGCCCCGGGCGTGTACAAGGACGTCGACGAAGTGGTCCGCGTCAGCGACGAGCTCGGCATCGCCGACAAGGTCGCCCGGACGTTCCCGGTGTGTAACATCAAGGGTTGACGTCACCCGCGTCGACGGCGGACCGAGGGGCCCGGCAGTCCCTCAGGCTCGCCGGTCCAGTCGTTCCTCAGGCTCGCCGGCCCGGCCGTTCCTCGCGCTCGCCGGTCCGGACGACGTGGCAGTCGCGACACCGCGACTCGTAGGACTCCGCCGCGCCGACGAGGATCGTCGGGTCGTCGACGTGGGCGGGCTCGCCCTCGATGAGCCGCTGGTTTCTGGTGGCCGGCTCGCCACACACCGTACAGATCGCCCGGAGCTTGTCGACGTACTCGGCGGTCGCCATCAGCTGTGGCAGGGGCGCGAACGGTTCGCCCCGGAACGTCTGGTCCGTCCCCGAGACGATCACCCGGACGCCGCGATCGGCGAGCGCGTTACAGACCTCGACAAGCGCGTCGGAGAAGAAATTGGCCTCGTCGATCGCGACGACCTCGGCCGCCGGGTCGGCGTCGACGATCTCCAGCGGTCCGTCGCCCTCGTTGTCGACGACCGTCGCGTCCCACTGCCGGCCGTTGTGCGTCCCGATCGTGGTCTCGCCGTAGCGGTCGTCGACCGCGGGCTTGTAGACCGCGACCGACTGACCGGCGATCTCCGCGCGCCGTAGCCGCCGGAGTAGCTCCTCGGTCTTCCCGGAGAACATCGATCCGGAGATGACTTCGACCCACCCGGACTGGGTGATCGCGTGCATGCGCTCACCGGGTGGATCCAGCGACTAAACCGTTTCTCTCCGCGCGGACGGTCCTCGGATCGAGATAACGAAAACCGCGTCCCGACTTCACGCCCGGTGGACCGTCTCGCCGCCGATCACGACCCGCGAGACGTCGGCGCTCCCGGCGCGGCGCACGACCGCCCGGACGACGTCCTGCGCGCCCGAGAGGTTGTCGGAGTCGCCGTCGAGCACCAGCAGGTCCGCCGTCCTCCCCGGCTCGATGACGCCGCAGTCGAGCCCCGCGATCGCCGCCCCGTTCAGCGTCGCCATCCGGAGCACCTCGCGGGCCGGAAGGTCCGAGAGCTTCGCAGTGAACTCCATCTCGCGGAACATCGACGGCGAGTCGAGCATGACGTTGTCGGTGCCGAGCGCGACGGTCGTCCGTTCCGCCAGCTCGCGGATCGGCGGGACGCCGACGTTCGTCACGAGGTTCGAGCGCGGGCAGACGACGACCGGCGTCCCCCGGTCGGCGATCCGGTCGAGGTGTAGCGGCTCCGCGTGGACCATGTGGACGAGGAAGTCCGGGTCGAGGTCTATCGCGGGGTTGACGTCGGCGGCGTCGCGCTCGCCGGCGTGGATCCCGAACAGCTTGCCCGCCTCCCGGGTCGCGGTCCGGACCGACTCGAAGTCGGCGTCCCGCGCGCCGGACGCGCCGTAGCCGTCCGCGACGGGGAGCACGTCGGGGTCGTCGCGGCCGAGCACCACCGCCCGGAGGTCCCGCGTTCCGAACTCGACACCGTCGCCCGCGAGCGCGTCCCGGAGCGCGCGGACCCCGTCGACGCCCCCCTCGCGGAACTCGAGGAAGGCCCCGGTCCCCGTCGACTCCATGTACCGGAGGGTCCGCGCCATCGCCGCCACCTTCTCCTCGTGGCTCGCTGCCCGCAGCAGTCGGTGTTTCAACCCGTCCGGCGGGGCGACGAGTTCGTCGAGCGACAGCCCCGCGCCGGCCTCCTTGGCGATCGAGTCGCCGATGTGTGTGTGGGCGTTCACGAACGCCGGGAGGATCACCGCGTCGCGTTCGGTCCGCCTCTCCTCGACGGCGACGATCTCGCCCCCCTCGACGACGACGCGTCCCTCGACGGGCTCGAAGTCGGGGCCCCGGAGGACGGTCCCTTCGATGTCCATACGCGGGCGTCTCCGGCCCGGTCATAAAGCGTACCGGGACGGATCGACGGCGGCCGCGACGACGGCCGTCGCCGCGGTCGGCTCGGCGTCGGCGGCTGCCGGAGACCGCTATCGGCGGCGGCGGCCGCCCGACCCGGAACCGGTCAGAACTCGTCGAGCGTCGTCGGCATCGCCTTCCGCCCCTCGATCACGAGCGCGTCGGGATCGAGACCGAGCACGTCCGCGGCTGCCCGGCCGACCCGGTCGGTCGCCGAACCGGGCGCGTACACGCCGAGCCGCCACTGGTTCCGCTGGGCGACCCGTAGCGCGGAGACGAGCGGCGACTGTCGCTCCAGCCGGCGGACCTCCCCGTTGACCGTCACGCGCGCCGTCGACTCGCGCATCGAGGGCTCCGGGGGAACGTCGAGGATCACGTCCTCGCGGGCGACGTCGGCCTCCTCGGCGATCTCGCGTTCGAGCGACAGCTCCGTCGCGTGGTCGGCGTCGTGGACACGGTCGGGGACGTCGGCGTACTCCGCCCACACCGCCCGCTTGTAGAGGTCGCGCTCGTCGTACCGCCGGGACATCTCGGCCGTCTCCGGGCAGGCCCGGATCGCCGCCAGGAAGTCGTGGTCGTCCATCCGCCGGAGTTCGGCCGCGGTCGTCGCGGTCGCGTCGAGGAGGTCGGCCGCCGCCCGCCGCAACATCGCCTTCGAGATCCGCGCGACGTGGTGGGTGTACACGACCGGGTTCATCAGCGCTCGGGCGAGAAGCAGGCTCTCCGCCGTCTGAACGTTCCCCTCGTCGAGCACGAGCGTTGGCGAGGACCCGTCGTTCGACCCACCGCCACCAACCCCCGTCCCGCCCCCGTCCACTCCCGTCACGTCTCCGTCCACTCCCGTCACGTCTTCGTCCACTCCCGTCACGTCTTCGTCCACTCTCGTCCCGTCCTCGTTCGTTCCCGACCTCTCGACGAAGGTGAGCTCCCGAACGAACCGCTCGGTGTCGATGGTGCCGTAGGGGACGCCCGTGTGGTAGGCGTCGCGCACGAGGTAGTCCATGCGGTCGACGTCGAGTTCCCCCGAGACGAGCCCGGCGTACTTGCCCTCGCCGGCGACGACACTGGCGATCCGGTCGGGATCGAGGTCGTGGTCACGGAGGACCGCCCCCACCTCGCCGCCCTCGAGTAGCTCCGCGACGTCGTCGTGGTACTTCCCGGTCCGCCGGTGGGTGAGCGACTCGAGGTTGTGGCTGAACGGGCCGTGTCCGACGTCGTGGAGCATCGCGGCCGCCTCGATCCGGTCGGCCTGCTGTCCTTCGATCCCGAGGTGATCGAGCGCCTGCCGGGCGAGGTGGTAGACGCCGAGGCTGTGCTCGAATCGGGTGTGGTTCGCGGAGGGGTACACGAGCCGGACGGTGCCGAGCTGTTTGACGTGGCGCAGGCGCTGGACGGCGGGCGTGTCGAGGAGCGCCGCCCCGACGCCGTCGATCTCGATGTGGTCGTGGACGGTGTCCTTGACCGTGGTCATGCGCGGTCTTCGTCGGGATCGGTTAAAAACGCGGGCGTCCGGAGGCGGGACGACCGGGGGGTTGGCGTCCGGAGGTGGGACGACCGGAGAGTGCCACCGTTTATTATCCCAACCGATCGACCGTGTCGTATGTACGACGTGCTCATCGCCGTCGACGACGACGACGCGCGAGCGACCGCCCAGGCACGTGCGGTCGCGAAGTTGCCCGGATCGGAGGAGGACCTGACCGCCCACCTCTGTCACGTGTTCACGGACAACCCGGAGGGGGCGGCGGTCAACCAGCTCGCGGCGGTCCGTCGCGCCCGGGAGGTTCTCGAGGACGCCGGCGTCGCGTTCGCCCACCACGAGGCGAGCGGGGAGCCGGCCCCGGAGATCGTCGACGCCGCCGAAGACGTCGACGCCGACGCGATCTGCGTCTCCGGCCGGAAGCGCCGGCCGAGCGGCAAGGCCGTCTTCGGGAGCGTCACACAGGACGTGATGCTCTCCAGCGACCTCCCCGTGTTCGCGGTCCCGAAGCCGACCCCCGAGTGACCGGTCACCCCCCGGGTGGACGCACCCGGGGCCCGGCTCACTCCTCGACGAGTTCCACGCCGAGCCGATCCGCGACCGCGCGGACGACCGAGCCGCCGACGCCCGCGGTCGCCGCCCGTCCGTCCTCGATCGCCAGCAGGTCGTCCTCGTCGACGTCGAGCTCCGCGGCCAACTCCTCGACGGTGAGCCCCGCCTCTTGGCGCGCCTCGGTCGTCAGGTCGCCGTAGCCCGAGACGAGGTACGGGAGCCGGTCCGTCTCGTAGTTCGTCCCCTCCTCCTCCCAGTGGGAGGAGTCGCCGGTCGCCGCGTCGTACATCTTCGCCTGCTTGTTGGCGATCTCCTGGGTGCGGCTACGCGGGCCGTCGCTCCCGTCCGCGCCGCCGGCGCTACCGGTGCTGTTTCCGCCGGTGCTCCCCGAGCGACCGCCTCCGCCGCCGCCCGATCCCCGCCGTGAATCGTCGTGTGGGCGGCAGTTCGAGCAGACGAGCAGGCGCGCGCCCGCGACGTTCGCCCGCTGGAGGTTCGTCGTCTCGCGTCCGCAGAGCTCGCAGGCGCCGCCGTCGTCGTCGCCGCCTCCGCCGCCCGTCGAGTACTTTGGCATACCCCACGTAGCACCCCCGGCGCGGTAAAAGGTGACGGGCGGGGGACCGCCCAGCGGGCCGAGTTCGTTTCCGAACGCGTCATCGCCACCGCGTCACCGCCATCGTTTCACCACCACCGCTTCACCGCCACCGCTTCAACGCGGTCAGGATCCGGTCACGTCGGAGATACCCCACCACGGAGAACCCGAGCAGTATCACGAGGAGGCCGACCGAAAGCGCGAGGTCGCCGTCCGCGAGGCTCGACCCGGAGACGGCGACGACGACGTACGCCGGCGTTCGACCGACGATCATCACGGCGACGAGGGTTCGGAGCCTGACGTCGGTCAGCCCGCCCACGAGACAGAGGACGTCGTCGGGTAGGCCGGGGATGAGGAACACGAGGAACATGCCCGGGAGCCCGGCCTCGGCGATGAACGCGTCGAACCGGTCCAACACGTCCGGGTGGACGACCCGCTCGACGAACGGTCGGCCGTAGCGACGGGACGCCCAGAACGCGATGGAGCTCCCTATCACGACCCCGATCAGGCTGTAGACGCCCCCGAGGAACGCGCCGAACAGGTAGCCGCCCGCGAACGCGATCACCTGTCCGGGGATCGGCGCCAGGATCACCTGCGCGGCCTGGATCCCGACGAACACGACCGGAGCGAGGACGCCGTAGCCGGCGACGAACGCCCGGAGTTCGGGGGCGCTCGTGAGGAACGGGAAGTACTCGCGAACGAGCACGTAGGCGCCGCCGAAGACGACGACGAGGCCGACTACTGCGACGATGGAGCGCCGACGGTCCGCCTCCGATCGGAAGATCGCCATGGGTCGTGGTTCGATGACCGGTAGATCCGGTCGGACCGATATCAAACCCCGTGACCGGATCCGTGTGGCCTCCTTCCCCCGATCCGGCACGGCCGTCTTCTCCCGATCCGCAGCAGCCTATTTGTTCCGCCTGTTGGTAGCCGCCCGTATGGTGTTCACCCTCGGTATCCACGAGTCCGTCGAGCTACTGTTCCCGCCGACCGTCCTGCGTGACGCCCTCGATCCCACCGATGACGGCTCAACGGGCGGAGGGGATGACTCCGCAAGCAGAGGGGACGACTCCGAGATCCGCGTCGTCGGCTCGTCGGCCGAACTCGAGGGCTGTGACGCGCTGGTGACGTTCGCGTACGAGGACGCGTTCCTGTCGGCGGGGCTCTCGTGGATCCACTCCGTCCAGGCTGGCGTCGACCGGTTCCCGTTCGACGAGTTCGAGGAGCGGGGCATCCGGCTCACCAACAGCACCGGGATCCACGGCGACGCGGTGGGCGAGACCGTGCTCGGCTACATGACGAGCTTCGCCCGCAGGCTCCACCGTCACCGCGACCGCCAGCGGGACGGCGAGTGGAGCCACCCGACGTGGGACGAGCCGTTCACGCTCTCGGGCGAGTCGCTCTGTGTCGTCGGCCTCGGGACGCTCGGGCGGGGGATCGCCGCCCGCGCGGACGCCTGCGGGATGGACGTCGTCGGCGTGAGACGGACGCCGACGCCCGTCGACCACGTCGGGGGGGTGTACACGCCGGAGGGGATCGAGGCTGCCGTGACGGACGCCCGGTTCGTCGCGGTCGCGACTCCCCTGACCGCGGAGACGCGAGGAGTAACCGACCCCACCCTACTTCGCTCGGCCTTGCGGCCTCGCTCGTTGAGGGTGGGGCTTTGATGTGGTTCTCGCCCTCGGTTGGCGCGACGGGGCGTCTTGTGCGCCTCGCCTACCGGACGCCCTTCGGGGTCGACAAACCCACCATTCAGGGCCGGGCTACTGCGGCCCGTACTGCGCGCCACTTGTGGACGCACAGCACTAATTAGCAGTAAGATATGGTGTAAGATAGTGGTTGCGAAAGCTCATGTCGGCTTCCTCTCCGGCCTACTCGCGTCGCGCTTCCGACTGAGCGTCGGAACCCCTCGCTCCTTGAGGCCGGAGGCTCCGCCTCGAAAACTGCTGATCGGCGACGGGGTGCTGGCGGCGATGCCCGATGACGCGTACCTGCTGAACGTCTCCCGCGGCGGCGTCGTCGACGAGGCGGCGCTCCTCGCGGAACTCGAACGCGACCGGCTCGCGGGCGCGGCCCTCGACGTCTTCGAGACGGAACCGCTACCGGAGGACTCCCCGTTCTGGGAGCTCGACGACGTCATCGTCACGCCGCACGCGGCCGCGACGACGCGCGACTACTACCGACGGATCGCCGACATCGTTCGCGAGAACCGTCGTCGGGCGGTCGCCGGCGACCCGCTGGTGAACCGGGTGGTCTGAGGCCCCTCGGCCACCGTCCTCGAGCCCGTTACTCGCCGCCCGGACCGAGGTACCCCCACGCCTGGAGGCGGTCGCCGTCCCCGTCGATCCAGCGCTCGCCGATGTCGTCGCGGTAGTACATATTGGGCATCACGATGTCGTCGATGCGGTCGTACGCCCGTCGACGAGCGCTCTGCATCGTCTCTCCTTTCCCAGTGACGACGAGCGGCATACCGCTCTCACCAGCAACCCGCCACTGCCCATCGACCTTCTTCGTATCCTCTACGTGGATCCCGTCGCGGCTCTCGGTCTCGAAGACCACTGCCGCGTTTCGGGAGTTCTCGTCGTACGTCTTGTCGTCGTCGAACGGGAACGGGGGCAGGACGACGCGGATGGCGATCTGGTACCCGTTGTGTACCTCCACGTCGGGATCGTTACCGTGCGCGAGGTCGTAGAAGAACTCGGCGGTGGACGACTCGATCGACTCCTCCTGTAACGTGATCGTCGGGTACCCGAACCGCGGCGTGAACTCGAGCGGGTAGATCCCGGTCCCGTTGACGATACAGTTGATGTCGATACTCCCGACGTACCCCTCGTCGGCGAGCCAGCCTTCGAGTTTGCCGAACGTCTCCTCGAACAGCTTGTTCTGTCCCGCCCAGAACATCGACGTCCCCATCTCGCCAGTCTGTGGGCCGATGTTCCCCGGGAACAGTTTCTTGTGCTCGAAGTTGAAGTTGACCCGATCGATGAACTCCTCGCCGTTGAAGAAGCCGCAGATGGCGATCTCCACGCCCTCGACCTTCCGCTGTAGCTGGAAGCCCTTCATCCGGTGGCCCCACGCCTTCTTGTACGCCCGGAGGACGTCCACGACGTCGCTCCCGTCGTCCTCGTTGCCGACGTAGAGCAGCCGCTTGACGTTCTGGACCTCCCCGAGTGGCTTGATGACGTACGGTGCCGGGTGCTCTTTGACGTGGTCGATGCCCGCGTCGAAGTCGTCGAAGATGTGGTGTTCGATCGTGTTGACGCCGTGTTCTTCGAGGACCTCCATCGCGTATCCGCGATCCTCTTCCAGGTGATCGGTGTTCGGCGTCCCGCCGACGACGGCCTTCCCTTGCTCACGGAGTTCCCGAGCGAGTTTTCCCGTCCCGACATCGGAGCCGACCCAGATGTCGTCGAAGACGATGACGTCGGCCCACTCGACGTCGGCCTCCCAGTCGTCGGTCTTGGGGACGAACCCGTCGCCGATCTCCCTGTCGCTTTCGGCCTCGATGTAGTATTTCACGTCGTGGCCCTCGGTGTGAACCTGCCACGCGAGGTCGGTGATCAGCGCGGCGTCCGCGGAGACGAACAGGAAGCGATGGGTGTCCATATCGACATGTCTCACGGCGGGGACTTGAGTATGCGTACCGTTCGAGTACACACACCGGTGGCGACCGTCACGGACCGGACCCCACTCCGACGGCCGGCCGACCACGGCGGATTCGGCCGCGTCGACTCCCTCGACGATCCCCGTCACTGGCCGCCCGCCTGTCCGCCCCCCCGTAGGGGACCGAGTCCACCGGCGACCGGTCGATGCGTTGGACTGTGGGCGTACAGCGTCTCGCGGTCGCCACCCTCGAGTACGGTTCGAAGAGAGGATCCTCGAGGACGGACCCGCACCCTACCCATCTCATCGAGTTTCCTGACGCTTAACCTCGCAAATATATCTGTACCCGTAACGAAATCGTGCGATCTTCACAACATCAAAAAGTGATTTTTATATATCAAAATAAAAGTTGTTATCTCGGGAATATCCCTGTGAAGTAAACAGGTTTTTATTTGAGGTGACGATGGGTTAAGACGGACCTAATGTCTCAGAAGACAACTCACGACTGGTGGCCAAACCAGTTGGATCTGGAGGTTCTCGACCAGAACGCCAACGACGCCGGACCGTACGGGGACGACTTCGACTACGCTGAGGCGTTTCAATCGCTGAACTTCGACGACGTGAAGGCGGACATCGAAGACGTGTTGACGACCTCTCAAGACTGGTGGCCGGCGGATTACGGTCATTACGGTCCGCTGATCATCAGGATGGCGTGGCACAGCGCCGGTACGTACCGTACTACCGACGGACGTGGGGGCGCATCCGGCGGCACACAGCGGTTTTCGCCCGTCGAAAGCTGGCCGGACAACGCGAACCTAGACAAGGCTCGACGGTTGCTGTGGCCGGTCAAACGAAAGTACGGACGCAACCTCTCGTGGGCCGACCTGTTGGTTCTCTCCGGCAACGTCGCCATGGAGTCGATGGGCTTCGAGACGTTCGGCTTCGCTGGCGGGCGTGAGGACGCTTTCCAAGCCGACAAGGGCGTCGACTGGGGGCCCGAAGAAGAGATGATGGAGGACAAACGCCACGACGAGGAGGGGACCCTCCAAGGCGATCTCGCCGCGGACCACATGGGCCTGATCTACGTGAATCCGGAGGGTCCAGGCGGTCGTCCCGACCCGAAGGAGTCCGCGAAGTACGTTCGACAGTCGTTCGATCGAATGGCGATGAACGACGAGGAAACCGTCGCCCTCTGTGCCGGCGGCCACACGTTCGGAAAGGTCCACGGCGCCGACTCGGACGAAAACCTCGGGGCGCCGCCGGCTGAGGCACCGATCGAACAACAGGGGCTCGGCTGGGAGAACGAGTACGGCGAGGGCAAAGGAGCCGACACGATCACGAGCGGCATCGAGGGTCCCTGGACCCAGTCGCCCATTGAATGGGATATGGACTACGTCGACAACCTGCTCGAATACGAGTGGGAGGCACACGAAGGCCCGGGCGGGGCGTGGCAGTGGCGGCCGAAGGACGGAGAGCTCCAGGGCACGGCGACACACGCACACAACGAAGACGAGGGCGCGACCCCGATGATGCTCACAACCGACGTCGCGCTCAAGCGGGACCCGGACTACCGAGAGATCCTCGAGCGTTTCCAAGAGAACCCGATGGAGTTCGGGATAACCTTCGCCAAGGCATGGTACAAGCTCATCCACCGGGATATGGGCCCGCCGGAGCGGTTCCTCGGCCCGGAGGTCCCGGACGAGACGATGATCTGGCAAGACCCCGTCCCTGACGCCGACTACGATCTCGTCGGCGACGAGGAGGTCGCCGAGCTCAAAACGGAGATCCTCGAATCCGACCTCTCGACTCGACAACTCGTCAAGACCGCTTGGGCATCGGCGTCGACGTACCGCGACAGCGACAAACGCGGCGGCGCCAACGGCGCCCGGATTCGGCTCCGCCCACAGCGTGACTGGAAGGTAAACGAGCCCGAACAGCTGGCGACGGTCCTGGACACGCTCCGGACGATCAAAGAGGCGTTCGACGGCTCCCGGTCGGACGACGTCCGAGTCTCGCTGGCGGACCTGATCGTCCTGGGCGGTAACGTGGCTATCGAAGAGTCGGCCGCCGAGGCTGGCTACGACGTCACGGTTCCGTTCGAACCGGGTCGCACGGACGCCTCACAGGACTGGACCGACATCGAGTCGTTCGAGGCACTCAAACCGAAAGCTGATGGGTTCCGCAACTACCGCTCCGACGAGGCTGAACGTCAGCCGGAGGAGCTGTTGGTCGACAGATCGGATCTCTTGGACCTGACTGCACACGAGATGACCGCGCTCGTCGGCGGTATGCGCGCGCTCGGCGCGAACTACCGGGACTCCGACCTCGGCGTCTTCACCGACGAGCCAGGGACGCTTACCAACGACTTCTTCGTGAACCTGCTCAGCATGGAGTACGAGTGGGAGCCGGTCGACGACGGAGATGTCTACGAGCTGATCGACCGCGAGACCGACGAGGTCGAGTGGAGGGGCTCCCGTGTGGATCTCGTCTTCGGATCGAACGCCCGCCTTCGCGCCATCGCCGAGGTCTACGGTGCCGAAGACGGCGAGGAGACGTTCGTTCGGGACTTCGCCGACGCGTGGAGCAAGGTCATGAAACTCGACCGATTCGACCTCGAGTGAGGCGCCCGTAGCCGCGGGATCCACTCCTCGGCAACGCCGGCCGATTGGGGTACCGTTTTCCCCGGATCCCGTGATGGACGGGTAGATGTTCGACCGCCTCGGGTTCGACTCCGTGCCGCGCGAGACCGCCCTCGTGGTCGGACTCGTGAGCGGTTCACACGTCGTGAACCACCTGTATCTCGTGTTGTTCCCGCCGATCCTGGGGACACTGGCCGCTGACTTCGACGTTGGGCTGGCCGCGTTGGGGATCGCGATGGGCGTCCAGGCGTTCGTCAACACCGCCTTACAGCTGCCGTACGGCTACCTCTCGGACAACTACGACCGCGTCATCACCCTCGCGCTCTGTCTCGGGCTCGGCGCGCTCGGTGCGGGGATCCTCGCCGTCGCGCCCACCTTCGAGGTGCTCCTCGTCGGACAGGCGGTGCTAGGGGCGGGCATCGCCGGCCACCATCCGGCGCACTTCCCGTTGCTCTCGGACGCCACCAGCGCCGACCTCCGTGGGAAGGCCTACAGCGCCCACGGCTTCGCGGGCAACCTCGGCTTCGCCGCCCCGCCCGTGGTCATCCTCGGCGTCACGTCGTTGCCGGGCACGACCTGGCGACACGCGTTCGGCCTCATCGCCGTCGTCGGCGCCGTGTACG
Organism: Halorubrum sp. 48-1-W; assembly: GCF_003287355.1. Taxonomy (GTDB): domain Archaea; phylum Halobacteriota; class Halobacteria; order Halobacteriales; family Haloferacaceae; genus Halorubrum. The sequence continues at coordinate 30,651 of NZ_QMIM01000008.1, forward strand.
GCGTGCTCGCCTGCTACGTACTCGTGCGCCACGTGAGCGGCGAGGTGACGCGGCCGAACCCGGACGCCGACGACGCGCGCACGGAGGCGGCCTCCCGGCTCGCCCGCGTCCGCGAGGAGGTCCGCGCGCTCGGCGCGTCACGGCCGATCCTCGGTCTCGGGGTGATCGCGCTGCTCGCCTCGACGGCGTTCTGGGGCGTCTCCTCGTATCTCGTGGTGTTCCTGGAGAACGGTTACGGCGTCGATTCCGGGATCGCGAGCCTCTCGCTGACGGCGATGTTCGTCGCGGGTGCGGCCCTGATACTTGCCGGCGGCGTGTTGGCCGACCGGTTCCGGCCGGGACCGATCCTCGCGACCGCGTACCTCCTCGTCGGCGTCGCCGTCTTCGCCCTGGCGTCCGAACTCGCCTCGCCGCTCGTCGCGGTCGGGATCGGCGTCCTCGCCGGGAGCCTCGGGAGCCTTGGGTTGCCCGCCCGCGACAAGCTCGCCGACCTGCTGTCGGCGCGGAGCGACATCGGGCGGAACTTCGCGGTCGTGACGATCGGGATCATGATCGGCAACACGGTCGCGCCGCCGCTCTTCGGCGCGCTCATCGAGTCGAACGGGTATCGCGGAACGTTCACGCTCGTCGGTGCCTTCGCCGTGCTCGCCGCGGTCGCGACGGTCGCGATCGTCGCCCGCTACCGCGACGGGATCCGGGCCGGCTCGGAGTCGGCGGCGACCGCGGAGTAGGGCTCTGAGGGGAGACGGGATCGGAACGGGGGAGGGGATGTCGGGACCGGAACGCAGGAGGGAGTCGGATGCTCACCACGCCGGGACGAGAAGCAGCGCGACGGTCAGCGAGATGAAACACAGTTTCAACGCCGTGTTGACCGCGATCACCTTGGTGCCGAAGGACGCGCCCCAGATCCCGTACTGGAACGGGATCGACCGCCGGAACGTCGAGACGGCGAACGAGAGGATGCCGCCGATGAGCAGGGTCGCGACCGCGGTGCGGGGCGTGAACGTCGTCTCCAGGAGCGGCTCGATGGCGACCGCGCCGGCGGTCGTATCGAGGGTGTACACCGCGATCACGGGGACGGCCGCGCTCGGTAGCCCGAGCACATCCGTGATCGGCTCCGCGACCGCCGTCAGCGACTCGACGTCGTAGGTCGTGACGAGCGCGATCACGAGCGTGTACACGACCGCCAGCCGGGGAACGATCCGGCGGAGCGTCGACCACGACTTCGCCCCAGCCTCGCGGACGCGCTCCCTGCGGGTCCGGTCGTCCGCGTCCGGGCCGGCGGTGTCGACGTCGGCGAGCGCGTCGCGGTCAACGTTCCGCTCGGACAGCAGGAGTCCGCCGAGGAGCACCCCAGAGACGGTGATCGCGAGCGCGATCCCGGCGCGCGCGGAGACGTACAGGACGCCCGTCGTCCGCCCGAGGATCGGGATCAACACGGGGACGTAGTAGGTGAACACGTGCTGGAGGAACCCGAAGAACGTGTTGATGACCACCGCGACGAGCGTCGCGCGGTCGTCGAGCAGTCCGGACTCGCGGTACTCCGCGAGCGTGGCGTAGCCCGCGGTGGTCGACGCCGCGGTCGTGAGGATCGCGGTACCGACCTCGTCCGGGAGGTTCGCGGGCCGCGTGAGGTATCCCGAGAGCCCGGCCACGTACCGGATCAGCCCGAACGCGACGGCGACGTTGGCGGCGAACACCCCGATCGCGATGAACACGGTGATCCGCGCGAGCCGCGGGATGACCTCCGCGAACAGCCCGAGGAGTTCGGCGACGACCGATTGCACGCGATCCGGTATCGTGTACGCCGACATATGGCCGTCGGATCCGGAGCTGGATGGACGCCGTGACCCGCAGGACGGGACGGGCGTCGTGGGCACCGGGTCGGGACGGGCGTCGTGGGCACCGGGTCGTCCACGAGGTCGACGGCGTCGCCGTCCGTCGCCATCGGCACGGGGACGAGCCACGCCGGGCTTATGCCCGCCGGGCGCGAACCCCTCCGCGATGGCACCCGCCGAGGACGACATCTCGATCGCAGAGAAGCGCGTGTACGCGGGCTCCGCGGGCCGGACCGACGCCTACGTCGCGACCGGGACCGGCGTCGTCCGGGTCGCGATCTCCGGCGACAAGGTCGGCGAGTTCGGGCTGGCGACCCGCGAGCCCGCCCGCGACGTGGCCGTTCTCGCGCGGGCGGACGACCCGGACCGCCTCGCGGTCGCGACCGACGACGACCTCCTCGTCGCCCCGATCGACGGGGACCGCGACGGCGTTAACGGTTCGACGTTCTCCCCCGTCGGGATCGGGTCCGCCGTCGCGGTCGGGGTCCACGACGGGGCGTTCCTCGCGGCCGACGCGACGGGCGGGATCCACCGGGTCGGCGTCGGCAGTGACGCGGACGACACGGCCGGCGACGGCGTGGACGACGAGGCCGGCGGCGACGTGGACGACGGGGGCGACCGCGCCCCGACGGAGCCGACGCGGGTCGGGAGCGTCGACGACCCGCGGGCGGTCGACGGTCCGCTGGTGGCGGCTGTGGACGGGGTTCACCGGGTCGTCCCCGGCGGGCCCACCGGGGACGGCCGTCCGTCCCTCGAGCCGGTCGGGCTCGAGGACGCCCGCGACGTCGCCGGCGCGGGGGTGCCGTTGGCGGCGACGCCCGCGGGACTCTACTGGCTCGGGAACGGGTGGATGGTTGCGGTCGAGGGGGACGCGACGGCGGTCGCGGCCGACGGCGACGGGCACGCCCTCGCGGTCGTCGACGACGACCTGCTCGTGCGCGACGACGGGGGAAGGACCGGCTCCGCGTCCGGTGCCGGCTGGGACGCCGACGCGTGGCGTGTCGCGGAGCTCCCGGTCGACGATCGGCCGGCAGTGATCGGGTACGGCCCGGGGCTCTCCGTCGTCGTCACCGACGCCGGGACGCTGTGTGTCGACGCGGGCGACGGCTGGCGACACCAGGCGATCGGCGTCCGCGGAGTCGCGGGCGTCGCGCTGTCGGTCGTCGAGTGATCCGGTAAGGGGAGGTGCCCCTCCCGTTCAGGGGCTCGGAAGCTCGACCTCCTCGCCGTCCGCGTAGACGGTCGGGTCGCGGAGGATCCCGTCGAGGTGGAGCGGGGCGTCGGTCTCGCCGCCGATCCCGGCGTTGTCGCCGATGGCGACGTGGACCGTCCCCGCGGCCTTCTCGTCGAGGAGGACGGAGCCGATCAGTTCCTCGACGCCGACGTTGGTGCCGATCCCGAGTTCGGCCAGGTTGTACGCGGCGTCGCCGACCTCCTCGGCGGCGGCCTCCACGTCGGCGCGGATCGCGTCGTCCCCGATCGAGGTGACGAACCCGTCCTCGACCTCGAAGGCGAGTTCGCGGCCGTCCTCGAGCAGTCCGTGGGGCATCATCGTCCCGTCGACGACGTAGGTCCCCGTCGCGGTCTCCGGGGCGACGAACACCTCGCCGGCCGGGAGGTTCGAGAAGTCGCCGGGCTCGTGGACCATGCCCGTGTCCGCGAGCCACTCGCGGTCGCCGATCCCGAACGTGATGTCGGTCCCCGCCGGCGACGTGACGCGGACCTCCTCGGCGTCGCCGACCGCGTCGAGCACCCGGTCACAGGCGTCGTCGATGGCGGCGTAGTCCGCGTCCAGCCCGGTGACGAACACGTCCTCCGTGATACCCGGGAGCGTCGCGCCGCGCGAGCCGGCCTCGCAGGCGGAGCCGCGGGCGCGGGTGTGGCTCAGGCTCTTCGTCGTCGGCGCACAGAAGACGTCGCTTTCGGCCATCGCCGCCGCGACGGGGGCGGGCGGCTCGGTCCCGTGCTGTTCGCTCGGCGGGTAGCGGAGGACCGTCACGTCGTCGGTCACTGCGGTCGCGGCCGTGTACAGCGCCTCGCCGATCGGCTCGCGTTCGTCGTCGGTGACGACGACGAGCGATTCGTCTTCCCCGACACGGAGACACTGTTCGATCGCGGTACGGGCCGGCTCCGCGAGATGGTCGCTCATGTCACCTCCTCGGTCGCCGCGGGCGTTAGTCCTTGTCATCCCGGACCGACACGCCGCCATCGCGAATCGACACGTCGCCATCGCGAATCGACACGTCGCCATCGCGGACCGACCCGCGCGTTCGACTATTCTATTATTACTCCGTTACGGAACAAGGTTGTAACCTCGAGATGGCCCGAATTAACCGAGTTATTACTCGCGGCGTAGTTAGTTTCTGTGATATTTACTCGAAAGAATTATGCCTGCGCACGGTGGACGTAAAGATATGATACGTGTGGGCGTCAACGGCTACGGGACGATCGGGAAACGGGTCGCGGACGCGGTCGCGACCCAGCCCGATATGGAACTCGTCGGCGTCACGAAGACGAAGCCGAACTACGAGGCCGAGGCGGCGACCCGACGCGGCTACGACCTGTACGCCGCGCTCGCCGACCGCGCCGACGACTTCGCTGCCGCCGGCGTCGGGATCGCCGGTACCCTCCCGGACCTGCTCGAGTCCGTCGACGTCGTCGTCGACTGTACGCCCTCCGGGATCGGCGCACGGAACCGCGCGATCTACGCGGCCCACGACACGCCCGCGATCTTCCAGGGCGGCGAGGACGCCGACGTGGCCGACGCCTCGTTCAACGCCCGGACGAGCTTCGAGTCGGCCCGCGGGGCCGACTCGCTCCGCGTGGTCTCGTGTAACACCACGGGGCTCGCCCGCCTGCTCGCCCCCCTAGAGGAGGCCTACGGGGTCGAGAAGGCCCGCGTCACGCTGGTCCGCCGCGGCGGCGACCCGAGCGAGACCGGGCGCGGTCCGATAAACGACGTTCTGCCGGACCCCGCGACGGTCCCCTCACACCACGGCCCAGACGTGAACACCGTCCTGCCGGGGGTGCCCGTCGACACTGCCGCGCTGAAAGTCCCGGTGACCACGATGCACACCCACAGCGTCAACGTCACGCTCCGCGAGGCACCGACGACCGGGGAGGTTCACGACCTTCTCGCCGAGGAGTCCCGGATCTTCACCGTCCCCGAGGCGGCCGGCATCGACGGGGCCGGGAAGCTGAAGGAGTACGCGATGGACCGCGGTCGCCCCCGTGGCGACCTCTGGGAGAACTGCGTCTGGGAGGAGTCGATAAACGTCTCCGGTCACGACCTGTATCTCTTCGAGAACGTCCACCAGGAGGCGGACGTGGTCCCCGAGAACGTCGACGCGATCCGCGCGCTGACCACGGACCTCTCCGCGGCGGAGTCGATCGAACGAACGAACGAGACGCTCGGCGTCGGGTTGGAGAGCCTGCTCACGTCCGACGAGGACGCCCGCGACCCGATCACCGCGGACGACTGATAGCCCAGTGGGTAGCCGATCCCACCGGTGACTGCTGTCTCCCGCGACGACTGTCTCACACGATGACCCGTTTCCGGCGATCACCGCTGGCCGATGTCGACGTCACTCCATCGGTCGCTTTTCGATCCCTCACCGCGACCGCGGCGACTCCCCGTCGGTTGGCGTCGCCACGAGGTACGTCCGGCCGCCCCGGCGTTCCAGGTGGACTTCCCCGCCGGCGACCCGGTTCGACCGGATCCGGTCGGCGATGCGGTCGGTTCGACACTCCGTGACGTCCACGCGCGTCGGCGCCGCGTATCTCGGTCGCTCCTCGAGTGACACGCTCATGCTTCCGGATACGGACCGACCGTTCCTATAACCGAGCCAACCGCGGAGTGAAACTGAAAGTGAAGCGCTTCCCCGGTGGTATCGGGCGGATTCCCTCGGCGATCTCGGACGGATCCCCGTCGGCCGCCTACGCGAACCGCTCGGGCGGACGCCGGGGGTCCGCGGCCCGCTCGTAGGCGGACGCGAGCTCGAGGAGTCGCGGTTCGTCGAACGGTCGGCCGAGCAGCTCGAACCCGACGGGGAGCCCGTGGCCGTCGTCGCCTCCCGCGTCGGCGAATCCGGCGGGCAACACGATCGAAGGCAGTCCGGTGTGTGCCGAGAGCTCACACCGCATCTCCGAGAAGGGCTGGTTTTCGGGGATCTCGACCGGGAGCGCCATCGAGGGCGGGTACAACAGCGCGTCGAGGTCGTCTTCGACCAGTCGGTCGATCGTCTCCGTCCGGGCCGTCTCGCGTCTCGCCAGCGCCCGCTGGTACTCGAGGTCGTCGTCCAACCCGTCGACGTCCGTGTCGAGGATCCCGCCCTCGAGGACGCGCTCCCCGACGCTCGGCGCCATCGTCCCGCTCTCGGCCAGCTCCCGGAGCGAGTCGACGGGGGTCCCCTCGTGCGTCGCCAGATACGCGTCGTAGTCGCGCGCGAACTCCTTGCCGACGACGCGCGCCGAGTCGAGGAACTCGCCGTCGACGACCTCGACGGGGTCGACGAGGGTGGCCCCCGCGGCCTCCAGCTCCGCCATCGCCGACTCGACGGTCGAGACGACCGCCTCCGCCGTGTCCGCCGCCGGGTTCTCCGGGTCCGACACCTCGAAGAGGTCGCGGACGACGCCGATCCGTGCGCCCTCGAGCCCGTCGGGACCGAGGTGTGACGTGTACCCCTCATCGGGGACCTGGCCGACGCCGAGCGCCGTGACGGGGTCCTCGGGGTCGTACCCGACCATCGCCTCGAGCGTCCGCGCCGCGTCGGCGACGGTCCGGGTGATCGGGCCCGCGGTGTCCTGCGTCAACGAGAGCGGAACGATCCCGGTACGGCTCACCAGCCCCAGCGTGGGCCGGAGCCCGACGAGGTTCGTGAACGCCGGCGGCGACCGGACCGACGAGCAGGTGTCCGTCCCCGTGCCCACCACAGCGAGGTTGCTCGCGACCGCGGCGACGCTCCCGCCGCTCGAGCCGGACGGTCGCCGGTCGAGCGCGTACGGGTTCCGCGTCTCCCCGCCGAGCGAGCTCACGGAGTCGACCCCGAAGGAGAGCTCCTGGAGGTTCGCCTTCGCGACGATCACCGCGCCCGCCTCACGGAGCCGTTCGACGACGAACGCGTCGCTCTCGGGGACGAACTCCGCGAAGAGCTCCGAGCCCGCCGTCGTCGGCATGTCCGCCGTGTCGTGGTTGTCCTTGATCACCGTCGGGATCCCGTGGAGGGGACCGACGGGGCCGTCCGCCTCGTACCGTTCGTCCAACTCTACCGCGCGTCCCGTCGCGTCCTCGTTCACCGTCAGGATCGCGTTGAGCGCGTCCGCGTGCTCCGCGATCCGATCGAGGTACGTCTCGGTCAGTTCCTCGGCGGTCAGCGTCCCGGATCCGAACGCCGCGTGTATCTCGTCTACAGTCGCCTCGATCACGTCGAAGTCGCCGTCGATCGGTCGATCGTCCATCCCCTGAAGCCGACTGATCGCGTACAAATAGTGTTTTCGCCGATTCCCGGTTCGGTCCCCAGAAATTTACATCTGACTTCAACTTAGAACGTATTCGATATTCAGTGGAAATGCGCAATTTTTAATGATGTTTTCTCAATACATCTGTATTTGATATTGTTGTATTATGACCTACGTGGGTTACACTATGACCTACCATTGATCTGTACATAGTTTTTTAAATGGCTAGTCTGATCATGCGAGTTGTCGACAATGATCGAAGATATCGAGAGGGCGGAGCTGGAGGGACCGAAGATAGATCGGCGAACGACCGTCAAGCTACTCGGCGCGTCAGGGATCGCGGCGACTGCCGGCTGTCTCGGGGGAGATAGTGGTGGTGACGGAGACGACGGTAGCGGCGACGACGATGGTAGCGGTGACGACGATGGTAGCGGGAGTTCCGGTGACGACGGAGAGAGCTCCGGATCCACCGGCGGGCGGATAAGCGCCGGGTGGCTCACGGACGAGATCGAGTTCCTCGATCCGCACATGGTCGATCTGGGGATCCAGATCGAAGTCCACTCGAACCTCTTCAACGGCCTGTTGAAACTCGATGAGGATACTCAGATCGTCGGCGACGCGGCGGCGGACTGGTCGCTCCCGGACGAGTCGACGTACGTGTTCGAGCTCCACGAGGACATGACGTTCCACAACGGGGATCCGCTCGACGCGGAGGCGGTCAAGTGGTCCCTGGAACGGTTGGCCGGCATGGAGACCTCCCCGCACACCGGAAAGGTCTCCAACGTCGACTCGATCGAGGCGGACGGACTCGAGCTCACGATCAACCTCTCGGAGCCGTACGCGCCGTTCGTCTCGTTCATGCTCCGCGGTCCCGGGCGGGCGGGAACGATCGTCCACGAGAGCGCCGCGGACGACCCCGACGAGTACGCGCGGATGCCGATCGGCAGCGGGCCGTTCGAACTCACGGACCGGACCGCCGGCGAGTCGCTGACGCTCGACGCCTACGACGACTACTGGGAGACCGACGAGGACGGCAACCAGCTCCCGTACCTCGACGGGGTCGACATCGAACTGATCCCCGAACCGAGCACGATGTGGTCCGCCATTCAGGGTGGCGAGATCGATTACGCGAACCTGCTCACGGGCGAGTTCGCACAACAGGCGGAGGCGACCGACTCCATCACGGTCCAGACGGCGAGTTCGGGCGAGTGGTCTGGTATCGCGCCACTCCACATGAACCCTGCCGACGAAACGGAGACGGTGCGGTGGATCAGCGGTCTCGGCGAGGACCCCACGGAGATGTGGAACGGCGAGGACATCCCGACGTCGGACCCGCGCGTTCGAGAAGCGATCGCCATCGGGATCGACCGGGAAGAGATCGTCGAGCGGGCCTGGTTCGGGTACGCTGAACCGGCTCACACGCTGTACAATCCGGCAATCGGCTGGCTGTTCGAGGCGTTGGGCGGTAGCGAACCCGACACGGGATTCTATTACGACCCCGAGCGCGCCGAGGAACTCCTCGATGAGGCCGGATACACCGATGATCCGCGGATCGAAGCGACGGTCCTGGCCCTTCCGGAGGACGAACGGGAGCTCACGGTCGTTCAGGACCAACTCAGCGACATCGGCATCGAGATCGAACTCGATATCCAACAGCAGTCGTCCTACTGGGACAACACTTACCGATACGAGCAACTCCTGACGGCGTACGGTGGCGCGGCGGACGTCGACCCGTGGATGTCGGACTTCAAGCAGTTCGGCTACCCGAACGAGGAGACGACGGAGGGTGCGTGGCAGCGTAGCCTCTACTTCGACGAGGACTACAGCGAACTCATCAACGAAGCGAACGCGACTCCGGACCTCGAGGACCGCGCGGAGGTGTATCTGGACGTCAACGAGAAGTTCATCGAGGACGCGGTGTTCGTCACGACGGTGTTCCCGCTGAACCCGAAAGCGCTCGGTGAGGTCGTCTCGGGAGTAGGGACACAGGGGGGATTAAGCAACTTCCATCGTGCCTCGTTGGATGAGTAGCCTGGCTCCCGTAACGCGCGTTACCGTCCACACCATGACCCGAAGCACGCCGGTGAATCTCGAAGGGGATGATCTTCCGTGGGGTTGAAAAAGTATCTACTCAAGCGACTGGTACACTCCGTGTTCGTCATGCTCTTCGTGGTCACGGTCGTGTTCTTCGCGGTCCGGGCCGTTCCCGGGGATCCGGCTCGATTGATGCTCGGCGGCGACGCGGACCCGGCAGCGCTCACAGCGCTCCGACAGGAGTTGGGACTGAACCAACCGCTGTACGTTCAGTACTTCCAGTGGCTTCGACGCCTTCTCACGGGTAACTTCGGCGAGTCGATCCGAACGGGCGAGCCCGTTCTCGGCTCGCTCGCTCAGGTCGCGGGACCGACGATCAGCATCGCGGCACTCGGCATGGTGATCGCGCTCATGATCGCGGTCCCGACCGGGATACTCAGCTCGGTCAAGCGGTACGAGATAGAAGACTACGTGTCGACGACGATCGCGTTCTTCGGGATCAGCATGCCCGCGTTCTGGATCGGTATCGTCCTGATCCTCGTGATCGGCGTGAACGTCGACTCCATCCCGACATTCGGGTATACGCCGATCGACGAGGGCGTCAGCCCGTGGTTCAGATCGATCATCCTGCCGGCGTTCGCCGTCGGCTTCCCGTACGGCGGGATCCTGATGCGGATGATGCGATCCTCGATGCTCGAGGTACTCAACGAGGATTACATGCGGACCGCTCGTGCGAAGGGACTCAGCTCGAACCTCGTGCTGTTCAAACACGGGCTACAGAACGCGTTGATCCCCGTCGTCACGCTCGCGGGGATCTTCCTCGCCGTCGTTCTCGGCGGCGTCGTCGCCGTCGAGATCGTCTTCGGGATCCGCGGGATCGGTCGGCTCCTCATCGGGTCGATCAATCGACGCGACTTCCCGCTGATCCAGGGAACGGTGCTGATAATCTCTTTCGTGTTCGTTCTCGCGAACATTGTCGTCGACCTCCTGTATACGATGATAAACCCACGAATCAAGTACGGCGGTGGTGAGTGACGATGTCGAGCCGTTTCGACGGCGATGGCGGCAGAGTATTCGGCATCCGAACCGACCTCATCGAACAGTTCATCGGCACGGTCAACCGTGACCTGAAAGCCAAGGTCGGCGTGGTTATCGTCACGCTGTTCGTTATCGCGGCGGTGTTCGCACCGGAACTGGCACCGTACGATCCGATGGCCCAAGACTTCGCTCCGCTTCAGGCACCCGCACTCTCGAGTGAAACGCCGCTCGGGACCGACTCGTTCGGCCGGGACCTGCTCTCTCGGTTGATGTACGGCGCACGGATCAGTCTCGGCGTCGGATTGGGTGCCGTTCTGTTCGGCGCGATCATCGGCGTCCTTCTCGGATTGGTCGCCGGGTTCTACGGCGGCTGGATCGATGACCTCCTGATGCGTAGCGTCGACGTGATGTGGGCGTTCCCGTGGTTGCTCATCGCCATCATGCTCGTCGCGATCTTCGGGCAGGGCGTCTGGAACGTCGTCATCGCCGTCGGGTTCGCGTACATCGACGACTTCGCCAGGATCACTCGCGGCGAGGTTCTCTCCATCCGCGAGGAGGAGTACATACTCGCCGCAGAGAGCGTCGGGCTCGGGGACCTCGAGGTCGTCTTCGAGGAGGTGTTCCCGAATACCGTCGCTCCGATCATCGTTCAGTTCACCGTACTCGTGGCTCGCGCCATGCTCGCGGAAGCGACGCTCTCGTTCCTCGGACTGGGAGTGAAACCCTCGACGCCGACGTGGGGTGCGTTGTTGGGTCAGGGTCGTGACTTCATCACGCAGGCGTGGTGGATCTCGATCATTCCCGGAGTACTGATCATGATCACAGTCCTCGGAATAAACCTCTTCGGCGACGCGTTACGTGACGCCTTCGACGTCCGGGAGGTGGATAGCGAATGAGCGAACCGCTGTTGGACGTACGGGGACTCACGACGTCCTTCGAGACCGGGCAAGGTAAACTCACCGCGGTCGACGATATCTCCTTCAGTATCGGAGAGGGAGAGGTGTTCGGCGTGGTCGGTGAGTCCGGATCGGGAAAAAGCGTCACGGCGCTGTCGGTGATGCGCCTCCTCGACGACGCGGGGACCGTCGAAGCGGACGAGATCCGGTTCAACGGCACCGACCTGCTCTCGTTGAGCGAACGGGAGATGCGGAACGTTCGGGGAGGCGAGATCAGCATGATATTCCAAGACCCGATGACCAGCCTGAACCCGGTGATGACGATCGGCGAGCAGATCGCCGAAGTCGTCCGGCACCACGGCGACGTCGGCGAGCGCACCGGGTTCTGGAGCGAGATGCGACGGAAGTACGTCACGGGCACCTCCAAAGAGAGCCGGTCCTGGCAACGGGCCGTCGAACTGTTGGAGACGGTCGGTATTCCCGAACCCGAAAAGCGGGCGACCGAGTTCCCCCACCAGCTTTCGGGCGGAATGCGTCAGCGAGTCGTTATCGCGCAGGCCCTCGCGGGGGACCCGTCGCTCATCATCGCCGACGAGCCGACGACGGCGCTGGACGTGAGCATCGAAGCGCAGATCCTGAACGAGATCCTCGAGTTGAGCGACGAGTTCGGGATCTCGGTGCTCCTCATCACCCACGACCTCGGCGTCGTGAGAGAGACGTGTGACCGGGTCGCCGTGATGTACGCCTCGGAGTTCATGGAGACGGGTCACGTCGACGATATCTTCGAAGACCCACATCACCCGTACACCGAGGGGCTCCTCGCGAGCATTCCCCGGATCGACGACGACCGCGAGTGGCTGAGCGTCATCGAAGGGACGGTCCCGGACCTGATCGACAAGCCGGCCGGCTGTCCGTTCCGGGATCGGTGTGACTACGCCTTCGAGCTCTGTGACCGGCCGCTCGTCGAGTACGAGATCGAGGGATCGGCACTGGAGACGCATACGGTTCGATGCCACCGGGAGAACGAACACGTCGAGGTCGACGATTCGGGCCACATCGACGCGGTGCCCGAGGAGGCCGTCGCGGCGCTCGAACGGCGGATCGAGGCGGAATCGCCCGGTGACGCCGGCGGAAGCGTTACCTCCACCACTGATGTGAACGCGCGTGCGGACGGGGGACGGCCGACGTCCCCCGCTACGGGCTCCGAGAACGGAGGTGACCAGGATGAGTACTGACGCATCTGGGACGACCGGAACGTCCGTCGAACGGACCACCGAGGAACCGTTGCTCCGTGCGACGGGGATAAAAAAGTACTTCCAGACGGAGACCGGGCTCCTTGATCGGTTCTTCGGGGAGCCGACACACGTCAGGGCCGTCGACGGTGTCGACCTCTCCGTCGGCGAACGGGAGACGCTCGGGCTCGTCGGCGAGTCGGGGTGCGGGAAGACGACGCTCGGCCGCGTCCTCTCCCGTCTATACGACCCGTCGGCCGGAACGCTGGAGTTCGACGGGGACGACATCACGGACTTGAGCGGCGACGCGCTCAAGCGGCTCAGAAAGCGGGTTCAGGTCATCTTCCAGGACCCGATGTCGTCGCTCAATCCGCGGAAAACCGCCGGCGAGATCGTTGGCAAACCCTTGGAGGTCCACGACATCGCGACCGGCCAGGCCAAGCGGGACCGGCTCGCCGAACTGTTCGACGAGGTCGGGCTTCAGGAGTCACACCTCGACCGGTATCCACACGAGTTCTCCGGCGGGCAGCGTCAGCGGATCGGGATCGCGCGTGCGCTCGCCGTCGAACCGGACCTGATCGTCGCCGACGAGCCGGTGAGCGCGCTCGACGTCAGCGTCCAGGCACAGATCATCAACCTGATGAAACGACTTCAGGACAAGTACGGGCTCGCGTACGTGTTCATCGCTCACGACCTGAGCGTCGTCAAACACATCAGCGACCGGGTCGCGGTGATGTACCTGGGGCGTATCGTCGAACAGGGTACAAAACGGGACATCTTCGGCAACCCGCAACACCCGTACACGCGGGCGTTACTTCACTCCATTCCGCGCGTCGACGGCGGACAGAAACGCAACGAGTCGTTGCTCCAGGGGAACCCGCCGAGCCCGATCGATCCGCCCTCGGGATGTCGGTTCCGGACGCGTTGCCCGGAGTATCTCGGCGACGAATGCTCCGAGATCGACCCCGACCTTCGACCGGTTTTCGGCGCGTCCGGAACCGTGGCTCCGCCCGAACGCGTCGAAGCGATCACCACCGACGGGGAGTCGTCCCCCGAACACCTCGCCGCCTGTCACTGGTTGGGCGAGTCCAGCGAGAGACGCACGAGAGAGGACCCGATGTCGTAGCGGATTCCCGGACCGGTTCGATCTCGATCAGCGGTCGGGGGTGACGCCGTGTCCGGGCCCCGAGATCTCGTGGATCGGGCCGTCGCTGCTCTCGACGACGTCCTCGGCCAGCAGTCGATTGCCGTCGAGGTCGACGTACGAGAAGCTCCCGATCCCGGAGACGACGTGGGCGCTGGCGTGGATGCCGATCGAACTCTCGAGCATACAGCCGACCATGAGATCGAGACCCGCCCCCTCGGCGATAGCGGCGATGTCGGCGACCGCGAGCGGTCCTGATTTCCCGAGCTTGACGTTGATGACGTCGGCCGCCTCCTCCCGAACGACGCGGACCGCGTCCTGCGGCGTGAAGACGGTCTCGTCGGCGGCGATCGGTACGTCGAGACGGCGACGCGTGTCCGCCAGTCCTGCGACGTCGCTCGCCGGAACCGGCTGTTCGATCAGTTCGAGGTCGATCCCCCGTTCGGCGACGCGCTCGGCGAACGACGCGGTCTCCTTCGGGGTCCACCCCTGATTGGCGTCGACTTTCAGGTCGGCGTCCGGCGCTGCCTCCCGTATCGCGGCCACCCGCGCTACGTCCTCGTCAACGTCGTTTCCGGTCTTGATCTTCAGATGGCTGTACCCGCGTTCGACCGCCCGCCCGGCACGTTTCCCGGCGGTTTCGGGGTCGACGATGGGGATGGTCATGTCCGTCTCGACCGGGGAGGGCGTGCCGCCGAACAGCTCCGAGAGCGCGATGTCTCGCTCCCGACAGAACGCGTCCAGAAGGGCTGTTTCCACGGCGAACGTCGCCGAAACCATCCCCGGGAACGTGCTCCGTACCTCGTCGACGATCCGCCGGTAGTCGCCGACCGATCGTCCCTCGACGACCTCCTCAGCCGTGCGGGCCGTCGCGAGCGCCGCCTCGCGCGTTTCGCCGGTCACCGGTGGGAGCGGCGACCCTTCGCCGTATCCCTTCGTTCCCGTCTCCGTCTCGACCGTCACGAGGACGTTCGCGGCCTCGCGTTGAACGCCGAGCGAGATCTCGAACGGCTCCGAAAGCGGGAGGTCGAGCGGTTCGGCCCGGAGGTCGACGACGGTGCTCACGCTTCACCTCCCGCCGTTTCGCGCGGTATCTCCGGCAACTCGCCCCGAACCGCCCGCAGGAGGTCTTCGGCTCCCCCTTCGTCGTAGACGTTCGCTGTCGGGAGGTCGTGTCGATCCCGCTCCGTCTCCGGGTCACCCCAGGTCGAGACCGCGGCGACGACGGCGTCGGAGAGGGATTCGACGAGTTCGGCCTCCTTCTCGACCCCGTCGACGCCGAAGCGGTCGAAGTGTGTCCGTCGTGTTCGCCGTGGATCGTCCGCGAGGACGACGGTATCGGGCCACGAGCCGTGGAGCACACCGAGCGTGACGCTGGAGTACGCCCGATGTGTGAGCGACGCCTGCCCCTCGACGAAGACGAGGTCGTGGTCCGCGCCGACCGACTTCACCATGTCCTCGACGACGCCGCCGGTGAAGTCGGCCGGGACTCGGTCGACCACGACACCCTCGTGGGCCCCGACCATGATCCCGGTCTGGCCGGTGGCGACCCAGCCGGCGTTCAGACCGGCCTCCCGCGCAGCCCGATAGAGCTCGAACGTCGTCGTGCGCTTGCCGACCGCACAGTCCGTCCCGAGCGTGAGCACCACGTCGGCGTCGACGTCGTCGACGGACCCGTCCCCGACGCGAAGCGCGTCCTCATCGGGTGGTTTTCGTACGTCGTGGATCCGGGCGTCGTGTTCGTCCGCCAGTCTCGACCAGCGTTCGTCGTCGCCGAGGAAGTAGTGGAGACCGCTCACGACGTCACAGCCGTGACGAAGGGCGTCCTCGATGTCGCCGACCCACGCGTCGGGGAGCTGTCCGCCCGCCGGCGCGACCCCGATGACGAGTGCCTCGGCTTCCGGAGCGATGTCGAGGGCGTCGTCCACGCACTCCACGATCGGGACGTCGGGTGCGTCGCGCTTCTCGAGGACGTCGGCCGGCGTCTGCCCTGCCGTCTCCGAATCGACTATCCCCCGGACGTCGAACACCTCGCTGTGCGTGACGACCCCGTTGGCCGTCTTCCCGCCTTTCTTCCCGAACTCCCCCTCCGCGAGAACGATGGCGGGTGCCGGGACGTCGAACGTGTCTCGAAGGTTCATCGGATACGAGACCGTCGCTCCCGTTCAAGCAAAACCCCACAACCTTCCATGATCGGTCCCTCCACGGTCCCACGTCGAGCGGCCGTTCAGTTGACTCGATACCGTTCGACCGCTGTATCGTCCACCGTCACGCCGAGGCCCGGGTCGCTCGGAACCGTGAAGCGGTCGCCGGACGGTTTCCAGGCTCCCGGGTCCTCGACGAGCGTCGACGTCGCGTGGACGTTCAACACGCCGGACGGATAGGTGACCGCGGGTGATGACGCCGCGAAGTGGGCGTTGGCGGCCGTTCCGATCCCGAGTTCGAGCATCGACCCCATGAAACAGGGGAGTCCGTGCGCGTTCGCGACGGTCGCGACGTCACGCGCACGCGAGAGTCCGCCGGTTTTCGCGAGTTTGATGTTGACGGCATCACAGGCGTCCCGCCCCGCGAGGTCCGCGACGTCCGCCGGAGAGAAACAGGCCTCGTCGGCAAGCACCGGAACGGCCGTCGCCTCCCGTACTCGGCGGAGTCCCTCGACGTCGTCGTGGGGCACCGGCTGTTCCACCAGAACGAGGCCGTCGGCGGCCTCGTCGAGACGGCGAACCCGACGTATCGCTTCGGCGGCTACCCACCCCTGGTTGGCATCGATCCGGACCTCCGCGTCGGGAACCGCCTCGACGATCGCGGCGATCGCCTCCCGTTCGGCCTCGAAATCCGGTCCGCCCACCTTCACTTTGAACGCCGTGAACCCCTCCTCGCGGGCCTCGACCGCGAGTTCGCGAACCTCCTCCGGCGGACGGATACCGATGGAGTAGTGGAGGTCGATCGTCGGCTCGCCGTCGGGTGCGCCACCGAGCAGGTCGTACACGGGGCTGTCGCGGAGCTTCCCTAACGCGTCGTACAGCGCGACGTCGACGCCGCTGAGCGGGAACGGCTCACCCGAGAGGACCCGCTCCGCTCTGTCGACGAGACGCGGGATCCGGTGGAGCTGCTCGCCCTCGACCAGCGGCGCGAGGCGGTCCTCGATCAGGTCGACGACCGCGCGCCGTGTCAGCCCGTGTGGCCACGTCGAGGACGGCGCGACCTCGCCGACACCCGTGACGCCGGCGTCGGTTTCGACGCGGACGAGGACGTGGTCGTACGACCCCTGTCCGCCGGTCGCGACCGAGAGGCTCGTCTCGTAGGACGTCTCCGCCGGCACCGACACCGGGATCGCCTCGACGGCGGTGACCGTGGCCGTCATGCGCCGATCACGTCTCCGGGGCGTGCGCCGGTGTGGTCGCCGTCGCGGACGACGAACTCCCCGTTGACGAGGACGTGCTCGATACCGGCGGGGTAGACGGCGGGGTCGAGGAAGTCGCCGGTCTGCTCGACGGTCTCCGGGTCGAACACCGTCACGTCGGCCCGAGCGTCCCGTTTCAACACCCCCCGGTCGTCGAGCCCCAGCCGCGAGGCGGGCATCCCGGTCATCTTGTGGACGGCGCTCTCGAGCGGGACCACGCCCTCCTCGCGGACGTAGTTGCCGAGCACGCGGGGGAACGTCCCGTAGTTCCGCGGGTGCGGAACGCCCTCGCCGAGCGGGCCGGACTGCTGGAGGGAGGACCCGTCGCTGCCGACCATCGTGAGGTCGTGACGCATCACCGTCCGGACGTCGGCCTCGTCCATCCCGAAGTTGACGTGCATGGTCCGGTTCTCGTCTTCGAGGACGATATCGAGGAGGATCTCGGCGGGCTGTCGCGTCTCCCCCTCGCGGTCTGCGAGCTCGGCGATCGTCTTCCCCTCGTACGCCTTCATATCGGGGTTCTGGACGCCAGTGACGAGGATCCCGTCCCAGTCGCTCGTGCGGTCGTCCTTCAGATCGTCGCGGATTCGGCTCCGCGTCTCCGGGTCCCGGAGCCGCTCTAAGAGCGCGTCGTCGCCGCCGTCGTGGGCCCAGTTCGGGAGGAGCGCCCCGAGGCTCGTCGAGGAGGCGACGTAGGGGTACTGGTCACACTGGATCTCGATCCCCTCACGCCGTCGGACGAGTTCCATCCGTCGGAGCGTCGCCCGCACCTTCCCCCAGTTGTCGGGGCCGACGGCCTTGTGGTGGGACACCTGTACCGGAACCCCTGCCCGGCGGCCGATCTCGATGGTCTCCTCGACGCTCTCGAGGAGGCCGTCGCTCTCGGAGCGCATGTGGGTCGCGTAGAACCCGCCGTGTTCGGCCGCCACCTCGGCGAGCGCGGTGACCTCGTCGACGTCGGCGTAACAGCCCGGCGGGTAAAACAGGCCCGAGGAGAGGCCGACCGCCCCGTCCGCCATCGCCTCGGCGACCAACTCGCGCATCTCGGCGAGTTCGTCGGGCGACGGGTCGCGGTCCTCGTATCCGACGACGGCCGCGCGGACGTTCCCGTGGCCGACGAGCGACCCGACGTTGAGCGAGAGGCCGTCGGACTCGAGGTACGCGAGGTATTCGGCCATCGACTCCCACTCGCCGGCGTCGACCTCGTCGTCCAGTCCCCGGCTCGCGAACCAGTCGTCGACGGAGCGGGCGGCCGCCCCGTACCGCGGTGCCGCGCTCGTGCCGCAGTTCCCGACGATCTCGAGTGTCACCCCCTGTCTGACCTTGCTGTGGGCGTCCCGGTTCGCCGGCAGGGTGAAATCCGAGTGGGTGTGGATATCGATGAACCCCGGCGCGACGACGTCGCCGTCGAGGTCGACCTCGACGTCCCCCTCGCCCTCGACCGTGCCGAGGGCGGCGACCCGACCGTCGGCGATGGCGACGTCGCCGCGATACCACGGGGAGCCGGTTCCGTCGACGATCCGTCCGTTCCGGAGCACGCAGTCGTATCCCATGTGATCGAACCGCGTACCGGGGAGGGTAAAGTATGCCACCGTCCAAGTGCGGGGTGTTCCCACCCGGATCGTTCGATCCGAGCGGACGCGCCACGCCGGGCGGGCCGTCACGAACCGGGTCGCGGAAAGACGGCCGTCAGGAGAGGAAAAACGGCCGTCAGGAGAGTATCCCCACGTACGTCGCGACGAGTGAATAGAGGAGAGTAACGGTCAGAAAGACGGTTTCGTTGACGTCAACCGTGACGTAGACGAAGACGAAAACCGGGTACGGGGAGACCAAAAGGAGCGTCTCGATGACGTACCACTGACGTGGCGTGACGCCTAACCGATCGCGGAGCCGGTCCCGGAGCAGCGGGCCACGTAGCTCCGTGGGGGGGCGAAGCCCGGTTTCGTCGGACGATCCCTCGGTGACGGAGGGATCCCTCCCGGCGGAGTTGGTTTCGTTGTCGGCGTTCCCTCCTCCTTGCGGTGGCCCCCAGCCTGCGTACTCCTCCCGGTCCGGATCGTCTCGGGTCACGTCCTCGCCTCCCGATCGCGGCTCCGTACGGTCGTCGATCGCTCCGATCGCTTCGATCGTTCGCGAGCGAGGTCGGGAGACTCCCGCAGCGGACGTGACCTCGGTGGGTCGACACGGAGAGCCATGCCTCCGGATGTCGGTTGGGATGGGTAAACCCTTCGGCCGACCACCCATATTGAAAAGCGTCCATCGGCACTACTGGCTGTATGGGACTACAGGACATCATCGATGCCGCCGAGGCCGTCGGCGATCACGACGAGGCCCGCCGGTCGACGTTCCGGGAGGAGTTCGAGGCGTACGAGTCGGGGGAGGTCGACTCGTTCCCCCGGACGTGGGAGGCTATCGCGGACGAGCGTGACGCGCTCGAACGGCTCGCGGACCAGCTGGACGCCGAGGAGGGGAACATCGACGAGCTGGTCGATCGAACCGAGTTCCTCACCGTGGATCAGGCGGTCCGCCACCGGGAGCAGACGATAAAAAAACTGGAGGCACACAACGAACACCTCCACCAGTTCCACGACGCGATGGCCGCCGCGCTCGACAGGATCGAGACGAACCTCTCCGAACTGGGGTCTGGCGACCCGGGATCGCTCGATGAGGACCCACAGCCACAGTTCGAGCGTGCTCGCGACGCCTTGGACGACCACAACGAGGCAGTCGAGGATCTGGGTACAAACCTCACGATCCTGAACGCGTACCTCCGGTGAGTCGTCGGCTGGGTCGCCGAGCTAAAAACTAATTCTATTGTGAGTTATCCACGGCGGATGCGCTAGAAACGTCACCACATTCTGTACGTTCGTGGTCCGATACCCCAGAGAATCGTGAGACCGACTCGGGACCCTCCATAGTTTGGTGGTGGCTATATCCCCGGGAGTTGGCATTGGCCTTGTGTATGTCTACCAATCGACGCGAATTCATGCGTAAGATGGGTGCCGCCGGGGCGGCCATCGGCAGTGTGAGCATCGCCGGGTGTTCCGGAGAACAAACGACCACGACCGACGGCGGCGGCGACGACGGCGGCGGCGGATCGGGTGCCCGAGTGGTGGAGGAGGACCTCCCCGAAGAGCGGATGATGGACGACGTGATCCACCTGGCGTACACCGAACAGTACAACCCCGGTCGCTACCAGGCGAACCGGCTGGTCGACCAACGCCTCACCGACGAGATGGGGATCCCGACGGTGACGGACCCGGTGGAAGCGACGGTGGTCAGCGACCGCGAAGAGTCTGGCGACTACGACATCGTCACGTACCGGTGGAGCGCGAACAACGGCGAGCCGGACAGCATCATCGTGACGCGATTCGCCTCGGACGGATCCGAGAACTGGACGGGGTTCTCGAGCGAGGAGTACGACGAGATCGCCTACGAGCAGCGACAGGAGACGGACGACGAGACCAGACAGGAGCTCGTTCACGAGGCACAGGACATCATCGGGGAACAGCGCCCGGAGAACCAATACCTGTTCAACGAATACTACTACGCGTTCCGTAGCGACCGGTTCGAGGAAGACTCCGTCGTCGTGACCGACACGGGACTGCGTAACATCTGGAACTACACCCAAATCGAGCCGAAAAACGAGGAGGGGAACACCATCATCACGAACAACTGGGACCCGTCCGACCAGTTGAACCCCCTCAACGCCAACGCCATCGGGCCCAGCCGGAACTGGGTTCCCACGCGGTTCATGCACGACTTCCTCATCCGGACGGGACCGGAGCTGGAGGCCCAGCCGTGGGCGGCGACGGAGTGGGAGTGGGAGGACGACACCACGGTCACGTTCCAGCTCCGTGAGGGGATGACCTTCCACGACGGGGAACCGGTTACCGCCAGCGACGTCGTGTGGACCTACGAGATGATGCTCGATCTGGAGCCGCCGGCGTACCTCAACAACGTCGTTCAGGTCGTCGATAGCGTCGAGCAGGACGGCGACTACACGGTGACGTTCACTCTCGAAGAGCCGTACGTTCCCTTTATCAAGACCACCGCTGGGATCGTGCCCATCCTCCCCGAACACTACTGGACCGCGCTGATGGAGGAGACGGGGACGACCGAACAGCCCTGGCAGATCACGATCGACGACGACAACCCGGTGGTCGGATCCGGCCCGTTCCAGTGGGGAACGTGGGACCAGGGATCGCGGTTCGAGATGCCGTCGTTCGACGACCACTTCATGGCGCCGAACATCGACAGGCGGATCCAGCGGCCGCTGTCGACGAGCGACGCCGAGATGGAGGCGTTGATCAACGGTGACTACGACCTGCTCGATTACTGGTTCGGCGACACACAACAACTCCAGGAGACGGTCGAGGAGAACGACTCCCTGGGTGCGATAGAGACGCTCGGGAGCGGTCGGCAGTCCGCGTGGGTGAACTGTCAGCGGCCGCCGTTCGACCACGTGCCGATGCGCCAGGCGTTCAACGCGGTGGTCAACGACACCCAACAGACCATCATCGACGAGGCGTTCGACGGGTTCGGACAGGAGGCACGCACGTTCATCAATCCCTCGCTCGAGTTCTGGCACAACGAGGACACGACGTTCTTCGATGGCGGGATCGAGGGCGCGACGACGATCCTCGCGGACGCCGGCTACGTGTGGGACGAAGAGGGGAACATCCACTACCCGGAAGGGATGACCGGAAAGTGAGCGTCTCGATCCGTCGAAGCACATCCAACCCCTGGTCAACCACCTCTATACGACATGGTTAATAAACGATACGTCGCCCGCCGGTTCGCGCTGATGCTGGCCTCGCTTTTCATCGTCATCACGATCCTGTTTTTCCTCTTCCGGCAGGTCCCGGGTGGCCCGATGTCGGCGTTCACGAACCCCCGGATGAGCCAGGCAGCGCGACAGGCCGTCATCGAACAGTACGGGTTGAACGATCCCCTGTGGCGACAGTACATCCGGTACATGGTGAACGTGGCCCAACTCGACTTCGGCCAGTCGTTCTACTACGGGAGTTCGGTGTCGGCGCTCATCACCGACCGGTTCCTGAACACGATGAGCCTGATGCTGACGGCGTTCACCATCTCGTACACCGTCGGGACGTACCTCGGCGCACAACTGGGGTGGCTCCGGGGGACGGCGAAGGAACGGGTCGGCATGGTGGTCGTCCTGTTCGTCCGCTCGATGCCGGTGTTCTGGACGGGGATGGTCATCCTCTACGTCTTCGGCTTCCAGCTCGACGTCTTCCCGATCGGCGGGATGCGGGAGTCGACCGCGAGCTACGACACCACGACGGCGAAGTTCCTCAGCACCGACTTCCTGTACCACCTGGTGTTGCCCGTGTTCACGCTATCCACCTACTACACGGGGTTGCCGTTGTTGTTGATGCGAAACAACATCCTGGAGGTGCTCTCGGAGAGCTACATCGACACGGCGCGCGCCAAGGGACTCACCAATCGGCGGGTCCTGTTCGTCCACGCCGCACGCACCGCCATCCTCCCGGTCGTTACCGCGTTCGCGATCGCGATCGGGTTCGCGGTCGGCGGACAGGTACTGATCGAACAGGTGTTCTCGTGGCCCGGTCTCGGCCGCGAGATGGTTCAGGCGTCGCTTCGGAGCGACTACCCCGTCGCACAGGGTGCGTTCGCGCTCCTGTCGGCGATCGTCATCACGATGAACTTCGTGGCGGATCTGGCCTACACGTACCTCGATCCGCGAGTCAGGCTGGGGGAGAGCTAACATGAGCGAGGAAACGGACACGAGCGGACGAACCGTGACCGAATCGAGGGGGACCAAACAGGGATGGCGTCGGTTCTTCCAGAACCTCAAGCGGTCGAGCCGCGAACAGGCGGAACTGTTCGTCCAGTCGCGGCTGGCGGTCGCGGGACTGCTTATCGTCCTCTTTTATTTCATGCTCGCAGTGATCTCGCCATACATCGTCCCGTACGGACCGAGCGAGCGGATCTACATGGCTGACGGAACCTGGGCGTCGCTCCAACCGCCGATGGCCGGCCATCCACTCGGCACGACGGACGCAGGGTACGACGTGCTCTCACAGTTGCTTTTGGGGTCGCGTATCGCGATGTTCGTCGGCCTGCTCGGTGCCTTCATGGTCGCCGTCATCGGGACGACGGTCGGTATCGTCGCCGGGTACTACGGCGGCTGGATCGACGAGGTCGTGATGCGGGTCGTGGACATCCTCTACGGGCTCCCGTTCATCCCGTTCGTCGTCGTGATCGCGACGGTGTTCGGCGCCAGCGTCTGGAACATCATCTTCGGGGTCGCCCTGTTGTACTGGCTCTCCACCGCCCGGGTGATCCGATCGGAGGTGTTGAGCGTCCGCGAGCGACCGTACATCGAGGCCGCCGAGGCCGCCGGAGCCTCCGATTTCCGGATCATGGCCGTTCACATCCTTCCGAACGTCATTCCGCTGTCGGCGCTGTACGCCGCCATCGCCGTGGGGTACTCGATCGTCGCGCAGGCGAGTATCGCGTTCCTCGGGTTCGGCGACCCGAACGTTCCTTCGTGGGGCGTGATGCTCCAGCGGGCGTTCGTGACCCAATCGTTCGGCGAGGCGTGGTGGTGGACGTTACCGCCCGGACTGTCGATCACGTTGGTCGTCATGGGGGCGTACCTCGTCGGTCGCGGATACGAGGAGGTCGCCAATCCGCAGCTACAGGAGAAATAACATGAAACGAGCAACAGCAACCTTCGATTTCGACGACGACGCACCGTTGTTGGCCGTCGAGGACGCCGTCGTGACCTACTCGACGAGCGGCGGTGACCTCACTGCCGTCGACGGCATCAGCTTCTCGGTCGACGAGAACGAGATATTCGGCCTCGTAGGCGAGTCCGGTTGCGGGAAGAGCACGGTGGCACAGGCCATCTTGAGCCTGCTTCCGAGCAACGGTCGTGTCGCCTCCGGGTCCGTCCGATTCCGGGGAATAGAGCTCACCGAACTGTCGAAACGCGAACTCGACGCGCTCCGCTGGGAGCATTTCTCGCTCATCAGTCAGGGCGCGATGAACGCGCTCAATCCGGTCCATCGGATCTCCAACCAGATCGTCGAGGCGATCCAGGCCCACCGGGACGTCACGACCGACGACGCACGGGAGCGAGCAGCCGAACTGTTCGAGGTCGTCGGGCTCGATCCGGACCGAATGGACGATTACCCTCACCAGTTCTCCGGCGGAATGAAACAGCGGGCGTACATCGCCATGTCGCTGGCGCTCGATCCCGACCTCATCATCGCCGACGAACCGACGACCGCACTCGACGTCATCGTTCAAGACCAGATCCTCAAGCGGTTGAAGCAGCTCCGCGACGAGCTCGGCATATCGGTCATCATCATCTCCCACGACATCAGCGTGATCGCGGAGACGTGTAACCGACTCGGCGTGATGTATTCGGGGAAGCTGATGGAGTACGGCGACCTCAAGGAGATCTTCGCCGATCCGTACAATCCCTACACGCTGGGGTTACAGAACGCGTTCCCCACGCTCCGGGGCGATCAGTCGGACCTCATCAGCGTCCCGGGGAGTCCGCCGGACATCGCTGACCTCCCTGACGGTTGTCGGTTCCTGGATCGGTGCCCGTTCGCTACCGCCGAGTGTGAGACGGAACACCCCCCGTTAGAAACTGTGGGGGAGGATCACGCGTCGGCGTGCTACCATCACGACTCCATCGAACGGATGCGCGAGGAGGCGAAGAACCGGGAGACGTGGGAGCGAACGGGATCCGACACTGTTCCTACTGGAGGTATCGGTGATGACTGAGGACGCCCCCGTCCCCGACGGCGGCGACGCCGAATACATCATGGAGTGTGAGGGCCTGAAAAAGTACTTCAATACGGAAAAGGGGTTGCTGAGCGGGCTCTTCGGTGGGGACGAACAGGTCCGCGCGGTCGACGGGATCGACCTCCAGATCGAGGAAGGCGAGATCGTCGGCCTCGCCGGCGAGTCGGGATGTGGGAAGACCACGGCCGGAAAGACGCTCATCCGCCTGCTCGACTCGACTGACGGCCGGATCTACTTTCGCGGACGAGACGTGACGAACATCTCCGGTTCGGAACTTCAGCGGTTCCGTCGGGACGTTCAGATAATCTTCCAGGACCCGTTCGAGAGCCTGAACCCGCGGATGACCGTGTACGATGCGGTCGTCGAGCCGCTGAAGATCCACGGGATCGGGGACGCCGACGAGCGGTACGAGCGGGTTATCGAGGCGCTCGAGCGTGCGGAGCTCACGCCGCCGGAGACGTGGTTCGAGAGCTATCCACATCAGCTCTCCGGCGGCGAGCGTCAACGGGTCGCCATCGCTCGGGCGCTCGTGCTCGAACCGGAGTTCCTCCTGGCCGACGAGCCGGTGTCGATGCTGGACGTCTCGATCCGGGCCGGCGTCTTGGAGTTACTCCAGCGGCTGAACAGGGAACTCGACCTGACGATCCTCTTTATCAGCCACGACTTATCACTACTCAGACAAGTGTGTGACCGGATCGGGATCATGTATCTCGGGAGGATAATCGAGTCAGGGGAGACGGAGCGGATAATCAGCGACCCGGTACATCCCTACGCGAAGGCGCTGATCGGGGCCGCCCCGGAACCGGACCCGTTCAGCGACCGCGAACACGTCGAGATCCGCGGATCGATCCCCGACCCGATCGACCTCCCGAGCGGCTGTCGGTTCAAAGGCCGGTGTCCGGAACGTGAAGAGATATGCGATCACGTCGACCCCGCCCTCCGCCCGATCGGACGGGAAGACGGCTCCGGCTCGAGGCGAAACGTCGCCTGTCACGCCTACTACGACGAGGAGGACGTCGCGGCCTACGAGTCGGAACTCCGGGGAACGGAGGGAGTTCCCGAGGACGTACTGGAGAACCCCCACCGAAAAGTCCCCCTCGAGGAGACGGACGACTCCGACCTCGACTCGGATATCACGGCGTACTGATATCGTCCATCGATCGGCGTGCGGCAAACACGCACGCTTTGACTCTCGTGGAGTGTCCGCGATCCGCGTCTCTCCCTCGCGGGTACTCCGGTCCGTCGATCGTGTCTACACGAATCCGCGGTTCGGTCCGGGCGTCCGTACGACCGGGATCGGTCCGAGCGTCCGTACGACCGGGATCAGTCCCAATCGGGATAGGCGTCGTCGTCCATCTCGTCGAGGGGGAACTGGGGTCGGTGGATCCGGGTGAAGTCGAACTTCCGCAGGTCCATCGCGACGAGGCCGATGCTGTTTATCGGGATGACTTCACTGGACATCGGTTCGTAGTCGGCCCGGAAGTGGTTCGTGCTCTTGACCACCAGCACGTCGAGTCGCTCGGGCTGGATCCCGACGTGCCGCCAGATCTCGGCGTCGAGCGGTTGCATGCGGTTCTCCGTGACGATCACGCTCACTCCGTCCTCGTGGCCACATTTCAGGTGGACTCCCGTCCCCAGATGGTTCTCGCTACCGGTCCCCATCGGACCGGTGTTACGGAACTCGCCGTCGGTGATCGCCTTCACGTAGCCGTCGAGGTCCTCGATGGGATCGCCGTGTCGGTCATCCGTCTTCCCACCGAGGTCGACCGTCACCCGCTCGCCGACGCCTGCCTCGACACAGGCGTCGACGACTTCGGGGTCACGAACGATGGCGAAGCCGGCGTTCGTCAGCCCTTGATCGAGCATCTCTCGGAGGACCGTCGTTCCGTCGGCAGCGCCGCCGCCGCCGGGGTTGTCGCCGACGTCGGCCATCACGATCGGTCCACTGTCCTCGTCCAATGTGTCGAGGAGGTGTCGTGCCTCCTCGACCGCTTCCTCGGGTTCGGGATAGTCACCGACGAAATCATCTCGGTGTTCCCAGACGTGTGTCGCCAGCGCCCTGGCGATCTCGCGGGCGAGATCGGGATCGTCGTCGGTGACGACCGGGATCGACCAGGTCATTGAGGGAACGTCGGCCTGATAGAACCCCGGGAACACGTTCACTTTTATCACGTCGTCGCGCTCCTCGTACTCCCGGGCGAGTTCCATCACCTCGGTCATCGGTCCCTCACGCGTGTTCTGTTTCGGGCCGAAGGGGAGGACCGGCGGGCGTTCGATGGCCATCGTCGGATCTATCTCACCACGCATCGTTCGCGTGAGGTACCGCATCGCGCGGCGGCCGGTGTCGCCCATGTCGGTGTGTGGATACTCCTCGTAGGCGACCAGGACGTCCGCCTCCTCGACGAGCTGGTCGGTGTTGTTGCCGTGGAGGTCGAGGGTGACGGCGATCGGGACGTCGGGACCGACCCGTTCGCGGACCGCGGCAACCAGCGGCCCTTCGCCGTCGTCCATCCCCTCCGGAACCATCGCGCCGTGGAGACAGAGACAGACCCCGTCCAGATCGTCGCCGTGTTCCTCGACGCCGTCAAGGATCTCCCCAGTGTAAAAGTCGTAGGCGTCCGACGCGACGACGCCGCTGGGTGTGGCGGACGCGGACACGGTGTACCGGAGATCGACCCCCTCCTCCTCCGCGACCTCCATTGCGCCCCCCTCACAGGTGTTGGTTCCCCCCATCCGTTCGGGGATCTCCTCGCCGAAGTACTCCCGGCGCTCCTGGAACAACGACCGACCGGTTTTCCCGCTCGCGAACGTGTTCGTCTCGTGAGCGAAACCACCGAGCAGCACAGTCTCGTTTGACATGTCCCTTCGTCCCAACCACTCCCGGTTAAGATCGGGACCTATCATGGTCAGGGGTGTGCCGTCGACGCCGAACCGGCGGCCACCCGTGGATGTGAGGTAGTGCTGTTAGGTGCCTCACACTCCGTGGGTCCGTATGGCGACACCTGTTCGAACCGGGAGGGTAGTTCGATGACGCACGACGTACTCATCGAGAACGCTCGGATCGTCGACGGAACGGGCGCACCGTGGTTCCGCGGTGCCGTGACGGTCGAGGACGGCCGGATAACGGACGTGTTTCGCGGGGACGTCGACGTCACCGCGAACGAATCCCTCGACGTGGAGGGAAAGGCGGTGTGTCCGGGGTTCATCGATACGCACTCACATTCGGATCTGGTGCTGTTCGAGGACCCGACGCTCGCGCCGAAACTCAGACAGGGGATCACCACCGAGATCCTCGGTCAGGACGGGTTCTCGATGGCGCCGATGTATCGCGACGGCGGTGCCGACCAGTGGGCACGGCACCTCTCGGGACTCGCCGGCGACGTCGACGTCGAGTGGAGCTGGGGAAGCGTCGCCGACTATCTCGACACGATCGAGGCGCACGGCATCGCACCCAACGTGGCCACGCTCGTGGGGCATGGAACCGTTCGGTTCGACGTGCTCGGGATGGACGACCGTGCTCCCACCGACGACGAACTCGAGGAGATGGCGGACCTCGTTGCCGACGCACTGGAAGACGGGGCCGTCGGCTTCTCGACCGGACTCGTGTACTCGCCACAAGTGAACGCATCGACGGAGGAGACGCAGCGTCTCGCCGCCGAACTCGAACCCTACGGGCGACCGTTCGTCGCGCACATCCGAAGCGAGGGGCGGTGGATCTGGGAGGCGCTCGACGAGTTCGTCGACATCGGTGCCGACGAGAACGTCCCGCTCCACCTCTCACACTTCAAGGTATCGGGCACCGAGCAACACGGAAAGGCCGAACGGGCGACGGAACTCGTCGAAACCGCCCGTGAACGGGGGGTCGACATCACGGCCGAACAGTATCCCTACACGGCCGGTAACACCCTCCTGTCCGCAGTTCTCCCGCCGTGGGTTCACGCCGAAGGGCCCGACCACGTACTCGAGGTCCTTCGAGACGAGACGGCCAGAGAACGGATCCGCCGAGACATCGAGGAGTGGCGTATCGACGGCTGGGAGAACCAGGGAGCGCGCTCCGGCTGGGAGAACATCGTCGTCCGCAACCTCGACACCGAGGCGTGGCGCGAGTACGAGGGCGAGTCCGTCGCCGACATCGCCGCGGACCGCGATCAGAACCCCGTCCTCGCCGTCTGTGACATCCTCCTCGACGAGGAGTTATCGCCGGCCATGATCCTCCACACGGTCACCGAGCCCGACGTGCGCGACATCATGGCGAGCGAACGGGTCGGTATCGCCACGGACGGACTGTTCGGCGCGTATCCGCACCCCCGGACGTACGGAACGTATCCCCGCGTTCTGGGAACGTACGTACGTGAGGAGAACCACCTCTCCTTGGAGGACGCCGTCAGAAAGATGACGTCGCTTCCGGCGCGCGCGATGGGGCTCGATCGGAAGGGGGTTCTCCGGCCGGGGATGGACGCCGACCTCGTCGTCTTCGATCCGGTCACCGTGGAGAGTCGGGCGACCTTCGAGAACCCGCGACGCTTCCCGTCCGGAGTTCCTCACGTGATGGTCGACGGCACCTTCGTCGTCCGGAACGGCGAGGTGACCGACGCACGTCCGGGAACCGCGATAAAGAAATAGCGCCGTCCGTCGTCGGTAGTTGGGTTATTTCACTTCACCTTCCCACGCGCTTGGACGGGCCAGAGGTCCTCGACGTGGCCGTCCCGAACGGCGATGATCGTGTCGTGGAGGTTGACGGTCGTACAGACGTGGGGGACGATGAACTCGATGCGGTCACCGACCGCGATCGAGTCGTCGCTGTCGGTGGTGTCGAGCCAGCCGTGCTCCTCGGACGCGTTCACGTACGCGACGTCGTCACGGTACTTGGGAACGGGCAGTTGCGACGTGTCCATCGAGAGCGTCTTGCTCCCGGCGTCGACGACCGCACGGTCCTCGCTGGGCGCGGATATCACCGTCGAGACGACGGTCGCCGCGCAGTCGGCTCGGTCGACCTCGAACGGTCGATGTTCGAGTTCACCCACGTCCATGAACGGGTACATCCCCGGATTGATCTCGGTGACGACCGGATGTCGTCCGCTGTATTTCGAGGTCGCCGTCCCGCCCACCTTGACTTCCGGGACGGGGATCCCCTCGGATTCCAGCAGGTCGACCGTCTCCTGTACGCGATCCATGGCCTCCGTACAGTACGTCTCGTACTCCGCTTGCGTCTCGGCTTCGGACTTGACGTGGGCCTCGTAGGCGAGCAACCCCCGGAGGTTCAGGTTCGACTGCTCGCGAACGAACCGCGCCGTCTCCAGGGTGGGTTCGCCCGGCGCGACCCCCGTTCGGTGTAATCCGACGTCGACCTCCAAGATCACGTCGACGTCCTCGCCTCGATCCGCTGCGGCCTCCTGAAGCGGCTCGATGTTTCCCGGCCCGTCGACGGTCGTGGCGAACCGGTCGAGCTTCTCCGACAACCGTACGAGTCGCTCGAGCTTTCGTCCGCCGACGACCATATACGACAGATAGACGTCATCGATGCCGTTCTTCGCCATGATCTCGGCCTCACTGAGGGTCTGACAGACGACCCCGCTTTCACCGCCGTACTCGCTCTGTCGGTTGGCGAGCTCGGCGTTTTTGTGCGTTTTGACGTGCGAACGGAGCCGGACGTCGTTCGCCTCCGCAAACGAGACGTACTCCCGGACGTTCGCTTCCATCGTGTCGAGATCGACCAACAGTGCCGGCGTCTCTATCTCGTCTTTCGGCGTACCGAGGGTCGGCCGCGTCTCCGCGATCGTCGGGGTCGGCATGAGCGAAATACAAAAAACGACGACAAAAGTCTTGCCTCCCGTCCGGTGACGTCTCCGATGGTCGCGATTCCCACGAAAAGCGATCGTCCACGACCGCTCCAGTACTTCTTCGGATCCATACGAGAGTATACAAAAATTTTGAAATGAATGATCGCGCTGATCCCCCTGTTTTGACGTACTGATATGAACGTCGTCGATTCCCGATCGGTTCCTCAGGCGATCCGGAATGCTGGGAGCTCTCAGTGGGATGATCTGTCACGTGTGCGGACCGGTGTACCCACCTATTACTCTTGATAGTATCCATATGTTACAGCTACGACCGCCGAAACCTTTATCATACTACATATGACGCCTCATGGCATGGGAGAAGCTCTCAGTAAGTCCTCAACGCCGATCCACCAGACGTCGCAACTCGCGCTCCGTATCTGGCATCCGGACTGTTGGACGCTCCAGACGACCGCGTCCGTCGACGCCGGACTCATCGCACACGGCGTCTACGAGTACGACGACATCGTGAGTGCGAGGCTGACGGCTCACGCGGACACCACCGACCGGATCGACGACCTCGTGGCGGCGATCAAGGCGTCGCCGTTGACCGAACGGGCCAAAGTGATAAACGAGTACTTCAATCCCGGACTACAGACGAACCCGGCCGGAAACGCCACACAGGAGCTCCTCGTCGAATACGAACCCGCAAACAGCATTCACGACGCCTTCGTCTCGCGGGGCTTCGTTCCCGAGGAGGAGATCCGGATCAACGACGGCTTCGAGTACTGGACCGTCATCGTCCGTGCGTCCCGGAACACGATCCAGGAACGGTTAGACGAGATCCGTCAGGAGATGGACGCCGAGATCCGGATCGAGGGAATGAAATCGGCCCAGACGACCACTGCTCAGTGCCAGCAGACGGATCAGTTGTCGGAACGACAGCGGGAGATCTTCGAACTCGCACAGGAGGAGGGGTACTACATGTGGCCCCGTGAGACGTCCGCCACCGATCTCGCGGACGAAGTCGACATCTCGAAGACGACCTTCCTCGAACACCTCCGTAAGGCGGAGGCCAAGATCCTCGGCAAGATCGACTAGTTCCGCTACCGCTCGGGACCGTCTATAGAAGGCGGTGGATTCTCCACGTTCCGGCCCGAACAGGAGGTATGGAGCACGTGGAGACGCCGAAGCGTACCATGGATCACGTGGAGACGCTGGAGTGTACCCTCTGTGGCGCGGAGTACGACCCCGACCAGGTCATCTACACCTGTCCCGAACACCCGGGCGTGAAGGGCATCCTCGAGGTCAAATACGACTACGACCGTGTCCTCGACCGGTTCGACGAGCCGCTCGACGGGGACATCCGCTCACAGTGGAAGTACCGGGCGTTCCTCCCCGTCACCGACGACGTCGATCCCGTCACCCTCGGCGAGGGCGGGACCCCGCTTTTGGACGCCCCCCGGCTCGGCACCGAACTCGGCGTCGACCTGCGCGTGAAAGACGACGGTCGGAACCCCACCGGCGTGTTGAAAGACCGCGCGACGGGCGTCTCGATGACGAAGGCCAGGGAGTTCGGGATCGACGTCGTCACCTGCGCGTCGACGGGGAACGCGGCCGCGTCGCTCGCCGGCTTCGCCGCCCGCGGCGGCTTCGACTGCCGGCTGTTCGTCCCCGGCGACGCCCCCGAGGGGAAGCTGGCACAGCCGCTCGTCTACGGCGCCGACGTGCTCGCCGTCCGTGGTAGCTACGACGAGGCGTACGACCTCAGCATGGAGGTCACCGAGGAGTTCGGCTGGTACAACCGCAACGCCGCGGTCAACCCCTTCCAGGTCGAGGGGAAACGCACGGTCGGCCACGAGTTGGCCGAGCAGACCGCCGGCGACGTCCCCGACTGGCTGGTGTTCTCGATGGGCGACGGCTGTACGATCGCCGGCGGCTGGAAGGGGTTCCACGAGTTCGCCGACCTCGACCTGGTCGAGGACGCCCCGCGAATGCTGGGCGTCCAGGCCGAGGGCGCGAGCGCGATCCACGATACGTTCCACGAACACGACGACGTCGAGGAGGTGGCCGACACGGTCGCCGACAGCATCTCGGTTGGGCGGCCGCGGAACACCGTGAAGGCGTGTTCGGCGCTCGAAGAGAGCGGGGGGGAGTCGCTGCTCGTGAGCGACGAGGAGATCCTCGCTGCGGAGTCGCTGTTGGGGCGGACGGAGGGGATCTACGCGGAACCCGCGGGTGCCACGCCGGTCGCCGGGTTGCGAAAGGCGCGCGAGGAGGGGATCGTCGAGGCGGGAGACAGCGTCGTGGTCGTCGTGACCGGCACCGGCCTGAAGGACACCGAAAGCGCGATGCGCGCCGGCGGCGAGGTCGACCCCATCGACCCCGACATCGACGACGTGATCGACCGGTACGGCGGCGCGTGAGTCGGACGTAGCCCCGAGTCACCGCCCCGTCAGGTCCGGGCGGCGAGGTCCTTCCCACACCTCGGTCGAACGAAGCACCCGTCCCGGACGGTTCCCCGTCGGTTCGCCCTCCTCGACGACGAACTCGCCGTCGACCATGACGTGTTCGATCCCGTCGGAGAGCTGTATCGGATCGTCGAAGGTCGCGTTCGCCCGTACCCGGTCGGGATCGAACACCACGAGGTCGGCGACGTATCCCTCGTACACGCGGCCGCGGTCGGGGAGGCCGAGCACGTCGGCGGGATGGCCGCTAGCCTTGTAGACTGCGCGTTCGAGCGACAGAACTCCTCGTTCGCGGACGTATCGCTCCAACAGTCGGGGATACGTTCCGACCGCCCGAGGGTGTGGCTTTCCGCCGAAGATGCCGTCGGTACAGATCGTCCCCCGGGGATCGGCCAGGAACCGATCGATATCGACGTCGTCCATCACGAAGTCCGCCATGGTCACGTCGAGCTCCTCCTCGAGGAGGAGCTCACAGACCGCGTCGACGGGGGTGGTGTCGCGCTCGGCGGCGATCGCTGTGACCGACTGACCCTCGGACCGTCCGCTTCCCGTGTCGGTGATGAGGACGTTCTCCCACGTCCCGGCGGCTTTCGCGAGGTTCTCCCAGTCGTCGACGCCACCCTCGATGTCGTCGCGGATACGGTCGCGGACGTCGGGATCGGCGAGTCGCTCGAGGATCTCGTCCGTTTCGCCCGCTCGTGCCCACGGCGGGAGGAGTGCGGTGAGCATCGTGCTCCCGGCCGTCCACGGGTACTGGTCGAACGTCACGTCGACGCCGCGTTCCTCCGCGGCGTCGAAGACCTCCAAAACCTCCTCGGAGCGTCCCCAGTTGTCCTCCCCGGCGACTTTCAGGTGGGAGACGTGCGGCTGACAGCCGGCACGCTCACAGAGCCGAACGAACCGGTCGATCGACTCGACGACGGCGTCGCTCTCGTTCCAGACGTGTGAGACCATGAACGACTCGCGGCGAGCCAGCGGTCCGCCGAGCGTCCCGAGTTCCTCGTCGCGGCCGTACGAACTCGGCGGATAGATCATCCCGGTCGAAAGCGCGAACGCGCCGTCATCGAGCGCGGTATCGAGCGCGTCCGAGACGCGTTCGAGCTCGTCCGGATCGAGCGGGCGATCCTCGAACCCCACAGCCAACGATCGCAGGTTCCCGTGGGGTGCGTAGTAGGCACAGTTCACCGCGGGTCCCGCGTCCTCGAGCGTGTCGAGGAATCCCTCGGTCGTCCGCCACTCCCACGGCTCGTGGGTTCCGAGAAGCGTTCTGACCCGACGAGCCCACTCCTCGCGGTCCCCCTCGGGAAGGGGCGCGACGCTGATGCCGTCCTGTCCCAACACCTCCAGCGTCACGCCCTGTGTCACCTTCTCGACCGCTTCGGGTCGGTCGAGCAATCGGAGTTCGGAGTGGGCGTGCATGTCGACGAACCCGGGGGCGAGTGCGTTCCCGTCGACGTCGACGACACGCTCGCTCCCGATCGGCTCCGGATCGATCCGCTCGATCCGCCCGTCGACGACCCGAACGTTCGTTTCGGTCGCCGGCGCACCCGACCCGTCGTACACGGTCGCTCCCCTGAACTCGACGTCCTCGCTCATGGATGCCGGAGCGTTCCCCGCGGGGTAAACGACACCCCCCTACATGGGAGGCGGAGGAGTGAAACCCGGCGGCCACGTTCCGACGAGGGATGCCACGCACGATATCGAGCGAACGGTTCCGCGAGCGGTTCGACCGATTCAACGAGATCGGCGCCACGGATCGGGGCGGCGTGAACCGACCGACGCTCTCCGACGAGAACGAACGAGCACGGGACACCCTCGTCGAGTGGTTCGAGGACGCCGGGCTCTCGGTGCGGGTCGACGAGATGGGGAACCTCTTCGGGCGACGCGAGGGGCGGGACGACGACCTCCCGCCGGTGTTGATCGGCTCGCACGTCGACAGCCAGTACAACGGCGGCCGGTACGACGGCGTCATCGGCGTGCTCGGGAGCCTCGAGGTCGTCGAGACGCTAAACGACGCCGGCGTCGAGACGGAACGGCCGATCGAGGTGGTCTCCTGGAGCAACGAGGAGGGCGTCCGGTTCCAGCCGGACATGCTGGGAAGCGGGGTGTTCGCGGGCAAGTTCGACGTGGAGTTCGCCTACTCCCGCGAGGACAAGGAGGGGAAGACGTTCGGGGAGGAGCTGGAGCGCATCGGCTACCGGGGCGAGGAGCCGTGTGAACCGCGCGACCTCCACTGTTACCTCGAACTCCACGTCGAGCAGGGCCCGAAACTCGAGGATCGTGACCTGGCCGTCGGCGTCGTCGAGGGCGTGTACGGCTTCGTCTGGTTCGACGCCGCCTTCGAGGGGAGCGCGGACCACGCCGGCCCCACGCCGATGCACCTCCGACACGACGCGATGGTCGCGACGAGCGACGTCGTCGATGCGGTCCGGCGGATCGCCGGAACCGGCGGGGACGACCTCGTGGGGACGGTCGGGTCGGTCGACGTCTCGCCCAACTCGATCAACGTCATCCCGGAGCGAGTGGAGTTCACCGTCGACTTCCGGTCATACGACGACCGGACGGTGGACCGGGCGGCCGAGCGAGTCCGCGAGGAGATCGACCACGCCGCGAACCGGGAGGGGATCGAGGCCGACCACGAGGAGATCATGCGGATCGACTCACAGTCGTTCGACGACGCGGTGGTCGACGCGGTCGCCGACGCGGCCGACGCGCTCGACGCCGACGCTACCCGGCTCGTCAGCGGCGCGGGCCACGACGCGAGCTACCTCAACCGCGTCTGTCCGACCGGCATGATATTCGTCCCCAGCGTCGGCGGCGTCAGCCACACCGAAGCCGAGTTCACCGAGTGGGACGACGTCGTGACGGGCGTGAACGTCCTCCTGAACGCGACCGTCGGGAAGGCGAACGAGCGACCTGACGACGAGTGACGTGGAAGCGCGCTCGGCGCACACGCCCCCGTGGATGGACGGGGGCGTGTTTTTTTACCATCGGTGAGACCACACCCACATGACCGACCTGCTCATCGAGAACGCCCGTGTCGTCGACGGCACCGGCGCGCCGTGGTTCCGCGGAGCCGTCTCCGTCGATGACGGCGGGATCGAAGCGGTCCACCGCGGTCCGCCACGCGACGTCGACGCCGAGACGACCGTCGACGCGGACGGACGGGTCGTCTGTCCGGGGTTCATCGACACGCACTCGCACTCGGACCTGGAACTGTTCGAGGACCCGACGCTCGCGCCCAAGCTCCGCCAGGGAATCACCACCGAGATCCTCGGTCAGGACGGCTTCTCGATGGCGCCCATGTACCGCGACGGCGGGGCCGAAGAGTGGGCGAAACAGCTCGGCGCGCTCGCCGGGCGTGCCGACGTCGACTGGACGTGGGGGAGCGTCGCGGACTACTTCGACGCCGTCGAGGGGAACGGTATCGCGCCGAACGTGGCGCTGCTCGTGGGACACGGCACCGTCCGGTTCGACGTCCTCGGGATGGACGACCGCGCCCCGACGGACGACGAACTCGACGAGATGGCGGACCTCGTGACCGAGGCGCTCGAGGACGGGGCGGTCGGCTTCTCGACCGGACTCATCTACACGCCCTGTACGTACGCGGACACGGACGAGGTGCGCGAACTCGCGGCCCGCCTCGGTCCGTACGGCCGGCCGTTCGTCGCGCACGTCCGGAGCGAGGGGCGGTGGATCTGGGAGGCGCTCGACGAGTTCGTCGACATCGGTGCCGACGAGAACGTCCCGCTCCACCTCTC
>NZ_QMIM01000009.1 GCF_003287355.1 Halorubrum sp. 48-1-W
CGCTCGACGAGTTCGTCGACATCGGTGCCGACGAGAACGTCCCGCTCCACCTCTCGCATTTCAAAGTCGCCGGCCCGATGCAACACGGAAAGGTCGACCGGGCGACGGCGCTCCTGGAGGCCGCCCGCGAGCGTGGCGTCGACATCACGGCCGAACAGTACCCCTACACGGCCGGGAGCACGATGCTCTCGGCGGCTCTCCCCCCGTGGGTCCACGCCGACGGGCCGGAGGGGACGCTCGAACACCTGCGCGACGACGCGACACGCGAGCGGATCCGCCGCGACGTCGAGGAGTGGCGCGTCGACGGCTGGGAGAACATCGGCGCGCTGACCGGTTGGGAGAACGTCGTCATCGCGAACGTGGAGACCGAGGCGAACGAACACCTGGAGGGGGAAAGCGTGGCGGCGATCGCCGCCGAGCGCGACACCACCCCCGTCGACGCGGTCTGCGAGCTCCTCCTCGAGGAGGAGCTCGGCGTCAGTATGACGCTCCACATGCTCGAGGAAGCCGACGTCCGGGAGATACTCTCGTACGAGCGGGTCTGCGTCGGGTCCGACGGGCTGTTCGGCGGGAAACCACACCCCCGCGTCTACGGGACGTATCCGCGGATCCTCGGACACTACGTCCGCGAGGGGAACCTCCTCACGCTGGAGGAGGCCGTCCGAAAGATGACGTCGCTTCCGGCGCGGGCCATGGGGCTCGATCGAAAGGGGGTTCTCCGCCCGGGGATGGACGCCGACCTGGTCGTCTTCGACCCGACGACCGTGAAGAGCCGGGCGACGTTCGAGCACCCTCGGCGGTATCCCGAGGGGATCGACCACGTCGTCGTGAACGGCGAGCTCGCGGTTCGGAACGGCGAGACGACCGGTGCCCTCCCCGGTCGGGCCGTTCGAAAGTGATCGGGTCGTTCGAAAGTGATCGGGCCGTTCGAAAGTGATCGGGCCGTTCGGGACGGGTGCGGTATCCGACCGCGTCCTCTACACCACGGTCGGTGATCGGGTGGCGGTCACCGCCGTAATCCGGCTTCTTCGTCGTCCTCGACGTATCGGACGGTGAAGTAGTCGTAGCCGCCGTAGGCCGTCTCCAACGCGCCCATCCACCAGTTCCAGCGTTCGACCAGCGAGGAGCCCTCGGGCGCGTCCGAGAGGTGCCGGACCACGCCGGGGACGGTCAGCGCGTGTCCGCGGTCGGTGGAGGGTTTCCCGGAGTCGACGAGGTCGCTGGCGGCCCTGGCGACCACGCGCCGCTCCGTGGCGGTCCCGCCGAACTCCTCGGCCAACGTCCGCTCTAGCCGCTTGCGGTCCATGCCCTCGGGTAGGGTCGACGGCTATTTGAGTCGTCCGGTGGGGGTGTTCCGGCGGGAGCGTCGGCCCGATCGCCACCGCGTCACAGCCGCACAGCGAGCGCCACGAACAGCAGGGTGAACGGTGCGGAGAGCAGCCCCAACGCGATCCCGCCGCCCTCCGCGCCCGCCGCGGACATCGCCAAGCCGACGACGAGCGAGCTGCTCCCGAGGAGTGCGAGGGTGGCCCGTTCGGGCACGCTCGCGCGCTCGGGGCCCGGAGAGCGGGCGAGAACGCTCTCGAGTGCGGTCTCGACCTCCTCGGCCCGCTCGCTCGGGACGAACAGCCAGGGCGTCGACCGGTACCAGGCGTTCCCGCGGTACGCCAACAGGAACAGCGTCGTCCACGGGAGGTCGATCCGGCGCGTCCGGATCACGGCGTCGAGGTCGTCGCTCCGGCTCCGGTCGTGGGTGTGAGACGTCCGCTTGACGACGCGTTCCGCGGGGTCGAGCCGAACCGAGGTTCCCTTCGAGTCGGCGAGGACCGGCAGGAGCCAGATCAGCGGGAACAGGTAGGCGAACACGAGTTCGACCGGCGAGGGGCCCCACACCCAGAGCGCGCCGAACGGGACGGCTCCCGCGAGCACCCAGCGGGGGCGTATCGGCTCCCCCGAGAGCGAGTAGTCGCCGACTGCGGAGCGGAGCTTCTTGCGAGCCCCCTCGGTCGATCGGTCGTAGGCGATCAGGAGGTAGACCAGCGAGAACGGGCCGCCGACGAGAAGCAACACGGCGAGCACCCACAGGTCGGTGTTCCCGCTGACCGTTCCGCCGCCGACGGCTTCGCTGCCGGTCGCTGTGGCCCACGCTGAGCTCGCCACGCCGACGGCGACGACCGCGACGACGGCGAGGAGGAGGACTGCGAGGACGAGCCCCGCCCCGAGCGCGAACGACCGGAGCCGATCGTGGCGGACCGGCCCCCACTCGATCGGCTCGGGAACCGAGGCCGGGTCGGCTTCCGTCCGCGAGTCCGTGCCGGTCGCCGTCCCCTTCACCTTCGCCGCCCCGGTCGGTTCCGCCGTCTCGGCGGTTTCGGTCGACTCCGTCGACTCCGCCGTCTCGGCCGATTCCGCCGTCTCGGCCGACTCGACAGTCTCGACAGGGGAGCCGCTCCCGGAGGGCATCTCGGGCCCCGATACGCGTGACGAGCTGTTAAAACTGTCCGCCGCCGGGGTTGTGGCCCGTCACGCCGCGGTCACGGCTCGTCACTCCGCTGCCCCTGCCGGTTCTTCGGTCCCCGGGGGCTCCGCGGGCACGACGTTCCCGAGCCGGAGCGCGTTGCCGGTGACGCCGAGGCTCATCCCCATGTCGCCGACGATCACCGCCATCGCGACAGTGACGTACCCGAAGGGGGCGCCGACTGCGAGCAGCGCCTTCACGGCGAGGGACGCGCCGATGTTCGTCCGGATCGTCCGTCCGGCGCGCGCCGAGAGGTCGATCACGTACGGGAGCCGGGTCAGGTCGTCGGCCATGAGCGCCACGTCCGCGGTCTCGAGGGCGGTGTCGGTGCCGGCCGCCCCCATCGCGATCCCGACGTCCGCGGCCGCCAGCGCTGGGGCGTCGTTGATCCCGTCACCGACCATCGCGACCCCGCCGTCGCTTGCCGCGCCGATCTCCCGGACGGCGACGACCTTCTCGTCCGGGAGGAGCTCCGCGCGGATCTCGTCGACGCCCACCGTTTCGCCGATCGCTCGTGCAGTCCGCTCGTTGTCGCCGGTGAGCATCACGACGCGGTCGATCCCGAGGTCGTGGAGCCGGTCGACGGCCCACCCGGCCTCCGGTCGGACCGCGTCCGCGACCGCGATCACTCCCTCCAGCCGGTCCTCGGTGCCGACGAGCACGACCGTCTTGCCCGTTGCCTGGAGCCCCGGGATCGTCTTGCCGGACAGGTCGAGGTACTCCCCGTGTTCACAGGTCGCGGGGTCCTCGATCCTCCCGGTCTCGTTCGTCTCCGCTACCCCCTCGAGGGTTCCGCCGTCAGTCCGGACGTGCGCGTGCCCGAGATCGAACCCGAGGTCCTCGAACAGCGACGGCTTGCCGGCGTAGTGGGTCTCGCCGTCGATCTCCGCCCGAACGCCCTTCCCGGCGAGCGCCTCGAACCCGGCCACGTCGCGGTCGGTGGACTCGGCGGTCCCGTCGTCGGGTCCGCCCTCGCCGACGTCCTCCCCGTACGCCACGATCGCCTCCGCCACGGGGTGTTCGC
The DNA here is from genome assembly GCF_003287355.1 of Halorubrum sp. 48-1-W. Classification (GTDB taxonomy): domain Archaea; phylum Halobacteriota; class Halobacteria; order Halobacteriales; family Haloferacaceae; genus Halorubrum. The sequence goes on from NZ_QMIM01000009.1 coordinate 3,543, forward strand.
TCCGACGCTCCAGCGCGGTCGCACGCGCGAGCAGGTCGCCTGCGTCGGCCACACCGAGCGGGATCACGTCGGTGACGGCGAGCTCGCCGGTCGTGAGCGTCCCCGTCTTGTCGACGGCGACGGCGTCGACGTCGCCGGCTGTCTCCAGGTGTTCGCCGCCCTTGATCAGGACGCCGTTTCGCGCGGCGGCGGTCACGCCGGAGACGACGCTGACGGGCGTCGAGATGACGAACGCGCACGGACACGCGATCACGAGCAGGGTAAGCCCGCGGACGAACCACGTCTCGGCCGGGCCGCCGACGACGACGGTGCCGAGGACGACCGTCGCGACCGCGGCGGTCACGACGATCGGCGTGTAGACGCCCGCGAACCGGTCGACGAACCGCTCCGCTCGGGTTTCCTCGCCGTTCGCCGCCTCGACGAGTTCGACCACCTGCGCGATGGTGGACTCCTCGGCGGGTGCGGTCGCCTCGACCTCCAGGTAGCCCGCCTCGTTGATAGAGCCGGCGTACACCTCGTCACCCGGCTCCTTCTCGACGGGGACTGACTCGCCCGTGATCGGCGACTCGTCGACCGCACCGGCGCCCTCGCGGACGACCCCGTCGAGGGGGACGCGCTCACCCGGTCGGACGGCGAGCAGTTCGCCGACGGCGACCGCCCCGGCCGGGACGGTCTCCTCTCCTCCGTCCCGGATCACGACCGCCTCGTCGGGCGACAGCTCCATCAGCTCCCGCAGCGAGGTTCGCGCGCGGTCGATCGAGAAGCGCTCCAAGAGCTCCGCGGTCGAGAAGAGCACCGCGAGCGTCGCCGCCTCGAACGGGAGGTCGATGAGCAGGGCCGAGACCACCCCGACCGACATCAGGAGGTCGATGTCGAGGCTCATGCCCCGGAGCGAGTAGTACCCGTTCCGGAGGATCGGCGGGGCCGCGACCGCGATCGCGAGCAGGTACGCGAGCGACGCGCCGGACACCTCCCACGGGCCGAGGACGCCGACCTCCCCGCCGACGGTCGCGAAGAGCGGGTTCGCACCCGGGAGGAGCCACTCGAGGACCAGCCCGACCGCGAGGAAGACGCCGCCGGTAGCCGTGAGAACCGCTCGCGGACTGGTGAACAGCCCATCGGAGACGGCGTCCGAGTCGGCGTCGGCGACGTCGTAGCCCGCGCCCTCGACCGCGTCGACGAGCGCGTCCGCGTCGAGGACCGACGGGTCGTAGGTAACGACGGCGACTCCCGAAGTCGGCCGCGTGTCGACGGCGAGGACGCCATCGCGGTCGAGGGCTCCCTCGACCTTCCCCGCACAGGACGCACAGTCCATGTCGGGAACGACCAGCCGGAGCTCGACGCTCTCGACCGGAGGATCGTCCGTTCCGTTCCGTTCGCTCATTGGCGAGGAGTAACCGGCCGACGGTTATTAATCCATCTGCCGTTCTCGAGGTCGTGTTCAGATACGCTGATTCCATGCGAAAGCGAACGATCGCAACCACTCGTCAGCAGTTTCTGCTTCAGCTCTGCTGAAACAGTTTGAGAAGTAGATGATTCTACAATATAATTTATAACTGATATGTCCGAAGCTGGTCCGATTTCTATGTCGTTCGTGTCTACGATCGAAACCATGTTCTTATAGGTTCGATGAAGTAGAACCGCGCCACCAGCGAGAGATATCGCGTTATCCACATCACATTTTTGAGAGGATTTCGCGAAAGACTGGTCGACGATTACGTTCGTTCTTGTCTGTTCAAGCGTTGTATGGTGAAGATCGTTCGAATCAAGATCGACGGTAGCGTACAGCCAATATCGTTCATCATCGGACTGAATCACGGTCTCATCAACCGCGACGTGATTCGAACTCCGACCAGATCCCGGCTGTAGGTCAGTCCAATGAAGCCTGTTCTGAACGGTAGGCCGAACCCGATCAACACCAAATATTTCAAAAAATAAAACAGTATTTGAAAATGATGATCCAACCAGGTGAAGCTGAATACTGAGCTTCACAACAGCTTCGGTGTTGTTCTCGCTCCACAAACGCTACGTTGAGCTCGCCTACACAGCAGATGAGGCAGTCGTTTCGGGTATCGATCACTTTGAAAACGCACCGCCTCGCATTTCAATCCTTATCTGAACACCGCCATCGATCCCGGCGAAAAATATCGTATCGCAGACGTGGTTTGTTGCGCTAGCAGGCTTTCATAGGTGTTGAAACCCCCAGCTGATAATAGTTTTACACGCTTAGTACAGTTGAATGAGGTACGAGGATGAGAAGAAGTTTCAGCGAAACAACTATTATCGTGATCCCCCTGTGGCTCTCATGGAAACGTTGGACGAGATATTCTCCTTATTCAGCGAGGAACGTCGCCGATACGTACTGTACTATCTCGATCAAGTAGGCGGAAAAGTGTCTATCGATGAACTGGTAGAACAAATACACGATTGGGAAACGTCATCTTCCCACGATTCAGCCCCACCCGACGAGTTCGAGAAGATAACTATCTCTTTAGGACATAATCATCTCCCACAAATCGAAGATGCGACCCACATCGAATTTCAGCGTGAAAACGAGCAAATTTGGATTTCAAGTCTCTCCGTTGAAACCGACGTTCTGCTATCTGTTTCAAAGGCTATCGAACAACCATCAAACTCCACAGACATCAATCTTGGAACTGACCCTTGATTCGTTCAGTACACATATTCCAGCGACCAACCATTTCAGACGAGTATATGTCTGAAGAATTGGATTTCAACAGAGCCAATCTTTGGAACCGTACCGCTCACCTTTCGATCTTCTGGGAGTTTCAAGACGAAAACCCGCCTTTCAGGACGGGGAGGATGTCGCTCGAACACTATCCTAACGGCGCGACTCGAACACTATCCTAACGGCGCGCGTTGAGTTCGTGGAACTCGTCTCGGATATACGCCGTATACGCGTCCGCGATATGTTCCAAGAGCACTTCTCCGGCAGCCGCGGTCGCTGGCCTCGCATCACCGAGAACACCGCTTTCATCATATGTCTCTACGCCGTCAGCAAATAACGCCGCAGCAGAGACCGTTCCGGTGTGTCCTTCGGGGAGGTCGCCTTCCACGAGCGATGGTTCAATAGCGAGAAGCATCGCAGTCTCGCTGGCACCTGCGTGAACGACGGGTTCGTCGACGTCGATTCCTGCGGCTGATAACCCTTCGTCAAGCAGTTCCATGTACCGTTGGAGTCTCGTAATGGCGACTAGATCCACCCCTTCCGTCCGGGCGAGTTCCGCGTATGCGGCGTCAACTATGGAAAACGAACCTCCGTGTCCAGGAAGTATCACAACCCGGGTGAACCCCTGACTCTCGAAAGATGAGACGTAATCACGAAGCACTGCCGTGAGTGTATCCGGAGAGATAGAGAGGGTGCCAGGGAACGCGGCGTGTTCGTCGGAAGGCCCGACTGGCACAGGAGGGGCAACAAGAGCATCCTCGAGGTTTCGAGCGATACGTTCCGCGAGTGCCGTCGCGATTCGGGTGTCCGTCCCGACTGGGAGATGTGGCCCGTGTTGTTCGGTTGCGCCGAGCGGAACGATGATCGTATCTACACCTCCTTGAACCGCGGATTCGATCTCTTGCCACGTCAGATCGGCCAGCGTCACGTGGTCAGTGTCACACACGGCCGTATCGTTCACCTGATGATACAAGATTGTTCTCCTCGATAAGCTACAGCGACTCTCCTCGTCTCCAATGGACCAAGAGAGATTCCCGTGTAAATGGGAGGGTATCCAAACGTATTTAGTAATCTATTGTGTGGTTGATACTGTATGTCACAGTCAGCCGATTCAAGCGACGATACTGAGCAGTCCACAACTGACGAGCCCGATATCGAGGAAGATCTCTTCGAGGAAGAGCTCCGAATCGATGGAATATGTGGCGTCTACTAGCATGACCACGAAACTGGCGAGGCCCGATCACATCAAATTCAGGCGGGAGGCGGAAGGAGGGCTCGTGTACGATCACGAAAACTACGGCTACGAGGACGCGTCCATGTACGAAGTGAGCGACACGGTTATTGACGTGTTAGAGTACATCGACGGAGAACGACCTCGACAGGCCCTCGAGGAGGAGTTTTCGCCGGGCGTCGTCGAAACACTATTACAGCGTGGAGTCATCACAAATGTCGAGTGAACCGCTTTCGGCACCGGTCACGATCACGTGGGAGGTGACGCTGGGTTGTAACCTCCACTGTGACCACTGCCTGTCGGGAAGCGGCCCGGGCCACCAGCTACCGAACGAGCTCACGACAGATGAGGCTCGTGAGTTCATCGCGGAACTCGATCGGATGGACGTGTTCCAAGTGAACATCGGTGGTGGCGAACCCTTCATCCGTCCCGATATGCTGGAGTTGCTCGAGGAACTCACGAGTCGTGACATTTCGACGTGCGTGAGTACGAACGGAACGCAGCTCGATGAGGCGACACTCGACCGTATCGAGGCGATGGACCCACTGTTCCTTCAAGTGAGTATGGATGGTCTCCAAGCGGAAAACGACGCCATTCGTGGTGACGGCGTGTATGACCAAGTCGTCGATTCCCTCAACCGGTTAGAAGACCGTGACATCGGCACGACAGTAAACACGGTCGTCACTCGACAGAACGTCGAAGATCTGTCCAAAATATATGACCTCGCAACATCGCACGGTGCCGGCCTCCGGCTAAATCGATTCCGCCCGAGTGGCCGCGGCGAGGACACGTGGGACGAGTTCCGCCTCACGGAAGATCAGATACGGTTCCTCCACGACTGGATCGACGATCATCCCGACGTCCGAACCGGCGATTCCTTCTTTTATTTAAATGCGCTCGGTGAGGTTAGAAATAACACGCTCAAACAATGCGGTGCCGGATCAATGACGTGTCTCGTTGATCCCGCCGGTGACGTGTTCCCCTGTGCGTTCACACAGTGGGATCATCTCGCCTCCGGGAACGTAACGGACGACGGGTTCCAGACGGCGTGGGACGAAATCGCGAACCTCCGTAGTCGGATCGACGACCACGAGGGATGTCCCGCGGTCGCGATGGGTAGCTCCGACCCCGACGGCGAAGACCCTCAGCTACGGGCCATTCTCTCGGGCGACTGACTCCGTATGCCGGGAGATGGGTCGATGCGGGCTCACGGGGAGTATCGCCTTCGAAACGGGGTCACGGTTCCTGGCACCATCCTCGTCTCCACGCAACCGCTCCTTGCGACGCGACTCAACGAGACCGCTATCGAGGCTGTCCACGCACTCGAGAGTGAAACGTTTCGATCGCCGACGGCGGTCGCCTCGGAGCTCGGACGTGACGCCGAGCCGGTCGTACAACTGTTTGAACGGCTCCATCGACGCGGATTTCTCGAGTGGCGGCCCGCCCGGGATCGCCAATTTAGACCGCCCGTATCGATCGTCGTGACGGTCCGAAACGACCGTACCTCGCTTGAACGGTGTCTCGACGCACTAGCCGAACTCGAGTATCCGATGTACGAGGTAGTGGTGGTTGACGACGGATCAACGGACGGCACCAACGAGATGGCCAGAAACTACGACATGGTCGGAACCGGTCGTGTTCACGTGCTGTCGGTGGGACGTTCCACCGATCCGCTAGGCATCGGTGCCTCACGAAACCGTGGTGTCGCCGCAGCTACTCACGACGTCGTCGCGTTCACTGACGCGGACTGTCGCCCGCGGGCGGACTGGCTTACCGACCTCGTCCCGATCCTCAGAACTGCCGACCTCGTCGGGGGTCGGATCCGCCCCGCAGGTGAGACAGCCGCGAGCGTATACGAGGGGATTAACTCTTCACTGGATATGGGCGCCTACGCGTCACGAGTGGAGCCCGGAGGGAACGTCCCGTATCTAGCGACGGCGAACTTGATCGGCCACCGCTCCGCGTTCGAATCCGTCCCGTTTCCCGATCGGAGTATCGCCGAAGATGTGGACGTGTGCCGGCGCGCTATCGCGGCTGGACTCGAGGTCGTGTACTCGCCAACTGGGGTCGTCGAGCATGTCTATCGAGACGGGAAACGCGACTTCGCCAGCCGTCGCACAGCGTACGGTTCGTCGGAGGCGTTGCTCGCGCGCGACTACGGTCGTGATGGCTCCGGAGGCGTCGGTGTACCAACGCTCCTCCCATTCGCCGTTATACTCGGGTTGCTTGCGACTTTCGGTTCGGCCGTGGTCTCTACTGTCACGGTCGGAGTGATGGCGATATCGCTCGGTCTCCTCGGAAGTTTCCGTGGGTGGCATCTCTGGCGGCGGTACGGGCAGCTCCCCCCGATTATTTCGGCGTCCGACGTGCTACGGAGCTGGGGTCGTGAGCGGCTTTCGTCGACGTATACCGTCTCGCGAGAGGTCACGCGGTACTACGCGGGACCAGCACTCTTTCTCGGTGTCTTGGCATGGGGAGCGGGGATGCAGACGGTGGGGGGCGGCATCATCGGTGTGACTATCACCGCAATAGCGCTCCCGATGGCCGTCGAATATCGCGTCCACGATCCGGACACGTCGCTACTTGGCTACGGAACGTACTACGCTGTAGACCACTTCGGATATCAGTACGGGGCCTATCGCGGAGCGTTCGTCTACCACACGTTCAGCCACCTCAATCCGCTGACGCGGTTTCGACTCACGGGACCCGGGGCAACGTTCTTCGCACGACTACGTATCGGCCGTGAGACATCGCCCACAGAGACGCTTACCATCGGGACCGTAACGGGTCGGTTCAACGTCGATTCATCGGCAGAAGAGTGGTGGTTCAGGGATGACCAGCTCAGGGGCGAACGTCCGGTCGTCGCCGATCTGCTCGAACGGATCGAATCCGACGACACGTTCCTCGACGTCGGCGCAAACATCGGGATCTACAGTTGTCTGGTCGGCCGTAAACTCGACGAGGGGACCGTCATCGCTGTCGAGCCTCATCCGGAGAACGCGGCGCGGCTCGCGGAGAACCTGTCGATGAACGGTGTCGATTCACTGGTGGTTCGAAAGGCGCTCGGATCCGAAAACGGACGTGGGGCGCTGGCAAGCCCGGACGATACAGTGGCCGGGAGCGGAACACACACCCTCCTCACGGAACGGGACGCGTCGACCGACTCCGTGTCGTCCTCAACGGATCGGTCGCTGTCGACGCCAGTCATGACGGGAGATTCGTTGGTGGCATCAGGTGAGAGACCACAACCGACGGTGATCAAGATCGATGTCGAAGGCACGGAAGGTGACGTACTCGACGGCATGGACGAGGTCTTGTCGGACCCATCGTGTCGACTGGTGTACTGTGAGCTCCATCCGGACTCACTCTCAAAACACGGCGCGACCACTGAACGAGCAACGACCATCCTCCACGAGAAGGGATTCTCCGTGACACGTGTTCAGGACCTCCCGGACGAACGCACTATCGTTCGAGCCGAAAAGACGGAGTGAGAGCGGAGGGTAGTGTTTAGATGAGCTGATCCCATGCGAAGGCGAACGCTTGCAACCGATTTTCAGCAGTACTCGGTTCGACGCGGCTAAACATATTTGAGAACTGGTTTGTTCGTCGTTTTACTTCACGAAAGACACGTTCGACGGCATTCCCACGTGTGACGTGTTGGAATCGGAGACCATGACGATGGCAGGCCGCCTGTAACCATGGCACACTGTCGACGAGAAAGACTGCGTTGTCAACCTGATGTTTCTCACGCAGTTCAGAGAGAAACATCGAGGAGATCGCGTTGGTTCTCGTCGGATACAGCCGAACGCGGAGCCGGCGGTTCGTGTCGGGATTGACGGTAGCGTACAGCCAATATCACTCAGAATTGAGCTGAATCACGGTTTCATCGACCCGACGTGATTCGGATCAGTACCGTCTGTCGGCTGTAGAGCGGCCTTCTGTACCAACCGATGGAGGGTGGTTCGATGACGATCGACACCCACTTCTCAAGAACTCGAGTGTCGCCCCTCGCTCCAGAACACCTAACTCGATACGACCGCTATCGCCGTTGAGGCGGTCGAACGAGAGCATAGACCCCTCGAGCTTTTGACCGCCTCATCTTCCGACTTATTTCAGCACCGCCCACTTCCCGGAACCGATGCTTAAATTACCACGACTGGATACAGCGGTAAGGCGTCAGAGGAGTTGGGTCGTGGGTTTGACCTTCTTCCTGTAAGTCACTGTGTCGCTAAACCTATCATGAGAGGTCTATGTACCCGCGAATATTATTCGTTTCTATCATATCGTTGTACGCCTCGTTGATCTCGTCTAAACTGTACGAGGCGGTCAGGTATCCTCCCTCTTCACCCAGTTGTAGATTTCCGGATTCGTACTGTTCGAGGAGCGTGGGCACCGCCAGGTTCGGACCCCATCCACCGTACAACGTTCCGGTTATATCACGCTCGCCGAACGTGAACATAAGCGTTCCCCCTGCCTTTTCAGGGAGATCAATTCTCGTCGCGTCCGCAGGGTTGTTAGAGACGGAGACCAGTTGTCCCATACTCTTCGTGGTGCTGTATGCTTCCCCCAGCGCCTCTGGTGTTCCAATCGATCCAGTGAATATTGCGACATCAGCCATTCGACCGTTAGTGATCGAATCGACGAATTCCATCGGATCCGTCTCCTCAGGGTCAACGGTATGCGTTGCGCCAAATTCGGACGCTTTCTCGCGTTTGTACTCTGACGGATCGACGACGACAATCTGATCAGCACTTTCCCGTCTGGATCCTTGAACCGCCGCTGCACCGACGCCCCCGAGACCGAAGTGAACCACGGTATCACCCGGTTCGATATCGGCTCTGTTCACTGCTGCACCGAATCCAGTCGCGGCAGCACACCCTGTCACTGCCGCAACCTCCCAAGGGACATCAGGGAACTCTTCAATTGACGTCACGCTGTCCCCATGCGTGACGATGTGCTCGGCATAGCAGCCCAGAAACGCGAACTGTCCGACATCGGTTCCGTCGTCCTTGTGCATCCGGAACGTCCCGTCCGGCATCGTACCCGCCAATACCTGTTGTCCTCGCGTACACATCTCTTGATGTCCGGCAGTACAAAACCGGCACTTTCCACAGCTTGGGATCCACGATAGGACGACACGATCGCCGGCTTCGACGTGCGTGACCGCATCACCGACTTCTTCGACGATGCCTGCTCCTTCGTGGCCCAGTGCACAGGGGTAGTGTTCGGTGGGCATATCCCCAGATGCGACGTGCCAGTCACTGTGGCAGACCCCAACCGCCTTCACGTCGATGAGAACCTCATCTTTTTTCGGGTCATCTAGCGTGACTTCTTCAACCTTGATATTGCCTCGTGAGCTGAAACGATCCTCTACCCCGGGTTCCTCGACATAGGCCACTTCTGTTTGCATAGCAATCCAGATTTATAATCATTAAGAATAAATAATTTTCTACCGTTCGTACCAATCGTGTTTAGTTAAGCGGGTTCCACCAAACGGTGAGGTCTCGTAACCACGTTTCGGCGGTCTCCGGATCGACGTGGCTAAAACTATTGCTAAACGAGGAAGTTCGTCGTTTTATTTCTCGAAAGATACGTTCGACAGCATTCCGATTCCCGCAGTGCGGCGGTTATATGTTGTGCGCGATCAACGACAAACGCGGCGTCAGAGATGTCGTGTTTCTCGCGAAGCTCTCGTAGAAACTGCTGTGTCAATACTGTTGTAGTGGTTGTACAGAGCCTCATGTGTAGATATTTCTTCGACTCGAGATCGACAGTTGCGGACAGCCAGATCGGCTGACCGTTGATTCGGAACACCGTTTCGTCGAGCGCAACGTGATCCGGGCTGGCGTCGCTGGCGGGCTACAGATCAGCCTTCTGAACCCAGTCATGAACAGCTTTCCGCAACCGTTTGACACCGAACTTTTCCAATTCTAAAAATCTATTCGAAAGTGATCGTCCGGACAGATGAAGTCGAATACCAATCTCCATCAGCTTGAACGGTGTCCGCTCTCGCTCCCCAAATCTAACTCGATCCAGTCGCTACGTCGCTGAGTACTGCGGATGTTGCGGAACCGTCGCTCGTTCACAGTAACTGGTGTTCCTCGAGATACGTCACGACACGCGCTGCGGCGTCCTCGGGCGATGTATCGATCTGCTCTCCGACGCTCGATCCGCCGTCGCTGCCCCGTCCGAGCATTCGGTAGATGCGCTCCTCGACCGTCCCGGTTCGTGGCGGTCGACCACGACCCCATCGTTCGTTGGGTGTCACATCTTCGATCGTCACAGGACCGACACTCATCGAGAATCGGGACTCTCTCGGCGCGACATCCTCCAGTGGCACTGTTTCGATCTCGGCCTGCTGGCCGGCGACGATCGTCGAGAGCGGCGCACGGTCCGGATCCGTATAGCCGGCGTCGATCCCCAGTACCGTCGGCGACTGGACGACGACTGCCTCTTGCCGGCCGATCGCTAGTTTCCGCTGGACGGCGAGCTCACCCTGATCGACCGTGACATCGGCGTCGATATTCGGGGTGCCGAGTCGTGTCACCCGCGTCGCGACGGGCCAGTCCAGCCGTTCCCCGACGAGTGTCGCGATCTCGGATCCCGCGAACGAGGACGACTGCCCCACGACGACGACGTCCGGTGATTCGCGTGCAGCGACGCGGGCCAGTACGGTCGCGTACTTGTCCCCGGCCGCTTCCTCGATGGGATCGTAGGCCACGTGGAGCCCTTCGTCGGCGCTACGTTCGAGCGCCGCACGAACACAGCGCTGCGCCGTCTCTCCGCCGATGCCGACTGCTGTCACCTCCTCGGCAACGTCGCGGGCGGCTGCCAGCGCGACGCGATCGTCGATGCTCAATTGGGGGCGGTACGGCTCCGCGTTACCGTCTTCGTCGACGACCCGGTGAGGCTCGGAGCGCGCGGCGACGAGAGCCTTCATTGTGCCGTGTACCCTCCGTCGACCGGGATCGTGGCCCCGGTAACGAACGCCGCGTCGGCGGACGCGAGGAACGCGATCGCACGACCGATGTCTTCGGGGTCAGCGATCCCCAGCGGCGTCTCCTCTATCATCGACGCCATCGTCTCGGGGATGTCGCTGTCTCCCTCCGATTCCATGGCGGCTTCGAGCATCGGCGTCTCGACGACACCGGGACAGATGGTGTTCGCACGGATATCGGGTGCGTACTCGACAGCGATCGATCGAGTCAGCGAGACGAGCGCCCCCTTTGTCGCAGTGTAGATGTCCATCCCAGGTTCCGCGATCAGTGCGGCGATCGAGGCGTTGTTGACCACGACACCTGTTCCTTGGCCGGTATCGAGCATTGCCGGGATCGCATGCTTCGCAGCATACATCGGTCCCTTGAGGTTCACGCCGGTCAGAAACTCGTAGGCGTCGTCGTCGAACTCCGTGATCCGACTATCGGCCTCCTGTGAGGCCACGGCCGCGTTGTTCACGAGGACGTCAACGCTCCCGAACGTCTTCTCCGCGTGCTCGATCATTCCTGCGACGGCATCCTCGTCGCTCACGTCGGCCTCGACGAACGAGGCGTCGCCCCCGTCCGCGTCGGTAATGTACCCGGCCAACTCTTCACCGTCCTCGGCGGAGAGGTCTGCGACGACGACATCTGCGCCGCGCTCGGCGAGTATGCGACACGTTGCCGCACCGATCCCGCTCGCGCCACCGGTCACGATGGCCGTCTGGTCATCGAGATACATTGTCAGCCGAAGTCGAACTCCACGCCCTTGCCGCCCTCTGCTTTCGACCACGAGACGGCGCCCTTGTCGGGGTCGTTCGCACAGAAGACCATACAGGCGCCACACTCCACGCACGGTTCGTACGCGAAGTAGATACCGCCCTCCTGGTCCTCCTGATAGTCGAAACACTCCGCAGGACAGAGGTGTAGGCAGGGCTTGTCCTCGCAGGTGATACACTGTTCGTTGTCGACGGTGATGTGGGCGTCCTCGCTCACGTCCCACTCGACCGTCTCTAGATCGTCCTGGACACTCATCGCTCTGTCTCTCCGTTGGTACCGGTTCGTGGTGTGTGTGAACTCATGGCTATGTATTGGTGTCGATAGGTATTGCTCTTTTGGTCACAGTGATCTGAGTCCTCGATACCCGTCCTTGAGTAGGTCGAGGACGCCGGCATCACTACGTCGGAACGCACGGTACGCCTGTCGCCACGTCAATCCGGACGCGTCGGTTTCCGCGGAGTACATCCTCCGGAGCGTCTCCGTCGCGATGCCCGGATACGCGTCGTACATCCGTTCGTTTTTCAGGAACTTCGGGAGGTGACGGTGTTGCTTCATGTCCTGGAGGACGTACGAATCCTCCAGACTCGTGTCGTACCGTCGGCCGAACGCGTCCCAGTCCCCGTCCTCGGCACACTCCATTACGGCCTCGGCGGCAACGAGACCGCTCTTGATCCCGTAGTCGAGTCCCCGGAACGTGTACCCCTTGTTGAGTACGAGCCCCGCGGCGTCGCCGACGAGCGCGACCCGGCGATCGTGGCGGTCCGGGAGGGTATCGTAGGAGTGCTCGGGGACGAGGATCCCCTGGTACTCTTCGACGGCGTCGCCCTGGACGTATGGACGGACGTTGTCGAGTTCCATGAAGTCCTCCAACAGCGAGTACAGCGGGGTACCGGTCTCGCCGTACCCCTCGTCGCCGAGCCACCGGAGGGTTTCGAGACCCCCGACCGCGCCGACGGAGATGTACTCGTCGAACGTGTAGATGAAGTAGCCGATGGTGGCTGCGCCTTGGGGGAACCCCGTGTAGATGTATGCCGCTCCCTCGTCACTATCCAGGTTGAAGCGCTGGTCGATCGTCTTTCGGCCGACGTCGATCACCTTCTTGACCGACAGCGCCATGTCCTCGTTGCGCATCGTTCGCTGGATCCCCGTCTTCCGACCGACCGTCGTGTTCACACCATCGGCGCCGATCACAGCGTCGCAGGCGATGTCGCCGTTCTCGCGGTCGGTGTGGACCACTGCACGGCTCTCCTCCTGTGTGACGTCTTGGACGGTCGTTTCCGAGAGGAACGTCACCCCCTTTTCGACCGCACGGTCGACGAACCATCGATCGAACTTCCCGAGTATCAGCGTGTAGTTTGGTTCCTCCCGGAGTTCGAGGTCGCGGTACCCGATGGAGACCTCTGCGTCGCCGTGGAGCAGTTTGATGTTGTGCTCGACCACGTGGCGTTCAAGCGGTGCTTCTTCCGGGAACTCCGGGACGAGGTCGTCCAGGATACTGCCGTAGAGTACGCCGCCGGTGACGTTCTTCATCCCCGGCTGTTTGGCACGTTCGACCAGGGCCACCTCGAACCCCTCGTCGGCGAGTTTGTAGGCGGCAGCGACGCCGGCCCGCCCGGCGCCGACAACCACCACGTCGAAGGCGACGTCCGTCATTCGGCCACCTCCTCGGTCTCTGCGGCCTCGTCGCCCGCTCTCGCCCGGCGAACTGCCTCGGCCAAGACGGGTCCGTACTCGTACACGTCGCCGACGATACCGATGTCGGCGAAGTTGAAGACGCGCGCGTTGGGGTCCGAATTGATCGGGATCAGATGGTCGGCATTCACCGAGCGCATGTGGTAGGAGTCACCCGAGATCGCGCAGGGAACGTAGACCTCAACGTCGATCTCCTTGCCTGTCACGCCGATCTGGCGGTCGTAGGGCACCCATCCTTCATCCGACGGTGGACGGGAGGCGCCGCTGGCGGCGCCGAACGCGTCCGCGAGGTCCTCGATCAGGTCGAAACCGTCCGCACTACCCAACCCGAAGCCACCGGCGACGATGCGGCGCGCCTTCGAGAGGTCGTCTTCCGGGACCTCGAACGTCTCAACGTGCCGGAGACGGCCGTCGTCGGCCACGTCGACCTCGACGGTGCGTTCGGTTGGTTCACCCTCGGGGTGCTGATCGGGCGTCCCGAGTGATTCGGTGTTGAGCGTCACCACAGGGGGCTCTCGTTCGAACTCAAACTCGGCGTACGCACGGCCGCCGTACACGGGTCGCCCGGCCCGCAGCTCGCCGTCTCGAACCCGCAGTAGGCAGTCGGTGACACAGGCCCCCCGCCGTCGCCGCGCCGTCGCCGCCGCGAGGTCGGTGCCATCTGCGGTATCGGGGAGCAGGACGGCTCGTGCGTCGTCGGTGAGTTCCGCGAGTGCCTGTGAGCGGGCGCGGATGCCCGCTGCGCCCGACGTGAACTCCCCCTCCTCGCGTGTCACGTGGAGTACCTCGTCGGGAGCTCCAGCTGCGGCTTTCTCCGGCGTGACGAGGCCGTCGAACGTGACGGCGACGACGGTGGGTTGTTCGGACACCGGACCCGCGTCGCCGATCGCCTCGGCGAGTCGGTGAGCTTCGTCCAGCAGTGCAACGTCGTCGTCGTCGGGTACGGCTACGATCCGAGTCATTGGTAGCACCTCATGGTCATGTGGATAGCTCCCGAGCGAGCATCTCGCCGTCGTAGATGGCTTTGTCGATCAGTCGCGGCGCGACGCAGTCGCCGATGCGGTGGACCGAATCGCCCGTGAATCCCTGTTTTACCAGCGCGTCGGCGAGGCCAGTCCGGGCCTCCCGACGTTCCGCAACCACGAGCGAGTCAGCGGAGACGGTGTTCACGTCTTCGGAGTAGACGTTGAGCAACTGTGCGGTGTTATCCTCGAAACCGATGATCGTGGCGTGGGTCTCGATGTCGACGCCATGCTCGTACAGTGTTTCGAGAAACGGCGGAACGTTTGTTCCCTCCAACTGATCACCCGGGTGGTAGGAAGTGGTCACGAAGGTCACGTCGTGATCGCCCGCGAGGTACTCCGCGACGCTGACTCCTGCTGCGTGTTTGTTGTTGTCGAAGACGATCACCGAGTCCCCGACTTCTTCGCCGCATAGGACGTCCCACGAGCGGTGAACGTCCGGTCCCTGTAGGTCGGGTTGGCTCTCGCTGGCGCCGATGGCGACGATCACGTCGTCCCACGCGTCGGAACTGACGTCCTCGGGGACGACTTCCGTGTTCGTTTCGACGGTCACGTCGCGGTTGTCCAGTTGGTTCTTTAGGTTCCGGACGGCATCGCCGAACTCCTGTCTGGAGTCGACCTGTGTAGCGATGTTCGACTGGCCGCCGAGTTGTTCCTCTCGCTCCCGGATGGTCACCCGATGGCCGAGATCGGCGGCCGTCACCGCGAAAGAGAGTCCCGCGGGCCCGCCGCCGACGACGAGCACGTCCCGGGGCGCCGACGCCGGATCGCGGTCCTCGAGGTGGGGGATCTTCGTCTCCCTCCCGGATCGAGGCGTCTGGATACAGCCGACGTGACCGTTAGTGTGGATGCCACCCAGACAGTTCTGGTTACACGCAATACAGTGGGTGACCTCTTCGTCCTCGCCGCGCCGGACCTTCCGGACCGTGTCGGCATCGGCGATGAGTTGACGGCACATTCCGACGAAGTCCGCCCGGCCCTCCTCCAGCACGTCGTTGGCCTTCGTGAGATCGTTGATCCGACCGGCCGCAATGACTGGGATGTCGACTTCCTCCCTCGCTGCACCGTAGTACTCGGAGGTGTAGCCAAGCGGTGCGTGCATCGGCGCATCGGTGATGTACAGCTTCGAGATGGTGGCGATGTCGGAGTCGATGAAGTCCAAACTCGGGTGAAGGCGGCGGATCACCTCGACCGCGTAGTCGTAACCGTAGCCACCCTCCTCCATCTCGTCCAGCGTGAGCCGGATACCGACTGGGAAGTCATCGCCAACCCGGTCTCGGATCGCCTCGACGACCTCGTTCACGAGCCGAACACGACCGTCCAGCGACCCGCCGTACTCGTCTTCACGGTGGTTGTACTTCGGCGAGAGGAACTGTCGAAGGATCCCGTCATGGCCGGCTTTGAGTTCGATCCCATCGAGATCGCCCCGTTTGACGTGTTCGGCGGTTTTGGCGAAGCCGAGTTTGATCTCCTCGATATCCCCCTTCTCCATTCGCTTTGGCATCTCGTAGCCGTACTCCGACGGAATCGCCGAGGGTGCCCACGTCTCCCGCATCGCGTGCTCGCCGGTATCTTCCCCACCGGTATGTTGGAGCTGGGCGAACACCTTGGTCCCGTAGTCGTGAACTCTGTCCGCTATCATCTGGAGGCGCGGGACCACGTCAGGATCGTACCCCGAGGCGTACATCGGATTCGACGCGCTCGGGTGGACTAGCATGCTCGACGGGCCCATGATGAGACCCACGCCGCCGCGGGCCCGGGCCTCGTAGTACGCTGCGTCGCGTTCCGTCGGCAGACCGTCCTCCGCGAACCCCGTCTCGTGGGCCAGGAACACCGTCCGGTTTGGGATAGTCACCGACCCGATTCGTCTCGGTGTGAAAAGCATGTCCGGCATGGATTGTATGTGGTTCTCTACCACGTATTGTTCGGACGAGGATAAAGGTGTACCGCCGACGGCGGGCCGGAAATTGTTTATAACGTTATATCCCATTGGGAGATACTGACATGGAGGTATCGTACCCGTTTGTCGGGATAGTCGATCAGCAAGCGATGAAGCGTGCGTTACTAATCAACGCTGTCAACCCTGACGTGAACGGTGTACTGCTCCGTGGTGAGCGCGGTACTGCCAAGTCAACCGGTGTCCGTGCGCTCGCAGAGATCCTTCCCGAGATCGATGTCGTCGCGGACTGTCCCTACGGCTGTCCACCCGGTGATCCCGATCGGATGTGTAGCGAGTGCCGGCAGCGGCACGTAGCTGCCGCCGACTTCCCGGTCGAGCGACGACAGATGCAGATGGTAGACCTACCGCTGAACGCATCCGAGGACCGCGTCGTCGGCAGTATCGATCTGAAGCGAGCCGTCGATGCTGGCGAGGCGACGTTCGAACCGGGTATCCTCGCAGAGGCCAACCGTAACATCCTCTACGTCGACGAGGTGAACCTGCTCGACGACCACATCGTCGACGTCCTGCTCGATGCGGCCGCGATGGGTGAAAACATCGTCGAGCGCGAGGGGATCTCCTTCCGTCACCCGGCTGA
Organism: Halorubrum sp. 48-1-W; assembly: GCF_003287355.1. Classification (GTDB taxonomy): domain Archaea; phylum Halobacteriota; class Halobacteria; order Halobacteriales; family Haloferacaceae; genus Halorubrum. The sequence continues at coordinate 20,468 of NZ_QMIM01000009.1, forward strand.
GTTCATCCTCGTCGGCACGATGAATCCAGAGGAAGGCGGGCTCAGACCGCAACTTCTCGACCGCTTTGACATCATCGTCGACGTCGAAGCCAGCGACGACCCAGCCGAGCGCGTCGAAATCGCCGAGCGTCGAGAGGCGTTCGATGCCGATCCCGAGGCGTTCCGCACCGAATACGCCGACGAACAGGACGCGCTCCGCAAACGAGTGCGGGACGCACGCGAGCGGCTCACCGATGTCGAAATATCCGAGAAACTGTTGCGTGACGCCTCCTACGAGGCGCTCCGGCAACGCGCTCACGGGATGCGCGCAGACATCGCTGTCTCCCGGATCGCGCGCGCTATCGCGGCATTCGACGGCGAGGACGAGGTGACCGACGCACACGTCGCGGAGGCACAATACTTCGCGTTCCCTCACCGAGTGGAGGGCGTCGCCGAGATGAGCTTCGGCGAGGCAGCGCTCTCGACCGGGAACGACGACGACGAAGCTGAAGAGGGTGAGGACGACGAGGACGACCCCGAGGGCGACGACTCGGCCGACCAGCAAGGCGGAGGTATCCCGATCGCCGAAGGCGAGGAGTCCTACGCGGTCGATCGAACCGCCATCGACCCGGAGAAGGACCGGACGATGCGGAGCGCGCTCGCACGGCGCACACCCTCACGTGTTGACGTACGTAGCGGTCGGTACGTCCGATCGCGCATACAGGAGGACGTGGACGACGTGGCTATCGACGCGACGCTTCGGGCGGCTGCACCCCACCAACGACAGCGCCGGCGGGAGGGGGACGACCTGGTCATCGAGCCACGAGACCTCCGACAGAAGTTCCGTGAGCGGACCGCTCGTGCGCTGGTGGTGTTCGTCGTCGACGCCAGCGGGAGCGTGATGAGCGGCCGGCAGATGATGGAAACCAAACGCGGCCTGCTCTCGCTGATCGAGGACGCTTATCGCGCTCGAAACCGGGTCGCCGTTGTGGTCTTCCGCGGCGAGAGCGCCTTCACGCTGGTCGAACCCACTCGCAACCATCGGGGGGCCCGCGACGCCGTCTCGCGGCTGACCGTCGGCGGCAATACGCCGCTGGCCCATGGCTTGGTTGAGGCCTACCAGCTCGTGGACCGTGAGAAACGTCGCGACCAGGAGCTCTACCCGCTGGTCGTAGTGCTCTCGGACGGGCAGTCGAACGTCGAATACCGCGAGGACGGCGACGCTAGAGAGGACGCGCTCCGTGCCGCGGCGCTGTTCGACGAGGACGATGTTCCGGCAGTGTTCGTCGACACCGGACATAAACTCGACACGACGCCCGACGAGATCTGGACCGATCGGAAGGCCAAGCGGATGAAACGGAAGCGCCACGAGCGCAACCGCGAGTTCGCGGCGACGATGGGCGCCGACTACCTGCCGCTGATCGACCTGCCGCGTGACGTCGATCTCGAAGCGCTCGACTGGGAAGAGGGGACAGTATGACACGACGCGACGAAGCAGCGGGGAAACCCGACCAACACCAATCGATGACCGACCACGATATCACACACGACATCGAGACGATCGGAGACGAAGTACGGGCCGACGGGACGTTCCCGTTCTCGGCCATCGTCGACCAGACCGAAATGAAGCGCGCGCTCGTGTTGAACGCCGTCAACCGCGACGTGGGCGGCGTGTTGATCCGGGGCGAACGGGGGACGGCCAAGTCGACGGCGGTCCGTGCGCTGGCGGAAGTGCTCCCGGACATCGAGGCCGTGGCAGACTGTCCCTACGGCTGTCCGCCGACCGATCCCGACCGGATGTGCGATGAGTGCCGCAGGCGCCACGGTACTGGCGAGGACCTCCCGACCGAGACGCGGCCGATGCGGGTGGTGGACCTGCCGCTGAACGCCTCGGAGGACCGCGTCGTCGGGAGCATCGACCTCGAACGTGCGGTCCAGGCGGGGGAACGGGAGTTCGAACCCGGAATCCTGGCCGAGGCCAACCGCAACATCCTCTACGTCGACGAGGTGAACCTGCTCGACGACCACATCGTCGACGTGCTGCTCGACGCGGCCGCGATGGGCGAGAACATCGTCGAACGCGAGGGCGTCTCGTTCCGGCATCCATCGGAGTTCATCCTCGTCGGCACGATGAACCCCGAGGAGGGCGACCTGCGACCGCAACTCCTCGACCGCTTCGGCCTCGTCGTCGACGTGGAAGGAGTCAACGAAGTGGACGACCGCGTCGAGATCAGTCGCCGTCGTGCCGATTTCGAGGCCGACCCCGAAGCGTTCCGCGCCGAATATGCTGAAGAGCAGGCGACGCTACGGGACGACATCGTGGCGGCCCGCGAGCGACTCGACGAGGTAGAACTCGGGGACGAGATCGCACGGCTGATCGCGGGGATGAACATCGAACTCGATGTCGACGGCCACCGCGGTGACATCACGCTCCGCCGGGTCGCCCGGACGCTGGCGGCTTACGAGGGCGCCGACGAGGTTACCCCTCGAACTGTCCGCCGTGTCGCGCGGATGGCGCTGGAACACCGGCTCCAGCGACTGCCGTTCGAGGAGGAAGAACAGGACGTACTGAGTACGTTCCACGACGTGCGGCGCGACCTCGGGCTGGAAGACTGAGCAACCGACTGGGAGATCGAACACCGCTCTCAAAGCGTATGCGGTTCGGCCTCGTTCTCGTACTCGTTTCATCAACGTCGTACTGGTATAATTCCTTTAACGTCGTGTTGGTCGCTCTGATGGGGGATTTTACCGGCGATCGGTAAGTACCATCATATTTATCATGTATGATCAGGTAACTGTCGGTTGGGAACACACACCATGAGGTCTGATGACAAACAGTTGTTCCCGGAGAAAACCCATGCCAGAGTACGACTTTAGCGGCAAGGTAGCGTTCGTCACTGGTGCCGGTCACGGCCAGGGGCGCTCACACGCACAGCACTACGCGAAACACGGCGCGGATGTCGTCGTCACAGACATCTGTGAGAACATCGAAACGAATCCGTACGATCTCAGTACACCGGACGAGCTGGAGGAGACGGCAAGCATAATCGAGGACGAGGGGCAAGAAGCGCTGGCTATCGAAATGGACGTTCGCGACGAGAGCCAGGTCAAGGCGGCGGTCGACCAAGCTGTCGACGAGTTCGGTCGCATCGACATTCTCGCAAACAACGCCGGCATCTTCAACGCCTCGGAGATGACGGAAATGGACGAGGCGATGTGGGACGAGATGATCGACACAAATCTGAAAGGTGTCTGGCTCTGCTCGAAACACGTCGGCCAACACTTCATTGAGCGGGGTGACGGTGGCAAGATCGTTACCACCTCATCGACGGCCGGCTTCGTCGGCACGCCTGCGAACGGGCACTACGTTGCCACGAAGCACGGAGTTCGTGGACTGACGAAGACGTTAGCGCTCGAACTCGCCGAGTACGACGTCAACGTCAATGCTGTCGCACCCACGGGAATTAACACGCCGATGATCTCGGGCTACGTCGAATCCTACGGCGAGGAGATGCTCAACGAGATCGCTGAACTGACCGGCCCATTCAACCTCTTCGGCGACGGTGGGATGATCGAGGCCAAACATATCAGTGAAGCCTATCTGTGGCTGTCAAGTGACGCCGCTCGCTATGTCACCGGGATCACGCTCCCCGTTGACGCCGGAATGCTCGCGAAATAACAAGCGATCACGGGACAATGCCAGGATACGACTTCGACGGTCAGGTCGCGTTCGTCACCGGCGCCGCTCACGGCCAGGGACGCTCGCACGCACAGCACTACGCGAAACACGGCGCCGATGTCGTCGTCACCGACGTCGGACAGAACATGGACACCGTACCGTACGATCTCGGTACATCGGACGAACTCGGAGAGACGGTACGTCTCGTCGAGGAGGAGGGGCAGGAGGCGCTCGCGATCGAGATGGACGTTCGCGACGAGAGCCAGGTCAAGTCGGCCGTCGATAAGGCGGTTGACGAGTTCGGCCATATCGACGTCCTCGCCAACAACGCCGGTATCGAGTCCATTACCGAGGCGACGGAGATGGACGAGGCGATGTGGGACGAACTGGTCGACACGAACCTGAAAGGGGTCTGGCTCTGTGCGAAGCACGTCGGCCAGCACTTCATCGACCGTGGCGACGGCGGCAACATCGTCTCCACGGCGTCGACATCGGGGTTCACGGGTGTTCCGCTCGGGAACGCCCACTACGTCGCCGCTAAACACGGCGTTCGTGGGCTGACGAAGACGTTGGCGCTCGAACTCGCGGAGTACGACGTCAACGTCAACGCAGTCGCCCCCACGGCCATCGACACACCGATGGTCAGCGGGATGCTTGAGGCCTACGGCGAGGAGGTTCTCGACGAGGGTGCCGCCGCGCTCTCGGGCCCGTTCAACATCTTCGACCCGGGCGAGATGCTCGAATCGCGCGACATCAGCGAGGCGTACATGTGGCTCTCCAGCGACGCCGCACGCTACGTCACCGGGATCACGCTCCCAGTCGACGCCGGATTCCTCGCGAAGTAACGACACAAAACCAACTCACCACCAACACCCAACAATGGTAGAATACGACTTTGGCGGCCAGGTGGCGTTCGTCACCGGTGCCGCTCACGGACAGGGACGCTCGCACGCACAGCACTACGCGAAACACGGTGCCGACGTCGTCGTCACCGACATCAACCGGAACATGGACACGGTGCCGTACGATCTTGGCACTCCCGAAGAACTCGACGAGACGGTAAGCCTCGTCGAAGAGGAGGGGCAAGAAGCGCTGGCTATCGAGATGGACGTTCGCGACGAGAGCCAGGTCAAGTCGGCCGTCGACGAGGCGGTCGACCACTTCGGGACGATCGACATCCTCGCCAACAACGCCGGCATCGCCCACTTCGGCGATCTGGTCGAGATCGACGAGGCGATGTGGGACGAGATGCTCGACACGAACCTGAAGGGTGTCTGGCTCTGTGCGAAGCACGTCGGCCAACACTTCATCGACCGTGGTGACGGCGGCAAAATCGTCTCCACCTCATCGATCTACGGTAAGGTTGCAGGGCCCGGATCGGGTCACTACATCGCCGCCAAGCATGGCGTGCTGGGGCTGACGAAGACGTTGGCGCTGGAACTCGCGGAGTACGACGTCAACGTCAATGCGGTCTGTCCCACCGGCGTCGAGACACCGATGGTCGCGGGAGTGATGGAAGCCTACGGGGAGGAGGCGCTCGAGACGGCGACGGAGATGACCGGCCCGTGGAACATCTTCGGCGACGGCGGAATGATCGAATCGAAGGACATCAGCGAGGCGTACATGTGGCTCTCCAGCGACGCCGCCCGCTACGTCACCGGGATCGGGCTTCCCGTCGACGCAGGAATGCTCGCCAAATAACCAGTAATCACGACACTATGCCAGGATACGATTTCAACGGTAAGGTCGCGTTCGTCACCGGTGCCGCACACGGTCAGGGACGATCGCACGCACAGTACTACGCGAGACACGGCGCCGACGTCGTCGTCACCGACGTCGGGCAGAACATCGACCACGTTCCCTACGACATGGGGAGCACCGACGAACTCCACGAAACCGCCGACCTCGTTGAGGACGAGGGGCAGGACGCGCTCGCCCTCGAGATGGACGTCCGTCACGAAGGGCAGGTCGAGTCCGCCGTCACCGAGGCGCTCGACGAATTCGGTCACATCGACTTCCTCGCGAACAATGCCGGCCACTGGCCGGCCGCGGACATGACCGAGATGGACGAGAAACAGTGGGACGTGGTGATCGACACGCTGTTAAAAGGCGTCTGGCTGTGTTCCAAACACGTCGGCCAGCACTTCATCGACCGTGGCGACGGCGGCAAGATCGTCTCCACCTCCTCGACGGCCGGGCTCGTCGGTGCGCCGGGGGTAGGTCACTACGTCGCTGGTAAACACGGCGTGATCGGCCTCACCAAGACGCTGGCGCTGGAACTCGCCGAGTACGACGTCAACGTCAACGCCGTCTGTCCGACGGCGCTTGACAGTCCGGGAATGCAGAACTACATGGAGGCCTACGGGCCGGAGATGCTCGAGAACATGGGCGAGATGACCGGCCCGATGAACGTGTTCGAGCCGGGCGAGATGATCGAGCCGAAGGACATCAGCGAGGCGTACATGTGGCTCTCCAGCGACGTTGCACGCTACGTCACAGGGATCGCACTGCCCGTCGACGCCGGAGCGACCGCGAAATGATCGCAGTCAGAACAGGAAACCAGTGGTAAACTACGACTTCAGCGGCCAGGTGGCGTTCGTCACCGGTGCCGCGCACGGACAGGGGCGCTCGCACGCACAGCACTACGCGAAACACGGCGCCGACGTCGTCGTCACCGACATCAATCAGAATGTCGACACTGTACCGTACGATCTCGGAACGTCGGGCGAACTCGAAGAGACAGCAGGTCTGGTCGAGGAAGAAGGCCAGGAAGCCCTCGCGATCGAGATGGACGTTCGCGACGAGGCACAGGTCGAATCCGCCGTTGAGGAAGCGATCGATCACTTCGGCAGGATCGACGTCCTCGCGAACAACGCCGGTATTGTCACTGTTTCCGACGCGACCGAACTGGACGAGGCGATGTGGGATGAGGTCATCGACACGAACCTCAAAGGCGTCTGGCTCTGCGCGAAACACGTCGGCCAGCACTTCATCGATCGCGGAGATGGCGGTAAAATCGTCACGACGACCTCACAGGCGGGGCTAACCGGCAACCCGGGAATCGTTCACTACGTCGCCTCCAAGTGGGGTGTTGTCGGGATAACGAAGACGCTGGCGCTGGAACTCGCCGAGTACGACGTCAACGTCAACGCTGTCGCCCCATCGGTTGTGAACAGTCCGATGGTCCCCGGGATGATCGAAGCCTACGGAGAGGAAGCGTTGAGCAGTATCGGCGAGGTTGCCGGGCCGATGAACATCTTCACGCCAGAGGAGCCGGGTATCGATCCGCGCTACATCAGCGAGGCGTACATGTGGCTCTCCAGCGACGCCGCCCGCTACGTTACCGGTATCGTGCTACCTGTAGACACTGGACACACCGCAAAATAACCCAGAACGATGGTAAACTACGACTTCAGCGGCCAGGTGGCGTTCGTCACCGGTGCCGGTCACGGTCAGGGCGAATCGCACGCCGAACACTACGCGAAACACGGTGCGGACGTCGTCGTCACCGACATCTGCGAGAACATCGACACGAACCCGTACGACATGAGCACGTCGACGGAACTGGAGGAGACAGCCTCGGCGGTCGAGAACCACGGTCAGGAGGCGCTGATGATCGAGATGGACGTCCGCGACGAGGACCAGGTCGAGGCCGCCGTCGACCAGGCCGTCGACCACTTCGGTCACGTCGATATCCTCGCCAACAACGCCGGCATCTTCAACGCCACGGACATGACGGAGATGGACGAGCAGATGTGGGACGACATGATCGACACGAACCTGAAGGGTGTCTGGCTCTGCGCAAAACACGTCGGCCAGCACTTCGTCGAGCGGGGCGACGGCGGCAAGATAATCTCGACGACGTCGACTGCTGGTTTCACCGGTGCCCCCGGGAACGGCCACTACGTCGCCACGAAACACGGGGTGCGTGGCCTGACGAAGACGCTGGCGCTGGAACTCGCCGAGTACGACGTCAACGTCAACGCCGTCGCACCGACGGGCATGGACACGCCGATGATCTCGGGGTACGTCGAATCGTACGGCGACGAACTGCTGGAGGAGACGATGGCGATGACCGGGCCGGCCAACGTCTTCGAACCCGGCGAGATGCTGCAACCCAAGGAGATCAGCGAGGCGTACATGTGGCTCTCCAGCGACGCCGCCCGCTACGTCACCGGGACGACGCTCAAGGTCGACGCCGGGATGACCGCGAAGTAGCGGGGCTGTCGAGATCGGTCTCGACCCGTTCCGTTGGGTCCCTTTCCGGCTAGTTTTCTCAATCAGTTCTCTGTTAGTTCATCGTGAACAAATTACACATGCGACGGGTGCGGTTACAGGTGAGTGTCGGCGAGACATCGCTTCGAGGATCTGGTTCGTTCAGGTGAACACGATGGTTCAGTACGATTTCAACTGGCAGGTAGCGTTCGTCACCGGGACCGCACGTGTACAGGGTCAATCACACGCGGCAGAGTACGCAAAATACGGTCGTGTGGCGACTACGGAGCGGCGAAGTGAACACCCCCCGCAACCACCGACGCCACCGAGATTTTTTGACGAGAACGCCATCAAACGACGCCACACTCTGACGAGTGGTACCGTCGACTGGAGTGGCCCTCGGTAGAGATGGGGGGTTGAGCCGTCGCACCGCCACGGTCGAGAGTCGATTCGCCGTCAGACGACCACCCGGAGTCACGACCGCTCGTATCGAACGTCGAGGCCGACGTCGTCCCGGATCAGGTTCGAGACGGTACAGATTCGCTTGGCGGACGTGACGATTCGTTCGACGGTCTCCTCGTCGGCGTCGGATTCCAGCGTGAGGGTCGCGTCGATGTTCTCGATCCGACCGTGGTCTGGCTGCCCCGTCACGTCGACATCGACCGACGCGAGGTCGGCGTCGTACTTCTCGGCCTGTAAGCGCGTCGAGACGGCGAGACAGGATGCCAGTGACCCCAAGAAGTGGTCCACGGGCGTCGGTGCGGTGCCACTTCCGCCGACATCTGCCGGTTCGTCGAATCGCCAAGCGTACTCACCGAAGTCGACGTCGCCGGCCAGACCGTCGTCGTTGCTGGCGGTAACCTGCCGGTTTGCCGGCTCTATCTCCTCGGCGTCGGTGTCTCCGCCGCCGACTGCTACTCCCTCAGGGAGGAGGCGTTCTGGCTCCGTCACGCCCTCGGAGATCGTCTCGAGGAATCTGGCCGCATCTGCCCCATCGACGACACGGTGGTCGAACGACAGTGACATCGTCAGGTGGCGTTGAGACGTGGTCCCCTCCGATGTGTGGACGGCTCTCTGCTCTGCACGACCGAGACCGAGGATGGCCACCTCCGGAGGATTGATGATCGGGGTGAACGAGTCCACGTCGAGTGGACCCAGATTCGAGACCGTGAACGTCCCTCCGGCGAGGTCGTCCAGGTCGTACTCGCCGGCCTGGACGCGTTCGGTCAGGTTTCGGCGGGTCGCACTCAACTCGCTCAGGGACTTCGACGCCACGTCGGGCACCACGGGCGTGAGCAAACCGTCGTCGACGTCCACAGCGATGCCGACGTTGTGTTCCTCGTACTGGCGGTGGACGCCGTCCTCGAACGTCGCGTTGAATGCCGGGTGTTCGGACAGTGCACGCGACACTGCTCGGAGGAGCAGGTCCTGCACCGAGACGTCTCCGTCGATTTCCGCCCTGGCCGCATCGACCGCCTCGAACAGCGCCTCGACATCGACCGAACGGTCGACAGTGACGTGTACTGCCTGCCGGTAACTCTCGCTCAGGCGGTCGGCGATCTGTCCTCGCATCCCGTCCAGTTCGCGCTCGGTACGGACCGTTTGAGAGGCAGGGCCACCGGTCGCGAGGGCGTCGAGGTCGTCCGCGGTAACCGCCGACCCGTCGTCGGGCACGGGCATATCACTGGGATCTAGCCCCAGTTCCTCCGCACGGCGCTTCGCCCGGGGAGTCAGCCGGGGCGTGGCCGTCTGGCGTTCGTGCCAGGCGTGGACATCGTCTTCGGTGACCATTCTCTCGTCGACGGCAGCCGTGACCTGATGGATGTCGACGTCTAGTTCCGCTGCCCGACGGCGAGCCCTAGGACTCACGCCTACCGGCCCATCCGAAGAGTCGCCGGCATCGTCAGTCGAGCGCTCGTCGTCGATGGCGCCCCCCTCGGCGTCGTCGGCCGTTGGTTCACTCCCGTCGTCGCCGGCTGACGCATCGGTGTCGGCAGGTTCGAGATCGTCCAGACGCGACCGTGCCTCGGCCGTGAGGTCCCCGATGTCCGCGCCCTCGTCTGCGACGATCGCGAGGGGGACGCCCGGCGGCCCTTTGTCGCCGACGTCGGCGAACCGTTCCCGGAGGACGCCGTCTTCTTTCGCGGCGATCTCGGCCGTCGTCTTCTCGGCCTCGATCTCCAGGAGTCGGTCGCCATCGGCTACCGCCGCGTCGCGGTCCGCGAACCACTGGAGCACCTCGCCGGTGGTCATCGACATCCCCAGATTCGGCATCGTCACTATGTACGCCATACACGACCCTCCTCCGATTCCGATGTAAATCTGTGGGTGGTACTGTGTATCACTCGTGGTATCCGCGAGACAGCGTCACCACCGGCCCAACGGCGAGCGGTGCCGTTCGCCGGCAGTTCGGCCCCGCGGCCATCAGAACGTCGGCGAGAGCACGTCCTCGACGGCCTGCGAGATGGTTGCCTGATCCGGCAGTACCTCGCCCTCCTCGGGCTCGCTGTACGACACTGGGGCGTCGGCCCGGGTCACGCGCTTGACCGGTGCGTCGAGGTCGAACAACGACTTGTTGGCGATCCGGGCCGCGACCTCTGCGGCTGTCCCGCACATCCGGTTTCCGGTGTCGACGACGACGACGCGACCGGTCTTCTTGACGCTGTTCAGGATCGCTTCCTCGTCGAGTGGGAGTGGCGTCCGGAGGTCGAGCACCTCGACGTTCGCCTCCCCCTCGAACTCCTCGGCGACCGCAGTCGCCTGTGGCACCGTCTCGCCGACGGCGACTACCGTCACGTCGTCGCCCTCGCGCCTGACCGCGGCCTCCCCCAGCGGGACGGTGTACGTTTCGTCGGGGACCTCACCGGTGTCCCCCTGTAGGACTACGGGGAAGTACACGACCACGGGGTCGTCGTCCTCGATGGCGCTCAGCAGGAGCCCCTTCGCGTCGTACGGTGTGCTCGGGATCACCTGCTTCATACCGTAGTGCATCAGTCCCGCGTGTGGTGCCTCGGAGTGCTGGGGTCCGAGTCCACCCGGCGACCCGGCCATCGGGACCGTCACCGTCATTGGGACCGAGTACTGGCCGTTGCTCATGTGGTGGATCCGGGCGGCGTTGTTCACCAGTTGTTCCATCGTCAGGTGCGGGATCGTGTTGATCTGGTACTCGACGATGGGCCGTTTGCCGTCCATGGCCGCGCCGACACCGATACCGGTGAACCCCGGTTCGGCGATTGGAGTGTCCCTGACCCGGTCCTCGCCGAACTCGTCGGCCAACCCGATCGAGGTATTCAACAGCGCTTTCTGGACGTCCTCTCCGAGAAGGATCACGTCGTCGTCTGCCGCCATTGATTGCCGGTACGCTTCGATGACCGCCGTTAGGTACGCTTTTTCTGACATGGTTTCACCGGTACTTGGGCGCCGGTTGGACGTTGTCCTCGGCGTAGATCGTTTCCAGGGCTCGCTCGCCGGCCGGTTCCTCGCTATCGCGCATGAACTCGACCGCTTCCTCAACGGTCTCGTCAACCGCGTGGTCGATGTCCTCGAACTCCGAATCGTCCATCACGCCAGCGTCGGTCACCCGGTCTTTGAACAGTTTCAGCGGGTCCCTGTTCTCGCGCCACTCTTGAATCTCCTCCTCGGTGCGGTAGGGCCGGTCCCCGAGGAGGTCCTGCTCGGCCGAGAAGTGCCCGAAGTAGCGGTAGGTCTCGCACTCGACGAACTGCGGCCCCTCGCCGTTGCGCGCCGCGGCGACCGCCTCGGACACTTCGTCGTAGACGGTGAGGACGTCTTGGCCGTCGATCGTCTTGCCGGGCATGTCGAACGCCGTAGCTCTGTCGGAGATGTCGTCGGTCGGGATCGAGTAGTCAGACGACGTCGACACGGCGTACTGATTGTTCTCGCACAGGAAGACGATGGGCAGATCCCATATGGCGGCCATGTTCATTGTCTCGAAGACGACGCCCTCGTTCGAGGCGCCGTCACCAAAGAAGGCGACCGTGACACGGTCGTCGTTGTCGATCTGGCTGGAGAGAGCCGCACCGGCACCGTGAGGGACGCTCGCCCCGACGACGGCGCTGGTCTCGAACACCCCGTTTTCAGGATCGTAGAGGTGGAACTCGCCACCACGGCCACCACCGACGCCGGTTTTTTTGCCACCGAACTCGGCCAGTAGCTCGTTCACGTCCGTTCCCATAGCCAGTACGTGGCCGTGACTGCGGTGTGTGCCGGTGATCAGGTCGTCGTCATCGAGAGCGAAGCAGGTCCCGACTGCACTCGCCTCCTGGCCGTTGCACATGTGTGCATCGCCCGGAATCTCGCCTGCCTCGACCAAGTCAAGTAGCGCCAGTTCCACCTCTCGGGTCAGTTTCATCTGACGATACATCTCACGGAGGTTCGACTTGTCGTGATCGTGTACGTTAGTTTCTTGACTCATGATCCCACGGTACTGACAAATGCTACCGCACATCATATTAAATCTACGTATCATGGTACTGCGACAGTCGATCGCCCCAGTCGCACGTTAATACCGACGAGACCTGGCCGAAACCGCGGACCTGGTCGAGGAGGAAGGACAGGAGGCATTCCCTATCCAGGCCGACGTCTTCAACGAGGACGAGGTTGAAGCCGCCTTCGACCAGACCATCGACCGGTTCGGACGGATCAACATCCTCGCCAACAACGCCGGTATCGAGTCCATCGCGAAGGCGACGGAGCTGGACGAGGAGACCTGGAATGAGTCGATCGACGTGAACCTCAAGAACGTCTGACTGTGTTCGAAACACGTCGGCCAGCACTTCATCGAACGGGATGACGTTGGCAAGATCGTTAGCACCGCCTTGACGTCGGACTTCTCGGGCGTGCCGATCGGGAACGCCACTATGTGGCTTCGAAGCACCGGGGGCGGGGCCTGGCGAAGACGCTGGCGCTGGAACTAGCCGGGTACGACGTCAACGTCAACGCCGTCGCACCGACCCCCATCGACACCCAGATGATGGATGGCATGTTCGGGGCCTATGGCGAGGAGGTCCTGGATGAGGGTGCCGGGGCGCTCGCCGGCCCGTTCAACGTCTTCGAGCCCCGGTAAAATGCTATCGTCGCGGGATATCAGCGAGGCGTACATGTGGCTGTCGAGCGACGCCGCCCGCTACGTCACCGGGATCACTCTCCCTGCCGCGGCGGACGAACACGATATTCCAAGGGAGGGGGATACCTGCACCAACGGTAGCATCCCGCGCCACGCCTCCCTCGCCCACTGTCTCTCGCAGAACGACGACCCTGCCGTCCAGCTCGGGCACGTCGGTCGCTCGAACCAGAAAGCGTTCGAACACGTACCTAGTTTTATTACTGTTGGTTGAGAAGAATGTCGCGCCAAAGCCCACAGCACATTCGAAGTGAAGTGATAACCAACGGCGGGCTTTGTCCAGGTAAGATAGACAATGGTACAATACGACTTCAGCGGCAAGGTGGCGTTCGTCACCGGAGCCGCGCACGGACAGGGACGCTCCCACGCACAGCACTACGCGAAACACGGCGCCGACGTCGTCGTTACCGACATCATCGAGAACATGGAGACGGTCCCGTACGACCTCGGGACGGAGGAGGAACTTGCCGAAACCGCGAACCTGGTCGAGCAGGAAGGACAGGAGGCGCTTCCAATCGAGGCCGACGTCTCCAAGGAAGACGAGGTCGAAGCCGCCGTGGACCAGGCCGTAGACCACTTCGGAAAGATCGACATCCTGGCAAACAACGCCGGTATCGAGTCCATCTCCGAAATGACCGAGATGGACGAGGCAATGTGGGACGAACTGATCGACGTGAACCTCAAGGGTGTCTGGCTGTGTTCGAAACACGTCGGCCAGCACTTCATCGACCGGGGCGACGGCGGCAAGATCGTCTCCACCTCTTCGACGGCCGGCAAAGCTGGTGTCCCGGGCAACGGCCACTACGTCGCCGCCAAGCACGGCGTGATCGGTCTGACGAAGACGCTGGCGCTGGAACTCGCCGAGTACGATGTCAACGTCAACTGTATCGGGCCGACGGCGATCAACACCCAGATGGTCCAGGGGATGATCGAGTCCGCTGGTGAAGAGTTCATGGAGGAGATCGGTGCGATGAGCGGCCCGACGAACATCTTCGATCCGGAAGGTGGGATGATCGAAGAGAAGGACATCAGCGAGGCGTACATGTGGCTCTCCAGCGACGCCGCACGCTTCGTCACCGGCACGTACCTCCCGGTCGACGCCGGGTTCCTCGCGAAGTAACGACCCGCAACCAACCCACCACCAACACCCAACAATGGTACAATACGACTTCAGCGGTCAGGTGGCGTTCGTCACTGGAGCCGCGCACGGACAGGGGCGCAGTCACGCACAGCACTACGCGAAACACGGCGCCGACGTCGTCGTCACCGACGTCAGTCGGAACATGGACACGGTGCCGTACGACCTCGGGACGAGCGAGGAACTGGAGGAGACAGCCAGCCTGGTCGAGGACGAAGGCCAGGAAGCCCTCGCGATCGAGATGGACGTTCGCGACGAGGGCGACGTGGAGGCGGCGGTCGACCGCGCTGTCGATCACTTCGGTCACATCGATATCCTCGCGAACAACGCCGGCATCGCGTCGATGGCCGACGCAGTCGAGATGGAAGAGGAGATGTGGGACGAGATGATCGACACGAACTTGAAGGGTGTCTGGCTCTGTGCGAAGCACGTCGGCCAGCACTTCATCGACCGTGGCGACGGCGGCAAGATCGTCTCGACTGCTTCGACTGCGGGGGCGATCGGAATTCCCGGACAGGGGCACTACGTCGCTGCCAAACACGGGGTCGTCGGCTTGACGAAGACGCTGGCGCTCGAACTCGCCGAGTACGACGTCAACGTCAACTGTATCGGCCCCACGGGAATCGACACGCCGATGATCTCCGGCATCAACGAGGCGTACGGCGAGGAGGCGCTCGCCGCGGTGACGGAGATGACTGGCCCGTGGAACGTCTTCGGCGACGGCGGCATGATCGAGTCGGAGGACATCAGCGAGGCGTACATGTGGCTCTCCAGCGACGCTGCACGCTACGTCACCGGTGTATACTTGCCGGTCGACGCCGGATTCCTCGCGAAATAGCACCCTCCTGCTCTGGGTCACTCCCAGGGCAGTTGCGGGTTCTCCTCGGTCCAGTACGACGCCAGCCCGACAGCCATCACGACGCCGGCGACGAAGGCGACAACGAGCGTGCTCGCCTCGACGGCGTCACGGTACACCCACGCCAGCGAGCCAGCGACTGCGGCGTTCGCGCTACCCCAGAGTACGTTCAGCACCGCACTCGATTCCGAGCCGAACGGCGTCATGTGGCGCTTCCCGGTGACTCCACGGACGAAGTGTGGGATCGCGTTCGTGCCAAACAGGCCGACGACGGCAAACACGACGAGTTCGATACCGGTTGCCATACGCCCGCATTTGACTGCCCGCTAATAGTTCTCCGGGACGGGTCTACTCTACAGTTCGAGCGTTGTCGCGTCGCTGACCTCGAATCGGGTGACCGTCGGCTCGCCGGCGAACAGTTCGGGAAGTCGTTCCTCGAAGTCTGGAAATGCTCCGTCTGATCGTGCGCGTCGACCGCGTCCGCGTCCTCGTACCGTTCCAAAAACCGGATCGTGTTCTCGTCTTCGACGTCCACGGCGGCACGGTATTCGATCGCGCCGTCCTCCCGGTTCGACTGTTCGACGACCGTCCCTCTGTGGTCACGCGTCTCGCCTCGTCGCTCTGCGTCGATCGGGAACGAGGCGTGGCGTACGATCATCGTGTGTTCGCTGGTACTTCCCACACACTGTCGCTTCGGGTCGGAACGACAATACGACGTACTCGTTCCGTCACGGACACCGCAAACTAGAACTGCTATGGCACCGACACACACGGTAGTGCCGCGTTACAGGTTCGACGGAGAGGTCGCGTTCGTTACCGGCGCCGGCCGAGGCCAGGGCCGCTCTCACGCTCAACACTACGCGAAACACGGTGCCGACGTGGTGGTGACCGGCGGTGCACGCGGGATCGAGACCAGTCAGTACCCACTCGCCTCCGAGACGCAACTCGATGAGACAGCCAGTCTCGTCGAGGACGAAGGACAGGACGCGCTCGTGGTACGTGCCGACGTTCGCCGGGAGCCGGCAGTCGAAACTGCTGTCGAGGAAGCGATCGACCACTTCGGGACGATCGACATCCTCGCGAACAACGCCGGCATCTGGAACGTCACCGACCTCGTTGAGATGGACGAACAGCGGTGGGACG
The DNA here is from genome assembly GCF_003287355.1 of Halorubrum sp. 48-1-W. Lineage (GTDB taxonomy): Archaea > Halobacteriota > Halobacteria > Halobacteriales > Haloferacaceae > Halorubrum. Next base: position 36,621 of record NZ_QMIM01000009.1, read on the forward strand.
AACTGGTCGACTCCGACCTCAAGGGGGCATGGCTCTGTGCGAAACACGTCAGCCAGCACTTCATCGAGCGGGACGGCGGTGGGAAAATCGTCTCCACGGCATCGACGGCCGGGCTCGTCGGGGCGAAGGGGTCGGGCCACTACGCGGCCGCGAAACACGGCATCGTCGGCCTGACGAAGGCGCTCGCGCTCGAACTCGCGCCCCACGACGTGAACGTCAACTGTGTCGCCCCGACCGGCGTCGCCACGCCGATGATCGACGGTATTCTCGAGACGGTAGGAGAGTCGGCGCTCGCTTCCGTTTCCGATGCCAGCGGGTCGATGAACGTGTTGGATGAACAGCTCATTGAGCCGGGCGACGTGAGCGAGGCGTACATGTGGCTCTCGAGTGACGCCGCACGCTACGTCACCGGGGTCGTTCTCCCCGTCGACGCCGGTATGCTGGCGAAATGACCGTGGCTCCAGAAACGACCCCCGCCGTCCCGACACTGCTGGCCGACTGGCTGTACCGGACGCTCTCGTAACCGATCCGTCGGCTACTACCTATAGCCGTCTCGCGAGCAGTTCGCCGTCGTAGTACGCGCGGTCGAGCTTCCGAGGTGAGACGGCGTCCCCGACCCGGTAGACGTCGTCGCGACGTTCATCCAACTCGAGGTAGAGCGACTCGTCGGCCTGTCGGCGACCGGCAACGACCACAGTGTCCGGGTCGCGAGTCGCGGTGTCGCCGGTGAGCGTGTTCCGGAGGGTGGCCGTGCCGTCCTCGGCGACCGAATCGACAGTGTGATTTCCGGTGAACTCGGCCCCCTGGGCCTGTAGTACAGCAACGAACCCCGGAAGGTTCGGTTGCTCGGTTCGGAACGCGGGGTAGTGGTCGCTGCTGACCATCTCCACCGACGCCCCGCGGCCGAGGAGTTCGAGTCCGGTCTGGACGGTGACGATCCAGCGGTTCTCGTCGAACAGTAGCACGTCCTCCCCGACCTCGGCGCCCTCGAGCACGTCGAACGCGTTTACCACCGTCCCGTCGAACCGATCGCCAGTCTCGGGGAGTGTTGCCCCTGTCGCGACGACGACGGCGTCCCACGATGGCTCCACGTCGGCGGCTGTGACGGGCGAATCGAGCTCGACGGTCACCCCCGATTCGCGCGCGGCGGTCTCCAGGTCGGCGGCCGCGCGCCCGAACGGCGCGAGCGGTCCCTGCGCGGCGAGCGTGAGTTGACCACCGAGGCTATCGCTCGCCTCGCGTAGCGTCACGTCGTGACCGCGCTCGGCGGCGATCGCGGCGAAGCGCAGTCCGGCCGGACCGCCGCCGACGACGAGGACGCGCTGAGGGAGCGCAGCGTCGTCGAGGGCGGAGCGGGCTACCAGTTCGGATTCCCGACCGGTTCGGGGGTTCACCACACACTCGACATGACCGCCGTGAGCGTGCCCGTACACCGCCTCGAGACACTTCTGGTTACACTGGATACAACGGTCGTAGCCCTCGCCGGCTTCGTCTTTCCGGAGCGTTTCGTCGTCAGCGAGTAGCTGACGAGTGAAGCTTACGAAGTCGGCGCCCGCGTCGAACAGGGTGTCGACGTCGTCGACCGTCGTGAACGGCAACCGCCCGATTACGGGCACGTCGACGGTGTCGGCGGCCGTGGCGATCGGACCGATCAGATCCGGAGCATCCGTCGAAATTCCAGCGTGTGTTTGGTTGTACGTCGCATGGCTCCCAACCGTACAGGAGAGATAGTCGAACCCCTCCAGGGCGTCGAGGATCTCGGGCACGTCGTCGAACGCGTACCCGCCGTACTCCAGTTCCGCGAGCGAGAGATGGAGGCCGACCGGACCGTCGATCCGGTCAGCGGCTGTCTCGAGTGCTTCGTTCACGAACCGTGCCCTTGCCGACCAGTCGCCCCCGTACTCGTCGTCCCGGGCGTTGTACCGCGGGGACAGGAATTGTCGGAGGACCGAGAACGGGCCCGCAGCCAGTTCAACGCCGTCGAAGCCGGCTGCATCGAGGTTCGCCGCTGCGTCGCCGAACCCGGATAGTACCTCGTCGATGTCGTCCCGAGTCATCGTCTTGGGCATCTCGTAGGCGGCATCGGATGGGGACGCCGAAGGGGCCAGTTGAGGTTGCATTTCCCAGTCACCTCGGGATTCCGCACCGGTATGAGTGAGTTGCCCGACGACTTTCGCGTCATGGTCGTGGACGGCGTCGACGACGCTCGCCAGCGCCGGGACCACCTCCTCGTCGTACGCGTCAATGAATGCCGGCCCACTGGCAGACGAGTGGACAAGCATCTCAGCGGGGCCGACCACCAGCCCCGCACCGCCGGCTGCGCGAGCAGCGAGATGGGCAGCGAGCTCCTCTGTCGGCCGTCCATCGTCGACGAACCGGGTGCGAACGGGCCGAAAGACGCCACGGTTCGGAACCGAGAGAGGTCCAACTGTTGCGGAATCGGAGATGTCCATGCTAACAGATATCAATTAGTTGTACTTGAAGATAGCGCAGTTCACACGTCCCGCCGGATGTTTGGATGACGGACGAGCCACGCTGTTGCATCCTCGACCGCCGTTTCTTCCTCTCCGACGATCCTGATCCGCTTCAGTTCGCCTGTCGGATAGCAACCGATGCGCGCGTCGAACCGCTCGCTCACCTCACTAAGCACCGTGTTCAAATGACTTTCTGGCGTCTCAGTATAGAGCGTCTGAGAGGTGATACTTCCCTCCAAACCGTTCGCAACGTGCTCGAAGACGGCCTTCATTTCGGCAGGAATTCCGGGTAGTACGTAGACGTTCCCGCAGATACAGCCCGGCGCGATCCCAACGTGGTTCGGGATGATCTCTGCCGAAGCCGGATACCGTGCTGCTGTCTCAATATCGTGTCGAAAGTCGGGATGGTCCTCCCGAATTTCTGTTACAGCTGCTTCCACATGTTCTCGTGCCTCAGAATTGGGTTCGAGTGGTAGTCCCAGCGCGTCAGCTACTGCTTCGATCGTGATATCGTCCGGCGTCGACCCGAGCCCTCCAGTTGTTAGTACCAGGGTATGTGTCTGGCTGAGGTCCGAGACGGTCGTCTCGATGGTAGGGGCTTCGTCGGGGACGACTCGTATTTCACGGACGTCGATACCAAACTCTGTGAGTCGGGTCCCGAGCCACGACGCGTTCGTGTTCTCAACGTCGCCCGCCAGTAGTTCGTCCCCGATAGAGACGATTGCGGCAGTTGTCGCCATTCTATTCACCTGTGTAGTCTCGCTCCCCTCGTAAGTGTATGATGGGTCCATCGTGATTTTTTGGTTACATGTGATGTGTAGAACCAAGCGAATTTGTCGGGTTCCAGCTATCGCCTCGTTTTGTCTATACTACCTATCTGTTCTCTCAAAATAGATAATTGTTCTTTAGAACAGAACAGCTGTTACTCACTCGGCGGCATTAATCAATAGCTACTGATGGTTGTATGAGACTGTTTGACCACACGTTATTCACGGATATTCACGACAGATCTAGAGCGCTGTGGGGCTGTTAGGATCTGTACTATATCATGAAAGAACAAACATTGTTCTTCTATAGTAATTAGTTGTCTACTTTGGCTGAACGACCATTCAATTTATGTCAATGGATACGTACCGACATGCCATGGGAGAGAAACACACTACCGAAGTAAGCGCGGTCAATCGAACGATACGTATTATCGAAACGCTTCGTGACCTCCAACCCGCAGGCGTCACCGAAATCGCGAACGCTGCGGGACAAACGAAAAGTTCGGTATATAACCACCTCGCGACCCTGGAAAACGAGGGGTACGTCATCAAAACCAACGGGGAGTACGAACTAGGGCTACGGTTCCTCCCCCTCGGTGAGGCCGCTAGACAACGGCTTAGCGTATACCGGGCTGCACGTGCCGAGATCGAACAACTCGGCAGGGAGACGGGGACCAACGCGTACCTGTCGGTCGAGGAGCGAGGACTGGCGACCGTGATTTTCCGCCACCTGGAGAACGAAATCGACCTCGGCTCCATCGGAACGACAGTGCCGCTGACTACCTCGTCCATGGGGAAGGCGATCCTGGCACAACTACCTGTAGAACGCGTCGACGAGATCGTCGATCGGCATGGATTCCCCCGGATGACCGAATCCAGTATCGTCGATAGGGGCGCACTCGACGAAGAATTGGAGCAAATCCGCCAGCAGGGGTTTGCTCTCGACAAAGGGGAGCACGTCAAGCGACTCAGGGGCGTTGGTGCCGCCATCTTAGGTCCGGACGGTGAAGTGCGCGGGGCAGTCAGTGTCGCGGGCCCGGAACGGGAGTTACGTGGCCCGTTCTTCGAAGAAGAGCTCCCGGATGCCGTCCTAGACGTGACGAACGTTATCGAGCTAAAGCTGATGGAAAACATGTCTGTGTGAGATCAGCATCGCGAGGTCTCATCTCGAGTGCTCCCCTACTCTCCGAAATCCGATCGTCCTCCTCGGGAAAGCCGATCGGGATACCGGGGAGAACGAACTGCCGCGGAATATCCGGAAAACGCTCCCTTTCTACTACGGCGCGAACGCAACTATTGACGATTCGCCTCGTTCCCCGGGTCCATTCTGGGTACCAATTACCGACGCTGTAGGGCCCTTCTAGTCGGTACTTCTCCGTTCGAGCTGTCGTTCTGTTCGCACCCGAAAGCTTCGCCCGGATCAGTCACAATTCCATTCAAATAACAACAGTACATTTGTTATAGAAACGTCATCGTCGGTGTTCGAGAAGCGATAGTCCCGGTCCAGTCGTCGCCGTTGCGGAGGGTCTGTCAGTAGTGGTCCCGAAATCGCTCCAGGATCAGCGACCTCAGTGACGTCGATCCGGCTGATTCGGTCACTGTCCCAGGCGTCGGAACACGCCTGTTCCGATCAGATATCGGTGATACGCTCGTACGCATCGTCCAGCACGGCGGCGTCCTCTGGCAAGAGCGCGACCATCACGTAGCGGGCGTGGGTGGAGAAGTAGTCGACCAGGACAGCGATGCGCCCGGCGTCGATCGCTTCCAGAGAGTCAAGCAGCATGAACGGGACCCTCTCAGACACGTCGTGGACGAGATAGCCGGCGAGTGCGAACACCAGACCCGTCACCTCGCGCTCGCTCTCGGAGAGGTGATCGACGGTGTCCTCGTAGGCTGCTCCCGAGCCAGTCGTGCGGACGACATGGAGTTCGAAAGCCTGTTTGGTCACCTTGCGACGCCCTTCCCTGACCTCGCGCTCAACACGTTCGATCCAGATCCGGTCGAGGTTCTCGTACTCGAGCCGGTCTAGCAGCGAGTCCATGTGGTCGTTGAACGCCTCAACCGCCTCCCGTTCGATTCGACCGATCCGCGTGCGGAGGCGCTCGATTTCCTCAGTTACGTCGTCGAGTTCGTCGTGAATCTCGCCCTCATCCTGGATATGTGCCTCCGCCTCGGCGATATCGGCTTCGACGTCTTCCAACTGGTTTTCTACCCGTCCGAGTTCGTACTCCAGTTCGTTTGCGTTCCGGTGGAGGTCGAGTACCTCGTCGTACTCCTCGCCCTCCAGTTCGTCGATCGCGGCCTCGACCTCCTCGATCGCCTCGGTCACGTGCTCGCGTCGATCCCGGAGGTCGTCTATTGTCGCCTCCGTCCGCTCGATCTCCGTCTCGAGTTCGTCCAGCCGGCGTTCGAGTCGGTCGCGTTCCGTTCGGGCCTGTTCGATTTCTCGCTTCTCGCTCCGGAGTTGCTCGATCTCGGATTCGAGTCGGTCGACCTCGCCGACTTTCGACTGGCTGCGGTCGCGTAGCTGCTCGAGTGTGGACTCGATCTGACCCGGGTCGATCGCGGTACCACAGGTCCAACAGGTGACGGCATGGTCGACGAGCTGGTCCGTGAGAGCCCCGTCACCCCCCGCGTCGAGGTCGATCGGCGCCCCCGGCCCGTCCTCGTCAAGCATCCCTTCGTTGAACCGGATCACGCTCTGGAGTTCGTTCACCTGGCTTTCGAGTTCGCTCTTTCGCTGCCGGAGCTCTCGGAGCTGCGCATCGATCTCGTCGGCGTTGGTGTCGGGCGCGTCACCTCGATCCTTCAGTTCGGACCCGTACTCTCGGCGTTCCGTCTCGAGCGCCCGGAGGCTCTCCTGTTCGGTTTCGAGTTCGTACCGCACGTCATCGAGGTCGGCGCGCTTCTCGCGGAGTTCTTCGAGTCGGTCTTCGAGTTCGGACTGTTCCGCCTGCTGGGTCTCGACGTCGGCGTCGGCCGCGTCGAGTTCGTCCTCCACGGCTTCGAGTTCGGCTTTCGTCTGCTCGATCTGCTCATGGAGTGTCTCGCGACGATCCTCGAGGTCGCGGAGTTCGCCCTTCCGGTCGTCGATAACGTCGAGTTCCGCTTCGAGGCCATCACGACGGTTTTGGAGGCGGTTGATCTCGGACTGGATCTCCTCGGTGTCGACGGGGCGCATGATGAGCTCTCTGAGGTCTGCGTTCGTCGCGACTGCCCGTCGCGCCTCGTTTGACTCGAGCAGGAACGCGAACAGGTCCGCCAACTCGGGATCGTCGAGGTACGGGTCGCCGCCCTGCTCGATGCCCCCTTCACGCCGGGTGAACGTCCGGGAGTACGTCTCCTCGCCTCGTTCGAGCGTGACCTCGGCGTTGTCGGCGTCCCCTTTCATCGCGACGTTCTCGCTTCCGAGCGCGGCCATGATGGCCTGAAGGAACGACGTACGGTTTGTGGCGTTCCGGCCGACGAGGATAGTTACCCCGGACTCGAACGTAACCTCCGTCTGCCGAATTCCTCCGATATTGTGGGCGTGGACTGTGGCCCTCGGTGCGGAGGCCTGTTGTCGCTGCATAGGCGTTTTGCCAGTGGAAATCGTATAAACATGTCGACGCTAGTCCCGATGTCGTCGCCCACTCGTGAGGGCGTCGCCACCCCCTCGCACAGGCTGCTACTCGTCCGAACCGACGCAGTCGCAGCCGCCGTTGTCGAGTAACGCCTCAACAGCGTACTTCGTGCCACAGTCTCTACACAGCACGTTAACCTCTACCAGCGTGCGGAACGAGCCGAGCTCGATGTCATCGTTCCGTCGCAATTGTGCCAGTTTGCTGTTGGTAACCGATTGAACGCGACCACGAAGTCGCTGGATGTGCTCCTTCTCGGATTCGGTTCGGTCTCTCTTCTCACTAGAGTACGAGGCGCCGCGGTGTTCTCTCAGGTAGGTTCGGATAGCTTGGTAGGTAACGAACTCCTGTTGAAGGTGATCGACGTCGACATCCTCACGATCGAGGCGACGTTTGGCCCGCGTACGGTCGGCGGTGCTAACGTCGTCGTCAGTCAGAAGTCGGTACACGTTTTCGACGTCTCCGTCGAGAGGTTGTATTTCTGCATCGATCAGTGCGACACGGAGGAGTTCCCGATTGAACTCGTCGGCAAGGTCTCGCAAACTCTTCCGTTCGTCACCGTTCGCAGTCCAGCGACGTTCGAGTCGGTCACCGATCCCATCCAAATCGTGCTTCTCGATCAGCTGTTCTACTTTGCCCCGACGGCCGGGTTCTGAATCACTCACTACTCTCCGGTCCGGCTCCGAGGGTAAAGGCGTACGGATCAAATAATAACAGTACTGTTGTTAGGTACCCTCTGAAATCGCTATCGCGAACTGATCGGAACGCTCACTCGTGGTACAGTGTCGTCCGACGTCTCGTCCGTATGAACCCGTGATATCGACCCGAAACTTGATTCCGGTGGTGGACAAACAGCTACCTATGTGCTCCAGTAACACGGACGAGCACGTCGTGCTCCTCACCGGCGGTACGAGCGGTATCGGTCGGATCGCTGCGACGGAACTGGCCGAGCATGGGGCGACCGTCGGGGTCGTCGGTCGGGAGCGGTCCCGTGGAGAGTCGCTGGCGGCCGAGTCGTCGACGCTGCCGGGCGAGATCCGGTTCCACCGCGCCGACCTGGCGACGCAGTCAGCGGTGCGTTCACTCGCGACGGAGATCCGAGAGACGTACGATCAGCTCGATGCGCTCGTCCACAACGCCGGACTCTCTGTGAGCGAGCGCACCGAGACCGCCGACGGGGTCGAACGCACGCTCGCGGTCAACCATCTGGCTCCATATCTTCTCACACACGAACTGCTCGACGTCGTACTCGCGTCGGCGCCGGCCCGGATCGTCACGACCGGCTCCGAAACCCATCGTCGCGCCTCGATCGATTTCGAGGACCTCCAGTTCGAGCGCGACTACGACGCCCTGCAGGCTTACTCACGGTCGAAACTCGCGCTGATCGCGTTCACGCTCGAACTCGCTGACCGAGTTCCGGAAGGCGTGACCGCAAACAGCTTCCACCCCGGATTCGTCCCGTCGACGAACCTGTTTCGCGACGTTGCCCTCACTACTCGGCTCGCCGTTCGTATTGCGGGGATCGTTCCCGGTATCGGGACCAGCGAACGGGTGGGCGGACGACGGCTGGTCCGTCTCGCCACTGAGCCCGAGTTCGGCGACCGGACTGGCGTTTACGTGACTGGTGACGGTGCCGTCCAACCGTCCGACGAGGCTACCGACCCCGAGATCCGGACCCGCCTCTGGCGCCGGAGCGCCGACCTCGTTGGCGTCGATCCGGCGTGGCCCTGATTTGCTCCGGGGTGAGACCGCATTTACTAGACGTTAGAAATACGTTCTCATATTTGAAACTGGGAGTCGATCGATCGCTGTATCGATCGCTGTGTCGATCGCTGTTGTACGTTCGTCGAGTGAGTCGAAGAGGCGGTTGTTGCGCGTTGCCTGGAGTCGTCTCCAGCATTCCTCGACTGGGTTCTACTCCGGCGAGTACGAAGGGCGCGTCACGAAGGTGCGGTCGTCAGGGGCAGTCAGGTCGTCAGGGGCAGTGAGGCCCGTGACGGCCGATGCCTGAAAATACGGTACTCCATCCAATACGACAATCAGATCATCTTCAGATTCTACACATAGTATTAAACTGATAATTTTGTGTGATCGGCAGTGGTGTACTCCGTGAGCCGAGAGGAGAAGCGTTCACCGTCCTCGGTGATCGCGCCCGACAAACGCGTCCACTTCCATTGACCGGATACTTCGACGGCGGGCTGCGTACCACACGGAAACCCCCCTCAACGCGATTCGACTTGGACAGACGTCTCCGTTTGATCGAGACACACTACTGTGGCGTCCGTCTTCCGCCGCTTTTTTTCGTCTCGTCGTGGAACGCTTCTTGGTCGCTATCGTCGGATTCGGTGGCTGAGTGAGGTGGTTTTGATAGCTCAATCCCGCCTCTTTCAAGAACCGCCGACAACTCGAGATCGAGTATTCGACACTGTACGTTTCTTCGAGATATTCTCGTGCGAGCGCCGGCGTCCACGCCGGCGCGTCACAGCCGATCTCTCGAGGCGATCCGTGGACAGTTCGCTCGAACTCTTCTTATTGTAGTTCTGAGAGTTTTCGCTTTCGGCCAGATCACTGAGTATCAGAAACAGCCTGTTCGAGTGGTTCGTCAGGTACGCAGATCCACGCGAAAGCGAACGATCGTAGCCACTCGTCCGCAGTTTCTGCTTCGGCTCTGGTGAAACAGTTTGAGAAACGGATGGTTCTGTGTTTCACCTTATAATTGACATATTTGGCACTGTTCCGAGTTCCATGTCGTTCGTATCTGAAATCGAAGCCATGTTTTTGCAGGCTCGGTGAAGTAGAACCGCGTCATCAACGAGAGAGATCGCGTCATCGACGTCGTGCTTTTGCCGGAGTTCCGTGAAAAACTGATCTGCGGTCACGTTCGTTCCTGTTGGTTCAAGCGTTGTATGGTGAAGTTCGTTCGAATCGGGATCGACGGTAGCGTACAGCCCATCTCGTTCACCATCGAGCTGACTCACGGTCTCATCAACCGCGACGTGATTCGGACGCCGACCAGATTCCGGCTGTAGGTCAGTCGTACGAACCCTGTTACGAACGATAGACCGAACCCGATCAACACCGAATACCTCGAGAAACAAAACAGTATTTGAAAACGATTATTCACCCAGGTGAACACCGACCGTTCTCGACCGCCCAATCATAAGGAGTTCATATACACTACGATAATGAGCGTGTCATAGAAGACTTCCCACACCAAACAGGAATCGCTCAACACAGGTGAAGGAACGAACGATTCTGCGGTGGCGTGCCGGTGAGCGCCCGGAGGGCGCGAACCGCCCGCGAGGG
>NZ_QMIM01000058.1 GCF_003287355.1 Halorubrum sp. 48-1-W
CAAAAAGCGACTTTGCGGACCTCCTCGACGGCGACGACGTGGGATATGGGGGCGGTTTTGCGTCCCTCTGGGGTAACTGGGTGAAAGGCTCCGGTGACCGCCCGAACACGCTCGACACGCTCCCCGGTGTTGAGCTCCGGGGCGACGACTACGTTTTTGAGGTGGATCCATGAGCCGAGCGACGGACGCCGACGCGAGCACGCCCGCGCCGACCGCCCTCGACGACGCCCTCGCTCGGTGGGACCCGTCGACCGGGATCGACGCCGAGGTGACGCGCGCACAGACACGCCGGGCCGCCGAGTACCTCGCGACGACGGGCGACCGGCTCCGGCGGACGGACCTCGTCGACGCCCTCGCGGACGGGACCACGCTCGACAGGGCGAGCTGGTTGGGGCGAGCGGTCGACCCCGGCCTCCGGCGGCTCGCCGACGCCGACCTCGTCGAGTATCGGGCCGTCGACGACACGTATCGGTGGAGCGTCGAGGTGGAACCGTGACCCGCGACGACGACGCGGACCGCGAGGAGGACGCCGGCGACGGTCCCGACCCCGTCCCGGACACGGACCCGCGACATATCGATCCGGCTGGGGACCTCGCGGACGCCGTCGAGAGCGGCGACCTCGACCTATCGCTCGCCGACGACCAGGACGCCGAGGACCTCCGGGCGTTCGTCGACGCCGCCGAGCGGGGGGAGCTCGGGCCGGTCGATCCCGGACTTGAGGCACAGGTTCGGATCGCCCGCGCGCTCCTCGACGATCTCGAGGGAGGGGGCGGGGACTACGAGTAACGACGACACACGCAAAGAGCTTCGATCCCCCTACGCCGAGGATTCGCTCTCGGGAGTCTCTCTCCACCGCCTTGAGAGCAATTGAAAACCCCCGATAAAGACCGCTTGAACGATCGCCCCAACTATGAGGACAAGCCCGACGTAAGTATCGTTCACCGTATCACCGAGTATCATGTAGTACGGGACGCCCAAAACATAGAGAACGGCGATTACCGCGCCGACGCCGCTGATCAATTCGGTGGTTCTCCTTCGAGGAAAGAAACCGACGACGGAACCCCCGAGAGAGACATACGCAAAAGACGTATAGAGGACCACGTAAAGCGATTCTCTCGTCCCCCATAGCGGTAGATATCGGAAAACGAGAGACACAAAGGCCAATCCGAAAACCCCTGCTCCGATGCCAATAGCGGCGTATACCCCCCGTCGAAAAGCGCCCATTATGATAGATGTATCATAGGTTTTGAAAGACCTTCTGGGTTTGAGGTGTGCCGTCGTATCTCGCCCACAAACATTACCGAGCGTCACTAACTAACAGATCTCTGATGTAGTAATCATGTATACACACGTATCTGCGAGAGATACGTATACCGAGTTATAAGGCGCTATAGTAATTGAATTCTAATTATTGGGTATCCCTCAGAGGGATACACCTATCACCCGGTCGGAAACGTTTATCCCCCAGGGTCCCGAACGCTTATGTGACGTATGGATCGAACCAGTATAACCCTCGGCTCGGGGACGCGGAACGACCTTCGGGAGTACAAGCACGATCGCGACCTCCCGAACTACGACGCGGCGATCCGCGAACTCCTCGGGCGCGAGGAGGTAACGGCGTGACTCCCTCAGATGAGGCGACGCACTCGGATTGGGTGCCTTTTTAGGGGATACCGCCGTCTATGGGACAGATAGAAACGAACGACGCCGGGAGCGCACGGAGTCTGCCAGGACTTCGCTCCTATCGGCGTCGAAAGGGTTTGCGGGACGAAGGCGCGGATGGGCCTTCTACCTGGACATACGGGGTCCGGGTACATATGGCTTTACTGTCGCCGCGCTCGTCCCCGCCTCGCCCCCGCACCGGGCGACAAGAGCGCACGAATGTACACACGACGCGACGACACCGGACGAATCGACGATGAATATGACGCCCCGACGCCGTCGAGAGACGCCGCCGGCGTAACCTACACCGACACCGCGAGCTTTGCGGCCGTCGACCTCCGGGACCCACCGGCGACCGCGTCAGAGCTGTGGCGCGCGCTTGTCGACCCGTGGGACGGCGCGGGACTAAGCCGCCCGCTCGTCGTCGCCGTCCGCCAGCTCGTTGCCGGAGAGACGCGACCGGACGCACGGACCATCCTCCGGGAGACGGTCGGGGAGGACGCGCTCGACGGCGCGCTCGCGGACGTTCTATTATCGCTCGCGACGGACACGTCCGGGGATCGGTTTTGGGACGCGCTCGCGAGACTTCCATCACTCGGAAGCGGTCGACCCCTGGGGTTCCGGTCGGACCTCGAGGACGCCCGCGCGGCGGCTCGCGTTCTTGAAGCGGTTGATGTGACGCCGACGGTCGCGATCGCCCTTCCCGACGGGTTTCGTGACCGGGACCGATCGACGCGGTCGGCATGGTGTCGACTCGTCGCCGCTCTGGGACGCGGGGCCGACGTTCGTCTTGTGTGCTCGCGGGTCGATCGGGCATGGCTCGCCGAGTACCACCGCGACGACCTCCCCGGCGTTAGTGACGCCCGGAGTTCACGCCGTGACGCCGCCCCCCTCGCAGACGCTCGCGACGCCGTCGGTGTCGGCTCGCGAGCGGAGCGGGTGCTTACCACCGTCGCGGACACGGACACCGAGACGGTCGCCTACACGCGCCTATACGCCGCGTTCTCTGTCGGCCGGTCGCGGGTCCGCCAAGTGCTCGCCGACCTCGCGGACGCTGGGCTCGTCGAGCGGTACGGGTCCGACGGCGAGCGGCGGGTCGAGTTGACCGCGACCGGTCGCCAGTTTGTGACCGAGGAAATCGCCCGACAGAGACGCCTTTCGGACCGCGTTAGCGAATCTGGAAAGTTCTACAACAATAGGCGTGTTACCCCGCGTACACACGGGGAGGGGGAGGACCACGAGGACACCGCCCCGCCGGACCGCCCCGACCGCCACCGGCTCCCGACGCCGCACGAACGCCGCTATATGGACCGCTCGACGGCCGCCGCCGCCCTGGGATCGGCGGTCGAAGGTGGGGTAAACCTCCTCAACTACCCGATCGACGCACAAAAGGACCGAGCGGAAGGACGCTGGTACACCGAGGACGGCCGGCTCGTCGTTTCCGCCGAGGGGGATAACCCCCTATCGTTGTGGGTGACGCTGGCGTTAACGCTGGCGTCGCCGAGGACGTTCGATCAGGTGCTTACCCGGAGTACACTCGACGAGCACGGGGTCTTGTCGATGCTTGAGGACGCGAGGACGATCCCGCGGGATATGCGACAAATCGGGTGGCTGGGGGAGGACGTGACCGATTACGACGACCTCCGGCGGGCGTTCCTCGACGCGGCGGCCGACCTTGAGGACCGGACGGGCGACCTCGATGATGTTGACGACGACGAGGAACTCGCGCTTCGGACAGAGATCTTGAAAAAGGCGCTCGGGCTCGCCGGATCCATGACCCACCTCCTCGACCTCGCGGATGTTGACCTCGTCCGGCTCGTCCGACTCCCCGAGTTCTCCCGGCGGTTCGACGCCGACGGCGACCGAGCGGCCGCTCTGTGGAAGACGATCGCCATCGGGTCGACGATCGGGAGCCGGTACGGACACCACGCCGCATATCGCCAGCTGTTCGAGGACCGCGAGGGGAAGCGTCGCCAGGCGTTCGAGCCGACCGTCGACGCGGCGGACCCCGTCGCCCGTCCCGTGGGATCGTGGGTGCTCGCCGGTGACTTTAGGGGCCGGACGGACGCCGTCGCGGACGGCCTTCGGGACGCGTTCGACGGGTTCGATCCCCATGAGGACGCCCCGGAGATACAGGTACGGACCACGGTTCGAACGGACCCGACCCGCCGCCAGGTAACCGAGACGGCGCGGCGGATACTCGACGCGAAAGACCTCCGGGTGACGCCCGAAGCGGTGTCGGTCCTTCACGGGCTGGCACGGACGCCGCTCGACGTGGCCGACGCACTTCACGCCCTGGCGGGGGAGAACGACGGCCGACGGATCGACGCCGCCGAGGTACGGTACGCTCTGGGGACGGTGGATCCGGGCCGCTTACTCCGGGGGTTCGACGGCCGAAAGACGACTCCTCGACGACTCATATCCGCCCTACTCCGGGCCGACGCGCCGATCCGGGGCGACGAGCTCGATGAGCGGGCGGACGTGTCGACGCGGTCCCGTCGCGAGCACCTGGCGGACCTCGTCGTCCTCGAGCTCGTCGAGGAGACGGACGCGGGCTATCGGCTCTGCCTTTCGTTCGGTGACACGGACGGCGACGACGGCGAGCGGTACACGGATCGGTGGCCGACGTGGGTCGCGGACCCGACGGTGTCGCCGTCGATCCACGCCGCCGCAAAGGCCCTTCGGGTCGGTCGCGAGCACCACGGACCGGGTGACGCCGTCACGTTGCCGGGCTGGCCGTATACGGGCGTCACGGACCCGCCGGACCTTCGGGACCTCTCGACACCGTGGCCGTGGCTCGACGCCGTCCTCCCGGCGTTGTGGGGTGTCGCGACCGCCACCGAGTACGCCGACGATCCGGGTGTCGTTCCGCCGTCGACGACGCGGACGGTGACCGCCGGGCCGACTCTCGAGCAAGTCCCGGTCGACGCCGCGACCGACACGCGGGGCGGGGCGGCACCATGACCGACCGATATCTCGAAACAACCCCATGGAGGAAGGGAAAGACCCCCGATTTTCCTTACGATTTATGAAGAAATAGCCCTGAAATGTAGTATGTCGACGACTGATTCTGCCAGCGATCCGACGCCGGTCGAGGACGCTCGCGACGCGCTCCAGGAGTCGGTCCCGAAAGCGGCCGAAACGCTCGGCGACCTCCTCGATGCCGACGACGAGCGGGTTCGGATCCGCGCGGCCGAGGCGATCCTCGACCGCGCTGGCCTCACAAAAGCAAAGTCGTATTCGACGAAAGAGGCACAGGTACACATCGGCGGGGGCGAATACTCCGGTCGGGGATTGAATCGCACGGACCCGCTGGAGGACGGCGACGACCTCGACGACCTCGACGACCTACTGTAACGATGGGTGGGTTCGGCTCCGGGCGGCGGGAGTACGCGACGACGCCGACCGTCGAGGCGTGTTATCAGCTCGACGCCGACCATCTAACCAACGGTGTCGACCACCCTGGGAACGCTTACGCGACGAAACGCTGGGATCCGCCCCGACACGCGACGGTCGACCTCACGGTACACTTTGTAGGTATCGACGACGCCGATCGCGTGACACACGTCCGATTAGAGTACACGGTCGACCCGCCCGCTCAAGATCGTTTCGAGGAGGAGCACCCGGTCCCGGTCGAGTACACCGAGCCGAACTTTGGCGGTGTTCGTCCCTGGTTTCGGTGTCCGGGAATAATCGACGGTGAGACGTGTCACGATCGGGTTCGGAAATTGTACCTCCCACCTGGGGGGCGGTACTGGTTATGTCGAGAGTGTTACGACCTCGGGTATCGCTCCTCGAGGACCTCGGGGAACGAACTTGAACGTGCCGAGCAACGATACCGAAAAGCGTTCGCGAAAGCCGACGCCGAGAACCGACGGCCGCACCCGAATAACGCTCCGTACCTCCCTGATCGACCGAAGGGGATGCACCAGGACACGTTCGCCGACCTCGTCGAGGAGGTTCGGGAAGCGGATCGGGAATGGGGCCGTCGGATGAACGAACGAGTACGGGACTTCCTCGCCGATACTGAAACCGGAGCGGAACACGCGGCGGGAGCCTTCGGATACACCGATCGGTAACCGGTCGGTACACCGGCACTTACCTACTTAAGTTGAATCTCGCGCGACTCGGTGTATGGTCAACCTGACCATCAGCCAATTCGTCGCATCGAACGTTGAGGCGGTGATCCTCGGCGGAATACTGGGATTAGTGATAGTCGGTATCAGGATCGGGCTCTCCAGTTAATCCCCGAGAGAAAGGGCCGCAACACTATCCGTCCGGTCCCACAGATTCGGATAACACCTTTGGTCCCGAATAGTGACCCCAGTACGCCCGCGCCGGCGGACGCTGACCCCGACGCCGTCCCGCGTGTTCGATCCGATACCTAAGACTGGGGAAACGTGTCTGACGCGGATCGACGCCGGGACGTGTCGGAAACGGGACCGTTACGGGACCTCCCCGCTCGCCCGACGGGAGAGTTTTGCCGGAGCTACGCGCTCGCGCGCGACGGCGCTCCGGAAATCAAAAGAAGCGGCTGGGGCGGTTATTCGTCGACGCCGTCGCACCCGTCCCGGTGGGTCGCGTGGCGCGTGTCGCCGGCGAGGACCTCGACACCGCACCCGGTACACCGAACGAACCGGACGCCGGTCGGCTCGCCGTAGCGGTCGTATTCAGTAAACGGACCCTTCCACCGAGGACCCTCCTCGACGACGGTCGCGTGTTCGGTATCGGTACGCCCTTCGGGCTGGGTTTCGTATACGGACATGGTCTTTCACTCCCGAAGGACCGGCTCGCGTGTTCCAAGCACGCGGGCGTTTCAACACGCCGAGGAGCCCGTCCTTCTTACTACTACCTTAGAAGGCACTAACCATAAACCCACCGACTAAGACCTATACCGTTCGTATTCTTGTGTTAAACCCTTAGAAGGAATACCTTTTAGGGAGTTAACACCGTAGTAGGCACTAATGCCTGAAAGTAGCAACACGGGTGGGCGAAAGCCGAGGGTTTCCGATCGGGACCTCCTCGACGTGTTTCGGTCGACGGCCGACCCCGTCCTTTCGACGGCGGAAGTGGCGGACGCCGTCCCGATCAAACGCCGAGGAGTGTTGAACCGGCTCCGGGACCTCGAGGACGCCGGCGAGCTGGCGAGCAAACAGATAGGCGGGCGAAACACGGTATGGTGGATCCTCGACGGGGGCGACGCCGACACGTTCGACGCCGAGGAGCTTCACGGCGACCCGTCGACGACCCTCGCCGGCGAGAGCGGCGAGAGCGACGCGAGAGCGGACGCCGTCGACGACGCGACCGACGGGCCGGCCGACCCGCCGGCGGACGCACACGGCGCGGACGCGGCCGCCGAGGAGGACGCCCTCGACACGGCTCGCGAGCGGGTCGACGAGCTGGACCTCGCCGGGAGCGGGGCGGACTACGACCGCCGTCGCGACGCCGTCCTCAAGATGTATCGATACCTCCGGGAGCGACCGGGCGAGCGGGTTTCAAAAAGCGACTTTGCGGACCTCCTCGACGGCGACGACGTGGGATATGGGGGCGG
>NZ_QMIM01000059.1 GCF_003287355.1 Halorubrum sp. 48-1-W
AGTATGAGTGGAGAGGCGGCGAACCGCGGTTCCCAGAGGATCGCTCACTCCAGTACTTCCCGGCACGCTGGTGGGCTTAACTTCCGTGTTCGGAATGGGTACGGGTGGAACCCCACCGCTATGGCCGCCTTTACGCCGACTCCCGGAATCGAACCGGGACTCCCCGCTGGGAGACGCCTATGTCGGTGGTCCCGATCTTTCGATCGGCCGACCGTGTATGCGTGCGACCCAGTTACCGCCTGAACTCATACCAGTTTGGAACCGTCCAGTGACCGTATGACTGTGGCTTCGGTCTGTTAGTGCTCGTGGGCTTAACACCTCGTTGCCTCGGTGCGTACACCCCGAGTCTATCTAACTCGTCTTCTACGAGTGACCTCGTCGGTACTTCTTTTCCATGTGGGTTTCGAGCTTAGATGCGTTCAGCTCTTACCCCGTGTCGCGTGGCTACCCGGCATCTGCCCTTCCGGACAACCGGTACACCAGTGGCGACCAGTCGTAGTTCCTCTCGTACTATACGACCGTTCACGTCAAGTACCTTGACACCCCCAATAGATAGCAGCCGACCTGTCTCACGACGGTCTAAACCCAGCTCACGACCTCCTTTAATAGGCGAACAACCTCACCCTTG
Source organism: Halorubrum sp. 48-1-W (assembly GCF_003287355.1). Classification (GTDB taxonomy): domain Archaea; phylum Halobacteriota; class Halobacteria; order Halobacteriales; family Haloferacaceae; genus Halorubrum. Next base: position 629 of record NZ_QMIM01000059.1, read on the forward strand.
CCCGCTTCTGCACGGGCAGGATGGAGGGAACCGACATCGAGGTAGCAAGCCACCCGGTCGATATGTGCTCTTGCGGGTGACGACTCTGTTATCCCTAAGGTAGCTTTTCTGTCATCTACGGGCCCCATTCCGGAGCCTCGTAGGTTCGCTAGACCACGCTTTCGCGTCAGCGTCACTCGTTGGGAATGACACTGTCAGACCATCTTGTGCTCTTGCGCTCTTCGCCGGATTCCCGACCCGGCTGAGATGATCTTCGGGCGCGCTCGATATCTTTTCGAGCGCGTACCGCCCCAGTCAAACTGCCCGGCTACCGGTGTACTCCTCCCGGAGTGAGAGTCGCAGTCACCGACGGGTAGTATTTCAATGCTGTCTCGGCGACGCGCTGGCGCGCGCACCTGTGTAACGACTCCTACCTATGCTGCACATCGGCGACCACGTCTCAGCGACAGCCTGCAGTAAAGCTCTATAGGGTCTTCGCTTCCCCTTGGGGGTCTCCAGACTCCGCACTGGAACGTACAGTTCACCGGGTCCAACGTTGGGACAGTGGCGCTCTCGTTTATCCATTCATGCAAGCCGCTACTGAAGCGGCAAGGTACTACGCTACCTTAAGAGGGTCATAGTTACCCCCGCCGTTGACGGGTCCTTCGTCCTCTTGTACGAGGTGTTCAGATACCCGCACTGGGCAGGATTCAGTGACCGTACGAGTCCTTGCGGATTTGCGGTCACCTGTGTTGTTATTAGACAGTCGGAGCGCCCGAGTCACTGCGACCTGCTCCGTAGAGAGCAGGCATCCCTTCTTCCGAAGGTACGGGACTAACTTGCCGAATTCCCTAACGTCGGTTCTCCCGACAGGCCGTGGCTTTCGCTGCCAGAGCACCTGTTTCGGATCTCGGTACGGACATCGTGCTTGTCTTTTCACGGGCCCTATGTACGGCTGACTTGCGCTATCTCGCGTTTCGCTCGCTTCCTACCGTGACGGTCTCCACGAGCTTCCACGATTCGACCGGGCGACTGCCCGGCTCAACGTTCCACACGGCGTCGACGTTTACTGCACGATGGCACTGGAATATTAACCAGTTTCCCGTTGACGTACTCGAATTACGGTACGTCTTAGGACCGGCTGACCCTCGGCTGATTGGCAGTGCCGAGGAACCCTTGCTCATCAGGCCGTCGAGGTTCTCACCCGACTATCGCTGCTACTGTGACCAGGATTGTCGTTTCTGTACGGTCCACACGAGTTCTCACCCGTGCTTCCATCCGAACAGAACGCCGACCTACGCGGTTACCCTTCTCAAGGGTACGGCCAGGTCTCGGTGGTAGATTTGAGCCCCGATCATTTTGGGCGCCTCAAACCTCGGCCGGTAAGCTGTTACGCTTTTCTTAGAGGGTAGCTGCTTCTAAGCTCACCTCCCGGCTGTTTAGGGCTTGAGACCACCTTCCAATCGCACTTAATCTACACTTTGGGACCTTAACCCGGCTCTGGGTTGTTCCCCTCACGGTACACAGGCTTACCCCGCGCACCGGACTCCCATCGTCTGCGACGCCTGCGGGTTTGGAGTTTGACAGGATGGCCGACTCCTCTCGGAGGCGGGTCATCCAATCGGTAGCTCTACCCCGCGGGCTATCTCGGATGAGGTCATGCTTCGACATGTTTCGGTCGGAACCAGCTGTTGCCAGGCTCGATGGGCCTTTCACCCCTATACACGAATCACGAGAGGATATTGTAGGATACCACCTCTAACGGGCCTCCACGTGGCTTTCGCCACGCTTCACCCTGCTCGCGTATAGATCGCCTGGTTTCGGGTCGTACCCGAATGACTCCCCGCGCTTGAACACGGTGGCCCTCACACAAAGTGCTGCGGCCGTATCGGTTTCCCTGCGCCTTCCCCGGTTCACGGGTTAGACTCGCCATTCGAGTACACTCCCTGGGTCGTTTTTCAAAACGCACGACACGACGCCGGCTCGGTTCTCTTCCTACTGGAGGATCGCTCCTCGCTCGTTTTGAGAACCGCCTTCTACGCCCTGTCGCTCGATCGCCAACTGATTTCAGGCCCTATTGCACCGCCCTTCTCGGGGTGCTTTTCAGCGTTCGCTCACGCTACTTGTTCGCTATCGGTCTCGAGGAGTGTTTAGCCTTCTCAGGGGATGCCTGAGTTGTTCACAGAGGATATCCGACCCCTGCTACTCTGGTATTGACGCCAACGGTACTGTCTCATTCTACGGGGTTGTCACCCTGTTTCACGCTCCGTTCCAGGAGACTTCGAATGAGAGCTCGCGTTTTGGTTGTCAACCCGAACACCACATTGGTCCGAAGACCTTCGGTTTGGGCTGTGTCGCGTTTACTCGCGGTTACTGACGACATCGCGGTTGCGTTCTCTTCCTCCCCTTACTGAGATGTTTCAATTCAGGGGGTTCCCTATTGCGCATAGCAATTGTTAACGGATTCCGATTCGGAGATCTCGTGTTCTTTCCCTCCATGCGGGTCCCACGAGCTTTTCGCAGCTTGGCACGTCCGTCGTCGGCTCTCGAGCCGAGCCATTCACCAGCTGGCACAGTAGCCAGTAGTGTGTCAGCCAACTCTCCGAAGAGAGTGCTGACGGTGTCAGAAATACTCGTCAGAGTATTCCGACTGTATGGTTCACTGACGTTCCACGAACTCGTATGAGTTCAGTGGACGTCTGGATCGCACGTATACACGGTCGTCATCGGATCACGCGCGGCAACGCGTGTCCGTCGAACCCTTCCCATCCGCGGTTTCCCGGGATGGTGCATCGGTCGTCGTACTCCAACCGAGTCACGTCTCCCACTTAAGGGGACGGATCCGGGTTGGGGTTGACATGGACTCACTGGGATTCGAACCCAGGGCATCCTCCTTGCAAGGGAGGCACTCTACCGCTGAGCTATGAGCCCACCTCTCCCGGGTCGGTCGAGACCGGGAGAGGGGTGTGGGGGTGTGTGGTGTGAGCCGTGGACGCTCGTAGGTGTCCGGGCCGGCGATGGGCCGGACTCCAGGATGGACGCATGCGAATGAATAGTGACCGTGTTCGGTCGGTGACCGTCGACGGTCGAAAGGTGAGCTCCCTCAAAGAGGGAGTCTCGGGTCTGTGGAGGTGATCCAGCCGCAGATTCCCCTACGGCTACCTTGTTACGACTTAAGCCCCCTTGCGAAGCCCAGATTCGACACGTGGAACGTGCCTCATCCGGACCTCACTCGGGTGCTTTGACGGGCGGTGTGTGCAAGGAGCAGGGACGTATTCACCGCGCGCTTATGACACGCGATTACTACCGAATCCAGCTTCATGTGGGCGAGTTTCAGCCCACAATCCGAACTACGATCGAGTTTCTGAGATTACCGTCTCCTTTCGGAGTTGGAACCCTTTGTCTCGACCATTGTAGCCCGCGTGTTGCCCAGCACATTCGGGGCATACTGACCTACCGTTGCCCGTTCCTTCCTCCGTGTTGGCCACGGCAGTCTCCCTACTGTCCCCAACCACTTCGCAGTGTTGCTGGCAAGTAAGGATGCGGGTCTCGCTCGTTGCCTGACTTAACAGGACGCCTCACGGTACGAGCTGACGGCGGCCATGCACCTCCTCTCTGTGGCTCGTGGCGAGGTCATCAACCTGACCGTCATTACCACAGTCGATGCTGGTGAGATGTCCGGCGTTGAGTCCAATTAAACCGCAGGCTCCTCCGGTTGTAGTGCTCCCCCGCCAATTCCTTTAAGTTTCATCCTTGCGGACGTACTTCCCAGGCGGCCTGCTTAGCGGCTTCCCTACGGCACAGCACCCACTCGTAGTGGGAGCCACACCTAGCAGGCATTGTTTACGGCCAGGACTACCCGGGTATCTAATCCGGTTCGAGACCCTGGCTTTCGTCCCTCACTGTCGGATCCGTCCTCGCGACGTGCTTTCGCCATCGGCGGTCCGTCCAGGATTACAGGATTTCACTCCTACCCCGGACGTACCCGTCGCGCCTTCCGGTCCCAAGCCATACAGTTTCCACCGGACGGCCACCCGTTGAGCGGGTGGATTTCCCGATGGACTTGTACGGCCAGCTACGGACGCTTTAGGCCCAATAAGATCGGCCATCACTTGGGCTGCCGGTATTACCGCGGCGGCTGGCACCGGTCTTGCCCAGCCCTTATTCGTCCACCTCCCTACGGTGGACAAAAGCGTAGGCTCTATGCCTACGCACTTGGGATCCCCTTATCGCACTGGCGTGCAGTGTAAAGGTTTCGCGCCTGCTGCGCCCCGTAGGGCCCGGAATCTTGTCTCAGATTCCGTCTCCGGGTTCTCACTCTCATGACCCGTACCGATTATTGGCACGGTGGGCCGTTACCCCACCGTCTACCTAATCGGCCGCAGCCACATCCTTCGGCGCCGGAGCCTTTGACACACTCGCCATTCCAGGATGAGTGTGATATACACTATTAGCCTCAGTTTCCCGAGGGTATCGTGCTCCGAAGGGTAGTTTGGCCACGTGTTACTGAGCTATTCGCTACGAGTCTGAACTCGTACAACTAGCATGGCTAAATCGGATCCCAATAGCAATGGCCTCCGGCAGGATCAACCGGAATGTGTACCCTCGCGCCTGATTCCCGGTGCGAGGGGGTTGTGTTGGCGGGTGTTGACGCTGCGTCAACACACCATTGCATGGTCCAATGTGGAGTCCAGTATCACCGGCGACCCGGATGACACCGAACGTCCACGGCTCACATCAGATCTCCGCTTACGCCGGAGCGCAGGGGGCGAGATCCTCATCTTTCGCGGACCTAAACGTTGTCCGGTATGGGTCATAAACCCATCGGAGTTCGTCGGTCCTGCGAATCCGGGCCGGGTTGAACGGCCCGAGTTCGCGGTGCGTTCTTCGCGTTTCGTTCGAACCGGGGTAGACATTTAACCCCGTCGGAACGCGTCGACCGGCCGCTTTGGCGGCCGGCCGCTGGCCCCCATGCCGGGGGCGCTTCGCATTCGAACCGAATCGCGGTGAACACTTAACCCCGTCGAAGCGAACCCGCCACGTCATGCGGTTTCATG
>NZ_QMIM01000060.1 GCF_003287355.1 Halorubrum sp. 48-1-W
CGCGAACCGTCTCCTCGGTGAGGCCCTTCTCGCTTTTGAACGCGGACTTCTCCTCCTTTTTGAACTCGAAGCGCGCCTCGGTGTCGGTCTCTTTCAGGTGGTCTTGTGAACTCATGTCAGTTAGTTACGTCTCCGGGTGTATAGCGTTGGTGTGTAATCACGAGTAGTTACGCAGCTTCGTAGACGTCCTCGCGGACCCAGTCGTACCCCTCGTCCTCGAGCTTCTCCGCGAGCTCCGGACCGCCGCTCTTCGCGACCTCGCCGTCCAACATCACGTGGACGTGGTCGGGCTCGACGTAGTCGAGGATCCGCTGGTAGTGGGTGATCTGGAGGATGCCCGTTCCCTGTTCGTCGCGGAGCGCGTTGATGCCCTTCGAGACGTCCTGGAGCCGGTCGATGTCGAGTCCGGAGTCGATCTCGTCGAGCACGGCGATCGCGGGCTCTAACATCGCGGCCTGGAGCACCTCGTTCTGCTTCTTCTCGCCGCCGGAGAAGCCGGCGTTGAGGTACCGCTGCATGAACTTCTCGTCCATGTCGAGGAGCTCCATCTTCTCCGAGAGGATCTCCTGGAACTCGGCGACGCCGATCTCGCCGTCGTCGGCGGGACCCTCCATCGGGGAGGTGTCGTAGCCGGCGTCGTCGGCGGCCTCCTCCTCCTCCTCTTCGTCCTCGAACAGTTCCTCGCGCTCCTCGGCCTTCGCGTTGAGCGCCTGTCGGAGGAAGTTCGTCATCGTGACGCCCTCTATCTCCGCGGGGTACTGGAACCCGAGGAAGATCCCGAGGGCGGCGCGCTCGTTGGGCTCCATCTCGAGGAGCTCCCAGTGGTAGTCCTCGTCGTCGAGGTCGGCGTCGACGTCCGCCAGGTCCGCCTCGTCGAGGTGGAGCGCGACGCTCCCGCCCGTGACCTCGTAGGCGGGATGGCCGGCGATGACCTTCGCCAGCGTCGACTTCCCCGAGCCGTTCGGACCCATCAACGCGTGGATCTCGCCGGACTCGACTTCGAGGTCGACGCCTCGAAGGATCCGTTCTCCGCCCTCTTCGGCCACCCGCACGTGTAGGTCGCTTATCTCGAGAGTTGCCATGTGTAGGGTTATGCCTCGTGGATGTATTGTGGTGGTTGCGGAGGTTAATAGTTACGGAAATCCCGGCGAAAATCACGAATTAGAGAACAATTCTTTCAGGAACGAAAACGCAGTTTCGAAGATTCACATGAACGAGCCGAGTCCCGTCTGCTCCTGGCCGGTCTTGACCTCCTCCCAGGAGGTCCCGAGAGCCTCGATGATCCGCTCGATGGGGCCTTTCAGCGTCTTCTCGAGCATCTTCTCCCAGTCGACCTCGAACTCCTCGGGGATCTGGTCGGCGTACTCGAAACAGATCACGTCGGGATCGCGTTTGAACTCACCGTAGAGCCCGTTCCGCTGGGGGTCGAACCCCTCCTCACCTTCCATCCGCTCCCAGAAGTCCGGGTGGACCTTCTTCAGGTAGAGCCGCTTGGGCTTCGACCCGTTGCCGAAGTTCGTCCCGAGCAGCTCGTTGGCGTACTGTGCGCCCCGGACCTGTGCGGTCGGCGTCTCGTAGGCGTCGAGCTTCTTGCCGATCCCGCCCGGGATCCCGACCTCCTCGACGTCGACGTTCCCCGCGAGGAAGTCGTCGATGACCTCCGAGAGGTACGTCGTGATCGCTTCGAGGTCCTCGTCGATGTCGTCGCCCGTGACGATGGTCTCGATGACGTGCTGTTGAACCTCCTTCGTGATCCCCGCGATGTCCGACCGCTTGTACTCGAAGCCCGTGATGTCGATGTCGTCGACGTCCTTCCCCTCCTTCCAGACGATGTGGCCCGCGTAGCGCTTCTTCTTGCCCGCCTGGAAGAACCGCCGGTAGAGCTTCTCGAACTCGATCTGGAAGCGATGGAACTCTGCGTTCAACTCCTCGCGCGCGAAGTCGTCGTACCGATCGTTGATGTGATCCTGGATGTCGAAGGAGGTCTCGATCGCTTTTTCTTTCGAGATGTCATCGAGAGAAAGCATGACGCTGTCGGTGTCCCCATATGTAACTTCTCTGCCAAGTTCGGCGGTCACGTCGGCCGTGAACGCGATCACCTCACGATTGGTCGAAGTGACGCCTGCGCTCATCTCTCGGTCGTATAGCCGGAACCGATCCCACCCGAAAACGCCGTACAGACTATTCATCAAAACCTTGACAGCTCCTTGCTGTCGGTCGTACTGTTCGTACGCCTCGGTTCCGGGGTCGTGTTCGTTCCGGAGCGCCTTCTTTTCCTCCCGCTCGTCGAGGAGTTCGTTCACCATCTCCCGGATGATCCCGTCCGGTTCCTTGCGGAAGTGGACGCCCGTCGGGGTCCGATACGTCTCGCCGTCGTACTCCTCGGGGTCGACCTTCGTCTCCGGCGACGCGTTGATCGTCACCATCGACATGGGATAGAGACTCTTCAGATCCAGCACGCTCACCATCTCCCGGACGCCGGAGATCGGATCGAAAACCGCGCCGCCCTCGAACTCCTCAGCCTCCTGTTGGCCCTTCGAAGGGAGCGCGAAGTTGCCGTACGCCATGTGGAGCACGTACATGTCGACCGCGTCGCCCGGCGTCGTCGCGTCCTCGAGCTTACAGCCGACGAGCTTCCGGGCGTCGTTCCAGAACGCGATCACGTCCTGTGCTCGGTCGATCTCCACGCACAGCTCCACGTCGCGAATGCTGTACTCCAGCAGGCGTTCGGGGTCCTGCTCCCAGAGGTCGCCGATGTCGCCGGCGTACCGCTCCTTGCCGACGCCGAGTTCGCGCTCCCCCACCGCGTCGAGCCGGTACGACTCCAGTTCCGTGAACATCGTCCGCTTGTAGGCGTACAGCAGGTCGAAGACGACCCGGCCCTTGACGTCCGGGCCGCCCCAGCCGGAGCGCCACACCTCGTCGATGCGGGAGAGCCGTTCGATCGAGAGGTCGTACTGACTGCCATCGTCGAGCACCTCCATGCGATCGAGGAGGTACGGCGCGTCGAAATCTTCGAAATTCCACCCCGTCATGAGATCTACGTCGGTGTCATTGAGGTACTCGACGAACGCGTCGAGCATCGCGGCCTCCTCCTCGAAGGTGCGGACTCGGAAGTCGATCTCCTCGCCGTCGCCGACGATCCCCTCGTAGTCGGGAAGGTCAGCCGGCGGCGGCACCTCGGCGTCGGGCGCGTCGTACAGCCAGACGACGTACTCGTCGTCGTAGGAGTCGTGGCTCGTGAGACAGACGATCGGCTCCTCGCCGTCCTCGGGGAACCCACGGCGGTCGTCGACCTCGATGTCGAAGGTGCTCACCCGCATCTCGGCGTCGACCTCGGCGGGTTCGAGGTGCCCCTCGTGGACCTGGATCGTTCCCTCGCCGTCGTCGAGCCTGCGCTCCTCGACGCGGAGCCCGCCCTTGAGCCCGTTGTCGATCAGGAAGCGGTTCGGGAAGAGGATGTCCGCCTCGAAGGTGGTCTCGAAGTCGTCCCGGATGTTCCCCACGTCGCGGGGCGTCCGGGTGACGATCCGGGTGAGCGGCTCGCCGCGGATGCTCTCGTACGGCTCGCCGTCGGGGCCCTCCTCGCGGGTGCCGATGACGACGTCGTACGCCTCGACCGGGTCGCGATCGAGCTCCGCGGTCGGAACGTAGAAGTACGGCTCGACGCCGAGCACGCGGAGGTGTTCGACGGTGTCGTCGCCGTCGGGGTTCGGCCGTCGGCCGAACACGTGGACGACGGGGTACTCGTCGCTACCGTACCCCTCGACCGCGTAGTCTATCTGGGTGATCATCAGCTCGACGGTGCCGGTCGATTCCGGGAACTTCGCCTCGTCGACGTCGACGACGTCGCTGACGCGTCCGTGTCCGCCGCCCGCGACCACCTTCGCCTCCGCGGCGGCGAGGTCGTCGCGGGCGTCGTCCGTCCCGCCGGACGACGAGAAGTCCGAGAGCCCCGACTGAGTCATACGCTCCGTTCGGCGTACCCGGCTAAAAGACCGGCGTTCGCCCCGGCCGCCGTCGGTCGTCGTCGCCCTCGACCGGTGACACTCACCTTCACGGAAAAGCATATATCGTGTAACGACTTACCACGGTCCATGCCCTCGAACCCTCGCCGGGACGACGGGACGCACCGCTCGGGCAGCCACGACGCGGTCGACGCCGACGTGGAGGTGTACGAGGACGACGGCAACGTGGTACTCTTCGAGGCGGAGAACCCGCTGGCGTGGGTCGAGGCGAGCCGAACGGTCCGACTCGCCGACGCGGCGTAGACGGCCTAACTAGGGCGTCATGGGACTTTGTCACCGTATTCGTTTCGTGACCTCACGGCCGGATCAGCCTTGAGCGTCGCGCGCTAATAGTACAGTTGTTTCGTGAGAGATCGACTTGAGTGGAACGAGATCGTTGCTGGCGAGGTGAATACCTCCAAAGCCCCAGTCGCGAGGAC
>NZ_QMIM01000061.1 GCF_003287355.1 Halorubrum sp. 48-1-W
ACGGCTCTGTTGACTCGATGGAAACGCTGCTACCCTAGCAGAGCGTGAAACAAGATATGGGGCGCAAGAGACCGACCTGGATTTCGTGCCACAGAGCACGTTCTGTTGACTGGTCCGTGTGCGAAAGAAGCCGAGTCATGGGCGCTACAGCCCGGATGCCGCGCCCCGCGGCATCCGGGAAAGCCCGAATAGGTGAATCTCTGCTTCACGCACTGGCGTCCCGGGTGAACGAACCATGTACCTCGGAATTGACGTCCACAAACGGTACGCACAGGTGGCAGTGATGGATGAGGCTGGGACGATCGTCGAAGAGGTTCGCGTCGAGAACGCGAACCTCGACGACCTCGCCCAGCGGTACGCCGGCGCACAAGCCGTGCTTGAGGCGACCTCCAACTACTACCACATCCACGATACGCTGTCAGAGCACTTGGATGTGACCGTTGCTCATCCCAAAAAGATCAATCAGATCGCAGACACCGACAAGAAAACCGACCGCGTTGATGCGAAAGAACTCGCGCGGATGCTCCGGTTAAATTCGGTGCCTGAAAGCTACGTTCCGACCGAGGAGGTCAGGGAAGCCCGCGCACTCGTGCGCGGGCGACAGACTCTGGTCGAAAACCGTACCAAGTACGCCAACAAGGTCCATGGACTCCTCTCCGATCATGGCATCACTGAGGACGTGAAACCGCTAACCGTGGAGGGACGAGAGTCCCTACGGGGACTCTCGATCCCGACGCCGTTCGACGCGTTGCTTGAGTCGTACCTCGACCTGATCGAGTCGCTCACCGAAGAGATTCAGAAGCTCGATGAGACGATTGAACAGCGCGCTGGGTCTCTGAAGGAGACCCAGCTGCTGATGACGATTCCCGGTGTGAGCTACTACACGGCGCTGACGATCTACGCGGAGTTAGGTGGGATCGACCGGTTTGACGGTGACAAGGAGGTCGTCAGTTACGTTGGATTGAACCCGGTGATCCGCGAGTCAGGCGACTCGCGGATCGAAGGGGGCATTTCGAAACGTGGATCAGGGCGTGTACGATGGCTGCTCGTCCAAGCAGCAAACACCGCAGTTCATACGAGTAACGACGAGTATCTGAGTCGGTTTTACGACCGGTTAGCAAGCCGGAAGAACTCACAGAAAGCGATCGTGGCAGCAGCTCGGAAGATGCTGGTATCGATCTACCACATGCTTGATCGGGGAGAAGCGTACGATCCACCGGGTGTAACCGCATAGACGAAAGAACTGAGGGCCGCCGGTCCGGCGGCCCTCAGTGGCCGGCCGAGGCCCTCCGTGAGCGTCAGCTATCGCCAGACAGCGACCGCACCGCAGACACGTTCCGACCGCCTGCCGGTTGTGAGAACAGCAGATCCCCGGACGGCGTAATTATTTTGTCGTTAGACGTGGTTTGCCCGGGTAGCAGCGTTTCCATAGGTGAAATCCT
>NZ_QMIM01000062.1 GCF_003287355.1 Halorubrum sp. 48-1-W
TCAGTACATCACAAAGCCGGTTAGTTGAGGCGTCTGCTTGCTGAAGGTGTGTCTAATACCAAGCAAGCAGACGGTGAAATCCACGAGGACCAGCTTCTTAACTTCCTCGTCAACTCTCTTGACGAGGAAGTTGCCCTCACACTCGCTGAAAACGCCGAAATCGATGCTGAAGACATCTACGAGGTCCTCGTCGGCGCGTGCGCCGACGGGACCTCAGTCTCAACGCTCTGTGAGAGGAGTGAAGATGCACCCCACGAAAACTCGGTTCTCTACCACCTCCGCACCAAGTTCGACCTTGAGACGCTCGAACAAGTCGGAAACGCGCTCCTTCAGAAGGACGTTCTTGACGTTCTTCCCCAGCAGGTGGAGGTCGTTTCAGACCTCCACCTGCGGCCCTACTACGGCGACGAAGACGGGACAGACGGCCTGTATCACTCACAAGCGAAGCGTGGAACAACTGCGTTCCATGCCTACGCGACACTCTACGCGCGTGTGAAGAACAAACGCTACACGCTGGCGGTGCGCCGTCTCGAAGACGGCGACACCGCCAGCAGTGTCCTCGCAGAGTTTCTCGGTATCCTCGACGGCCTTGACCTCGACGTCAAGGCCGTCTTTCTTGACCGCGAATTCTACGACAGCAAGTGTTTGACGCTGCTTCACGCACACAACCACGCCTACGTCATGCCGATCGTCCGCTGGGGACAGACGATCAAGCAAGAACTCTCGGAAGGCTGGAGTCGCGTGATTCAGCACGACATGACGGCGAAACTCGACGGTCACAGCTGGACCGTCGAGTTTCCCGTCTACATCGACTGTACGTACCAAAACGGACGGTACGACGAACATGGGGTGGCGCGTCACGGCTACGCCGCTGACGCGCCGTTCATCGACTCACCACGAGACGCCCGATACCACTACGCGAAACGCTTCGGTATCGAGGCCAGCTACCGACTCACCGAGCAAAGTATTGCGACGACTTCGACACAAAATCCGGTCGTACGGCTGCTGTACGTCGTGGTGAGCTTGTTGTTACAGAACGTCTGGCGGTATTTACACTGGGAGTACGTGGCGACGCCCCGCCGTGGGGGGCGTCGCCTCTGGCAGTGGTCGTTCAAGGAGTTCATCAATATGATTCAACGGGCAGCGTGGACGGCCCTCGCGACGCGTCGGGCCGTCCCCGCAAACCGACCACCAGACGACCGGTTCACCCGCTAATCCCCGACCGGGCTAGCCTTCGCTAGGAGTGGCGACGCTGTCGCGTCGGCGGCAGCCGCCGCCGACAGCGACAGCTCTCCGTCGGTTCGTCGAAGATTTTCTCGTCAAGGCCACCAGCACAACCGCTCCGCCGTGGAACTCAGGCTTCAGAAACAGCTAGCCGAGGATGCTTTGTGAGGTACTGA
>NZ_QMIM01000063.1 GCF_003287355.1 Halorubrum sp. 48-1-W
TCAGTACCTCACAAAGCATCGTCAGCTAACCTGACTTGAGTCACCTGTTCTGTCGAAATGAATCGTCAGTAGCGATTGATCGACGCTGTTCGAAGCCAGAGCTGTCGCTGTCGGCGGCGCTCAGCCGCCGACGCGACAGCGTTGCCACTCACGAGAAGGCGTACTCGGTCAGTGACTACCGGTGGAACCGGTCGTCTGGTGGTCGATTTGCGGGGACGGCCCGACGCACCGCGAGGGCCGTCCACGCAGCCCGTCGGACCATATTGACGAATTCCTTGTACGGCCACCACCAGAGGCGACGCCCGCCACGGCGGGGCGTCGCCACATATTCGTAGTGAAGATACCGCCACGCGTTCTGTAACAACAAACTCACCACAACGAACAGCAGTCTCACCGTCGCATCTCGTGTCGTTGTCGTCGCTATCGCTTGCTCGGACAAGCGATAGCTCGACTCGATACCGAACCGTTTCGCGTAGTGGTATCGAGCGTCGCGTGGTGTCTCGATGAACGGCGCGTCAGCGGCGTAGCCGTGACGCGCCACACCGTGGTCGTCATACTTCCCGTTCAGGTACGTACAATCGATGTAGACGGGAAACTCGACGGTCCAGCTGTGACCGTCGAGTTTCCCTGTCAGATCATGCTGAATGACACGACTCCACCCTTCCGAGAGCTCTTGCTGAATCGTCTTCCCCCATCGGATGATCGGGATTACGTACGCGTAGTTATGCGCTTGAAGCAGCGTGAGGCACTTGCTGTCGTAGAATCCGCGATCAAGATAGACGGCCTTGACCTCGGTGTCAAGGCCGTCAAGGACACCGAAGAACTCAGCGAGGACGCTGCTGGCGGTGTCGCCGTCTTCGAGACGGCGCACCGCCAGCGTGTAGCGTTTGTTCTTCACACGCGCGTAGAGTGTGGCGTAGGCGTGGAACGCGGTGGTTCCACGCTTGGCTTCCGAGTGATAGAGGTTCTCCGTGTCGTCTTCATTACCGTAGTAGGGCCGCAGGTGGAGGTCTGCGCAGACCTCCACCTGCTCGGGGAGCAGTTCAACGATATTTCGTCGAAGGAGCGTGTTAGCGACTCGTTCGAGCCGTTCCGGCTCGAACTTCGTCCGGAGATGGTAGAGGATCGTGTTGGCAGCGGGGCCGTTCTGACTCGACGCACAGAGCGTCGAGATCGAGGTCCCGTCGGCGGTTGCGCCGACGAGGACCTCGTGGATGTCCTCTGTATCGATTTCAGCGTTGTTGGCGAGGTTCAGAGTAACTTCCTCGTCAAGCTGGTTGACGAGGAAGTTAAGGAGTTGGTCTTCGTGGAGTTCACTGTCTGCTTGCTGGGTCGTAGACACACCTTCAGCAAGCAGACGTTCTAACTAAGCGGCTTTGTGAAGTACTGA
>NZ_QMIM01000064.1 GCF_003287355.1 Halorubrum sp. 48-1-W
GACGAGGAGCTGGCGAAGGACCTGGGGCTGGTCTCGGCGATGACGATCGGGATCGGCACCATGATCGGCGCGGGGATCTTCGTCCTCCCGGGCGTGGCGGCCAACGCGGCCGGGCCGATCGTCGTCGTCTCGTTCGTCGTCGGCGGCCTGATCGCCATGGTGAACGCCCTGTCGGTCTCCGAACTCGGCACGGCGATGCCCAAAGCCGGCGGCGGCTACTACTACATCAACAAGTCGCTCGGACCCATGTTCGGCTCGATCGCCGGCATGGGCGATTGGATGGGGCTGGCGTTCGCCTCCGCGTTCTACTGCATCGGCTTCGGGCAGTACCTCGCCGTCTTCGTCGGCCTCCCCGCGATCGCCTTCCTCAACCCCATCCAGTTGGGCGCGCTCATCGCCGGGCTGGTCTTCGTCGCCGTCAACTACATCGGCGCGAAGGAGACCGGCGGCGTCCAGACCGTCATCGTCTTCCTGCTTTTGGCGATCCTCGGCGCGTTCTCCGTCGCCGGCTTCCTCTCGTTCGACTACGCCACCCTCGCCGGGAACGAGGGCGGCCTCGCCCCCGCGGGCTACGGCGCGATCCTCCCCGGGACCGCGCTCGTGTTCGTCTCCTTTCTGGGCTACGCGAAGATCGCGACCGTCGCCGAGGAACTCAAAAACCCCGGGCGCAACCTCCCGATCGCGATCATCGGGAGCGTCGCCATCGTCACCGTGATCTACGCGGTGCTCGTGACCACCATGCTCGGCGTCGTGCCGTGGCCGGAACTCAGCCAGGACGCCCCCGTCGCGCAGGCCGCGCGGGTCGCGTTCCCCGAGTCGATCGGGCCGATCGGCGGCGTCGCGGGGATCGCCGCGGCCGTGATGACCCTGGGCGCGCTGTTGGCGACCGCCTCCTCGGCGAACGCGTCGATCCTGGCGTCGGCGCGCATCAACTTCGCGATGGGACGCGACAAGATCGTCACGGACTGGCTCAACGAGATCCACCCGAACTACGCGACGCCGTACCGCTCGATCCTGGTGACCGGCGGACTCATCGTGGTGTTCATCGCGCTGTTGGGCCAGGAGATCGAGATCCTGGCGAAGGCGGCGAGCGTGCTCCACCTGATCGTGTACGCGCTGATGAACGTGGGACTGATCGTGTTCCGTGAGGCGGACGTCCCCGAGTACGACCCGGACTTCACCGTGCCGCTGTACCCGATCACGCCGATCCTGGGGGCGGTGCTGTCGCTCGGGCTCGTCGCGTTCATGGACGGGATCGAGATAGCGCTGTCGGCCGGGTTCGTCGTCGCGGCCGTCGCGTGGTACTTCGTGTACGCGCGCAGCGAGAC
>NZ_QMIM01000065.1 GCF_003287355.1 Halorubrum sp. 48-1-W
CCGTTCAACGTCCCACCATTCACACGCACGTCTACTGGTGCGTCTCCGCTCCCCGACTTGGGCGAGGAACGGAGTTTGTGTTGTCGCTTCCGAGCGTACCGCACGCCAATATTCTTTGCAGCGTTATAATCCGCGTTCACTTCATACCCACACTTCTGGCACTCGAAGTGTTCGCCCTGGCGGTTGCCGTCGTGCGTGAACCCACAGTCCGTCCGAGAACAGCGTTGCGACGTGTGGTTCGGCTCGACCTGCTCTACGGAGACGCCCTGTTCAGGGGCTTTGTAGGAGACGTACTCAAACAGGCGTCGGAACGCCCAGACGTGGTGCCACTTCGCGTGTGGAAGCCGCTCTCGAATGTCGCTCAAGTCCTCGAACGCGATCACGTCGCAGTCGTGTTCGACGGCTTCCGTGACGAGTTCGTTGGCGATCGTGTGGATGTACTGTTTGCGCCAGGCTTCTTCACGCTTTCCGAGGCGAAGCAGGGCCTTGTGTGCGGTCTGCGTGCCGCGCTGTTGCATCTCGCTACGTCGCTTCTCGAACTCACGACACCAGTGGTCGTAGTCGTCCCCCTGCCAAAACGTGCCGGTTGAGGACACAGCAAGGCTGTTGACGCCGAGGTCGATACCGAGGACCGTTTGGTCGGAGTGCCCGGTATCTTCCGAAACCCCATCGTCACCGTCTGTCCGCCGCGTCGAAATGTTGAGGTAGAACTCATCAGTGGTCGCGTCGTACCGAAGCGTACTCTCACGGAACTCGTAGCTCTCGGAGAGTACGTACCGCTCGTATGGCGTCGGACTGTCTGCCGGGAGAACGAACGACGGTTCGACTCGGCCCTCAACAGTTGCCAGCGACACCTTGTTCCGGTAGAAGGTCGCGCTCCGCGTGTCGTAGTCCATCGTTTCGGCGGTAAACGTCGGTTGAGAGACGCGCTGTCCCTTTTTCCACCGTTCGACACACGCTTTGACAGCTTCGACAGCGCGTTTGATAGCGGCTTGGACAAGTTGGGCCTGTAGGTCTGTCTCCTCTCGAAGTTCGGCGTAGAGCGCGTCACGAACCTCTCGCTTGTTGGTCTCACACTCAGTGTAGGAGGTGTCGGACCAACAGTAGTCGGCGGTTCGGTTCGCGCAGTACAGGTATTGCTCGGCGGTTTGGTGGAGTGCGTCGCGTTGCTCGTCGGAAACGGCGAGTTTCACGACGGCGGTTCGACGCACGCCCATAGTTTCAGAGAGTACCCGACGGTACTTATATGGTCGGGAGTCAGTCGGTCGAGGTGTGGTGGTTGTGTCGTCCCATGTCGGTTTCCTCCCCGACCTACTCGCTCACTCCG
>NZ_QMIM01000010.1 GCF_003287355.1 Halorubrum sp. 48-1-W
GCGGGCGCAGGCGTTCACGAGAGCAGAGCTCTCGTGAGCCAATCAGAACGCACTGTGTTCTGATGACGACGTAAGCACCGCAGAAACGAGCGAAGCGAGTGACGAGGAGCGTGGTTCGAGACGCCTTTGGCGTCTCGTCATTCACGAAAGGCGCGCATGCGCGCCTTTCGAACGACAACGAGCGTGCGCCCGCCTCGCGACTGGGGCTTTGGAGGTGTTCACCGAAATCGTCCTCGCTACTCTGTAGAACCGAGCGACTGGGGCTTTGGAGGTGTTCATCCCGCTAGCAACGATCTCGTTCCGATCAAGCCGATCTCTTACGAAACAACCGTACTACTAGCAGTTCTCATCGACCAGCTGTTTCAGTCGATACGGTATCTGAAGAATAGGAATCCACTGTACTATCCTTCATACTGAGTGATTCTGTAGATATCGCTTCAAACCCGCGAATGGGTCGCGTGGACCTACTCTCACTCCAGAGACGCCACGTATCTCCGTTTGTTTCAATATTCCAAGCTTTAAGCACCTTTCCCGCGTATGTTCACGAAGTGTGTTCACATGAAACTCGCATTGATCGGGATCGGACAGGCAGGCGGGAAGGTTGTCGACGAATTTTTGACTTACGACGCGCGAACGGGGGCGGATGTCGTTCATGGAGCCATCGCCGTCAACACGGCGAAAGCAGACCTTCAGGGACTCGACCAGCTCTCGGAAGACCGTCGGATCCTGATCGGGCAGTCGCGCGTGAAGGGCCACGGTGTGGGTGCGGATAACGAACTGGGCGCGGAGATCGCCGAGGAGGACATCGACGAGATCCAGGGGGCGCTCGACTCAGTGCCGGTTCACGAGATCGACGCGTTCCTCGTGATCGCGGGGCTCGGGGGTGGGACGGGTTCGGGCGGGGCGCCCGTGATCGCTAAGAACCTCAAGCGGATCTACACTGAACCCGTGTATGGGCTGGGCATTCTGCCTGGCAGTGACGAAGGTGGGATCTACACCTTGAATGCCGCACGCTCGCTCAAAACGTTCGTCGATGAGGTGGACAACCTCATGCTGTTCGATAACGACGCCTGGCGTACCTCGGGCGAGTCTGTTGGAGAAGGGTTCGACGCGATCAATGAAGAACTAGTCCAACGGTTTGGCGTGCTCTTCAGTGCGGGCGAGGTGGCCGAAGGAAGCGATGTCGCCGAGAGTGTGGTCGACTCCTCGGAGATCATTAACACGCTCAAGGGTGGCGGGATCTCCTCGCTGGGCTACGCGGATGTGGCGGTGGACGAACCGGAGCGGAAGGGGTTGCTCTCGCGGCTTCGTGATAACGCGGATGCTGGGATCGACAGTACGGAGGCTACCAACCGGATCACAAGCCTCGTCAGAAAGGCGACGCTCGGTCGGCTCACGTTGCCCTGTGAGGTGAACGGTACTGAGCGGGCGTTGCTTATTGTCGCTGGACCGTCAGAGTATCTCAACCGGAAGGGGATCGAACACGGTCGCAAGTGGCTCGAAGAACAGACCGGATCGATGGAGGTCCGTGGTGGTGACTATCCACGACGTGGGGAAGGAACGGTCGCAGCACTCGTGTTACTCGGAGGCGTAACAAACGTCCCGCGGGTGAAAGAGCTCCAGCAAGTCGCGATCGAAGCCCAAGAGAACATCGGTGAGATCACAGACGAAAGTAGGGATCGCTTCTCGGATCTCATGAATAGTGACGGAGAGTTGGAGTCGTTGTTTTGAGGCTGTAGTGGCCTATCTTTACTGTCATTTTCGAGGCATTCACGTATCCGCTAGAAATACTCGTTGTTAACGGGTCACCGGAACCGGTGCCGTCCTGAAGATAGTTCTGTGTTTTCTGTTCCCCCGTGGTGGTCGGGTGGAACGTTCGCGTTCCCCGTTCGCATGACGCAGTTCGGACGGCGCTACTCCGTCAGCTCCTCGATCAGCGTGTCGAGTTCGTACGTCGCCGGCGCGCGTGACTCGTCGCGGAGGGTCCCGATCGTGACGTCGAGTTGGTGCGTTCGACGCCGTCTATCGCCTCGAACTCGCTGATGAGCCGTTCGACGGTGTCCGACGACGAGAGCTGGGCGATGACGACGAAGTCGGTTTCGCCCACCGTGAAGAACGCCTCCGGACTGGTCCCGAGGTCCGAGATCGCCTTCACCAGCCGCACGTCGCGTTCGTCCATGCCGCCGGTTCGCGGGAGGTGGGTTCGACACTGGGCTTCGAGTTCGACCCTGAGTGACCGATCCGGGACGTCTTCACCCTCCCTCGGGGTCGGTGCGGGTCGATGGCCCGCCACCGTCGCGTTTAATCCGATCGCCGCGAAGGGTGGACCATGTCCCTCGGTCCGTCGATCCCGACCGCCGAGGGCTCCCTCTCGATCGGATCGTTCGCGGACCCGCTGCTCGTCGACCCGGATCCGGCCTTGCTGTCGGCGGTCGTCGAGGCGTATCGCGAGACTGCCCCGGACCTCGTCGATCCCGACCTCCGGGCGCTTCGGGTCGTTGCCGACCGCGATCCCGACGCGGTCTCAGCCCCGGCGGACCTGCCCACGCTCACCGTGCTCGCGACCCCCACGGCGTTCGAGTCGGTCACGAACGGGTTTCGCGACGCGGCCCGCCTCGCTGGGCTTACAGCCGCGGAGGCGGTCGAACCCCTGGCGCTGGCGGAGCCGCAGCCGAACGTCATCCTTGCCGGCGACGCGACGGGGTGTGTCCTCGTCGAGGCGGCCAGTGACGCGGTACGATGGTACCGCGTCGGGGACGACCCGCGGCTTCGGGACCGGTACGCGGCGGTCGTCACGAACGCCGACCCGTATCGGCTCCGGACGCCGAGCCGTCGCCGCGTGTACGATGCGTTCCGGGAGCGATCCTCCGGGGCGGTCGCCGGCGACGTGATCCGGTTGCTCGATCCGGGCCCGGCCCTGTCCGCGGACCACCCGGTCGGCCCGCGAACCCGCGCGTACGCCGTCGGGGCGCGCCA
Organism: Halorubrum sp. 48-1-W; assembly: GCF_003287355.1. Classification (GTDB taxonomy): domain Archaea; phylum Halobacteriota; class Halobacteria; order Halobacteriales; family Haloferacaceae; genus Halorubrum. The sequence continues at coordinate 2,977 of NZ_QMIM01000010.1, forward strand.
CGGGGTACACGACCGTACCCTCCGACGCGCCTGTGAGGACGCCGGGCTTGGGAGCCCCTCCACGTTCACCCGGATCAAGCGTCGCCTGATCGACGCCGGGCTCGTCGAGACCGAGCGGGTCCCCCGGCCGGTCGGTCGCCCGCGCGAGCGGGTCGTCGCCACCGGTCGACTACAGCGTCCGCCACTCGAGGGCGTCGCCGACGCGATACGGGAGTCCCTCGGGGAGTGATCCGCGCCGGTCACATCGGGTCGTCCGCGTCGATCACACGGGGTCGTCTACGTCGGTCGACGCGGCTCGACGGCTACGTCGAGCGATCGGCCTCCGAGGGGATCCCCGTCCCGGAGTCCGCTTCGGCCCGGGGATCCCCGCTGGTCTCCCGGTCGGCAGTCGCGCGCTTTTCGATCTCGCCTTTGAGTTCGGCGGTGTCGAAGTCGTGGTCCGGGCGGATCGCGACGAAATCGAGGAACCGGCTGGCTGCGAGTAGCTCTCCGGGGTCGTAGCTCGTAAGCGCCGCGTCGATCGCGGCCGACGCGCCAATGAGCGGCTCCAACGCGGCGAGCGCGCTCGCGAGGTCGTACGACCGGGCGTCCGCCCGGCCGTCCTCGCTCACGTTCGTCGCGTCGATCACGTAGATCTCCCCGTCGAGGACCAGGACGTTCTCCGCGCGTACGTCCCCGTGTGCGAGCCCGGCGTCGTGGATACGCCGCAGCGTCCCGAAAAGCTCAGGCGCGAGCGCGCGCTCCCGCTCGTGGTCTATCGCGTCGAGCGTGCGGAACTCGGGGAGGTACTCCAACACGAGGACGCCGAACCCGTCCACCTCGAACGCCTCGATCGGCTCCGGCGCGTTCACGCCGATCTCCCGGACCTTTCGGGTGGCCTCCAGCTCGTGGCGGGCCATCTCGTAGGGCGTCTCGTGGCGCTCGAAGAAGCCCTCGGTGCCGGCCGAGAAGGCCCCGAGGTTCCGGCCGGTGGTGAAGAGCGTGTGGACGAGCGTGTTCTGGCGCGTGATCACCTTCACGAAGAGGTCGTCGTCGATCACGAACGGGATCGACAGCCAGTTGTCGGCGTCGAGGAATTCGACGCGCACCTGATCGCGGTCGTACCGGTCCGCCAACTCGCGGACGACCCCCTCCAGCTCGGGCCAGCTCGCGGTCCCCCTGACGAGTCGACGGAACTCCATACGTACCGGTCCACGCGTCCGCGACTGATAAAGGATCGCGAGCGATCCGTGTCAGGACCCTCCCCTCCGTTCCGAACCGATCGATCGAGACCGTCGTGTCGTTTATGCTCACAGCGGGAAAACCTCGGTCCATGGAGTTCGAGCCCCCCGCGGAACACCGGATGATACGGGACACCGTCAGGGACTTCTGTGAGTCCGAGATCCGCCCGATCGCCCAGGAGATCGAGGACGAACACCGGTTTCCCGAGGAGACCTTCACGGCGCTGGCCGACCTCGACGTAATGGGGGTCCCGGTGAGCGAGGCGTACGGCGGGCTCGGCGGCGACCAGCTCATGTACGCGCTGGTGACCGAGGAGCTCGGCAGGGTCTCCGGCGGGATCGGCCTCTCGTACGCCGCCCACACCTCCCTCGGCGCGAAGCCGATCGAGGCGTTCGGCACCGACGCACAGAAGGAGGCGTGGCTCCGGCCGCTCGCGGAGGGCGACGGGATCGGTGCGTGGGCGCTGACGGAGCCGGGGAGCGGGTCCGACGCCTCCGGCATGGAGACGACAGCCGAGTACGACCCCGACGCAGATGAGTACGTCCTGAACGGGACGAAACAGTTCATCACGAACGCCAACGTCGCGAACAGCGTCCTGGTGAAGGCGGTCACCGACCCCGACGCCGGCTACGACGGGATCTCGACGTTCATCGTCGATCCCGACGACGTCGGCTTCGAGGTCACGACCGTCTGGGAGAAGATGGGACTCAACTGCTCGCCGACCTGTGAGATCCGGTTCGACGACCTCCGTCTCCCGACCGATCGCCTGCTCGGCGAGGAGGGCGACGGCTGGGAGCAGACGATGGCGACGCTCGACGGCGGCCGGATCTCCATCGCCGCGCTGTCGGTCGGGCTCGCACAGGGGGCCTACGAGGCCGCCAAGCAGTACGCCGGCGAGCGCGAGCAGTTCGGCAAGCCGATCGCGGAGTTCGACGCGATCCGCGACAAGGTCGTCCACATGTACCGCCAGATCGAGCGCGCGCGGCTGTTGACCCACAAGGCGGCGACGAGATACGACGCGGGCGAGCCGGTCACCCGCGCGTCGGCGCTCGCGAAGCTCGACGCCAGCGAGACTGCCCGCGAGGTCGCGGAGGAGGCCGTCCAGACGCTCGGCGGCTACGGCTACACCACCGACTTCGCCCCCCAACGGTTCTACCGCGACGCGAAGCTCATGGAGATCGGCGAGGGGACGAGCGAGATCCAACACGTCGTACTCGGCCGGGAGCTCGGCCTCTAACCGGCGGTCATCGGAAGTCGCGAGCGCCGTGACGGCTCACTCGTCCCCGTAGGCGACGAGGTCGTCGTCGACGGCCCGCAGGCTCGCTTCGAGCCGTGACCCGTCCGGAACCGATTCGAGGAACGCGGGCGAACCGAACTGGGCCTCGCCGTTGACCGAGAGGTATCCCAGGTCGGCGGGGTCGCCGTCGAGGCCGGTGAGGAAGCCGACGATCCGCGCGGTCGGCACGTCGCCGACGGTTCCGGCCCCGTCGACGGAACCGTACAGCGTCCGGTGGGTCGCGACGTGGTAGACGCACGTCGGCGTCGGCGCGAAGAACAGACAGTAGCGCGCGCCCGGGCCGACCCGACCCAGTTTCGGGCGGAGCCGATGAGCATCGTCAGCGTGGAAGTAGCGCTCCATCCGGCGGTACTGCCTGAGGACCTCGTTCGCGCCGGTGGCGCGGCGCACGGCGGCATCGGATTTGAGTTCGATGACGTGGTCGACCCGCTCCGGGGAGCGAAGCCGAACGTAGACGTCGGCGACCCCGCGTCGACCCTCCGCGTCGTACGGCTCCTCCAGGCGGATCTCGGGGTCGTCGTGGGTGGCTTCGTAGTGATCGACGATCCGCGTCGCCAGGTCGTCCTCCCGCATGGGGTCACCGAGGACGCGGCGGCGCTTAAGCGTCCGTTTCGATCACGATCGCCTGTCGGTCTTCGGGCCATCGATCCGTTGTCAGTCGATCTGTCACGTTGATTCGTGTGAGAACGGATAGTCCGACTCGGAGCGTTGCCATCAACCGAAAGCGATCAAGGGGTTTGTATGTCTGTAGACCCTACGATCGATCGATGACACGAAAACTGTCTAGACGCCGGTACGTCGTCGGAACCGGTACAGCGTTGACCACTGGCGTGCTCGCGGGCTGTTCGGGCGGCGGTGACAGTGGCGACGGCGGGGACGGTGCCGAGACGATCGACGACGTGCCGAGCGAGATCGACGACTACCTCACCGAGAACGAGGCGCGGCTCTACGACGGAGCGCTCCTCGATTACACCGGCGAGGACGAGGTCGCCGTAGACGTGGGTGCCGGCGACGTCGGGTTCGCGTTCGATCCCGCCGCGATCCGGATCGACGCCGGAACGACCGTCGTCTGGGAGTGGACAGGCGAGGGCGGCGCACACAACGTCGCCTCCGCGGAGGGTTCCGCGTCGGACTTCGACAGCGGCGACGCGGTCGACGACGAGAGCGAGACCTTCGAGCAGTCATTCGACGACGCCGGGATCCAGCTGTACTACTGTACGCCACACGAGTCCAACGGGATGCACGGCGCGATCGAGGTCGTCGAGTAGTCGCGGTCGCCGAGTAGTCGCGGTCGTCGGGTGGTCGAGGCTGCAGGACTGGGTCGGCACCGGGGGTTCCAGGCCGTCCGGGGGCGGTCGCCGTGAACCGCACTACCATCGCCGGATCGGTTTTCACCGTTCGTTCGTCGTCGAGCTGTCGGCTCGTCGGTCGGTCCGGTGACACACGTTTCGTCTGCCACACGTTTCGTCAAAAACCCGTCCCGCCTCGAAAACCAGTCCCACCGGACCGATCGGGGACGACAGTGCCGCCTTCCGCTCCTTATAAGACTGTACGGTCGGAACGGAGGCGTGATGGAACTCGGTTCGCGGGACGCGTTCGACCGAATGGGGACGCTCGGCATCGAGGAGGAGTTCTACATCGTGGACGCCGACGGTCGGCCGACGTCCGGGATCGACGACCTCGTGTACGGCCGTAAGCCCCCTGCTACCGTCCCGAACGGGTTCGACCACGAGCTGTTCAAGTGTACGATCGAGGCGCAGACGGAACTGATCGAGGACCCGGCCGACGCCGGGTCGGCGCTCTCGACGGTCCGGGAGGCGCTGGTCGATCACGCCGCCGCGGACGGCTACCGGATCGCGGCGGCGGGGTTACACCCGGCAGCGAAGTGGCGCGAGCTGGACCACGCGGAGAAGCCGCGGTACCGCTCCCAGCTCGACCGGATCCAGTACCCCCAACACCGGAACACGACCGCCGGCCTCCACGTCCACGTCGGCGTCGACGACGCGGACAAGGCGGTGTGGATCGCGAATCGCCTCCGCTGGTACTGCCCGGTGTTGCTCGCGCTGTCGGCGAACTCGCCGTTCTGGAACGGCTACGACACCGGGTTGGCGTCCGCACGGGCAAAGATATTCGAGAACCTCCCGAACACGGGAGTACCCTCGGCGTTCTCCGGGTTCGAGGCGTTCGACCGGTTCGAGCGTCGGATGGTCGAGCAGGGCTCCATCGAGGACCGCGGCGAACTCTGGTTCGACGTCCGTCCGCACACCGGCCACGGCACCGTCGAGGTGCGCGCGCCGGACGCCCAGCGCGACCCCGAACGGACGCTCGCGTTCGTCGAGTTCGTCCACGCGCTCGTCGTCGACCTCGCGGAGCGGTACGACGACGGCGAGTATCGGGAGTCCGACCCGACCCTCCGACGCGAGCTGTTGGACGAGAACAAGTGGCGCGCGATCCGACACGGCCACGACGCGTCGTTCGTCACGCGCGACGGCGAGGGGACGGTGACCCTCGGCGAGGTCGTCGACGAGGAGTGCGACCGCCTGGGAGTGACGGGGATCCGGGACGTGTACGACGCCGAGAGCGGGACCGACCGACAGCGGCGGATCCACGAGGAGGGCGGCCTCGACGCCCTGTGTGCGGACCTCGTGTTGAACGACGCCTGACCGGTTCCGTCGGAACGAAAGCGACGAGAAACCCTTTTCCGCGCACGGAGCGAAGTCTCGGACATGACCACGGACGACGACGCCGAACGCGGAGACGCCGTCGGCGACGCCGAGGGGGACATCGGCGACGCCGGGGACGACGGATCGCCCACGGAACGGACCAAAGAGGAGCTTCGACGGACGCGCGAGCGGCTCGGCGAGGGAGCCGACAAGGCGGTCAAGGGGTTCGACGACAACGTCGTGGACCTGCTGGCGTGGCTGCTCGACACCGAGACGCGCGCGCGGATCTACGTGTATCTCCGCGAGAACCCACAAAGCACCAGCGACGAGGTCGCCGACGGGACCGGCCTCTACCCGAGCACCGTCCGGGAAGCGCTCGCGGAGCTTCACGACGAGGGAACCGTCTCGCGTGGGAAACGCGAGGCCGACGGCGCGGGCAACAACCCGTACGAGTACGAGGCGATCGCGCCGAGCGAACTGGTCCGTGGCGTCGTCGGGGACGTCCAGGCCGAACTCAACGCCGTGTTCAACCTCGACCGGCGACTGGGCGGGGAGTCGACCGAGGGCGACGACGAACCGGTCCAGATCTCCGTCGCCGGCGCGGACGAGGGGACGGACGGGGACGACGGGGACGACCCGTCCCACGACGACACAGCCGACCGGTAACCGAGCCACCGAGCCATCGAGTCACCGAGCCGCCGAGCCACCGAGCCACCGAGCCGGTCGGCGGCCGATCCGACGACGGCGCCGTCGGTTCGGGATGATTTAAGTTCTGCCCGCGCAACCCACCGACATGAACGTCGCGCTCGGCGGCACGTTCGACCCCGTCCACGACGGCCACCGGAAGCTGTTCGAACGGGCGTTCGAGCTGGGTGACGTGACCGTCGGCCTGACGTCCGACGAGCTCGCCCCGAAGACGAGACACGTCGAGCGGTACGTCCGTCCCTACGAGGGACGGAAGCGCGACCTCGAGGCCGAACTCGCCCCCCTCGCCGAGGAGTACGACCGGGAGTTCACGGTCAGACGGCTCGAGGAGCCGACCGGGATCGCCGTCGAGCCGCAGTTCGACGCGCTGATCGTCTCGCCCGAGACGAAGGACGGTGGAGAGCGGATCAACGAGATCCGGGACTCCCGCGGGTACGACCCCCTGGAGGTCGTCGTCGTCGACCACGTCCCCGCCGTCGACGGCGAGCGGATCTCCTCGACGCGCATCGTCGCTGGCGAGATCGACGAACACGGGAACCTCACTCCCGACCGCGAAGGGCGGGGTGCGACGCGACCCGAATGACACGACTTTCGCGGCTCCTCCTCGGCGAGGCGGGCTTCGAGCGGGCGGCCGTCTGGAGCGCGACCGGGTTCGCGCTCGCGTTCCTCGCGGTCGACGCCGTCGCCCCCGCCGCGCCGCTCGCTCCGACGCCCGTCGCGGTCGCCTGCGTGGCCGTCGCCGCGGTCGGCGTCGCGGGCTTCGCGCGGGTCGGCGGCGGACTGCTCCCGAGCGCCCTCCTCGCGTACGGGCCGGTCGCGGGGGCCCTTCTCGGTCGCTCCGGGCCCGAGATACGCCTCGTCGCCGGCGGCGGGATCACGGTCGGGCCGGGGAGCGGGGGGACCGTCGGAACCGCCCTCGCTCTCGTGGAGCCGCTCGCGCTCGCGCTCGCCGGGGCGGTCGCGGTCGGCGGCGTCGGCTACGCCGTCGGCCACGGGCTGAGGGTCGTGGGCGACCGGGGGGCCGAGGCGGACGCCGGTTCCGAACCCGTGGACGACTGACCGTCCCCGCCGGTAGGAACGCAGGGCCACGGCGTTCCGTTCGGGGAACGTGGGCGCTGTTGAAATCCTATTCATCAAACACGTTATCGTTGAAACAGCTGGTCGCTGAAGACTGCTAATGGTACGGTCGTTTCGATCGAGATCGGGGTAAGTAGAACGGGATCGTTGCTGGCAGGGTGAACACGTCCAAAGCCCCAGTCGCTCGGTTCTACAGGGTAGCGAGCGCGATTTCGGTGAACGCGTCCAAAGCCCCAGTCACGAGGCGGGCGCACGCTCGTTGTGCTCCTCAGTCGCTCGCGTTGCTCGCTCCCTGCGGTGCTTACGTCGCCTGCGCCCGCCTCGTGACTGCCCCTTTGAATCCCGCCCCGCCCCGCACAGCACCGCACCTCACACCTCCCCAGCCTCGTCGCCCGGCCTCCGCTTCGCTCCGGCCGGCCGACTCCCTCGCGGGCTCCTCGCGCCCGGAGGGCGCTCGGAGGCGCGCCACCGCGATCGTTCGTTCCTTCATCTGTATTGAGCGATCCGTGATTTCCCTGTATTAACTACGACCGAGCCAAAACATATCACTTGTAGCAGATTTCAATAGAGACGGAACGTACCAGTTGTTGGCACGGTGATCGACGGCATTCAGTTCGATCGACCTGAACACTGCGGAATCCTTGCCGGTCGTTGTTCGTGTTTCGACCCTCCAGGCGAGCGACTCCCTACCCGTCCAGCGACCGGACGGTCGCGACCGCCTCGTCGACGGGGGGCGCGTCGAACCACTCGCTCCCGGTGTAGGCGTTCGCGCCGGCGGCGTACATCGCCGAGACCGCCTCGAGGACGTCCCCGGGGAGGTCGATCGGTTCCGCCTCGCACAGCTCGCGCCAGTCGGCGGTGTCGCGGTCGGCGACCGCCGCCTTCGCCTCGCCGACCGCTGTGACCCACTCGGGGTCGGCGCGTTTGTACCACTGGCGGACGACCTCCTTCGAGACCTGCTGGCCGTCGTACGAAAAGCGGTTCTCGTCGAAGGTGCCGACCACGTCGGCGACGCGGAGCTCGCCGTCGACGTAGAGACACTCGATCTTGCCGTCCTCGTGGACGAACCCGGCCGCCTCCGCGCGGTCGGTGACGACCCGGTTCACGTCGCGGGCGAGGTCTGCGAGCGCGTCGACGTCGGCCTGACCGGCGATCCGGTCGGCCTCCGCACGGGAGAGATACCGGTCCTGCTCCTCGTACTTCGTCGAGAACTCCACGACCGGGTCGGGGAGGTCGACCGACTCCGCCGGCCACTCCTCGAAGGGGAGACCGAAGTCGGACGGGTCGCGCCGGCTTCGGAGGCTGGACCCCACGGGGACCGTGTTGCGGAACACGACCTCCAGGGGGACGAGGTAGTTCTCCCCGCCGTCAGCGTGGAAGACGTCGTAGTCGTACCCCGCCTCGGGGCCGCGGTACGAGAGGTCCGGGACCTGGGTCAACTCGATCGCCATCTCCGTCGGCGGCGCGCCGGCCTCCGCGAGGGGGACGACCGCGTCCTCGGGGTCGTCCCCCGACTCGACGGTGACGGGGTCGACGACGCCACGGTAGTGCGTGGGGACCCCAGCGTCGGCCAGCCGTTCGAAGTTGAACGCGCCCATCACACAGAGGCTCGCACCCTTCCGCGGGATCGCGTCCGGCATCCGTCCCCAGTCGAACACGGAATAGGCGTCGGTGAACGCGAACCGACCACGACCGAGGTCGTCGGGGGTCGCGGGCTCGACGACGCGGAACTCCTTGACGCTCGTCATACCGGATCCGCGGCCGCCTCCCAAATGAATCTTTCAGTTACGTGGTCACCTCGGTGACCCGGCGAGCGTATCGATCCACATCGATGGATCGGTTTGGGGAGACGGAGGTGTCGGAAAGTCGGGAAATCGGCATCGAAAGTCCCTCACACCCTCCCATCGCAGGTGGACGTATGAACGAGACGAACGGGACGGGCGAGGAGACATCCGGGACGGGAGAGGTCGTCGTCCTCCGATACGGTCACCGACCCGGACGGGACGACCGCATGACGACGCACGTGGGCCTGACCGCGCGAGCGCTCGGCGCGGACCGGGTGATATTTCCGGACAACGCGGGCCAGTCGGCCGAGACGGTTCGAGGCGTCACGGACCGGTTCGGCGGCCCGTTCGGCGTCGAGCTCCGGGAGGACCAGCGGGCGATCGTCCGGAACTGGAGGGGGGTCGTCGTCCACCTCACGATGTACGGCGAGCGGATCCAGGACGTCGAGGGGGCGGTCCGAACGGCGGTCCGCAGTGACGGGGAACCCGGCGACGTGCGGGACCTCCTCGTCGTCGTCGGCGGCGAGAAGGTCCCGTGGGCGCTCTACGAGCGGGCCGACTTCAACGTGGGCGTGACCAACCAGCCACACTCGGAGGTCGCCGGCCTCGCCGTCTTCCTGGACCGGTTCTTCGAGGGCAACGAGCTCGACCGCGAGTGGGTCGACGCCGACCGCCGCGTGGTGCCCGAAGCGACCGGAAAGACCGTGGTCGACGCGGAGGGTGCGGGCGAAGACGTGGACGAAGAAGACGACGGCCACTCCGAGCGGTGAGCGGACCCAGGACCGAAACGGGCGACGAGGCTCCGACAGTCAGCACTCGTCTTTGGAGTCACACCGTCCCTACTGCCGGTCGACGACCTCCGGCGTTCCACCCAGGATCCCGCGCAGGTTCGACATCGGCTCGCCGACCGTGATCCCGTCTTCCGTGATCCGGAACTCGCGGATCGTCCGCTCGAAGTCGCTGGTTCGCTTCTTTAATACGCCGATCGCCTTCCGCATCTCCCCGTGTACCTCCAGGTGGCGCAAGAAGACGATGTTGTCCGCGAGGTAGCTGACGTTCTCCATCGTCGCCTGGAACTCGCCGGTGACGTTCCGCGTCTCGTCGATGAAGATGGCAGTGGCACCCATGTTCTTGAGGTAGCGTCCGAGCGCGTGCATCTGCTGGAGCATCGTGTCGTCCTCCCCCCGGAGCGTGAGGCGGTACCCCGCGATCCCGTCGATCATCACGATGTCGGCGTTCCGCCCTTCGACCTCCTCGCGAACCATCCGAGCGAACTCTTGGGGCGACCGTTCCAACGCCTCCACCTCGTTCACCTGGAGGGTTCCCTTCTCGATCATCCGGTCGACGGGGATGTCGACCGCCCGCGACCGGGTGAGGAACGTCCCTTTCGTCTCCTCGAAGAGGTAGATGACCGAGCGCTCCCCCCGCTCGGCGGCCGCCTTCATGAACTGCGTCGACAGCGTCGTCTTTCCGGCGCCGGTCGGACCGCTGATGATGTTGACGGTCCCACGTTCGATCCCGCCCGCGAGCAGCTCGTCGATCTCGGGGATCCCCGAGGAGACCGTCTCGAGGTCGTACTCGCCCACGTGCTCGCCCGGCTGGAGGGCCGGATAGACCTCGATCCCACTGTCGGTGATGCGGTAGGCGTGATCGCCGCCTTGCGTGGAGGACCCGCGGAACTTCGGCACCCGAATCGACTTGCCGTACAGCTCGGTTTCCAACACGACCGTCCCGTCGGTGATGAACTCGAGGTCGTCGGTCGGCATCGACGACGTGTCCTGGACGGTGAACAGCACGGTCGCGTTCCGCTCCTTGAGGAACCGCATGAATCCGACGACCTGTTTGCGGAACTGGTAGTCGTCGTCGGTCAGGAACCGCAACTGCGTCAGGGGGTCGACGACGACGCGGTCCGGGTCGACCGCCGTGACACCCTCGACGATCCGCTCCGTGAGTGTCTCCCGTTCGACCTCCGAGGGAGCGAACACCTCGTAGGACTGCCCGTCGGTGAAGACGGCCGCGCTCGGGCTCAGATCGAGGAAGTCGATCGAGTCCGTGTCGAACCCGAGGGCAGTGGCGTTCGCCGTCAGGTCGTCGAGGTCCTCCTCGAGATTGATGAAGAGGGCCGTCTCGTCGTGTTCGACGCCCTCGGCGAGGAAGTGAAAGCCGAGGATCGTCTTTCCGCTCCCCGCCCGCCCGCTGATCATGTAACTCCGCTCCGGAACGAGCCCGCCGGCGAGGACCTCGTCGAGGCCAGCGACGCCCGTTGAGAGTCGCTCGGGCAGTGGTGGTGACATCCCGTAGACCCTTCGGCGGGCGGTTATATAAATGGATAATGCTTAGTGGATGTGGACGCTCCTTTTATTGGACATGGGATCGGGTTCCGAGGACGTCGAGGCGGGAGCGAGCCACGGCACCTCCGAATCAGGGGACTCGTCCACTCTGCTGTTGTTCGTACGGCCGGGTCGGGACCGCGAGCTACTCGAAGCGGCGCTGTCCGGCCGGTACCGGATCGAGACGGCGACGGACGTGACGGCGCTCGAGTCGGTCTACGACTGCTGTCTCCTCGACGTGGACGGATTCCGACGGGCGGCGGACGCGATCGAGTCGAGACGGGAGCGCGCGGAGCCGGCCTTCCTCCCGTTCGTCCTGTTGATACCCGAAGAACGGAGCGACCGATACGTGGAGAACGCGTGGGACCGCGTAGACGACGTCATCGACCTCCCGGTGAAACGCGCCGAACTGGCGACCCGAATCACGAACCTGGTCGAACGGCGGGAGGCCTCTCGACGGCTCGCGGAGCGCGAACGCCTCCTCACGGAGACCGTCGAGGAACTCGAATTGAAGGATCGGGCGATAGACGAGGCGCCGGTCGGGATCACGCTCGCGGAGCCGGGATCGGGGGACGATCCGCTGGTTTACATGAACGCCGAGTTCGAACGGCTGACGGGGTACGGACCGGAGATGCTCGGCGAGGACTGCCGGTTCCTCCAGGGCGAGGAGACCGACGATGAGACGCGGGCGACGATCCGGGAGGCGATAGACGCCGAGGAACCGGTTTCCGTGGACGTCCTGAACTACCGGGCGAACGGCCGGAAGTTCTGGAACCGGCTTACGGTCGCGCCGATCCGTGGCGAGGACGGGACCGTCACGAACTACGTCGGGTTCCAGACTGACATCACCGACCGGAAGATCCGCGAGCGGAGACTGGAGGTGATGAACCGGGTGCTCGACCACAACCTCCGGAACAAGATGAACCTCATCGACGGGTACGCGGAGCTCCTCCGCGAGGAGCTCGGCGACGAGTATCGGAAGCCGCTCGAGGTGATCTCCGAGACGGCGGACGACCTCATGCGGATCGCGGAGGCGGTACGGAAGACCGACCACACGCTGTCCGTGACCGATCCCTCGGGTCCCCCGATCGCGTTGTGCGACCGGCTCTCTGAGCTCGTGAGTTCGTTCGAGGGACGGTATCCGGAGGCGAGGATCGACCTGTCCGTTACCGCAGACGACCCGCTCGAGGTGACCGCAACCGGACTGTTGACGGCGATCGAGGAGGGGATCGATAACGCGATCAAACACAACGACGACCCGCACCCGTCGGTCGAGATCCGGGTCGATCGTCCGGTGTCACAGTGGATCGAGATCGAGATCGTCGACGACGGGCCCGGTATCCCGGACGATGAGACGTACGTGCTCAAGGGAGGTGAGACCTCGCTGAAGCACGCTGACCGGCTCGGGATCTGGATGATGTACTGGGTCGTGAACGCGTTGGGCGGCGACCTCTCCCTGTCCACCCGCGAGGGACGTGGAACGACCGTTCGGTTGTCCGTCCCGGCGGAGCCGTGAGGATCGACTACTGTCGCCATCGACGAGTCGGGACCTCCCGAGCCCCCTAGAGCGTCCGTTTCGACCGCAGTCTCGCGAGCCGTATCCGCGCCTCCTGTCGGCTCGTCCCGCGCACCCGGCCGGTCTCGTCGTCGGCCATCGAGACGAGCGAGAGCCGGTCGAAGAGCGGCGGCCAGTCCCCTGCGCCGGCGGCCTCGCCTGCGAACGCGACCGCGTTCGCGAGCCCGGCGCGTTCCGCCTCGCCGACGCGAGCCACCGCGACGTCGCCGGCGCGCCGGCGACCGGCGACGAACAGGCGGTCGCCGACGACCGCCGGGACCCACGCCGGGAGCGTGACGATCCAGACGAGCAGGCCGACGACGGCGTACGCGGGTGCCGGGATCCGTTCGCGGTCGGGCTCGTACCCGTGGATCCGGTTGACTCGACGGTCGGCGGGGTTCCGGTCGGTCCGCCTGCCGACGAGCAGGGTCGCCACGAGCGTCACCGTCTCGACGACGACGAGGCCGGGCAGAGCCGCGGTCGTGAACCCCGCCTCCCGCGTGCGTAGTCGGACCAACGCGTGACGCAACGCGGCGTCGCGGTCCCCCGCCGGCAACGAGAGGAGCCGCGTGGAGACGACGAGCCGCGGCCCCCGGTAGCCGTCTGCGACGGCGACGTTGGCCGCCTCGGCCCGGACGGCCGTGACCGGCGGGGGATCGATCCCGACCGCCTCCGCTATCGCGTCGACGCGCGAGTCGACGAACGCCGCGGGGCGGTCGTCGAGGTCGGCAGGGGGGAGCCGATCGATCCGCCGATCGACAAGGACCGGCCCGAGCACGGCCGAGACCGCGGGCCCGACAACGACGGCTGTGAAGAGGCCGACGACGACCCCGCCGACGTCCAGTCCGACGAGGACGCCGCCGACGTCGAGGAGCCACGCGAGCGGGACGATCGGGACCGCCGCGATGACGACCGGGACGACCGCGAGCGCGAGCGCGCCGACGACTGTGGACGCCCGTTCGATCGCGGACGCCCGTTCGATCCGACCGGAGTTCATACGCGAACCCCGTGACTTGGGCGGCGTATAGCTCTGGCGGAGCGGGCTGAGATCGGGACCGAGGTCGTGGTCCCTTTCGGAGCTTTTAACCCCGCTCCGCCGCCATAATTCCGTAATGGCTTTTGAGGACCTGTTGAACGACCCCGTCATCCAGAAGTACCTCCACGAACTCGTGGGACCGACGGGGATGCCGGTCGCGGCCGCGCCCCCGGACGGCGAGGTGACCGACGAAGAGTTGGCCGAGGAGCTCGGGTTGGAGCTCAACGACGTCCGCCGCGCACTGTTCATCCTCTACGAGAACGACCTCGCCACCTACCGGCGGGTCCGCGACGAGGACTCCGGCTGGCTGACGTACCTCTGGACGTTCCACTACGACAACATCCCGGAGAACCTCCAGGAGGAGATGTACCGGCTCCTCGACGCCTTGGAGGAGCGCGAGGAGTACGAGCGAACCCACGAGTTCTACCTCTGTGAGGTGTGTTCGCTCCGCTTCGAGTTCGGCGAGGCGATGGACTTCGGCTTCGAGTGTCCCGAGTGTGGGTCGCCGCTCGACGCGATGGAGAACGACCGGCTCCGCGAGGCGATGTCGATGCGTCTCGAGGAGCTCCGGGACGAACTCAACGCGGATGTGACCGGCTGATGGTCGTCCTCGCGACCAAGTGCTACGTCGAGGGCGGCGCTCGCGACCGCGCGCTCGACGGGATGAACTCGCTCGTGGGCAACGACGTGGGCGAACTCGCCGTCGACTGGACGGTCGGCGTCCGCGACGACGGGTTCGTCCAGGTGGACGTGACCGGCGAGGACGCCACCGTCGCCCGCAACGTCCTCGCGGAGACGTGGGGGGAGGTCGTCGCCCACGACGGGGGGCTCATCGCCGGCGAGACGTACGTCGGTACCCTCGAGTCGTGGGACGCCGACGGGTTCGTCCTCGACGCCGGCGAGGACGTTCGCGTCCCCGCCGACGAACTCGGCCTCGGCGTCGGCTCTCCGGAGCAGGTCGTCGAGCGGTTCGGCCTCGTCCAGCACCTCCCGATGCGGTTCGTCTACGGCGGCGGTCCTGGCGACCCGGACGCCGATCCGAACCGGCTCGCCGACGCCGAGCGGGACCGGCTCTACGACTGGCAGCGGGGACCGGGACGGCTGAACGTCAACTCCGCGACCCGGGGGGAGGTCCGCGCGACGGTGAACCGGGCGGGCCACGCGCAGGACATCGTCACCGTCGAGCGGTTGGGGCTCTTAGAACAGAGCGTCGTCTGTGCCGAGGGAACCGACCCGCCGGGACTGCTGGCCGCCATCGGCTCGTATCTCCCGGCGGAGATGCGGTGTGTCGTCTGAGGTGGCTCGAGCGTGAACCGACGCTTCGCCCTCGCCGTGACGCTGGTCGCGTTGCTCGCCGCGAGCGCCGGCTGTCTCGGCTACGTGACCGGCGGCGGCGAGGTCACGAACGAGACGCTCGACGCCGAGCCACCGCGCGAGTACGACTTCGACACCGACCGTGACGCGGCCTTCGACCTCTCGACGGACGCGACGTACACGGTCGTCTACGACGTCTCCGGCCGCGACGAGCTCCGCCTGTACCGGCAGACCCCGTACACCGGCGACCAGCCGCTGGAGTTCGAGGCGTTCCGGTACCAGTACCCGGACGGTGAGGTGGTGACCGGAAGCGAGTTCCGTGCCCGCGGCGGTGAGGTCGATCGGACGACGGACGAGACGTGGGTCCGCCTCGCCGACGACATGGACGGCGGGAAGGTCGCGTTCTCGGGGGACGGCTCCCCCCGTCGGTTCACGTCGCTGGCGTACGTCGAGGGCTCCTACGCCGTGACGCTCCCGCCCGGGTTCAGCACCGACTTCCCGATCGTCGGCCACGTTTCGCCGCGGAGCTACGAGGTCGAGACGGTCGGCGATCGCGACCGGATCGTCTGGGAAGAGGTCACGGGGTCGATCGTCGTCCAGGCGTACCGCGAGACCGACCTCGTCGTGTTCGGCGGGATCCTCGCGATCGCGATCCTCGTCGCGATCGTGGGGACGCTCCGGTTCAAACGCCAGCTCGAGGAGCTCCGCGAGCGCCGTAGCGAGATGGGACTGGGCGTGTACGACGACGAGGACGACGACGGCTTCCTGTGATCCCCCGTCGATCCGGCCACTGCTCCCCGGCGACCTTTTGAATCGCCACCGCGTGGGATCGGACATGAACGCCGCGATCGTCACCGTCGGGGACGAACTCCTCGTCGGTGACACGGAGAACACGAACGCGACCTGGCTCTGCGGCCGACTCGCGGACCGGGGGGTCCCGGTTCGGCGGGTGACCGTCGTCCCGGACGAGGTCGGAGAGATCGCCCGAATCGTCAACGAGTACCACGCGGAGTATGACGCCGTGGTCGTCACCGGCGGGCTCGGCCCGACCCACGACGACGTGACGATGGAGGCGGTCGCCGCCGCCTTCGGTCGGGAGGTCGTCGAGAACGAGGAGGCGGCCGCGTGGCTCGAAGAGCGGGGGTACAGCGCCGAGGACCTCATCGCGGGGACGACACACCTCCCCGCCGGCTGTCGGCCGCTCGCCAACGAAGCGGGCGTCGCACCCGGCGCTGTCGTCGAGTCCGTCTACGTACTGCCGGGGGTCCCTGCGGAGATGAAAGCGATGTTCGAGCGGGTCGAGACGGAGTTCGACGGCGTCCCGACCCACGCCGTCGTCGTCGCCGTCGACGAGCCCGAGAGTACCCTCATCGACCGGTTCTCGGAACTCAGAGAGCGCTTCGACGTGCGCGTCGGATCGTACCCCGGCGAGAACGTGCGGGTGAAGATAACCGCCGACGACCCAGCCGAGGCCGAGCGGGCCGCGGCGTGGCTTCGGGACCGCGCGGAACTGGTCGAGTGAGACCGGAGCGGACGTGAGGAAACGGTGTCGAGAATCCGGGTCAGCGTGCGAGGTAGGCGACCCAGACGGCGGTGACGATCAGGCTGATGGCGAGGACGGCAAGCGCGGTCGCCTCGATCGGGAGCGGCTCGGGCTGAACGGCGGACAGTATCATGGACGGAGGTTGTCCGGGTCCCGGCTTAAAGCTTGATCTTCGACGACCGGACACGACCCGACCGCCCGGCAAGCCGCCCGCGGTCGACGACCCGTTAAGTGCGCGCCGCCGTAACGTCGGGTATGCACGTCGGCGTCGTGATGAACCCGATCGCCGGAATGGGCGGTCGCGTCGGGCTGAAGGGAACCGACGGGAAAGTGGAGGAGGCGCGCGAGCGCGGCGCGGAACCGCGCGCGCCCGACCGGGCGGGGCGGGCGATGGAGCGGCTCGCCGCGGTCGCGCCCGAGACGACGGTCTCGACGGTCGCGGACCCCATGGGCGAGTCCGTGGTCCGCGAGGCGGGCTTTTCGCCCGCCCGGGTCGTCGACCCGTTCGACGGGGACCGGTCGGTGACGTCGGGGCCGACCGACGGCTCGCTCGACGACGCGCCAGAGACGACCGCCGAACACACCCGCCGTGCGGTGGCCGCCTTCCTCGAGGCGGGCGTCGACCTCGTGTTGTTCGTCGGCGGGGACGGCACCGCGGCCGACGTGACCACGGCGCTCGAGGGGACGGACACGCCGATGCTCGGCGTCCCGGCGGGCGTGAAGGTGTACTCGTCGGTGTTCGCGGTCTCGCCGGAGGACGCCGCGGAGGTTACAGCGACGTTCTCGCGGACCGAACGCCGCGAGGTGATGGACATCGACGAGGACGCCTATCGCGAGGGAGAGGTTCACCCCGAACTCCGCGGGGTGGCACACGTCCCCGTCGCCGAGGACCTCCAGTCGTCGAAACAGACCGCGAGCGGCACCGTCGAGTCGCTCGCGGAGGGCGTCGCCGACGACATCCGGGCGCGCGAGGGGGAGGGGGTCACCTACGTGCTCGGGCCGGGGTCGACCGTCGGGGCGATCAAAGCCGAGCTCGGGTTCGAGCCCTCGCCCATCGGGGTCGACGTCTGGCGCGACGGCGAGGTGGTCGTCCGCGACGCGACGGAGTCCGAGATCCTGGACGCGCTCGGCGAGGAGAACGTGATCGTCGTCTCGCCCATCGGCGGGCAGGGGTTCGTCTTCGGGCGCGGGAACCCACAGCTCTCGCCCGCGGTGATCCGCGAGTGCGACGTGACGGTCGTCGCCTCCCGGGCGAAACTCGACGACGTGCGCGTGCTCCGGGTCGACACCGACGACCCGGACCTCGACGACGAACTATCGGGCTGGGTTCGCGTGCGCGTCGGAAAGTTCGAGACGCGGATGATGAAGATCGTGTAGGAGTTCCGTCGGCTCCCCGAGGACGGATCCGTGTCGACCCCGATCGATCCGGCACCGACGACCCATCTAATCGAAACATTAACTCTGTTAAATACTCAACTACGAATATGGCAACCGCCGTACGGATGGACGAGGAAACGAAGTCGAAGCTCGAGGAGTTACAGGCTGAAATCAAGCTTAGGACGGGACGGAAGGCCACCCAGCAGGAGATCCTGGGACGCCTCGTCGACTCCGCCATCGAGTCGCGAACGGAATTCATCGATAGCTTCCGTGACGGCACGGAGGCACTGTCCGCGGACGAGATCGACCGGTTCGATTCGGGCACGATCTCCTCGGGTGTCGAGACCGATGAGGACGAGATCGACGAGATCCTATACGGATGAGCGTCTTCGTTGATACCGGGGTGTTCTACGCGCATCACGACCTCGACGCGAGTCGGCACGACGTCGCGACCGAAGCGCTCACCGAGGTTCTCCGATCCGCCGACTACGGCCACGTGATGACGAGTGACTACGTCTACGACGAATCGGTGACGCTCACGTACCGCCGTACCGGTCGGATGGCGGACGCGATCGAACTCGGTCGACGCGTTCGTGGCGTCGACCCCTTTCCGGACGCCATCGACATCCTGCACGCGTCACGTCCGGTCTTCGGCGAAGCGGTCGAACGCTTCGAGCAGTACGCCGACCATGGCCTCAGTTTCACCGACGCGATGACCGTCGCCCTCGTAGAGGGCCACGGTATCGACGCGGTGCTCAGCTTCGACGACGACTTCGACGGGCTCGTCGACCGGTTGGCTCCCGCGACGGTGTAGCGACCCACCGGCTTCACGTCGGGTTCCCTCCCACCTTTTCATCGGAACGCCTCCCGTATCTCTGACTCGGTAGCTATCCGTCGAAGTCGTGGATGCCCGCGGTCGTCACCTCGACGCCGTCCTCGGTGACCAGGAGCGTGTGTTCCGCCTGGCTCACGAGCGCGTCGTCGGCCTCCTTCAACACCGGGTACCCCTTGATCACGTTCGCCTGCTTGAGCCGTCGGAGCGCCATTTCCGACCGATCGTCCGAGAGCCACCGGGCGGCGAAGGGGAGGCCGTCGAACTCGGCGATCTCCTCCAGCACCCGTCGCGCCCGCCGGTCGCGGACGCTCCGTTCGCGTTCCAGCTCGTAGATCTCCTCGTCGGTTCCCTCGCCGACCTTGCCGCGGCCGTCGGTCGCGAACGGCTCGATGGCGACCGCCTGTCCGGGTTCGAGCTCGACGGAGCGGTCGACCCCGCGGTTCGGGACGTTCGGCCCGGTGTGGGCGTCGTACCGCTCGACGCCGTGTCCCGAGAGGTTGAGCACCGGCGTGTAGCCGTACCCGCGGATCACGTCCTCGATGGCCTCGCCGACGACGCCGACCTCGACGCCCGGGCCCGCCTCGTCGATCGCGGCCTCCAGCGCCATCTCGGCCGCCTCGACCAGTTCCGTGTTGCCGGTGTGGTCGACGGTCACGGCCGCGTCGGCGATGTAGCCGTCGACGTGGACGCCGACGTCGAGACACACCATCTCCTCGCGGAACTCGGTGTCGTCGTCGCGGGACGGGGTCGCGTGGGACGCCTCGGGGTCGACGCTGAGGTTGACGGGGAACGCGAGCCCCGCCCCCTCCTCGCGCACGAAGTCCTCCACCCACTCGGCGACCTCGAGTTGGCTTCGGCCCGGTTCGACCATCCCTCTGGCCTCGTTCATCGCCTCGACCAGCACCGCGCCGGCCTCCCGGTAGCTCTCGACCGCGTCGTCGTCGAGGGGTCCGTGACTCATACCGTCAGGTTCGTCGAGGGCCCGCAAAGAGGTTGCGGGACCGGTCGGTCGTCGGACGGGGGCGGACCGGTCGCCGTGACGCAACTCGGCATCTCGTCGTCGGATCGGACCGGATCGGTGCCGATAAGCCGACACCGGCTCGACGGACGGTATGCTCGACCCCGGCGACGACGCCCCGACGTTCACGCTCGAGAACCAGCACGGCGAGCCCGTCCCCCTCGCCGGGACCGACGCAACCTACACGGTCGTCTACTTCTACCCGCGGGCGGACACGCCCGGTTGTACCACCGAGGCGTGTAGCTTCCGCGACGAGTGGGACGCCTTCGAGGACGCCGGCGTGCGGGTACTCGGGATCAGCGACGACCCCGTCGCCGACCTCGCGGACTTCGCGGCCGACTACGGTCTTCCCTTCGACCTCCTCTCGGATCCGGACGGCGAGGTCGCGAGCGCGTACGACTCCTACGGTGAAAAGGAGATGTTCGGGAACGTCTTCGACGGCGTCTTCCGGAACACGTACGTGGTCGACGACGAGGGGACGATCGCGCTCGCGTACGAGGGCGTCTCCCCGGAGGACCACGCCGCGGAGATCCTCGCGGACGTCGCGTCGCTCGAGGAGCGGTAGGGACGTCCTCGGTCAGAAGAACCCGCCGACCCGCGAGACGAGCCTCGGCACCTCCTCGGCGATCGCGTGGCGTTTGACCAGCCCGAAGCCGGCGATGATGACGACGAACCCGACGACGGTTGTCGCCGTCACCGGCTCCGCGAGGAGGACCGCCCCGGCGACCGTCGCGACCACGGGGACGGCGTAGGAGACGAGGTTGATCTCGAACGCGCCGAGCCGGTCGAGGAGCGTGAAGTAGATCGTGTACGCCACGGCCGAGGAGAGCACACCGAGGAAGCCCAACGCGACGAGCGCCGGGAGCTCCGTCGCGGGGAGCCGCTGTCCCTCGCCGAGTCCGAGGCTGAGCCCGTGCATCAGGAGCCCGCCGAACAGCATCGCCCAGCCGGTGAGCGCGACGCTCGAGAACGTCGTCTGTACGACCCGAAGCCCGACGCTACTGAACGAGACGGCGATCACGCCGACGAAGATGAGCGCCACCCCGAGCGTCACCCCCCCGGTCAGGTTCGCCGGGTCGGGCTGGGCGACGAGCCCGACGCCGACGAACGCGAGCACGACGCCGACGCTTCCCCGTAGATCGAGGCTCGATTCACCGATCCACATCGCCGCGACGGCCGCGGTGACGATCGGGACGAGGCTGTAGGTGATCGCGGCGATCCCGCTCGTCGTGTACTGTTGCCCGGTGAAGAGCAGCGAGTTGTTGGCGGCCACGTTGAACCCGCCGCTGAGCCCGATCGCGGCGAGGTCGCCGCGCGTCCGTGGAAACGGGTTCCGATCCGTCAGGAGGACGTACGTGACGAGGACCAGCGCCGCGATGTCGAACCGGTAGGCCCCGTACAACACGGGCGGGTAGTACGCCAGCCCGACCTCGATGGCGACGAACGAGCCGCCCCACAGGGTGGCGAGCACGAAGAACAGGAGGACGTCTCGGTACCTGGACACGTCGGTGGGGACGGCGGCCTCCCGTATATCGGTGTCCGTTCCGGTCAGCGAACGGGGTGAATCCCGGTCGCGTCGAACGCCGAAGAGGAGAACGCGGCAGGTCGGACGGGGAGTGCCCCCGTCAGCTCTCGATCTCGATCTCGGTGCCGCTCACCACAGCGTCGTACACGATCGGGAGCCGTACGGTGAGGACGCCGTTCTCGTACCCGGCTTCGATGTCGTCTTCGGCTACCGTCTTGGGGAACCGGAACCGACGGTGGTACGTCCGGCGGGTGTCGCGGAACTCGTCTTCATGTTCGCCGGCGATGTTCAACATGCCGTCGTCCCACGAGACGGTGAGTTCCTCGGGATCGAACCCTGGGAGCTCGACCGTGAGGACGAACTCGTCGTCCTGCTCGTACAGTTCGTAGTCGTTACTGCCGGCGCGCTCGAAGAGTCTGCTTGGCAGGTCCATGCCTCCGGTCCACTTGCTGGCTGGTCGTGGGAGAGCCATGTCAACCACCTCGAACCCATCCGATGGTATGGTTGCGATTCTATAAATATGTAACGAAATTTGTTATGTATTAACGAATGACATAGCGGCGAAAAGTGCCGATCGTGGCGACGGAACGCGTCGATCGGTGTATGGGGGCCGTCGACCGGGTCCAGACGTCGAGTCGGTCGACGACCCCGGCCAGGTTCAGACGTCGAGTCGGTCGACGACTCCGGCCAGATTCAGACGTCGAGTCGGTCGACGACCCCGGCCATCACCTTCGCCTCCGCACGGGAGAGGTGTTCCCAGACGGTGGTGGTGCCGAGGTCGAGTTCGTCGGCGATCGCCTCGAGGCCGACGTCGCCGCCGTGTTCGTAGTACCCGATCCCTATCGCGGTCGTGAGGACTTCGCGCTGACGGCGCGTGAGGTCCTCGAGGTAGCCGGTGGAATCGAGTCCCGGCGGGCGTTCGATCTCCGACAGTTCGACGTTGCGGGCGAGTTCGACGTCGTTACCTCCCTCCTCCAGCGACCGGATCACGCCAGCGAGGTCGTCGTCGGGGTCCAGATACAGCGTCCACCGCTCGATCCCCGCGTTGATCGTGGTCCCAGTCCGATAGTGGATCCCCAGGTCCGAGAGCCGCTCGGCGATGCTGTCCCAGCGGTCGGCGTCGACGACGAGCGCCACGTACACGGGATAGACGTCGAGCGGCGAGAGCGGCTCGGCTTCGAGAACCGAGTCCGCCTCGCGGAACACGTCGAGGAAGCCCTCGATATCGTCGCCCGGTCCCCGGAGTTCGATGATCCGTTTCCGCTCCGCGCTCCGGCCGGTCATGGAGGAGACGGACCGGAGAGTCACCTCCGGATACCGGGCACTGGCTACGCATTCGGGGGTGCCGTTGTGGCGGATCCGGAGCGTCACTTCGCGCATGTCCGGAGGATGCGCGCGGGAAGGAATAACTTGTTCCCCGTAGCGAAGGGATAACCTGCTCCTCGCTGCGAGGATATCGCCCGTCCGGCGGTGTCGATCCATTACACGGTCGCACGATGGAGCGATGGGACCGAATAGTTTCGGGCAATAGAATATAAATAACATGTAAAAATAACAGAATTCGTATACTTCTGTGATTCTATAATCGCATGACTGCGAGTAGTTCCCCGTTCTATATTGATAAATATAGTTACCATAAACGGAAGGTATAAATTAGTAATGACCCAACGAACGCGCATGGTGACGTTTGCCACGAGAAATTATGTCAGATAAGAATACAACGAGTCCATCGATCTCCGACGTCGACGTCAGCCCTGCGGACCTCGAAGGTCCCAAAGTCGATCGTCGAACCGCAGTGAAGGTGTTCGGCGCGGCGGGGATGGGTGCGCTCGCCGGCTGTTCCGGAGGCGGTGGCGGCGACGGGAGCGGCGACGACGGGAGCGACGACGACGGGAGCGACGACGACGGGAGCGGCGACGACGGGAGCGGCGACGACGGCTCGGACCGGTACGGCGGTCGCCTCAAAGCGGCGTGGTGGACCGGCGACATCAGCAACCTCGACCCGGCATACATCAGTACGGGGATCTACTTCCAGCTCTCGGTCAACATCTTCAACGGGCTCGTCATGGCCAACGAGAACCTGGAGATCGTTCCCGACCTGGCGACGGACTGGACCGTCGAGGACGACGGAACGAGGATGGTTTTCGACCTCCGTGACGACGTGTCGTTCCACAACGGGGACCACTTCACGGCCGAGGACGTCAAGTACACGATCGAACGGAACATCGAGCGGGAGGCACCCCACAACCTGGAGAACGAACTCATCGCAGTCGAGGACGGAGCGGTCGAGGTCGTCGACGACTACACGGTCGCGTTGAATTGGGAGGCGCCGCTCGCGTCCGCGCTCGCGCTCCTCACCGCAGGTCCGGGGCGTGCGGCGACGATCGTGAACCGGACCGCGTTCGAGGAGATGGGTGCCGAAGAGTACAACCTCGAACCCGTCGGCACCGGGCCGTTCCAGGTCGAGAGCCACGACACGGGATCGGAGATAATCCTCGACGGGTTCGACGACTACTTCAGGGAGGACGAGGACGGCAACTCGCTCCCGTACCTCGACGGCGTCGACGTCAGTCTGATCCCCGAGCCCGGAACCGTCGTGAACACCCTCCAGTCCGGCGACATCCAGTTCACGAACCTCCTCCCGTTGGGGAACATCAACGAGGTTGAGGACAGTCCGGATGCCGGTGTCAGCAGTACGATCGGGAACACGTGGGCCGGCGTGATCTTCAACCACGCTCGCGAGCCGTTCGACGCCGTCGAGACGCGACTCGGCATCGCGAAGGCCATCGACAACGAGGCGTTCGTCGAGTCCGCGTACTTCAACTACGGCGTCGCGAACCCCGGCGTCTTCTCGCCCAGCCCCGAGTGGATCTGGCGAGAGCCCGACGAGAAACCGGACGACCAGGCCTACGCACCCGAGGAAGCACAGGAGCTGTTGGAGGAGGGCGGCGCGATGGACACCACCATCAGCATCCTCGCGAACCCGGAGAACCTGCGCGCCTCGCGGGTCCTGAACCAGCAGTTGAACGCGGTCGGTCTGGATTCCGAAGTCGATCAGGTGACCTCCGCGACGTTCTGGGAGCGGTTCGACTTCGACGGCGACTTCGACATCCTGCTCAGCGGGAGCGTCGACAAGCCCGACCCCGAGGAGTCGATCTGGAACTTCTTCCGGCTACCCGACGAGGACGGCGTCTGGAACTGGGCACAGTACCGCAACCAAGAGGTCCACGACCTCCTCGGCGAACAGCGCCGTCAGATCGACCAGGAGGAGCGCCGTGAAACGCTCTGGGAGATCGAGGACATCCTCATCCGTGAGGCTGCCTCCGGGTTCATCGGTCACCAGGAGGACGTCTGTGGGATCCGTGACGAGGTGAAGGGCTTCGTCCACATCCCCGCGTTCGTCCGGAAGTTCGAACCGGTGTGGTTGGATGAATAGGACGCTCCGTGACCGCTAAATGAAGAAGTACATCGCCAAACGCGTCCTCAACGCGCTGTTCGTCGTTTGGCTGGTGGCGACCGTGGTGTTCTTCGGCCTGCGGGCCATCCCCGGCGGGCCCGTTCGGACGATGTTGGGTGCCGAGGCCACCGAGGAGGCGGTAAACCGGATGCGTGCGGAACTGGGCCTGGACCAGCCTCTCTACGTCCAGTACGCCGAGTGGATGCTCGACCTGATAACGCTGGACCTCGGACAGAGCCTCACCTCAGGCGAACAGATCAGCGTGATGATGGCGAGCGCCGTCCCGCGGACGCTCTCGATAGCGCTGATCGGGGTCGTCGTCGGGCTCGGGATCGCGCTCCCGACCGGAATAATCAGCGCGACCCGGAAGGGACAGCGGTCAGACTACGTCGCGACCGTCGCTGCCTTCCTCGGCCTCTCGATGCCGGCGTTCTTCATCGGCATCCTATTGGCGCTCGTCTTCGGCGTCTGGTGGGGTGTCCTCCCGATCGTCGGATACGCCCCGTTACAGGAGGACGGGATCGTCGAGTGGTTCCGTCGGATCCTCCTCCCCGGGATCTCCGTCGGCGTTCCGTACGCGGCCGTCGTGATGCGGATGACCCGCTCGTCTCTGCTCGAAGTGCTCGATGCGGAGTACATGAAGACGGCGAAGGCGAAGGGCGTCGGTCGAACCACGAGGTTGTACAAACACGCGATGCAGAACGCGCTCATCCCGGTGGTTACCGTCGCCGGGATCCAGATCGCGCTCGTGCTCGTCGGGAGCGTCACCGTCGAGCTCGTCTTCGGTATTCAGGGGATCGGTCGGCTCCTCGTCGACGCGATCCTCGACCGCAACTATCCGGTCACTCAGTCGGTGATCCTCCTCGTCGCGGCGATCATGGTATTCATGAACCTCACAGTCGACATCATATACACGTTCCTCGATCCGCGGATCCGCTACGGAGATGAGGCGTCATGAGCAACGACCACACCACGTCCGGCCGGTCGGACTCGGGCGCGCTCGACCCCGACGAGCGGGAACGGATCGCTCGTCGGTATCGTGACGAATCGCCGGTCGACTCGACCGAGAACAGGGGCGTGTATCGCCGGATACGCGACCAGCTCCTCTCCGACAAGAAGGCGATCTTCGGCGCGACGATGGTGCTCCTGTTCGTCTTCACGGCGATCTTCGCGCCGATGATCGCGCCGTACGAACAGGACGACACGTTCGGGATAAACCAGGGGCCGAACAGCTACTCCGAGAGCGACGTCGACGGCGACGGCGAGATGGACCGCGTGTGGCACGTGCTCGGGACGGACTCGTTCGGTCACGACCTGTTCACCCGGATCGTCTTCGGGGCGCGGATCTCGCTTCTGGTCGCGCTGACGACCGTGGCGTTCGCGTTCACCGTGGGGACGGCGATCGGGTTGATAGCCGGCTATTACGGCGGCCTGATCGACGAGTTGCTGATGCGGTACGTCGACTTCCAGTGGGCGTTCCCCTCGATCATCCTCGCTGCGGGGCTGATCGCGTTCCTCGGCGGGCTCGGCGTGACCAATGTGGTGATCGCGATCGGGGTCGCCTTCATCGACGACTTCGCCCGACTGGTTCGGGGGGAAGTGCTGTCGATACGTGAGGAGGAGTACGTCCTCGCCGCCCGGGCGATCGGGACGAGCGACCGGCGGATCATGACCAAGGAGATCCTCCCCAACGCCGTCGCGCCGATCATCGTCCAGATGACGCTCATGATCCCGCTCGCGATCATCGCAGAGGCGGCGCTCTCCTTCCTCGGTCTCGGGGTCAAACCCACGACGCCGACCTGGGGGCTGTTGCTCGCGGAGGGGCGGCAGTACATCAACCAGGCGTGGTGGATCAGCGTCTTCCCCGGCCTGGCGATCATGGTCGTCGTGTTGGCGTTCAACATGTTCGGCGATAGCCTCCGGGACGCCTTCGACGTCAAGCAATCGGAGGTCTCGGAGAAATGACGATGCTGGAGATACGGAACCTACGGACGGAGTTCGAGACACAGCGCGGGACGGTCACCGCCGTCAACGGCGTCGACTTACACATCGACAACGGCGAGATCGTCGGGCTCGTCGGCGAGAGCGGGAGCGGAAAGAGCGTCCTCGCACAGAGCGTGATGCGGCTCGTGGAGGACCCAGGCGAGGTCACCGCGGACGAGCTACTGTTCAAGGGCGAACCGCTGCTCGAGAAGTCCGAAGCGGAGATGACGGCGATCCGCGGCAACGAGATCTCGATGGTGTTCCAGGACCCGATGAACAGCCTCAACCCGACGATCACCGTCGGGGAACAGATCGCGGAGACCGTCCGGCTCCATCAGGACGTCGGGGAATCGGTCTCGCTTTCGGCAGAGATGAAACGAAAGATAATCGGCGCTTCGAAGGCGAGCGAGTCGTGGCGCCGGGCGATCGAGATGCTCGAGTCCGTTCAGATACCGCATCCTGAGAGCCGCGCGACGGATTACCCTCACGAGTTCAGCGGCGGGATGCGCCAGCGCGCGATGATCGCGATCGCGCTCTCGTGTGAGCCCGATCTCTTGATCGCCGACGAGCCGACGACGGCGCTCGACGTGACGATCCAGGCGCAGATCCTCGAGGAGTTACACGACATCCTCGAGGTGTTCGATACCTCCATCCTGCTCATCACGCACGACCTGGCGGTCGTCGCCGAGACGTGTGACAGGGTGAACGTCATGTACGCCGGGGAGATGGTCGAACGGGCGACCGCTCGGGATCTGTTCGAGAACCCACAGCACCCGTACACGCAGGCGCTTCTCGCGAGCACTCCGCAGGTCGAGACGGCGGTAGACGAGCTGAAACCCATCCCGGGGACCGTCCCCGAACCGATCGACATCCCGTACGCGTGCCACTTCGCGCCGCGGTGTCCGGAGGCCAAAGAGGAGTGTTTCGAGGTCGACCCCGCGTTCAGACGCGTCGGTAGCGAGGGCCACGAGGCGGCGTGTATCCGCCGTGAGCCGGTGGACGGCGAGGTGATCGAGAATGAGTGAAACCGATACGACGGACGTCGGAACGGGGAGAACGGACCGAGACTCGAACGACGGCCCACTGCTCGAAGCGGCCGGACTGAAGAAGTACTTCGACCAGTCGGACGGGATGATCGACCGGCTCCTCGGTCCCGCCTCGAAGGTGAAGGCCGTCGACGGCGTCGACTTCGAACTCGGCCGACAGGAGACGGTCGCGGTCGTCGGCGAGTCCGGCTGTGGGAAGAGCACGCTCGGGAAAACGCTCCTCAACCTCCACGACCCGACGGGCGGGGAGGTCCGGCTGGACGGGACCGAGATCGGCGGCCTCTCCGACAAGGAGATGCTCCCGTACCGCAAGGAGATCCAGATGATCTTCCAGGACCCGCTCGCGTCGTTGAACCCGCGCCAGACCGTCGGTGACATCATCAAGGCCCCGTTAGAGGTCCACGGTATCGGCGAGGACGACGCGGACCGGACGGAGCGCGTGCGGTCGTTGCTCGACCGGGTGGGGCTCTCCCCCGACTACTTGGAGCGGTACCCGCACCAGTTCAGCGGGGGCCAACAACAGCGGATCGGGATCGCCCGGGCGCTGGCGTTGGAACCGCGGGTCCTGATCGCCGACGAGCCGGTGAGCGCCCTGGACGTCTCGGTCCAGGCACAGATACTCAACCTCCTCAGCACGTTCCAGGAAGAGTTCGGGCTGTCGATCCTGTTCATCACCCACGACCTCAGCGTGGTTCGGTACATCGCCGACCGGGTCCTGGTAATGTACTTGGGCGAGATCGTCGAGTCCGCGCCGGTGGACGAACTGTTCGAGAGCCCACAGCACCCCTACACGCAGTCGCTCCTCTCGTCGGTGCCGCGGATCGACCCGGAGGAGCGGTCCGACCGGATCACGCTTCGGGGCGTGGTGCCGTCGCCGATGGACCCGCCCAGTGGGTGTCGGTTCCACACGCGATGTCCGGTCGTCATCCCGCCCGAGGATTGGCCCGGCACCGAGGAGGCGTTCCGGTTCGCCTTCCGGTTCCGGAACCAACTGCTCTCGGGGGAAATCGACGTCGAGAACATCGAGACGCACCTCGAGGCGACGAGCGGTCGCGCGACGACGGAGGCGGTCGCGAACGAAGTGATCGCGGACGCCTACCCCGGATCGCCGGCGGACCTCCCCGAGGGGAAACGGGACGCGATCGAGTCCGCGGCGACCGCGCTCGTGGAGGGGGACGAGGAGGAGGCCGGGTCGATCGTCTCCGAGGCGTTCCCCTCGCCGTGTGAACGGCGGACGCCGACCGAACACCGACACGCGAGCGATCACGCCGTGCGCTGTCACCGACTCGACCCGTCGGCGCCCGGACGGCCTCAGCGGATCGGGGCGGACGACAGTTAGGACGAGTCGGCGGCTCGCGGCGTCAGCGAGAGCGGGTAGTCGACGAGGTTCTCGAACCCGTCACGGGTGACCACGACGAGGTCCTCGAGGCGGACGCCGCCCCGGTCGGGGTCGTACACGCCCGGTTCGACCGTCACCACGTGACCGGGCCGTAGCTCGCGCTCGTCGGTCAGTCCCGGTCCCTCGTGGAGGCTGACCCCGATCCCGTGGCCGACGCCGTGATAGAAGCCTGTCGAGACGTCACCGACGCCGTATCCGGCGTCCGAGAGCACGTCCGAGGCGGCCTCGTGAACCGCAGCCGCGCGGACGCCGGCCCCCGAGTCGAGGACGGACATCGCCGCCTCCCTGGCGTCGAGGACCGCGTCGTAGGCGGTCTCGACCCACGGGTCGGGCGAGCCCACCGTGAACGTCCGCGTGACGTCCCCGTAGTACCCGTGTGGACCCCGCGGCGAGAGGTCTATCAGGACCGACTCTCCCGGGCGTATCTCGTCGGTTCCCGTGAAGTGGAGGTCGGCACACGTCGACCCCGCGCCGATGACGGAGTACCCGGACGGGTCCACGCCCTGCCGGGAGAGTTCGGCGTTGATCTCGCGACGGAGGACTTCGGTCGTCAACACGTCCCCGTTCCAGCGTGTCACGTCGCCGTCGACGGTGGCCTCGGCGAGGACGGCCTCGGCGCGTGCCAGCCCGCGTTGTGCCGCGCGCTCGACCGATTCCAGGCACCGTTGCTCCGGTTCGGTCTTGCGCTCGCGCGCGCTTTCGACCGCACTCGTCGTGACGACCTCGTACCCCGCCTTCGAGAGTCGGACGTACGCGTCGTGGCGGATCGCGGGCGGAACCGCGACCGGCCTCTCGACCTCGCGGTCCTCGAGAACCGCGAGCACGGCGTCGACCGGGTCGGGGTCCGACCGGTCGCCGTACCCCACGACGGTCGCCCCCGGGAACTCCCGCTCCGCCTGTTCGTCGAAGAGGGACGGCGGGAAGAGCAGGGCGTCGCCGTCGTGGTACGCGAACGCGTACGGTCGATCGGGCCCCGAGAACCGCGTGAGGTACCTGAGGTCGTCGTCGAACCGGTCGGCGACGTGGACGAACGCCTCGGCGTTCGCGTCGGTCAACGTCTCGGCCAGGAAGCCGTACTCCGTCTCAGGGTCGTCCGGATGGTCCATACGAACACGGAGCATGACGCCCGATATAAACGCACCTCACTCGAGCCGTTCCGTGAGGTACGTCTCGACCGTCCCGTAGTGTTCCTCCGGTTGCTCCCAGAACGGCATGTGGCTGCTCGAGTCGAACTCGACCAACCGCGAGTCGGGGAGCCGGTCGTCGATCCCCACAGCGATCTCCGGGTCGATCTCGTCGTGTGTCCCGGTGAGCACGAGCGTCGGTACGTCGATCGTCCCGAGTTCGTCACGCACGTCCCAGCCGCGGAGCCGGGCCGTCTCCGTCAGGACGTACTCGTTCGGCCCCCACATCAGCCCGTACACGTCGGTGTTGACGTTCTCCAGGGTGTGTTCGACCGCACGCGGGTACTCCTCGAGCCGACAGACGTGGGCACGGTAGACGTCGTCGAGCGCGTCGAGGTACGCGGGCGCGTCGTAGGCACGCCTCGCCTCGTGTTCCTCGACCACGTCGAGCCGTTCCGACGGGAGGTCCTCGGCGCGGCTCCGCATCGACCGGTACGCGGACGCGGTGTCCGCGAGCGTGTTGGCCAGCACCAGCCCGGACAGGTGCTCGCCGTACTCGAGCGCGTACTCGAGCGCGAGCATCCCGCCCCACGACTGGCCGTACACGACGAACCGGTCGGGCTCGAGCTCGCGGCGGACGGCTTCGACCTCCTCGCGGTACGCCTCCACGGTGTACCCGTCGAAGTCGCCGGGGGCGGGCCCACTCGACCGTCCGACGCCGAACTGGTCGTACAGCACGACGCTCAACTCGTCCGACCCGTGTCGCGAGAGCGGGAGGAGGTAGTCGTGGGGCATGCCGGGGCCCCCGTGGAGCGCGAGCATGACGTCGTCGCCGTCGCCGAACCGGCGAAAGTACAGTTCCTTGTGGTCGACGGAGAGGTACCCCTCCGCGTGCGGCCGTTCCAGGTACTCGGACGTCGTCATGGACGGATCGAGTGAACGGACGGGGGCGACGAAGCATATATCTGCCCCTCGCGGAAGACGGACGTCGCGGCTGGACACCACGACCGCGACGCGGGGGAGGACACCACGACGCCGCGGCGGCGGAACACCACGGCCGCGACGCCACGGCGGGACTAGTCGAAGATCCGCTCCTTCGAGTCCTCGCTGAAGCCGTCGCTGGCGTCGTATGCTGTCTCGTACACCCGACGGATCTCGGCGATGGGGTCGTCGGCGTGGTCGACGCGGAGGTCGTGGTACGCGGTCGTCTTCGGCGCGGACACACACACCGCAGCGGAGCTGTGTCCGCGCTTGTCGCCGCCGACCTCGACGCCGGCCGCGAGCGCGTCGATCAGGCGGGGAACGAGCCCGGCGTCGACGGCGTCGGCGGGCTCGGTCGCGAGGAACGCGTCGGCAGCGGCGGGGAGCGCCTCGGGGCCGGCGAGCATGTTGCCGGCGACGGTGACGCCCGCCTCGGGATACGTCTCGTCGCCCGACCACGAGTCGGTCTCGTCGCCGGTGTACGCGAAGACGTCGCCGTCGGCGACGCCGTGAAGCTGGCGGAGTTCGCTGTGATCGTCCCGCTCGAGGACGCCCGAAAGCGCCTGCTCCAGCGGGACGTCCTCGAGGAGCGCGATGCCGCGGCGACCCAGCCGCACGTTGACGAACGCCTGGGTGCTGACGGCACCGCGACTGCTGACGTACGGGGCGAGCGCGCCCACCGCGGGCGCGTCGGTCGTCACTGCCACGCCGTACACCGTACCGGCGTCGGACTCCTCCTGGACGCAGATCGAGAACGTCATACGATCCTCTGTGACGGCCGTCGGTATAACGGTCACTCCGAAACTATCCGGTCGGGTTCGCCCGGAACAGTTCGGCTAGTTATTTAACCCAGTCCTCCGCCAACTGCTCGTATGGAACCAGACCTCGACCGGTTCACTTCGCGTCGATCGACCGTCTACGGCCAGCGTGGCGTCGTCGCGACGAGCCAGCCGCTCGCGAGCGAGGCGGGAGTAGAGACCCTACGGAACGGGGGCAACGCCTTCGACGCCGCGGTGGCGACCGCCGCGGCGCTCAACGTCGTGGAGCCGACCTCGACCGGGCTGGGCGGCGACGTGTTCGCGCTGTACCGGACCGCCGACGGCGACGTGGGCGCGATGCGCGCCTGCGGCGGCGCGCCGGCCGACGCCACGATCGAGAACGTACAGGCCTCCCTCCGGGAGACCGACGACGTCGGCGCGTACTACCCCGACGACGGCGGTTACGCGGTCGACGACACCGAGGAGGCCGGGATGCCCTTCTACGGCCCGCACACGGTCACCGTCCCCGGCACGGCGCGGGGGTGGGAGGCGACCGTCCAGGAGCTCGGCCGGTTGACCCTCGCCGACGTGCTCGCGCCGGCGATCCGGTACGCGACCGAGGGCTACCCGGTCTCCGAGGTCATCGCTTCCTACTGGGAGGGGGCCGAGGAGCTGTTCACCGACGGGAACGCCCGCGAGGCCTTCCTCTTCGGCGGGGAGTCGCCGGCGGTGGGCCAGGAGGTGACCCTCCCGAAGCTCGGCGAGTCGATGGAGCGGATCGCAGAGGAGGGCGCCGACGTCGTCTACGATGGCGAGATCGCGGAGGCGATCGCGACGGAGGTCCAGTCACACGGCGGGTTCATGACCGTCGACGACCTCGCGGACTTCGAGGTCGAGTGGCCGGAGCCGGTCTCGACGACCTACAACGGCGCGGAGGTGTACGAGCTCCCGCCCAACAACCAGGGACTCATCGCGCTCGAGGCGCTCAACGTCGCCGAGGAGCTGGGCGCGGGCGAGTACGACTACGACTCCGCCGAGCGCGTCCACTACTTCTCGGAGGCGCTCAAGGTCGCCTTCCACGACGGTCACCGCTACATCACCGATCCCGAGTACGAGGACCACCCGCCGCTCGGGTCCAAAGGCTGGTCTGCGAAGCGCGCTGTAGAGGTCGGCGAGACGGCGAACCACGACGTGAGCTTCGGGGTGCCCGACGCGAACGCCGAGGACGCCGACACCGTGCTCCTTACCGTGGCCGACGAGGAGGGCAACGTGGTCTCGTACATCAACTCGCGGTTCGCCGGGTTCGGCTCCGGGCTCGTCGCAGGCGACACCGGGATCGCCCTCCAGAACCGCGGCGCGTCGTTCTCGCTCGACCCGGATCACCCGAACAGCCTCGAACCCGGCAAGCGCCCCTTCCACACGCTCATCCCCGGGATCGTCCGCCTCGACGAGGACGACTGGGCGGCCTTCGGCGTGATGGGCGGGTACATGCAGCCACAGGGGCACGTTCAGGTGATCTCGAACCTGGTCGACTACGGGATGCCGCTCCAGCGCGCGCTCGACGAGCCGCGGTGGCGGTACCGCGAGAGCGGCGAGCTTGCGCTCGAACCCCACTTCGACGACGGCACTGCCGCCAAGCTCGTCCGGAAGGACCACCACGTGAGGACGCTCTCGCCGGTACAGTTCGGCGGCGCACAGGTCGCCCGGAACCGCGACGGCGTCCTCTCGGCAGCGACGGAGCCACGCAAGGACGGCAACGCACAGGGGTACTGACCGCGCCGACCTCGACCGTCGGACGGTACCCGATACCGTCTCGCTCCCGAACGAAGCGGTTGCCGTCGTACTCATCCGCGAGGATACTCTTATAAAGGCCCGTACGGTAGTGAGTCACAGAATGAGACGGAAAATACAGCGGCGTGACGTTCTCAAAGGCGCTGGTGCGGCCGGAATCGCGACGCTCGCCGGCTGCTCCACCGAGGGTGGCGACGGCGACGGCGACGGAAGCGACGGCGACGGTGCGCCCGACGCCGTGATGGTCGTGGGGTTCCCGGAGTCCGGCATCCAGCTGTTCCGCGACTTCTACTCCGAGTTCGCCGACGATGTGCCCGATCTCGACATAATCGTGCCGGACGGCCTGATCGATACCGACCTCCCCGGCGAGGTCGACAACGACATGAACAACGTCATCGGGACCGCGCCGTCGGCGGGTGGTCCGGGTGCGGACTTCTTCGCCGACCTGTACGAGGAGGAGTACGACACCTCCCCGGCCGTGTTCAACGCGCAGGCTTACGACGCGATGGCGGTCGAGATCCTCGCCGCGACCGCGGCGGGCGAGAACGACGGATCGGCGATCCGCGACCGGATCCGGACCGTCGCGAACCCCGGTGGCGACGAGTTCGGCCCGGAGGACCTCCCCGAGGCGGTCGAGACCGTCGCTGGCGGTGACCCCGTCCACTACGTCGGGGCGTCCTCGAGCGTCGACTTCGACGTCAACGGGGACATCGCCACCGCCGCGTACGACGTGCGGGACTTCCAGGACGGCGAGATCGAGACGCTCGACACGCTGGAGTTCGGTAACGAACTCTCTGACGAGGACCAGGACGCGACGGCCGAAGACCCGGTCGGCGTCGACGAGTTCGAGGCACGCATCGGCGTGTTGATGCCCGAGACCGGTGACCTCGGTCCGCTCGGCGGTCCGATCCGCGACGGCGCGCTACTCGCAGCGACCCAGGTCAACGACGCCGGGCTCAACGTCACGGTCGACACCCGCGTCGAAGACACACAGACCGACCCGCAGGCGGGTATCTCGGGCGCGAACGCACTCGTCGACGCTGGCTTCGGCGCCGTCGTCGGCCCCGCCGCCTCGAACGTGAACCTCCAGGTGGCCGACCAGGTGTTCATCCCGAACGGCGTCGTCGGCATCTCCCCGTCCTCGACGAGTCCGGACGTGACCGAGTTGGACGACGACGACTACGTCTTCCGGACCGCCCCGTCGGACCTGCTACAGGGCCCGGCGATGGCCCAGCTCGCGAGCGGCGATCGGGTGGGTGCGGAGTCCTCCGGGACGCTGTACCTCAACGACGCCTACGGCCAGTCGCTCGAGGAGGAGTACGCGGCTGCCTTCGAGGAGAACGGCGGAGAGGTCACGGAGCGCGTCTCCTTCGAGCCGGCACAGTCGACGTACACCAGCCAGTGGTCGAGCGTCCTGAACGAGTAGCCGGTTCGCAGCGGCGGACGGTCCGTCGCCGAGGTTCCGTTCGATCGTTTCGCCGACCGAACTGATCGGGAGCGAACGCGCAGGCGACCGAGCTACCCGCCGAGGAAGTCCTTCCGCACGTCTTCGTCCGTAAGCAGTACGTCGCCGCGGTCGGTGTAGCGGTTCTCGCCGTTAACGAGCACGTAACCGCGGTCACAGCGGCGTAGCGCCTCCTTCGCGTTCTGTTCGACCATCAGGACCGCGGTCCCGCCCTCGTTGATCCGGTCGATCCGATCGAACATGTCGGCGACGAGGTCGGGCGCGAGCCCCGCCGACGGCTCGTCGAGCAACAGCAGGTCCGGATCGAGCATGAGCGCCCGCCCCATCGCGACCATCTGGCGCTGGCCGCCGGAGAGCGTCCCCGCCTTCTGATCGTTCCGCCTCCGGAGGATCGGGAAGCGGTCGTAGACCTCCTCGATCCGGTCCTCCGGGACGCTTTCGAGGATGTACGCGCCCATCTCGAGGTTCTCGCGCACGCTCAGGCCGGGGAACACGTTGTCGGTCTGGGGGACGAACCCGATCCCCTCGCGGATTATCTGCTCGGGTGCGAGCCCCTGGATCGGCTGGCCCTCGAACTCGACGACCCCGTCCATGTACGTCGTGAGCCCGAAGACCGTCTTCATTACCGTCGACTTCCCCGCACCGTTGGGACCGACGACGGTGACGTACTCCCCCTCTCCGACGTCGAGGTCGACATCGGAGAGGATCTGCAGGTCGCCGTACCCGGCGTCGAGGTCGCGAAGCCGGAGGATGGCGTCGCCCTCGAGCGTGTGTGACGTTCCCGCGACCCCTTCGTCGCCGTCGGCGGGTGTCGCGTCGTCGGGGGCACTCGACGTCTCGCCGGCGTCCTCGGCGCTCATATGTCCTCCCCCAGGTACGCCTCGATGACGCGTTCGTCGTTCCGTATCTCTTCGCCGGTCCCTTCGGCGAGGACGGTTCCCTGATGCATGACGATGACGTGCTCGCAGTTGTTCATGATGACGTCCATGTCGTGTTCGACGAGGAGGAACGTGTACCCGTCCGCGCGAAGCCGGTGGATCCGATCGAGCAACTTCTCCTCTAACGTCGGGTTGACGCCCGCCAGCGGCTCGTCGAGCAGGACCATCTCGGGGTCGGTCATGAGCGCGCGGGCCATCTCGAGGAGCTTCCGTTGCCCGCCGGAGAGGTTCCCCGCATGTTCGTTCGCGAGGTGGTCGATCTCGAAGAAGTCGAGCGTCTCCCAGGCACGCTCGCGGATGGCCTTCTCCTGTTCGACCACCTCGCCCCGGAGACCCGGCGTGACCGATCGGATCGCCGACTCGCCGATCTGTCCCTTCGGGGCGAGCATCAGGTTCTCCAGCACGGTCATCTCCTCCAGCTCGCGGGCGATCTGGAAGGTCCGGACGAGGCCCTTGCGCGCCATTTGGTACGGCTTCAGTCCCGTGACGTCTTCGCTTTTGAAGTACACGTTTCCCGCCGTCGGCTCGTGGACGCCGGTGATACAGTCGAACGTCGTCGATTTTCCGGCGCCGTTCGGACCGATCAGGCCGGTCAACGACCCCTGTTCGACCTCGAAGGTGGCCCCGTCGACGGCGGTGACGCCGCCGAACCGCTTGACGAGCCCCTCGACGCGGAGCGGAACGCCTGACGGCGTGTGCTTGGCCGCCTTTTCGACCTCGCTGTCGTTCGCCTCCGGTTCGTCGCCGGGCGTCGCCGCGTCCGCCGCCTCGGCGACGTCGGACGCGTCCGGGACGTCGCTACTCATCGACCTCACCCTCGCTGGGACGTTCGGAGAGGTCGACGGCCGCGGCCGTCTCGATCCGGTCGCCGAGAATGCCGTCGGGTCGTCGGTGGATGATGAACACGAGTATCAGCCCGAGGAGGACGAACTGGAGCGGCGCGATGTTGTCGGTCGCGAACGCGAGGAACGCCGTCGGGTCGAGCGTGGCCACCGCGTCGGCGAACGAGGCCGGCGTCTCGGCGTCGATGACGTCGCGCACCGTCGCCCCGGCGCGTCGCGGCCCCTCGAACAGCACCGTCGCGAAGACGATCCCACCGAGAACCGCGCCGGCGTTCGACCCCGACCCGCCGATGATGACGGCGATGAACACGTAGAAGGTCAAGAGAGGCATGAACTGCGGCGTCGGCGAGACGTTGCCCTGGCTGCCGAACCAGAGGATCCCCGCCAGCCCCATCAGCGCACAGCCGATAACGAACACCTTGATCTTGATCAGGTTCACGTCCTTCCCGAGCGAATCCGCGACGAGTTCGTCCTCGCGGATCGCCTTGAGGGTCCGACCGAACGGGGAGCGACCGAGCCGTTCGAGAAGCACGAAGAACCCGATCACGAAGCCGGCGAGGACGACGATGTACCCCAAGTCGATGAGGATCGAGTTGGAGATGCCGAGCCCCCCGGCACCGAACACACCGAAGACGAGGTCGCCGAGTGCCGTCGGGGTACCGCGTTGACCGTCGACGAGGAAGAGCTCGCGGACCGGGTTCCGTGGCATCCCCATCCCGCTGCCGCCGCCGGTTCCGACGCCGAGCGTGTCCCGGAGGAACGCGTCGAACGCGCTGGACTGGAGGAATAGCCGGACGATCTCCGAGATGCCGAGGGTGACGATCGCGAGGTAGTCGGCCTTGAGCCGGAGTGCCGGGAGCGCCGCGATCAGGCCGACCAACGCGGCGACCAGCATGCCGGCGACGATGCCGACCGGCAACGGGAGCCCGAATCCGGGCGGACCGAACGCCGGGTCCGGCGATCGGACGACGATTCCCATCGTGTAGACGCCGAGCGCCATGAACCCGGCCACGCCGATGTTGAACAGTCCGGCGTATCCCCACTGGAGGTTCAGCGCGAGCGCTGAGAGGGCGTACACCAGCCCGAGGAACGTCAGGGTTCGCATCAGGCCGACGACGCTGTTGAGTCCGTCAGTGAAGGTGAGGAGGGCCGCGACGAGGTAGACGAGTAGCAGCGTCCCGAGGATAAGCCCGAGGTCGCTGCGGCGCGCGGCCTCGAACAGGGCGGTCGTCGCGCTCTCGGGTGCCTCCGTGTCTTTCGGACGGGACGAGTCGTCGCTCATGCGGTCGTCACACCTCCGAACAGGCCCTCTGGACGCAACAGGAGCATGGTGATCATCACGGCGAATGCGGCGGCCTCGTTGAAGTCCGAGGGGATCCAGATCGTCGAGGTCGTGAACACGACCCCGATGACGACCCCACCGGCGATCGCGCCGTACACCGACCCGATGCCGCCGAGGATCACGGCAGCGAAGATGAGGAGGAGGAGCAGCCAGCCGAAGTCGAACTGGATCGTCCCCCGGAGCAACACGTAGAGGTAGCCGGAGGCCCCCGCGAGCCCGCCGCCGATGATCCACGTGGCGGTGACGACGCGCTCGGCCGGAATGCCGGTGATCAACGCGAGGTCCTTGTTGTCCGCCATCGCCCGCATCGCGGTGCCGAGCTTCGTGTGCTGGAGCATGAAGTGCATCGCCAGCATGAGCCCGACGGCCGCGACGACGATGGTCAACTCGTGGGCGTTGATCGAGAGGCCGAGCGGGCCGAACGCGAGGTTCGACGCGTCGACGCTCGCCGTAACGCCCCGTCGGTCGGAGCCGTAGACGAACTGGATGACGTACCTGACGACCAGCGCGGCGCCGATCGACGCGATGAGGATCGAGATCCCGTCGCGGTCCCGCATCGGCTTGTAGAAGGCACGATCGAGCGCCAGCGCGACGACTGCGGTGACCGTGAAGGCGACGACGAGACCGATCAGTATCGCCACCGGCGCCGTGAGGATATGTGCGCCGATGTCACCGGCGCTCACGTCCCCGGCGTCCCGAACGGTCACCAGCGCGCGGACCGGCACGTCGCCGAAGCCGGCGATCAGGAAGGCGACCCCCCAACCGGTGAACGCCCCCGTGCTGACGAGGTCTCCGTGCGAGAAGTTCGCGAACGAGAGGATACTGTACGTCATCGAGAGTCCGATCCCGGCGAGCCCGATCACGAGCCCGATCACGAGCCCGTTCCAGAGGTTCGAGCCGAGCCGGTCCGCGGAAAGGGCCCCGCCGATCGGACCGACCGTGACTCCCGCGAGCTTCGCCGCGAGATCGACGAGGAGCAGCCCGCCGACCAGAGCGACGAGGAGGATCCCCGGTCGGGTCCGCACTGCGTCGACGATCGACGGATCAGTCGTTCCCATGTGTACGTCTCACTATCGCTGGCTCCGATATGGAGAGGTAAATAATTCGCTGTTTCGACGGACGTCGGAACCGAGAACGTCGCTCACAGCTGACGGTCGCGAAACGTCTCTCGTCTCGGGAACGGTCCCATCGTCGACCGCGACGACGGCGACCTCCTCCCGCCGACACCCGTTCCGTTCAACTCCTCCCGTCAGTCTCCGCCGGCCGCCCGCGCCCGCCGTCTGGCGTCCTCGGCGGACCGCCCCTCGCGCACGAGCGCGTCGATGAACAGCTCGCCGGCCTTGTACGACGACCGGACCATCGGCCCGGACGCACTGTAGAGGAAGTCGAACTCCGTCTCGGCCACCTCGCGCCACGTCTCGAAGACGTCCGGGTGGACGTACTCGAAGACGTCGAGGTGCGACCGCGACGGCTGGAGGTACTGCCCGAAGGTGACGACGTCGACGCCGACCTCCCGGAGGTCGCCGAGCGTCCGGTACACCTCGTGGTGGTACTCGCCGACGCCGAGCATGAGGCTCGTCTTGGTGTGGATATCGGACTCACGGTCGACCCGGTCGAGGACCGACAGCGACTGCTCGTAGTTCGCCCGGCGGTCGCGCACCGGCCACTGGAGCCGCTCGACAGTCTCGACGTTGTGGGCTATCACGTCGGGGCCGGCGTCGACGATCCGGTCGACCGCGTCCGGGTCGCCGCCGAAGTCGGGGATCAGCGTCTCGACGAGTATGCCCGGGTCACGCCGTTTGATCGCGCGGATCGTCTCCGCGAAGTGGGCGGAGCCGCCGTCCGCGAGGTCGTCGCGGTCGACCGACGTGAGGACGACGTACTCGAGGCCGATCTCCGCGACCGCGTCCGCGACGTTCTCGGGTTCCTCGGGGTCCAGCGGCTCCATCCCGCCGGTCTCGACGTCACAGAAGTTACACCCCCGCGAGCAGCGATGTCCCATGAGCATGAACGTCGCCGTGCCCGGCCCGTTCCGGCCCGACCAACACTCGCCCATGTTCGGACAGTTGGCCTCCTCACAGACGGTGTGGAGGTCCCGATCGCGGAGCGTCTCCTTGATCTCCGTGAACCGGCTCCCGGAAGGGGGACGCGACTTCAACCAGTCCGGTTTCCGCCGGCCGCGTTGCATATCGAACCCTCGGGCGGCGAGCGGAAAAACGTGCGGGTCGCCCGCCCGAGATCCCGTCGTCGCCGGAGAAGCTATATGACCCCCCTCCACGGTGTGAACGTATGGACCACCCCGCGGAGCGTGCGGATCACGACTTCGAGACGGAAGCGATCCACGCGGGCGAGGAACCGGACCTCGGGCCGGGCGGTACCGGCGACCTCGTCTCGCCCGTCCACCTGTCGTCGACGTTCGCGATGGACGAGGCCGGCGCCCCGAGCCACGGATACAAGTACTCCCGACTTGGGAACCCGACCCGCACAGCCCTCGACCGTCGCGTCGCGACGCTGAGCGGTGCGGACCACGCGATGACGTTCGCCTCCGGCATGGCCGCCATCGCGACGACGTGTCTGACCGTACTCGAATCGGGCGACCACGTCGTGGCGTTCGACGGCATCTACGGCGGAACGAAGGTGCTCTTCGACGAGTACCTGGCCGAGCACTTCGACGTGACCGTCGAGTACGTCGACGCGACCGACGCGGACGTCGTCGCCGACGCGGTCACCGCCGAGACGGCGCTGTGCTGGATGGAGTCGCCGACGAATCCGCTGTTGAAG
This sequence comes from Halorubrum sp. 48-1-W, assembly GCF_003287355.1. Taxonomy (GTDB): domain Archaea; phylum Halobacteriota; class Halobacteria; order Halobacteriales; family Haloferacaceae; genus Halorubrum. The sequence continues at coordinate 44,164 of NZ_QMIM01000010.1, forward strand.
CTGTGCGACGTCGAGGCCATCGCCGGGATCGCCGACCGGCACGGCGCCCTGCTGGCCGTGGACAACACCTTCGCGACGCCGTACTTCCAACGGCCGCTCTCTCTGGGCGCCGACGTGTCCGTCTACAGCACGACGAAGTACCTCAACGGGCACACCGACTCGATAGGCGGCGCGGTCGTGACGGACGACGACGCCCTCGCCGAGCGGATCCGGTTCGTCCAGGAGTACGCCCTCGGCGCGATGCTGTCCCCCTTCGACTGTTACCTGGTCCTCCGCGGGAGCAAGACCCTCCCGCTCCGGATGCGTCAACACGAGACGAACGCGACGCGCGTCGCCGAGTTCCTCTCGGACCACCCGGCGGTCACCGCGGTCCACTACCCGGGTCTCGAGAGCCACCCCCAACACGACCTCGCCGTCCGTCAGATGGACGGCTTCGGCGGCGTCGTCTCCTTCGAGGTCGACGGCGAGGCTGCAGAGGCGCGGGCGTTCGTCGAGTCGCTCGATCTCTTCACCCTAGCCGTCAGCCTGGGGAGCGTCGAGTCGCTGATCGAACATCCGGCGAGCATGTCGGCCTCGTACGTGCCGGAGGAGGAGCGGCTGGCGTCCGGAATCACGGATTCGCTGATCCGGGCACCGATCGGCACGGAGAGCGCGGACGACCTGATCGCCGACCTGGAGCGGGGGTTACAGCACCTTTGAGGGCCGGGTCCTTTGAGGGCCGGGTCCTTCGAGGCCGGGGAACGGCCGGACGACGTCGGCCGCGGTCATCCGACGTCGACCGAGGTCACCAGGGTCGGCTGTGGTCACTCGATGTCGGCGGCGTCGACCACTCGCGCGAACTCCCCGTTCAGGTGCGCGAGCGCGACCTGGTGGGACGTCTCGGGGTCGATCCGCTCCCCGTCGGGGGCCTCGCGCTCGTGGGTCGCGGTCGCGTCGGCGACGAGGTACACGTCGTAGCCGCGGTTCTCAGCCATCCGGACGGTGGTCGAGACGCAGTGGTCGGTGGTGAGCCCGCAGACGACGAGCGTGTCGTGGCCGCGATCGCGTAGCCAGTCGTCGAGGTCGGTCCCGAGGAACGCGCCGTTGACCGACTTCTCGAAGGTCACCTCGCCGTCGGCGGGCGCGGTCTCGGCCTTCCAGGCGAACCCCGGCGCGTCGCGCCGGAGCGGCGATTCGGGCTCGGTCGAGGCGTGGCGGACGTGCGCTATCGGGCGGTCGGCGGCGCGCCAGCGCGAGAGCAGGTCGGCTGTGACCGCCTCCGCGTCGGGGTTGTTGCGCTCGCCCCACCCGGGTTCGTCGAAGCCGGTCTGGAAGTCGACGAGGAGCAGGACGGTGTCGTCGGGGAGCGAGTGCGCCTCCCCGGAGCCGACGCGGTCAGTCATCGCCGACCCCCAGAACGGTCGCCGGCGATCCCTCCGCGCCGTCCGAGTCCGTGTTCGAGCCGGCGAAGCGCCGCCACGCGCCGCGTTCGAGCAGTTCGGCGGGTGCCTTCGGGTGCTCGCGGGTCGGGTCGAGCGGGCACTCCGCGGGGCTCTCCGCGTCGTCCTCGCGGAAGAGGTACTGCGTCCACTCGCGGTCGCCCTCGACGCCCCAGTCGCCGAGGTCGGCGTGCGGACAGACCCCGTCGTACGCCTCCATCCGTGAACGGATCGCGTCGCGGGCGCGCTCGCCGGCCTCGGTGTCCGCCGTGATCCCCTCGAAGACCGCGCGCGGCTGGAAGGTGACCTCCAGGCCGACCGGCGAGTAGCGGCTCATCCGGTCGTCGTAGAAGGGGGCGCGCGAGGTGGGAAACAGCGGCTCACAGCCGAAACAGAACTCCCAGTGGGGGTCGTCGGGGTCGGTCGGAATCGAATCGGGCCACGGCTCGGGGTCGTGGACGTGGAGGAACTCGAGGACGTGCCAGAGCGCCTCGTGGTAGTCGGCCTCCGTGGCGTCCTCCCCGAAGGGCGCGAAGAAGACCGCCAGTGGCGCGCGGTCCGCGTGGTCCGCATAGCTCTCGAGGTACTCGAGGAGGACGTCGCGGAACCGGAGGAGTACAGCGGGGTCGCTCGTGGACTCGCACGCTGTGTACAACAAGTCGCCCTCGCGTTCGACCTCGATCCCGAAGTAGCAGGGGAACGGCGACCCGTCGCGCTCGCCGAGCATCGACTCGCGGAACGTGCGGTAGTGCTCCGCGAGCCAGTCGGGGGCGTCCTCGAGCCGATCGTGGAGCGTCTCCTGGTCCAACAGCACGCCCTCGGTACCGGGCTCGTTCATGGGCGTACTCGGTCGGCGACCGGCTTTTGGCTTTCGGCGGGACCCACGCCGTGGGAGCGATACGATCCGGTCGCCACACCCTCGTCCCGTCCCGCCGGGGCGTTTATGAAGTCGCCCACGAGTGACGACGTATGCTCATGACGCCGGGGCCGACCGCGGTCCCAGAACCCGTCCGCGACGCGATGAGCCGTGAGCTGATCAACCCCGACGTCGACCCCGCCTTTTTGAGGATCTACGACGACCTGGTCGACCGGCTGTCGACGGTGTACGGGGTCGACGGGGTCGACTCACACGACGTCGTCGTCCCCGGCGGCGAGGGGATCCTGGGCCTGGAGGCCGCAGTCGCCTCCCTCGTCGAGCCCGGAACCGAGGTGGTGTGCCTGTCGAACGGGCTCTACGGCGACGGCTTCGCCGACTTCGTCGAGTCGTACGGCGGCGAGGCGACCGTGGTCAACGCTCCCTACGACGAGCCGCTCCCGCTCGAGGACCTCGAGACCGTGCTCGCGGCCGACGACGCAGACTTCGACCTCGCGACGATGGTCCACTGTGAGACGCCCACGGGGACGCTGAACGACATCGACGCCGCGCTCGACCGGCTCGAGGCGACCGACCGGGAGGTACTCACGGTCGTCGACGCCGTCTCCTCGCTCGGCGGGACGCCCGTCCCGACGGAGCGGATCGACGTCTGTCTGGGGGCCTCCCAGAAGTGTTTCAGCGCGCCGCCGGGGCTCACCACCGCCGCGATCAGCGACCGCGCGTGGACGGCGATGGAGGCGCGCGACCCGCACTCGCTGTACACGAACTTCCTCCCGTGGCGCGACACCGACGAGGGGTTTCCGTACACCCACCTCACGACGAACGTCGTCGCCCTGTCGGAGGCGCTCTCGCTCCTCCTCGACGAGGGGCTCGGCGACGTCTACGCGCGCCACGAGGCGGCCGCAGCGCGCTGTCGCGAGCGCGGCGCGGAGCTCGGGCTGGAGCCGTTTTCCGACCCCGAGCGCGCGTCGCCCACCGTGACTGCCTTCGACGTTCCCGGGCGGGCCGAGGAACTCCAACACCGACTCCACGAGGAGCACGACGTGCTCGTCGCGACCGGCCTCGGCGACCTCGCCGACGACGTGTTGCGCGTCGGGCACATGGGCCACGCCGCGCGCGTCGAACGCGTGGACGAGACGATGGACGCGCTCGCTGTGGTGCTGTGACGGTCGTGTCTACCGTCCCTCCGGCGGTCGATCACCGACGCGCCCACTCGAGCATCCGCCCGTAGAAGGGGTCCGAGGCGAGCGCCTCGGCGTCGCCGACCAGCGTTAGCTGTTTCTTCGCGCGGGTGAGCGCGACGTTCACCCGGCGGTGGTCCTCGAAGATCGGCCCGTCGAGGTCGCCGGTCGCGACGAACGAGACCACGACCACCTCCTTCGAGGAGCCCTGGAACCGGTCGACGGTGTCGACGGTCACGTCCGTTCGGCGACCGATCTCCGCCACCTGCGCGCGGAACGGCGCGATCACGCCCACGTCGTCCGGGTCGACGCCGGCAGCGAGGTAGGCGTCGACGATCCCCGCGACGCGCTCCGCCTCCCGGACGTTACGGTTGCCGTCGCGCTCGCCTGCCGGGTCGACGAACCCCACCCCGCCGGTCAGTTCGGGCGCGAGCGCGTCGGAGTCGACACCGAGGTCGTCTAGCCGCTGGCCGGCCACGCCGGGGGTCGCGGGACGTAGCGCCCCGTCGTAGAACTCGGCGGAGGCGAACGCCTGGATCCGCTGGCTCATCCGGTACTGCCGGTCGAGCATCACGCTCGCGTCGGGATACCGCTCGATGAGCCGCTGGAAGAGCGAGGTCGCCAGGTCGTTTTCCGCTCTCACGACCGGGGGAAGCTGCTCGTGGTCGCCCACGAGCACGAACCGGTCCGCGAGCGTGATCGCGGCGTGGGTGCTCGGCTCCGTGAGCTGTGAGGCCTCGTCGACGAGCGCCACGTCGAACTCGCACTCGCGCATGATTCGGGAGCCGCAGGCCGCGGTCGTGGCCGCCACGACGGGCGCGTCACGCAGCTCTACAGCCTTCTCGTTGGGATCGCCGCGCTCGATCAGCCGCACGTCCTGCATGTCGGCGCGGACCCCGGTCTCCGACCCCACGCGTAGCACATCGTCGAACCCCTGGTCGCGGAGCGCCTCCAGGGCGTTGTCGACGGCGCGGTTCGTGAACGCCGAGAGCAACACGCGGTTGCCGTCGGCGACGAGCGCGCGGATCGTCCGCGCGATGGTGTACGTCTTGCCCGTCCCCGGCGGGCCGTGGATCAGCGCGCAGTCCTCGGCGTCGACCGCGAGCCCGACCGCCTCGTTCTGGGCTGTGTTGTTGTCGATGTAGGTCGGGGGGTCGTCGGCAGTAACGAACGCCGGTTCGCGTCTGCCGAAGATCACGTCCTTCCGTCGCTCGTCGCCCTTGAGCACCGCGTCGTGGAGGGCGGTGAGCATGCGGTCCACCGATATCTCGGAGGGGTAGACGTCGAGCCGTCGGAGGTCGACCGGCTCGTCGGTCTCGACGACGACCTCCTCGCCCAACTCCCGGATCCGTCCGAGCTCGGCGTGGCCGGTGACGGGGTCGCCGTCGCTCGCGAGCGCCACGTCGCCCTCGCGGAGCTTCGAGACCGCGTCGCCCGGCTTGCGGGCGCGAAGCTCCCAGCGGCCGTCGTCGATCTCGGTCCGCGAGAGGGGTTCGAGGTCGATCAGCGCCCGGTCGTCGTCGGCGCGCTCCTCGGGGGTCTGATCCCAGAGCTTCCGGTACTCGGCGTGTGTCTCGCGGCGCTCCTCCTCGATGGCGACGTAGAACCGGTCGAAGTAGTCCCGCTCCTCCTGCGGGACGGGCGACCCGACCTGCCCCGCCTTCGACTCCTGGTCGAGACGGCCGGAGACGACCATACAGGTGTCCTGCTCGAAACAGTAGGCACAGGTCGCGTCCGCCTCGTAGCCGGTGGGCACCGTCGGGCGCTCGCCGGGGTCGTTGAGTGCGCGCCACTCCATCGCCGCGAGCGCGTTGCGCTCGCGTACGACGAACTTCAACAGGCCGTCGCCGACGGTGAACTCCTTGGCCGGCGCGAGGTCGCCCGACGCCTCGTTGCGGTCGAGGGCGGTGTTCTTGGTGTACAACAGGGTCCCGATGTCGGGGTCGACGCCGCGCTCGGCGAGCATGAGCGCGTAACAGGCTGCCTGGACCTTGTCCTGGAACCGCGGCTCCCGGTTCGTGTTCTTGCCCGTCTTCAGCTCTACGGGGGTCCCGCGTCGCAGCGCGTCGGCGCGCCCTTTTAGCCCGAACCGCGGCGAGAGGAGCGTGAACTCCGACCGCCAGGTGTCCTCGTCGGTCAGCGTGCCCTGTGCGAGCCAGCCCTCGATGGCGGCGGCGTTGCGTCGGACCTCGTCTTCGACCTCCGCGGTCTCGTAGCCGAGCAGGCCGAGTTCGAGCCCCGCTTCCTCGACGCGGTCGGTCACGGACGCCTCGAGGTCCATCCCGCGGAGCAGGTCGCCGAACACCTCGTGGACGACCGTCCCCTTGACCACGGGGTAGTTGAGTGGGATCCCGGAGAGCTTGTTGAGGTAGTACATCCGCGGGCACTGGACCCACGACCGGATCCCGGTCACGTCGACGAGGAAGTCCGGCTCGAGGACGACCCACGAGTCGCCGGTCGTCGCGTATCCCGTCTCCCCGCCGTAGTCGTCCCGCTCGGCGTCGACGACGAGCAGTTCCATGCCGGGTTCGGCGTGCTCGCCGGTCTCGGCCCAGTCGCCCCACAGGGTCACGTCGACCGGGTCGCCGGCGCCGCGCTCCGGCCGGACCCGGACCTCGCGGAGTTCGCGCTCGCCGTACGACGTCGACACCGTCCGCGTCTCCCCGACGGAGACGATCGGTCCCCGAACGTTCACGGCAACCCTCCTCGGCGACGGCGAAAAACGCTGTCGGTGTGGGGGATCGATCGGCGCTGTTCGGGTGGACCGATCGGCGCTGTTCGGGGGATCGAACCCGAGGGTTCCTTACTCCTCGCCGCGTGAGGGCGGACATGAGCGATTCGCTGTCCGACCGATACGGGCGACCACTCGTCGTCGGGTTCGTCGTCCTGCTGGCTGTGCTGTCCGTGGTGAGCGCGTACCTCCGGATCGAGACCGCGGGAACGGCGGCCGTCGGCGACGCGCTCGTCAGCCTCTACATTTCAGCGGTCGTGGTCTGGGGGACGTTCCGGGAAGGATACGACACGGCCCGCTTCCGGATCGCCCTGTACGGCGTCTTCGTGCTCTGGGGGTCGGTCGACCTGATCGCCGGGGCCGACGCACCGCTCGCGTACCTCTTCCTGATAGGCGGCTCGCTTCTGATCGCGTGGGAGTCGTACTCCTATTCCCGTGAGCAACGAAAGCCCGTCTACGAGCGCTGAGGCGGGCCGGCGGTCGCCGCGACCGACACGCTCATGCGGGCTCCGTCGTAAGGTACCGTCGACATGCGCGTACGCGACTGGCAGGACGTTCTCGCGGACGTCGCGAGCGACTCGACCGACCCGGACGGCTGGCGCGCCGTCGCCGGCTCCCGACGCGGGGGGCTCGGCGAGGACCTCTACTTCGGACACCCGAGCGTCGGCGTCTACCACCTGAAGACGTACGCGAAGAACCCGCGCGACCTCCGGGGGGTGGGCACCCGGGTCGCCCGGAAGGTCGACGACGAGCTCGACCCGCTGTTACCCGACGAGGGTTCGCCGGGGCGGTTCGCCCTGCGGACGCCGCCGGAGGACGAAGGCGAGGCGACGGACGTGGCCACCCGGTTGGAGGAGACGCTGAAGGTCCACGCCGAGGCGCCCACGAAACCCGAGCACCTTTTCGAGGACGTGATGGAGGCGATCGACTCGCCCGCGTTCGGCCCCATGGACTACGCGTTCGACGGACGGCCGGACGAGCTCGACGAGCTCGGCGACACCTTCGAGGAGGCGGAGGAACTGCTCTCGGCGGAGCTCGAGGACCTGATCGACGAGGACGACGTGGGCCGCGGGTTCCACTAGGCGTCCGACGACCCTCACTCAGACGTCCGACGACCTCCGCTCAGACCACCCCGTCGAACGCGTCGCCCGCGATCCCCGGACCGTCGGGCACCTCCATCCGACCGTCGACGACCGGGCACGGATCCGGCGCGAGGTCCTCGTCCAGCAATCCGCCGGTCGCGAGCCCGCAGGGGAGGACGTCGGGGACCGCGCTCGCGACGTGGACGGCCGCGGTCCGTGCCACCACGGGATCGATCGTCGTCGTGAGAACCGGCTCGACGTCCGCCTCGCGGGCCCGGACCGCCGCGTCGAGCGCACGGTCGGGGCCGCCGAGTGCCATCGGCTTGATAACGACCACGTCGGTCGCGTCGGCCGCCAGCACCTCCGCTATCGAGTGTTCTGTGAGCGACTCGTCGACCGCGATCGGCACGTCGCTCTCCGCACGGAGAGCGGTAGCCCCGGCGAGGTCAGTCGCCGGAAGCGGCTGTTCGACGTACGCTGGGTCGAGCGGTTTCAGGCGCTCGAGCGCCCGACGCGCGCTGGAGCGGTCCCACGCGCCGTTCGCGTCGACGCGGAGGTCCACCGCCGGGCCGACCGCTCGCCGAACCGCCCGGAGCCGGTCGAGGTCCCGGTCCAGCGGGCGCGCGCCCGCCTTCACCTTCAGACAGCGGTAGCCGTCCGCGACCGCGCGCTCCGAGGCGGTCGCCGTCGCCTCCGGGGTGCCGTCCCCGATCGTGGCGTTCACCGGCACCGAGTCGGCCGGTGCCGGGAGCCCGGACCGGTCGGCGAGGCGGGAGGCCAGCGACTCCCCGACCTCACGGGCGGCCGCGTCGTCGAGCGCGAGCGCGAGCCCGTGGCGGGCGGCGGGGGTCTCCCCGGCGTCGAGACCGGCGAGGGCAGTCCTCGGACCGCCGGGCTCCGCAGCCGCTTCGCGGAGAGCGCGCTCACACGCCGACGGCGACTCGGTCCAGCCTGGAAGCGGCGTCGCCTCGCCGATCCCGGTCGCGGGCGCCGTCTCGAGCCCGGCGGCGGACGATCCGTCTACACCGGGCGCGGCGTCGTCGCCTCCGTCATCCCCGATCCCGACGAGGAAGCCCGCCCGTTCGGTCAGTTCCGCCCGGGCTGTCCGCAGGGGGCTCGCGAGCGCCAGCGAGAACGGACGGAGCCGCATCAGACCGCGAGGCCGACGGCGAAGGCGACGGCGTACGCTGCGAGCAGTTTCCCCGTCGACTCCAGCGCCGGGTTGAGCGCCTCCCCGGACGTCTCGGTGAGGACGGTTCGGGCGACGCCGACCGCGAGCGGGATCGTCGAGAGCGGGAGGAGGACGGCGAGACCCGTCCCGTTCGCGTAGAACCAGAACGGTGTCGCGTACGCGAGCGCGAGCAGGCCGACGTACTGGACCCGCGAGAACCGGTAGCCGAACCGGACGGCGAGGGTCCGCTTGCCCGTCTCGGCGTCCTCCTCCAGGTCCCGGACGTTGTTGACGACGAGGATGTTCGTCGAGAGCGCGGCCACTGGCAGGCTGGCGACGACGGCCGGGAGGGTGACGGTTCCCGCGGGGACCCACAGCGGGAACGCCCCGCCGAGCAACGCCGCTGTCTGGACGTAGTAGGTCCCTGTGACGGCGATCAGCCCGAAGAAGACGAAGACGAAGACGTCGCCGAGCCCGTGGTATCCCAGCGGGTAGGGGCCGCCGGTGTAGGCGATCCCCGCAGCGACGGACGCGAGCCCGACGACGAGGATCGGGACGCCGCCGACGTAGACGAGGTACGTGCCGACGCCGATCGCGGCTGTGAACGTCAGCCACATCGCGCGTTTGACCTCCGGCGGCTCGATGAGGCCGCTCGCGACGACGCGGGTGAACCCCTCGCGGTCGTCGGTGTCCGCGCCCTGGATCGCGTCGTAGTAGTCGTTCGCGAAGTTGGTCCCGATCTGGATCAGCGCCGCGCCGACGAACGCCGCGAGCGCCGGGAGCGGGGCGAACACGCCGGCCCCGATCGCGAGCCCGACGCCGACGATCACCGGAGCGGCCGCCGCGGGAAGCGTCTGCGGTCGCGCGGCGATCACCCACGCCCGCCGACGCGACACCTCCGTAGCCATTACCGACGCTTGGGGTGTCCCGCCCGTTAAGCTTCCCATCGGTGGCGGGCGTTCGCCACGTCGTCGGCGTCGACTCCCGTCGAGTCGCGGCCAACGCGGCCGAATCACGTACAGCTAACCCGTCGCGGGTCCGCTCCGGGAGCATGGCACGCGTTCCGTACGTCGAGGCGTCGGACGTCCCGGACGAACACGAGCAGCTACTGGAGTCGGTTCTCCAGGGGAAGCCGCTCAACGTGTACCGCTCGCTCGGCAACAACCCGGCGGTGCTCGCGGGGATGCGGGCGTTCTTGCGCTCGCTGTGGCACGACAGCGGGCTCTCGGACCGCGAGCGGGAGCTCACCATCCTCACGACGGCGGCCACGATAGACAACCGCTACGAGTGGCACCAGCACGTCAACATTGCGCGCGACGTCGGCATCGACGACGCGGTCGTCGCCGGGATCGGGACCGGCGACCTGAGCGCGCTCGACGGCGACGAGCGGACGCTCGTGGAGTACGTCCGGGCGGTCGTCGAGGGTGACGTCGACGCCGTCACCCACGAGTCGATCGCGGCGCTGTACGACGACGCGGAGCTGGTCGGGATCGCCGCCACCGCGCAGGGGTACGCCGCGCTCGGCGGGCTCATCCGCGCGTTCGACCTCGAGTTGGAGTCGGGGTCGTCGTTCCACGGGTGGGACCCGCGGTGAGGGGGGGATCAACGCAGCGTGTCGAGGCGATCCGAACCGAAACGGTCCGGACGGCTTCGTTGAAACAGTCAAGAATCGACCGTTTCCGTTCCCAGTCGGTCAGTACAGCCGAAGCAACCATCACTTGTAGTGCGGTGGCGTGCGCCTCCGAGTGCCCCGGAGGGGCACGAGGAGCCCGTACGAGGGAGTCGACCGGCCGGAGCGACGCGGAGGCCGGTCGACGAGGCTGGGGAGGTGTGAGGTGCGGGGCGGTGCGGGGCGGGGCGGGATTCAAAGGGGTAGCCGCGAGGCGGGCGCAGGTGACGTAAGGACCGCAGGGAGCGAGCACAGCGAGCGACCGAGGACCGCAACGAGCGTGCGCCCGCCTCGCGGCTGGGGCTTTGGAGGTGGTCTCCGAAGTCGCCTTCACCGCGCCAACAACGACGTATCCTCGATCACACGACCGATACTACGAGCACGCTCCAGCGACCGACTGATCCGGACCGACAGATACGACTGGATTCGGAATCAACGTCGCGTATGACGGACACCACGGAGTCGGATCACACCGAACCGGACCCAGCGACGACCGCCGAGACCGACGGCATCACGGCCCGCTACGAGGAGACGGACGCCGAGCGACTGCTCACGTTCACCGCGGACGGGGGGACGGCGACCGTCGCACAGAACCGCGAGGGATACGCCATGCTCAAGGTCCGGACGGGGCCGGACGGCGACGAACTGGAGCGGTACTACGGGTTCGACATGGCGCTCGATCACGCCGCCGAACTGCTCGGCGTCGGGGTTCACGACCTCCCCGTGCCGGCGGCTGCGGCCGACATGGGAATGTAACTCGATTTCAAGTTCTCTCGATTTCGTTCTCCGCTCGATCATCCGGTAGCTACCGTCTCTCCGTGCGATATTCACGCTCCTCGTCGCGAGCGCGCTAGTGAGTGATCGAACGATCGGATCCGATCCGGGACGTAATCCTTAAGTAGACAAACGTTCTGCTGTCAGTCGATGACAGACATCACGGAGGCTTCGTCGGACACCCCGGCGGATCGAGTTCTTCCAGGGCACGATAGCTTCTAACATCGAAATCGGTCCTGTACGGATCTTCGACACGACGTTACGAGACGGAGAACAGTCACCACGTACTTCGTTCAGCTACGACGAGAAACGCAAGATAGCGGCGACGCTGGACGACATGGGGACCCACGTCATCGAGGCCGGGTTCCCGGTGAACTCCGAGGCAGAGTTCGAGGCCGTGAGCGACATCGCCGCTGCGACGGACACGACCGTCTGTGGGCTCGCCCGCGTCGTCGAGGGCGACATCGAGGCGGCCCTCGACTCCGGCGTCGAGATGGTCCACGTGTTCGTCTCGACGAGCGACGTCCAACTCGAGGACTCCATGCACGCGACCCGCAGGGAGGCGAAGGAACGCGCGATCGACGCCGTCGAGCAGGTGAAAGACGCCGGCGTCGAGTGCATGTTCTCCCCGATGGACGCCACGCGGACCGACCCCGACTACCTGACGGAGATCGTCGAGGCGGTGGGCGAGGCCGGCACCGACTGGATCAACATCCCGGACACGTGCGGCGTCGCGATGCCGACGAGCTTCGGAAAGACGGTGAAGGCGGTCGTCGAGGCGACGGAGGCCCGCGTCGACGTCCACACCCACGACGACTTCGGGATGGCCGCGGCGAACGCGGTCATGGGCTTCGAGAACGGCGCGGAGCAGGCGCAGGTGTCGGTCAACGGGATCGGCGAGCGCGCCGGCAACGCGGCCTACGAGGAGGTCGTGATGGCGGTCGAGTCGGTGTACGGCGTCGACACCGGCATCGACACGACCCAGATCACGAAGCTGGCCCGGATCGTCGAGGACGCCTCGGACATCCCGGTGCCGGCGAACAAGCCAATCACCGGACGGAACGCGTTCGCCCACGAATCGGGCATCCACGCTGCGGGCGTGATCGAGAACGCGGACACGTTCGAGACGGGCGTGATGACACCCGAGATGGTCGGTGCGGAACGCGAGTTCGTGCTCGGCAAACACACGGGCACCCACAGCGTGCGCAAACACCTGGTCGAGGCCGGATTCGACCCCACCGACGGGGAGGTCCGCGAGATCACGAAGCGCGTAAAGGAGTACGGCTCCGGCAAGCGGCAGGTGACCGCGGGCGACGTCGAGCGGTTCGCCCGCGAGGCCGGCATCGAACGCGAGGAGGTCCGGATCTGATGGCCTCCCCCGTCGTCGTTGAGATCCGCCAGCGACTGCCGAACGCCTCGCCCGGGCCGACGGGACCGACCCGATCCACCGGACACGGCACTGGCGGCGAGCTGTCGGTCGGCGGTGGCCCGTCGGCCGGCGGTGGCCCGTCGATCGACGGGCCCACGCCTGACGGGTCCACGCCTGACGGATCCACGCCGGACGCCCGGGTCGCGTCGACGGGTCGGCGCGTCGATCGCGCGCGTCGACAGGAATTTATAGGCGGGTCACGTGGGTTCGGATCGAATGCGACGGTTATCGTCCACCCGCGCGGGGCGGATCCGGTCGGGAGCCGTCGCTGTAGCCATCGTAGGGGTCTGATCCCCTACAACACCACTTCCTCACCGATCCGACGTACCGACGGACGCGGACGCACCGCCGACGAACCGTCGACCTTCGACGGTAGCCCGGCGACGCGCCCCGCGTCCGTACCGATCGACGCTCGAACCCGAGAGATACCCACACACCACACACGATGAGCGATTCAGCAGCACACCAACGAGAGGACGACCCCGACGCCGAGCCGGCGTCCGGTCCGGCCGACGCGGACGGCCCGGACACTGCGGAGCCGGCCGGCGAGGAGAACCGACCAGACGGCGAACTGACCGAGGTGTCGACCGGTGCGGAGTCGGTCGTCGCCGCCCTCGAAGCCGCCGGCGCGAAGACCGCCTTCGGCGTTCAGGGCGGGGCGATCATGCCCGTCTACGACGCGCTGTACGGCTCGTCGATCCGCCACCTGACGATGGCTCACGAGCAGGGCGCGGCCCACGCGGCCGACGCGTACGGCGTCGTCTCCGGCGAACCCGGACTCTGTCTGGCCACGTCAGGCCCGGGCGCGACGAACCTCGTCACCGGCATCGCCGACGCGGACATGGACAGCGACGCGATGCTGGCGCTCACCGGCCAGGTGCCGACGGAGTTCGTCGGCAACGACGCGTTCCAGGAGACCGACACGGTCGGGGTCACCCGCCCGATAACGAAACACAACTACTTCGCGGGTGACGCGGACTCCGTCGGCGACGTGGTCGGCGAGGCGTTCGCGCTCTCGACGGTCGGCCGGCCCGGCCCGACGCTCGTCGACCTCCCCAAGGACGTCACCCTCGACGACACGGAGGAGACGCCGAAGGCGGCGGAGGCGCCCGCGGGGACCGACCCCGACCCGTACGCTCGCGAGGACGCGGTCGAGGCGGCCGCCCGCGCGATCGAGGACGCCGACCGGCCGCTCTGTCTGTTCGGCGGCGGCGTTATCAAAGCGGAGGCCAGCGAGGCCGCACGGGAGTTCGCGCGCACCTACGAGATCCCCGTGACGACGACCATGCCGGGGATCGGATCGTTCCCGGAGGACGACGAGCTGTCGCTGTCGTGGGCGGGCATGCACGGCACCGGCTACGCCAACATGGCGATCACCCACACCGACTGTCTGATCGCGGTCGGCACCCGGTTCGACGACCGGTTGACGGGTGGGATCGACACGTTCGCGCCGGAGGCCGAGGTCGTCCACGTCGACATCGACCCGGCCGAGATCTCGAAGAACGTGTACGCTGACTACCCGTTGGTCGGCGACGCCGGGACCGTCCTCGACCAGCTGTTCGAGGCGATCCACGGGGCGCCCGAGGCGGACGAGTGGCGCGAGCAGTGTCGAGAGTGGAAGGAGACGTACCCGATGACGTACGCGACGCCCGAGGACGAGCCGCTCAAGCCGCAGTTCGTCGTCGAGGCGTTCGACGAGGCGACCGACGACGACACCATCGTGACGACCGGCGTCGGCCAACACCAGATGTGGGCCTCCCAGTTCTGGACGTACACGGAGCCCCGAACGTGGGTCTCCTCGCACGGACTGGGCACGATGGGGTACGGCGTCCCGGCCGCGATCGGCGCGCGCGTCGCCGCGGACACGATGGGGGAACCCGACCGCGATGTGGTGTGTTTCGACGGCGACGGCTCCTTCTTGATGACGATGCAGGAGCTGTCCGTCGCGGTCCGGGAGAACCTCGACATCACGTTCGCGGTGCTCAACAACGAGTACATCGGGATGGTCCGGCAGTGGCAGGACGCGTTCTTCGAGGGGCGACACATGGCGTCCGACTACAACTGGATGCCGGAGTTCGACAAGCTCGCGGAGGCGTTCGGCGCGCTCGGGATCCGCGTCGACGGCTACGACGAGGTCGCCCCGGCAGTCGAGGAGGCGCTCGCGTACGACGGTCCCGCGGTGATCGACTTCCACGTCGACCCCGAGGAGAACGTGTTGCCGATGGTGCCGAGCGGCGGAGCGAACGGCCGGTTCGCGCTGGCGGAGGATCAGCTATGAGCGACCAGGAACGGACGAGCGGTGTGAGCAGTGGCAGGATGCCGGGGCCGGCCCCTGACGAGCGTCCACAGCCCGAGGGCCGCCGCAACCTCGAGGGCCACCGGATCGACCCCGTCGTGGAGGCGGAGCACGACTCGCGGCGCGCGGTCATCTCCGCGCTAGTCGAGGACGAACCCGGCGTGCTCGCGCGCGTCTCCGGGCTCGTCTCCCGGCGACAGTTCAACATCGAGAGCCTGACGGTCGGGCCGACGACGGTCGAGGGTCACTCGCGGATCACGATGGTGGTCGAGGAGACCGACCCGGGGATCGACCAGATCGAAAAACAGATGGCGAAGCTGAAACCTGTCATCTCCGTGGGCGAAGTCTCCGGCAGCGCCGTCACGTCCGAACTCGTCCTGTTGAAGGTCCACGGCGAGGAGCCGGACAAAGTCCACGCGATCGCGGAGATGTACGACGGCGAGGCGCTCGACGCCGGGCCGGAGACGATCACGGTGCAGCTCACCGGCGACGAGTCGAAGATCGACGACGCGATCGACGCGTTCGACCAGTTCGGGATCATCGAGATCGCCCGTACCGGTCAGACCGCGCTCGCACGGGGGAACATCCCCACCGCGCCAGGAGAGAAACCCGGAACGGCCGGCGAACCGACCACACCCACCCAGTAACACACAATGACGGAAGACGACACTCAGACGTTCGATTCGACAGTATACTACGACGACGACGCCGACAGCGAGGCGATCATCCAGAAGACGGTTGCCGTCCTCGGCTACGGCTCGCAGGGCCACGCGCACGCACAGAACCTCGCCGACAGCGGGGTCGACGTGGTCGTCGGCCTCCGCGAGGACAGTTCCTCGCGTGAGGCTGCCGAAGGCGACGGGCTCCGCGTGGAGACCCCCGCGGACGCGGTCGCGGAGGCCGACATCGTGAGCGTGCTCGTGCCCGACACCGTCCAGCCAGACGTCTACGAGAACGCGATCGAGCCGAACCTGGAGGCGGGTGACACGCTCCAGTTCGCGCACGGGTTCAACATCCACTACAACCAGATCCAGCCGCCCGAGGACGTCGACGTGACGATGGTCGCGCCGAAGTCGCCGGGCCACCTCGTGCGCCGGAACTACGAGAACGACGAGGGGACGCCGGGCCTGTTGGCGATCTATCAGGACGCCACGGGCGAGGCTCACGACGAGGGGCTCGCGTACGCGGCCGCGATCGGCTGTACCCGCGCGGGCGTCGTCGAGACGACGTTCCGCGAGGAGACGGAGACGGACCTGTTCGGCGAGCAGGCGGTGCTCTGTGGCGGCGTCACCTCGCTCGTGAAGCAGGGCTACGAGACGCTCGTCGACGCCGGTTACTCCCCGGAGATGGCGTACTTCGAGTGTCTCAACGAGCTGAAGCTCATCGTCGACCTGATGTACGAGGACGGGCTCGGCGGCATGTGGGATTCGGTCTCCGACACGGCCGAGTACGGCGGGCTCACGCAGGGCGACGTCGTCGTCGACGAGCACGCCCGCGAGAACATGGAGGAGATCTTAGAGAAGGTCCAGAACGGCCAGTTCGCCCGCGAGTGGATCGCGGAGAACCAGGCCGGACGGCCCTCCTACACCCAGCTCCGGACCGCCGAGAAGAACCACGAGATCGAGGAAGTCGGCGAGGAGCTGCGCGGCCTGTTCGCCTGGCAGGAGGAGGAAGACGAGGATGAGACGGCCGAGGTGAAGGCCTGATGGGAGAGGGGACGCTGTACGACAAGGTGTGGGACCGGCACAAGGTGACGGCGCTGCCGACCGGTCAGGACCAGCTGTTCGTCGGCCTCCACCTCGTTCATGAGGTGACGAGCCCGCAGGCGTTCGGTATGCTGAAGGAGCGCGACCGCGAAGTCGCCTTCCCGAAACGCACGCACGCGACGGTGGATCACATCGTCCCGACCGGGAACCGCGACCGACCGTACGCGGACGAGGCCGCCGAGAACATGATGGCTGAACTCGAGGAGAACGTCCGGGGCTCCGGGATCGAGTTCTCCGATCCCGACTCCGGCAACCAGGGGATCGTCCACGTCATCGGTCCGGAACAGGGGCTCACCCAGCCCGGCATGACGATCGTCTGTGGCGACTCACACACCTCGACGCACGGCGCGTTCGGGGCGTTGGCGTTCGGGATCGGTACCTCACAGATCCGTGACGTGCTGGCCACCGGCTGCGTCGCCATGGAGAAACAGAAGGTCCGAAAGATCGAGGTCACGGGCGAGCTCGGCGAGGGCGTCACCGCGAAGGACGTCATCCTCACCATCATCCGGAAGCTCGGGACCGACGGCGGCGTCGGGTACGTGTACGAGTACGCCGGCGAGGCGATCGAGAACCTCGGCATGGAGGGACGGATGTCCATCTGTAACATGTCCATCGAGGGCGGCGCGCGTGCGGGCTACGTCAACCCGGACGAGACGACCTACGAGTGGCTGGAGGGGACGGACGCCTTCGCCGACGACCCCGAGAAGTTCGAGGAGCTGAAGCCCTACTGGGAGTCGATCGCCTCCGACGACGACGCCGAGTACGACGACGTCGTCACCATCGACGGCTCCGAGATCGAGCCGGTCGTCACCTGGGGCACGACGCCCGGCCAGGGGATCGGCATCACCGAGGAGATCCCACACCCGGACGACCTGCCCGCCGACAAGGCGGACACCGCCCGGCGAGCGCAGGAGCACATGCGCGTCGAGCCCGGCGACACGATGGAGGGCTACGAGATCGACGTGGCCTTCCTCGGGTCGTGTACGAACGCTCGTCTGAAGGACCTGCGGGAGGCTGCGGCGTTCGTCAAGGGTCGAACGGTCGACGAGGACGTCCGCGCGATGGTCGTCCCCGGTAGCCAGCGCGTCCAGCGGGCCGCGGAGGCCGAGGGGCTCGACGAGGTGTTCACGGATGCCGGGTTCGACTGGCGTGACCCCGGCTGTTCGATGTGTCTCGGAATGAACGACGACCAGCTGGAGGGGGACGAGGCGAGCGCCTCCTCCTCGAACCGGAACTTCGTCGGCAGACAGGGGTCGAAGGACGGGCGGACCGTGCTGATGAGTCCGATCATGGTCGCGGCCGCGGCGGTGACCGGGGAGGTCACCGACGTCCGCGAACTGAAGGAGGTGACCGTCGCGTGAGCGACGCCGACATCGACCACGACGGCTTCGCGGACGGCGAGGCGCCCGCAGCGCGGGTGACACACGTGTCCGGGACCGGGATCCCGGTTCGCGGGAACGACATCGATACCGACCAGATCATCCCGGCGCGGTTCATGAAGGTCGTCACCTTCGACGGCCTCGGGCAGTTCGCCTTCTTCGACCAGCGGTTCGACGACGAGGACAACGAGAAGGACCACCCGTTCAACGAGGAGAAGTACAAAGGGGCGAACGTCCTCGTGGCCAACGCCAACTTCGGCTGTGGGTCCTCGCGCGAGCACGCCCCGCAGGCGCTGATGCGCTGGGGGATCGACGCGGTCGTCGGCGAGTCGTTCGCGGAGATCTTCGCGGGCAACTGCCTCGCGTTGGGGATCCCGACGGTCACCGCCGACACCGAGTCCATCGAGGCGTTACAGGACTTCGTCGAGGAGAACCCAGACGCCGAGATCGACATCGACGTCGAGGCCGAAACGGTGACGTACGGCGACGAGACGGTCGACGCCGACGTCAGCGAAGCCCAGCGAAAGGCGCTCGTCGAGGGGGTCTGGGACACGACGGCGCTGATGGGCGCGAACGGTGACGCCGTGAAGGCGACGGCACGCTCGTTGCCGTACGTTCCCGACGACCACGTGCCGGCCGACGACGCCGCGAGCGAGGGAGCCGTGGGGGACGACTGAATGGCCGAGGAGATCGTCGTCATCGAGGGCGACGGTATCGGCCAGGAAGTCGTTCCGTCAGCCGTGGAGGTGCTCGGATCGTTCGACCTCGGCTTCGAGTTCGCCGAGGCGGACGCCGGCGACGCCGTGAAGGAGGCCACCGGCGAGGCGCTCCCGGCGGAGACGTACGAACTGGTCGCGGGCGCGGACGCGACGCTGTTCGGTGCGGCGGGCGAGACCGCCGCGGACGTGATCTTGCCCCTGCGGGACGCGGTCGACTCCTTCGTGAACGTCCGCCCCGCGAGGGCGTACCCCGGCGTCGACGCGTTGCGTCCGGAGACGGACGTAGTCTTCCTCCGAGAGAACACCGAGGGCGTCTACGCCGGCCACGAGGACCGGCTCTCCGAGGACCTCTCCACGCTGACGCGCGTCGTCACCTCCTCGGCATCGCGCGAGCTCGCCGAGTTCGCCTGCGAGTTCGTCGCGGACGGCCGCGGACCGGACCACCGCGACGGGTTCACGGTGGCGCACAAGTCGAACGTGATGCGCGAGACGGACGGACGCTTTCGACGGGAAGTACTCGACGTCGCCGAGGAACGCGGCGTCGACGCCGATGAGGAGCTGATGGACGCGTTCGCGACGAAGCTCCCGCTCGACCCGAGCGGGTACGGCGTGGTCGTTTGTCCGAACCTCGCGGGCGACGTGCTCTCCGATCTGGCCGCCGGGCTCGTCGGCGGGCTCGGCCTGCTTCCCTCCGCGAACGTCGGCCACGACAACGCCCTGTTCGAGCCGGTCCACGGCACCGCGCCCGACATCGCCGGCGAGGGGATCGCGAACCCGACGGCTGCGGTCCTGTCCGCGGCCATGCTCCTCGAGTACCTCGGCTACGCCGAGGAGGGCGGCCGGGTCCGGACCGCGGTCGAGTCGGTGCTGTCCGACGGCCCCCGCACCGGCGACCTCGGCGGGGACGCGACGACGGAGGCGGTCACCGCGGCGATCGTCGACCAACTGTAGCTCAACGACGACGACGCGGCCGGCGACCGACGCGGTTCGCGATCGGCCTCCGACGCACCTTCGCCCGCCCGGGCGGACGAGCACGGACGAACCACAAGAGACGAAACCCTCCAGCCCCTGAAACGCGTATGAGCAATTACGCGGTCGCGATGGAAGCTGCCTGGTTGGTTCGTGACGTCGAGGAGACCGACGACGCCATCGGCGTCGCGGTCAGCGAGGCCGGAAAGCGACTCAACGAGACGGACAAACAGTACGTCGAGGTCGAACCCGGCGTCACCGGCTGTCCCGCCTGCGGGGAGCCGTTCGACGCGGCCTTCCTGGCCGCGAACACGGCGCTCGTCGGGCTCCTCTTGGAGATCGACGTCTTCAACGCCGACAGCGAGGAGCACGCGGAACGGATCGCGAAAAGCGAGGTCGGCAGCGCGCTTCGGGACGTCCCGCTCGAAGTCATCGAGGTGATCGAGACCGAGGCCGACGAGGACGAGGAGGCGGACGGCGACGCCCGCTGACCGACCCGCCCGGCGAAAGCTTTTCTAATAACCAGAGGTTATTAGCCGTATGGAGCTTCCGACGCCACAGGACCTGCGCGAACGACGGACGTCGCTCGAGTTGACGCAGAGCACCCTCGCGGACGCCGCAGGCGTCTCACAGCCGCTCATCGCCCGTATCGAGGGGGGCGACGTCGACCCGCGACTCTCGACGCTACGGCGGATCGTGAACGCCCTCCAGGAGGCCGAAGGGGAGGTCGTGCGTGCGACCGACCTGATGAACGAGACCGTGATCAGCGTCGCCCCGGACGACGCCGTGAGCGACGCGGTCGAGCTGATGGAGCGGGAGGCGTACTCCCAGCTCCCGGTCCTCCAGAACGGCGTCCCCGTCGGCTCGATCAGCCAGGGAGACGTGGTCCACGCGGGCGAGAACGTCGGGGACCACCCGGTCAGCGAGGTAATGAGCGAGTCGTTCCCCACGGTCGCGCCGACCGCGACCGTCGACGAGATCCGCAACCTGCTTGACCACTACAAGGCAGTGATGGTCACCGACGGCGGGGAGACGGTCGGGATCATCACCGAGGCCGACATCGCCGCCCACCTGTCGTAGACGGCGTTTCGGGCGTCATCGGGCCTCCCGTTTCGGTCGCCGTGGCGTCACTCCTCGCGGTTCTCCGAGAGGTGTTCCCAGATCTCCGTACAGCCGGCGCCGTCCTTCAGGTCAGCGAGGTGGTCGCTCTCCTCCGTCGCGGCCTCACTCGGCGTGGTGTCCGTCCCTTCGTCCTCGTTGGCGGTTCCCTCGGCCGTCGACCCGTTCTCCCGTTCGTTCTCGGCGATCACCGACCGTGACTCGCCCGTCCCAGTCATGGGTGACTCCGGGTTCGTTCGTGGCTCCGAGCCGATCCGTCGTTCCGATCCGACTCGAACAGTTCGGGCGCGACGTCGGCGGACGCGTGCTGGCGATGCGGTCGATCCTCGTCGCCGCCGCTGTGACGGTCGATCGCGGCTTCGGGTGTCGTCTCGGTCATCGACCCGTCCTACCGTCGCGCCGATCATAAGGGACGCCACACGAGTAAATCGAACCACTACTCCCGGGTACCGGAACCGACGTCCGGTATCCGTGACGTACGCTCGCCGACCGATCGGGTCACGTCGGGCGATCGTTCCGGTACGGGGCGTCCCCGACGTCGACCCGGCTTGCGAGCACCGACATCCACTGGGTCGCGCCGGTCCAACGACGGGTGTGACGACCCGCCTGCGCGTGCTCGATGACGGCGCATGGATATCGGTCGACGACCACCGCGAGGTCCGCGTGAGCGAGCTCTGGCGGCTCGACGCGCCCGGTTTCTGCGGCTGTGACCTGGCCGACCTCGTCGTCGAGACCTTCCAGGCGGTCGGCGTCGACGGGTCGCGAGTGGAGGTCAGGGTGTACGGGCGGTGTATCGAATGCGGGGAGACCGGGATCACGGGGTGGATCCCGGTCGGCCGGGTTCGGGCCGGCGAGTTCGTCGAATTCGACCGGTCCCACATTCGTCGGGAACGCCGTGAATAACTCGGCAGAATTCACCGCTTCGAGGGGGCACCGGGCAACGTTGACTCCACGGGGTCCCCTATGTGGCCGGGGGGCCTCCGTCGGGATACGATGCCAACGGACGTCGAAAACTGGAAGTCCGAGGTCTACGGGAACGAGATCCGGGACCACCTCTTCGAGTTCGCCGAGGCGGGGTTCGACTCGATCCCCGACGACGAGCGGGACGCGTGGTTCGAGCGCTTCAAGTGGTGGGGGTTGTACCACCAGCGGAACGGGCAGGAGGGGTACTTCATGATGCGGATCGGTACCCCGAACGGCGTGCTCGAGCCGGGTCAGCTCCGGGTGGTCGGCGAGATCGCCGACGAGTACGCCCGCGGGCCGGGGACGAACCCGATCTTCGGCGACGCCTACGCCGACTTCACCACCCGCCAGTCGATTCAGCTCCACTGGATCGAGCTGTCGGACGTGCCGGCCATCTTCGAGAAGCTCGAGGAGAACGGGCTCTCGACCCAGCAGGCCTGCGGGGACTCCTGGCGGAACATCGTCGGGAACCCCGTCGCGGGCAAGGACGGGCAAGAAGTGATCGACGCCTGGCCCGTCATCCGCGAGCTCAACGAGACGTTCACGGGGAACGACGACCACGCGAACCTCCCGCGCAAGTGGAAGGTGTCGGTGACCGGCTCCGCGGACGGCTCCGGACAGGGCGACATCAACGACCTCGCGTTCGAGCCCGCCTACAAGGAGATCGACGATGACGGCGACGAGGCGGGGGATTCCGTCGGCTTCAACGTCCGCGTCGGCGGCGGGCTCGCCCGCAACGAGCCGCGGTTCGCCCGCGACATTGACGTCTGGGTCCCACCCGAACGGGTGCCCGACGTCGCCGGAGGGCTCTCCGCGCTCTTCCGCGACAACGGCGACCGCGAGGACCGCTACAACGCCCGGATCAAGTTCCTCGTCGACGAGTGGGGTCCCGAGCGGGTCCGCGAGACGCTCCAGGCGGAGTACGTCGACTTCGAACTCGAGACCGCCGGCCGCGACGTCCGCGAGGAGTACACCTACAACGCGGGGGAGGGCGAGCGCAACGACCTCGTCGGCGTCCACGACCAGAAGGACGGGGCCAACTTCGTCGGCCTGAACGTGCTCGTCGGCCGAATGGGCGCTGCCGACGTCCTCGACCTCGCCGATCTCGCCGAGGCGTACGGCTCCGGGGAGGTGCGGCTCTCCCAGCGGCAGAACGTCATCGTCACCGACGTTCCCGACGACGCCCTCGGTGAGTTCCTCGACGAGCCGATGCTCGAGCACTACTCGCCGTCGCCCTCGCCGTTCATGCGCGGCTCGGTCGCGTGTACCGGCACCGAGTTCTGCTCGCTCTCCATCGTCGAGACGAAGAACCGGCAGGTCCGGTTCGCCCGCTGGCTCAAGGCGAACGCCGAACTCCCCGAGGACGTCGAGGAGTTCCACGTCCACCTCTCGGGGTGTACCGCCTCCTGTGCGCAGCCGCAGATCGCGGACGTGAGCCTGCGCGGGATGAAGACCCGGAAGGACGGCGAGCCGGTGGAGGCGCTCGACGTGGGGCTCGGCGGCGGGCTCGGTGAGGATCCCGGGTTCGCCCGCTGGGTCACCCAGCGCGTGCCCGTCGACGAGGTCCCCGGTGCGATCGCCAACCTGCTCGAGAACTTCGCCGACGAGCGCGAGGCGGGTGAGTCGTTCCGCGCGTTCGTCGCGCGCCACGACGACGAGGAACTCGACGCGCTCGTCGAGCCCGAAGAGACCGACTACGAGGACCCGATGATGCACAACACGAAACGAACCTGGTACCCCTACGCCGAGGACGACGCGCTCGAGGACGCCCCGCCCACGCCGGCGGACGACTGACATGCGGGACCCGACCACGAGGGGGACGACATGAGCAGGCGACTGCTCCGCGTGAACGCGTACACGACCCTCGACTTCGTCGACGCGCGCTCGAGGGGACACGACTTCGCGGCGGACGCTCCCGGCGTCGTGAACGTCACCGCACTGCGGGAGGACCCCGAGCACGTGGACCTCCAAGTCGAACTCGACGACACGGCGATCGACGACCTCCCGGCACACGCCGACGAGATCGAACTCTCCCCGGCGCAGGCGCGAACGCTCGCGGAGGCGCTGGAGTCGGCGGCAGCCCGCGTCGAGACTGCGCGGGGTGGAGGCGACGAGGACGACAGCGACGCCGACTGACAGGCGATCACGACCGCCGGCGTAACTGTACAGACCCGCTGAGGGGCCGAACGCCCTTACAGCTCCAGCCCGCGGATCGAGACGGACCCGTCCTCGCCGTCGCCCTCCGCCACCCGCCCGACCACGCGCCCGTCGGTCGCCACAGCCAGCGACTCTGCGGCGTCGGATTCGAGCACGGCGACGAACCCGGTCCCCATGTTGAACGTTCGGTACATCTCCTCGTCGGGGACGTTCCCCTCGGATCGGACGAACTCGAAGACTGGCTGGACGTCGAAGGGGTCCTCGACGACGTAGCGGTGTGCGCCCAGGCGGGTCAGGTTCGTCCAGCCGCCGCCGGTGACGTGGGCTGCGCCCCGGACCCCGTGGTCGCGCATCGGGTCGAGGAGGTCGGTGTAGATCCGGGTGGGCTCCAAGAGCGCCTCGCCGAGTACCTCGTACCCCTCGAAGGGACAGGGGTCGTCGTACGCGTGCTCGCGGGTGACCGCCTCGCGCGCGAGCGTCAGCCCGTTGGAGTGGATCCCCGAGGACGCCCAGCCGACGAGCGCGTCGCCCGGCTCGGCCCGCCCGTCGAAGACCGCGTCCTTCACCGCGAGCCCGGCACAGGTCCCCGCGAGGTCGAGCCCACGGACCACCTCGGGCATCACCGCGGTCTCGCCGCCGACGAGTTCGATGTCGGCCCGCTCCGCGCCCACGGCGAGCCCCTCGCCGACCTGCTCCGCGAACGTCTCGTTCGGCTCGTCGACCGCGAGGTAGTCGACGAACGCAACCGGACGGACGCCGGCGGCGACGAGGTCGTTCACGTTCATCGCGATGCAGTCGATCCCGACCGTCGAGTAGTCGGAGAGCGCCTCCGCGACGAGTAGCTTCGTCCCGACGCCGTCGGTCGCCAGCGCGAGGTAGCGGTCGCCGATGTCGAGCAAGCCGGCGTAGTCGCCCTCCCCCTCGCCGACCATCCCGATCAGCGCGGCGGTCGCCGCCTCGCTCGCCTCGATGTCGACGCCCGCGTCGGCGTACGTGAGTTCGTCGCCGTCGTGGCCTTCGTCGCCGTCGTGGCCTTCGTCGGCGTCACCGTCCTCGTTCATACCCGTGACGTGGCGCGCCGGAGCAAAAGGACACCGTTTGCCTCCGCGAAGCGGGGGAACCCCCGTCCCCCTCAGAACGGCCCGCCGAAGCCGAGGCCGAGCACGAACACGAGAAGCACCGCGAGGAGGACCGACGGGACGAACGAGGCCGCCCAGACGCCCCGGCTCCAGTTCATCACCGTCTTCCCGTCGAGCGGCCCGTACGGGACCAGGTTGAACGCTGCGAGGAAGACGTTGATCGCGACCCCTCGCTCGCCGATCAGCGCAAGGACCTCGCTGCCGAAGAGGATACCGGCGTACAACACTGGCACGAAGGCGACCATGAGAAGCAGGTTGACGACGGGGCCCGCGAGCGCGATCCGGCCGTGTTCGCTCGGGGTGAGCCGTCCGCGGTGGTGGACCGCCCCCGGCGCGGCGAAGATGAACCCGAGTAGGGCGCTCGCCACCGCGAGAAACAACATCCCGTTGTCCGCGCGGAACTCCGCCACCTGGTCGTAGCGGACGGCGACGACCTTGTGGGCGATCTCGTGGAGGAGGAACGCGACGCCCGCCGTCAGGAGGCCGACGAGGAGCGGCAACACCACGCCGGCAGCGACGATCCGATCGATGCCGGCGGACCCGCCGGCGAAGAACAGCGTGAACGCCACGCCGAGCGCGAGCCACGCGACGAGGAGGTCTCTGAGTTCGGTGCCGCTGAAGTAGAGGCCGCCGATCCGGCGACCGGTGAAGTTCGTTGCCATGTGTATGTGTACGCGTCAGGGAGCCACTAGCCCGCGGAGTAGCTCGGCGCTGTTTCGCGCGCCCCGGATCATCAGCCGTGAGACCTCCTCGACGCCGCCGATGTCGCCGAACATCGCGGGCAGGACGTAGACGGCGAAGAGGAAGCTCGCGACGATGCTACCGACGTTCGTCATCGCGACCACCACGATGAGCTTGAACAGCGGAACGTCGAGCATCGCCCTGACGAGCTCTCCGGGCGGGCGCGTCTCGTCGGCCAACAGCTCGTTGAGCGTGCCGATGTCGCCGACGTTCACCGTCAGGTGGCGCAACTCGACGTAACCGGTGAACCAGCCGGGCGCGAGCAGTGGGTTGATCGACGTCATCCACGCGACCGCGCCGCCGACGCCGGCGGAGGACCATCGCGCGCCGGCGAGCTTCGCGAACCCGAACGCGAAGGCGGCGTTGATAAGGAACCACGCGCCGAACAGCCGGAGCAAAAAGCCGTTGCGGACGCCGGCCATCGCGAGCAGGAGGAAGAAGCCGACGAACCCGACCGTGATCGCGTAGCCGACCGCCTTCTTCCAGGGGAGCCCCCGTCCGGACTCCTCGCCGACGAGGTCCGCCATCGGCGGCAGCGTTTCGGGCGCCGCGAGGTAGCCTTCTATCCCCTCCCTGTGGCCCGCGCCGACGACGGCCACCACGTCGCGACCGGCCTCCCGGAGGGCGACGAGCCGGTGGGCGATGAAGGCGTCGCGCTCGTCGATGAGCGCCTCGGCGCCGCCCGGCGAGAACTGTCGGAACTCCTCCATCATCATCGTCACCACGTCAGTGTCCGTGAGCTCCTCGACGTCGATGTCGTCGATCCCGCCGTACTCGGCGTCGTCTCCCGTCCCTAACCGTCCGAACAGGCCGAGGAGGGTCGCGCCGAAGACGCCGACCGACAGTCCGAGCGCGAGCCCGAGCCCGAGGCTGCCGATCGCGCGGACCGTGAGCCCGCCGAGATAGGTCGTCACGAGTCCGTCGGCGACGCCCGAGACCGCCACCGCGACCCCCGCGAGCGGCCCGACCGTGATTGCGGCGTACAGCCGGGCGTCCGGCGAGAGGGCGGCCTTCCCGAGCTGGTCGACGAGGAGCGCGACCAGGACCGCCGACAGCATCCCCGCAGTCACGCCCGTCAGGACCGGCTCGGTGACGCCGAAGGATCCGCCGAAGAGGCCGATCGCGGGCCCGGCGATCACCCCGATCAGGATCCCGGCGACGACCCCGACGACACGGGAGTCCGTGACCCCGAACGCGAGCCCGCCGACCATCCGGAGCTTCTCGACGAGGGTCATCCGCGCCCAGAACCGCTGGATCGTGGTCTGGATGTCGCGGTCGACCAGGGCGACGTCGATACCGAGGCGCTCGGCCACGTCGACGGCGGCTTTCATGTCCGCGCCCGGCTCGATGTCGAACCGCTCGCCGAGCTGTGTCTGGACGTACGAGAGCATCCAGTAGGCGAGGAACTGGAAGACCGTGTTCCCCGTAAGCAGGTCGCTCGCGTCGAGGTCGTCGGGGGTCTCCCCCTGCAGCTGTCGGTAGCGCCCCTCGTCGAGTTCGACCGCGACGACGTCGGGCCGCTCGCGTGCGATCGCCTCCTCGACCTCCTCGACGGAGCGCTCCGAGACGTGTGCGGTGCCGACGACCGTCACCGACCCGGACTCGCGGTCGCCGGGGGTACCGGTGGCGCTCTCGGAGGGGGCCGACGCGGCGTCGGCGGGTCCCTCGGGCGTCTCTGTCATCACCCCGACGTACTGCGTCCCGGCGTTTAGGGCATGTGAGTCGGTATCGAGCGGTCACGACCCCCCTTCGACGCGTCGGATCGGCCGACCGGTCCCAACAGATTTGTATTCACACCCCGCGCATACCCGCGTATGTCGCGGCTGTTGCCCTCCCTGCCGGACCCAGTGCCCGACGACCGGGAACCGCGCGTCGTCGGCGTCGACGACGAGGAAGCCGACGAGCTACTCTCGGCGCTCGGCTCCGAGACCGCCCGAAACGTCCTCTCGGAGCTTCACGAGAGGCCGGCGACGACCTCCGAACTCGCCGACGAACTCGACACGTCCCTCCAGAACGTCCAGTACCACCTCTCGAACCTCTCCGACGCGGACGTCGTCGACGTCATCGACACGACCTACTCGGAGAAGGGTCGCGAGATGAACGTGTACGCGCCCGCCGACGAGCCGCTCGTGTTGTTCGCGGGCGACGAGGAACAGTCGTCAGGGATCAAATCGGCCCTGACGCGGCTGCTCGGCGGCTACGCGCTCCTCGCGGTCGCCGCGGTCGCCGTCCACCGCCTCGCAGCGACGGCGACTCCGAACGCCACTGCGACCGGTGGAGCCGCGGGCGGCGACGACGCCGGGAGCAACGGTGGCGGCGGTGACGGCAGCGACGTCGGCATCGCCACCGAGGACCAGGACGAGTCCACGACGGAACCGGAGGTGGACGCGGAGGCGGACGAAGGGTTCGTCGACGCGGTGGAGGCCGTCGGCGAGGAGCTCCTCGCCGACCTCGCGGCGGCGCTCTCTGAGCCCGGCGTCGTCTTCTTCCTCGGCGCCGCGCTCGTGTTCTCGATCGGCTGGCTCTACTGGTACCGGCGGAGCGGATACGCTGCCTGAGAACTGCCGGCTCGGGGACAGCTATTCATGCGGGTACGTCCATCTATCGGTATGGAACACGAAGCCGAGGTGGTCGGAGTCGGAGCCGGCTCGGCACCCGGCGGCGACGTCCCGGCGGTGATACTGAGCGTCCGCGAGGAGTACGTCCCCATCTTCGTCAGCGGCGACCAGGCGCGGTCTATCGGGACCGTCCTCGAGGGGGAGCCCTTCGACCGGCCGCTGACCCACGACCTCCTCGTCGAGATCCTCACCGAGTTCGGCGGCGCGATAGACCGGGTACGCATCGACGACCTCACCGACGGGACGTTCTACGCGAAGGTGGACGCCGAGCGGTACGAGTCCGGCGAGCCGGAGCGGTTCGTCTTCGACGCTCGGCCCTCGGACGCGCTGGCGCTCGCCGTCCGCGTGGAGTGTCCGATCGTCGTCTCCGGCGAGGTCATAGACGAGGCGGGACGGCCCCCGGACTCGATCCGGTTCGGCGACGGGGAGCGCGAGGGTCCGTGATCGCGAGTCGGGTACACCGATCCGCGTGACCCCGCGCGGACCCTCGACTGTGTCGACGGGCCGACCGCCGGACGTTTCACACAGCACCGCGATGGCGAGTACATGCCCGACCTGATGGACACGTACCTCGAGAACCGCTGGATGGTCCAGCCCAACCACGCGAACAACCTCGAAACGGCCCACGGCGGGAACGTCCTCAAGTGGATGGACGAAGTCGGCGCGATGTGCGCGATGCGGTTCTCCGGCGAGACCGCCGTCACCGCCCACATGGACGAGGTGAACTTCCGTCGCCCGATCCCGGTCGGCGACACCGCACTCGTCAAAGGCTACGTGTACGGTGCCGGCCGAACGAGCATCGACGTCCGGACGCGCGTGTTCCGTGAGGACCCCCGTCGGGGTACGCAAGAGCTCACGACGGAGTCGTACATGGTCTTCGTCGCGATCGACGACGACCGCGAGCCCACCCACGTCCCCGACCTCACCGTCTCCTCCGAGCGCGGGGCGGAACTCCGCGAGGAGGCGCTCACCGACGGCCCAAGCTAGGGGAGGGGACTGGACCGTCCCGACGGCGACCGACTTACGGAGAATCGAGGAGAAAGCCTCGCGCTTTAGCGCGGGGAGGATGTCAAGCGGTGTCTCAGCCCTCGGGATCGACGGTAACGGCCGTCGCCTCGGCGTCGTACGCGCGGACCACGCGTTCGATCAACCCGTCGAGAGTTCCGGCCGTCGAGAGGTGGCTCGAACAGCCGCAGTCTGACGCGCCGAACCCGTCGACCGGTCCCGCCGGGAGCCGCCGGGCCACTGCACACTCCGCGTCGACGCCGGGCGCGTGGACGACGCGGTCGATCCGGGCAGTCGTCTCGCCGAGCAGGTAGTCGACGTGCCAGTGGCGCACGTCGTGGTCGCTGTGCGCAGTCCGCCGGTGACGACGGACCCGCGAGAACCCGCCGGGACCGAGTGCGCTCCCCGTGTAGGCGTACGCGCCGGCGGGGAACAGATGCTCTCCGAGCGCGCCGACGGACAGCGTGGTCGCCGTCGGGAGTTCGACGAGGAGCGTGTAGGTGCCACCCCCCACGCCAGCCCCCGGATCACCTGCCGTCGACCCGTCGGTCCCCGACACGGCTCACGCCGTCGGCTCCGGCGGTTCGCTCGCCGCCGGTCGTAACGTCCCGACCAGTTCGACAGCCTCCTCGGTGAGGTCGTAGGCGTCGTGGAAGTCGGCGGGGTCGCGGTCGCGGCCGGACAGGACACCGACGGCGCCGGCGATCCGGTCGTAGTTGTCGCGGACGAGCCCCCCGACGATCCCGGGCGTTCCAGCTCGCTCGGCGAGCTCCTCGGCATCGGACCGTCCCGCGTACACGCGCCGTTCGCCGGGGTCGACGAGCACCATCGCGAACGGCCGTGCGCCGAACTGCGCGTCGAGGAACGGACCGACGGGGTCCGCCTCCCACGGCACCGCCTCGACGTCGTCGAGTCGACGGAGCGCGACCGCCGCGATCGAGCAGTACGGGCAGTCACCGTCGAAGATCAACACCGGTGAACCCGTCGTGTCACTCATGGTCGATACTACGTCTCGAGTCGGTTTAAGCGGTTTGCCCCGGCGTCGAACGACCGTGTCTCGCGTCCGAACGGCTCCGCGCGAGCGCCCGAGCCGACTAGTGCGAGTGCCCGAGCGCGTCCTGGAGCGACTGGCCGAACCGCTCCTCGAAGAGCTCCTCCGCGGTCTCGTTCATCTCGGCGATGTCGTCGGGGACGCCGCCCTCGCTGTGGTGGGCGATGACGTGTGCCTGCTGGGCCATCGCCTGAACGATCACGTCCGTGACGACCCGCGTCGACGGCTCGCCCTGTTCGCTCAGCACGTCGACGAGGCCGGCGGGCAGTTCGAACGACTCCTCCTCGCCGTCGGGGCCGGTGACGGTGTAGGTTTCGGTGTCTCCCATACCGACCACTCGCGGTCGGGACATAAGGGTCTGTGGAAACCGTGCTCGTCGCGCGCACGAACGAGGAGAGAATCGCCCTTCGTCCGTGGACGTCGTTCCCTCGGGCGTCGAGCCCTCGAACGTCGTTTCCGCGAGGGTCGCGCCCGCGGGCGTCGTTCACCCGTGAGTGGTGATCGCCCGAACGGAGAAGCCGGAGACGGCGACAGCGAGGAGGTAGATCGCGATCGCGACGACCACGATCGACCCGCCGGAGGGCAGTTCCCCGCCGATCGCGACCGCGAACCCGCCGATCACCGACAGCTGGCCGAATATCACCGACAGGTACGTCGTCTCCCGGAAGCTCCGGGCGACCTGCGAGGCTGCGGCGACGGGAACGACGAGCATCGCCGCCACGAGGATGACGCCGAGCACCTGCATCGCGCCGACGACGACCACGGCGGTCAACACCACGAGCAGCGTGTTGTATCCCGTCACGTTCAACCGGGCGACCCGCGCGGCCTGCTCGTCGAAGGTGATGAAGAGGAGCTGTTTGTACGTGACCGCGACCGCAGAGACGACGACGACGGAGAGCCCGGCCATCAGCCGCGCGCCCTCGACGGTCACCACGCCGAGGCTACCGAAGAGGTAGCCTTCGATGGCGATTCCGGTGAGCCCGCGTCCGTAACTGACGATCAGCGTCCCGATCGCGAAACTCCCGGAGAGCATGATCGCGATGGGTACGTCGCCGTAGGCGTCGGTCCGCTCCGTGAGCCACTGGACGCCGAGCGCGCCGACGATCCCGACGACCAACGCGACGAGGAGCAGCGGGCCGTCCCACCCGGTGACCGCGTTCACGAGGAAGCCGAGCGCGACCCCCGCGAACGCCGTGTGTGCGAGCGTCTCGCCGATCAGCGCCATCTCGCGGTGGACTAAGAAGGTCCCGACGAGCGGGGCGACGACGCCGATCAGCACGCCGGTCGCCATCGACTGCCACATGAACGGGTGTCTGAACACGTTGGTCCCGAACGCGGCGTCCATCCCGCGCCCGACCGAACGGAACCCGGCGTAGAGGTCGCTCGCGACCGGCAGGTCCTGTGCCCAGTAGACGACCACGAACCCGATCATCACGGCGGCGAGGAGGGCCGTGACGGCCACACCCGCGAGCTCGACGGTCCGACGGCGGCCGCCCGTCGTCCCCGTCGCGTCCCCGGTCGCCGTGGTCGGTTCCTCCCCGCTCATGGGTGGTGGTGGTGGACGACCTGTCCGGTCGCGCCGTAGGCGTCCGCCAGGGCGTCGCTCTCGACGAACGACTCGGTGTCCCCGTGGTGGTACAGCTCGGTGTTGATACACGCGACGTGGTCGGCGCGGTCGGTGACGACGCCGATGTCGTGTTCGATCAACACGATCGTGATCCCGTCGTCGTTGAGCCGGTCCAAGAGCGCGTAGAAGGCGTCCCGGGACTCGGCGTCGACGCCGACGGTCGGCTCGTCGAGCGCGAGCAGGTCCGCCTCGCTCGCGAGCGCCCGGGCGATGTACGCGCGCTGGCGCTGGCCGCCCGAGAGCTCGTTCATCAGCCGGTCCGCGAGGTCCACGATGCCGACCGTCTCCATCGCGTTCTCGACCGCCGTCCGGTCGGCCTCCCCGAGCCGGCCGTGTCCGACGTGGGCGAACCGCCCCATCGTGACGCACTCGCGGACGGTGACCGGCATCGCCCCGCCGCGGTTCGTCGCCTGCTGGGAGACGTATCCGATCCGGCTCCCGTCGTCGACCGCCGCTATCGGCCGGTCGAACAGCCTCACGGTCCCCTCGTCGGGGGTGTGAAGCCCCAACATGAGGTGGAGGAGGGTGGTCTTCCCGGAGCCGTTCGGGCCGACGAGTCCGAGGAAGTCGCCCGCCTCGACGGTGATCGAGACGTCTCTCACGGCGACGGTGTCACCGTACGCGAACGTCACGTCCTCGAGTTCGATGACTGGATCCACGTCCTGTGGCGACGATCGGTCCCCCGAAGGTTTAGCTCTTCCATTCGCTCCGGCGAACTGCTCGATGGACGTCACTCGACGCCGAGCGCGCGTCCGAAGGCGGGGACGTTGACCTCGAGCATCTGTTCACGGTAGCCGTAGCCCGCCTCGTTCCACTCCCGGGTCGACCCCCCGACGGGCGTCACCGCCATCGTCTCGCTCGCGTCGCTGTTCTCGACGATCGTCTCCGCGAGGTTCGACGACTCGAAGCGGTCGTACAACACCACGTCGATCCCGTTCCCGTCGACGACCTCGATCGTGTCGGAGATGTCGCTCCCGCTCGGCTCGTTCTGCGGCGATACGCCGACGGGCGAGTGGATCTCGATGCCGTAGCGCTCCGAGAGGTACTGGAAGGAGTCGTGACCGGCGAGCACGACGACGTCCCGATCGGCGTCGTCGACCAGCGTGGAGAACGCCTCGTCGACCTCGTCGAGCTCCGACTTGTACGCCTCGGCGTTTTCCGCGTAGTCGTCGGCGTTGTCCGGGTCGACGTCGCCTAGCCCGCTCGCGATCGTGTCGACTACCTCCCTCGCGAGGACCGGATCGAGCCAGACGTGCGGGTCGATCTCGTCCCCGTGGTCGTGTTCTTCCTCGTCGTCGTGTTCTTCCTCGTCGTGGTCGTCTCCGTCGTCGTGTCCTTCCTCCTCGTGCGACTCCTGGCCGTGGTCCCACGCGAGCAACGCCTCGTCGAGCCCGCCCAGTCCGTCGATGACGGCCACGTCATCGTAGTCCGACTCCAGCGTCGACGCGAGGTCCTGCGCCCAGGTGAACTCCGGGCTGTCGAAGTACACGAACGCGTCGCTGGAGGCGACCTCCGCAGTGAGGTTCCCGCTCGGCTCCCACCCGTGTCCCAGTTGTCCCACGTCCACCGGGTTCGTGAACGTCGCGTGGTCGCCGGCGATCCGGCTCGCCCAGTCGTAGAGGGGGAAGAACATCGCGTAGCCGGAGTCGAGCCCCTCGGCCCCTCCACTCCCACCCGCTCCGTCGTCGGTGCCCGCTCCGCCGTCCACACCGGCACAGCCGGCGAGGGATCCGACGGTGCCGACGCCGAGGAGGCCGGCGCTTCGCCGTAACACGGACCTGCGTGTGTCGTCCATACTCACCGATCGGAGCGGTTAATACAAATATCTTATTATTTCACAAGCCGTGTTTAATAATTTGGTTCGGATACGGGCCGTCGAGTTAACAACGGCCGACGGGAACGCTCGTCACTCCGCGTCGAACGCTCGATCGAGGGCGTTCGCGCGCGCCTCCCACGTCTCTCTGGAGAGTCGGGCCTCGGGGGCGAACGTCTCGTAGGCGTGGTATGCGCCGGGCCAGAGGTGGAACTCCGTTTCGACGCCGTTGCCGAGCAGTCGCTCGGCGTACGCGCGCGTCTCGTCCCGGAAGACGTCGTGGGTCCCGATGTCGAGGTACGTCGGCGGCAGTCCCGAGAGGTCGTCGACCCGCCCGGGCGCGGCGTACGGCGGGAGGTCGTCCGCGCCGCTCAACTCGCCGAGATACGCCTCCCAGGCGCGGAGGTTCATCCCGCGGTCCCAGATCCCGACGTCGGTGACCTGTCGGCTCGACTCGGTGTCGTTCCGGTCGTCCAACATCGGGTAGATCAGGTGCTGGTGACACAGCTCGGGTCCGTCCCCGTCTCGCGCGCGGAGCGCCACAGCCGCCGACAGCCCCCCGCCGGCGCTCTGCCCGCCGATCGCGACCCGGGAGGGGTCCACCCCGAGGTCCGCGGCGTTCGCCGTGACCCACTCCAGCCCGGCGAAGCAGTCGTCGACCGGGGCTGGATAGGGGTGTTCGGGTGCGAGTCGGTAGTCGACCGAGACCACGACGCAACCGACCTCGTCGGCGAGCCGTTCACACGTGGGGTCGTCCTGGTCGAGGTCTCCCAGTACCATGCCGCCGCCGTGGATCCAGTAGAGACACGGAAGGGGGTCGTCGGTATCGGTCCCGGCGTCGACCGGACGATAGATCCGGAGCGGGAGGTCCCGCTCCGCGGTCGGCCCGGGAACCGTTAGGTCCTCGGACTCCACGTCGGGACGATCGGGCATCTCGGCGAGCATCGTCTCCAGCAACTCCGTCATTCGCTCGCGCGTGGCGGGCAGGTCGTCGAAGTCGACGACGTTCGCGAGGAGGAACTCGTCGGGGATCTCCTCGAGGGTGGCCGACAGCTCCGGATCCATCGGTGGCAGGTCTCGTGCCATGCTACCCATCGACGTGCTACTGCGATAAACGACAGGATCGATGGGGACGCTCCCGTCAGGGTTCGGTCAGGTCAACGACCGTCGCGTCCGCCAGGTCGGCCAGGCGGTCGGGCGCGATCGGGAACACCGCGCTCGGCGTTCCCGCGGCGCCGTACACCGTCTCGAACGCCTCGAGCGCCGGGTCCATCACCGTCGGAACCGTCTCGTCGTGACAGATCGGCGGGACGCCGCCGATGCTCCAGCCGATCACCTCGCGGATCCGTTCGGGATCGCCCATGACGGCCGACGACGCGCCGAAGTGCTCGGCGACGGCGTCCAAATCGAGCCGGTTCGCCCCGCTCGTGATCGCGGCGACGAGGTCGTCCGGCGAAGCCCGATTGCCGGAGACGCGTCGCGCCCCGGCGTCGCTATCACGGTCGCTGTCGGACAGCTCGACGACGATGGTCGAGGCGATCGCCGCCGTCTCACAGCCGACCGCCTCCGCGGCGGCGGCCGCGGTCTTCGTGCTCGCGTCGAACTCCAAGACCTCGACGTCGACGCCGTACCGATCGTGTGCGCGCTCCGCGAACTCCGAGGCTCGCTGATGCATGACCGATCCGGCGCGGTGGCGGCCCATCAACCTCCCGGATGCGGTAGAGATCGGCGAGGCCGGAAGCAGTCGTCGACCGCCCGAACAACGTATTTGCTCTCGAAACCTGTGTGTCGTATGTCACCTACGAGACGAGGCTATCTGTGGGGCGTCTGTGGGCCCGCGTCCCTCGCCGGTCTCGCCGGCTGTGCCGTCCCCGCACCCACCGCGTCCAACCGCGACGACGGCGACGGCGACGGGCCCCCGGACGGGAACGGAACCGACTCCGGCGGCACCCGCCCGCCGGGGACCGGTGGTCCCGGGGTCACCGTCGTCTCCGTCGACGGGGACCTCGAGCTCCCGATCGACCCGACGGTCGACGTCGTCCGCGAGGCCGCCACGTCCGAGTCCCCGCCACGGCTCCGGACGACGCTGACCAACACGGGCGACGATCGGGTCCGGATCGGCGAGGGGCGAGCGGTCCACTTCGAGTACGTCACGGACGACTCCGGACTACTGCTCCTCCTCCCGCCCGCGGACTGGTACCCCGCCGAGCCCGACTGCTGGCGGCTCACGGAGGGTATCGCCGTCACCGAGGAGTACCGGACGTTCGAGGTCGACGCCGGCGCGTCGAGTAGCCGCGTCGTCGACCTCTACGCGACCCCCGAGGCGGACGGCTGTCTCCCGGTCGGGGAGTTCCGGTTCGAGACGACCGTCGCGGTCGTGTCCTCCGACGCCGAATCGCTCTCGTCGGGTCGGTGGGGGTTCACGGTTCTGCTGGAGTAGACGCCCCACGGCGAGGGGCCGCCGCCACCGACTCCCTCACCGGGTCCGCAGTTCGTCCTTGTCCTTGATCACGCGGGCGTCGCCCTCCCCGGAGGTCACTTCGTTGACGAGCTCGTAGAGGTCGTTCTGTAACCCGGCGGGGAAGGTGAGCACGCCGACCCACGAGCCGTCGTTCTGCCACTCCTCGCGCTCGAGGTCGCCGAACTCCCTGACCTGTGCCTGGCCCGAGCCCGCGTACTCCGGGGGGAGTTGAACCGCCATCGTCACCTCCTCGAACCGGATCGGGATGACCGGACGTAGCGCCTCGAGCGCGTCGTCGACCTGGTTTTCGACGGGTTCCATCGGGTCGATCTGGAAACCCGCCTCCTCCAACGCGCGCTCGATCCGCTCGGGCGGGTGCGGCGAGTCGTCCATCTGTGGGTTGACGGCGTTGCGCGTGATGGTGGTGACGAGCCCTCTGTGCTTCCGTTCTTGCATCTCCTCGCGCTGCTCGGCAGTGATCTGGATCTCTCCTCTGTCGACCACCTGCGGGATGATCTCCAGGGGATCCGTCGTCCCGAAGACGGTCTCTAAGTCCTCCTCGGCGGGCCGGTCGCCACGTGAGGCGTTCTCGAAGACGTCCTCGGCGGCGATCACGTCCTCCAACTCGCCCTCGAACTCCCCACGTTTCATCGCCAGCGCGGCGTCCGGGTCGATGAGCACCTCGAATCGCTCCCCGTGTGACTCCAACCGAGCGGTCACGGCCTCGTCGAGTGATATCATACGTGAGCGTACCCACCCCATCAGTAAAAAGCCTCCCGCGCACCCGCTGTTCGCTCCCGGCTATCGATTCCCTCCCTCGCGACACGCCTCCCCACAGAAGTGGCGTCGTTCGACCGTCCCGTTCTCCACCCGCGTCACCGTCCGTCGGCCGACGCCGAACGCCGGTTCCCCGCAGTTCTCACACCGCGGCGCGGACGCATCGTCGTCCTCGCCGAGGTCCGATGTCGGGTCCACCATACGACCTCCCTCGGGCTGTACACACTTGAACCCGGCAAGCCCGGCAGTTCTGGCCGGTCGGGATCGCGGGCGTGTCGTGAGGCGGGACGACGGAGCCGCCTCACTCGTCGGCTCCGGTCGGGTGGGCCACGTCGATCTCGACGTTCGGTTCCGGGTCGCGGATCGTCCGCTCGCGGCCGTCGGGCCAGCGCACGACGACGCGCTCCGGGTCGGCCCCGCCCAGCCCGAAGTGTGCGACCGGCTCGGTCTGACAGAGGTAGCCGCCGCCGGCGTCGATCACCCGCCGTTGGATCCCGCCGTCGACGTGGAGCCTCACGGTCGCACCCCGGGCCGGCGCGCCCTGCGGCGTCGTCGGACGGACGCGGATCCACCCGTTCTCGGCCGCGCCAGGGACGGCGAACACCGAGATCGGCTGGGCGGCCACCTCGCCGTGAACGACGACGAGCTCGAGGACGCCGTCCCCGTCGAGGTC
Organism: Halorubrum sp. 48-1-W; assembly: GCF_003287355.1. GTDB lineage: Archaea > Halobacteriota > Halobacteria > Halobacteriales > Haloferacaceae > Halorubrum. Next base: position 81,766 of record NZ_QMIM01000010.1, read on the forward strand.
GGCCGCGACCGCCCCCGTCCCGAACCCCGTCGGTTCGGCGGCAGTCCCGACGTCGCCGGGGGCCCAGCGCGGCCCGGGCTCGTCGGCGTTCCCGCCGGTCGGATCGACCCGCTCGAACAGCCGGCTCGCCTCGCCGAACCCGTTACAGAACAGCTCCTGTCGCCCGTCGTTGTCGAAGTCGGCGGCGACGACCGATCGGACGCTCTCGGCAGCACACAGTTCCGGCGGGGCGGCGTCGCGGTACTCCCCCGACGCGTCGGGCCTGAGCAGCCGGCTCCGACCCTCCCAGTTGCCGACCGCGAGCGCGAACGTCCCGTCCTCGTCGACCAGCGCGACCCCCCGGGCGTCGCCCTCGGGGTCCGCGAGTGCCGGGCCGCCGTCGACCGGCTCGAAGTGACCCCGCCGGTTGCGGAACAGCCGGTTCGCCCCCCGTTCGACGCCGACGAACAGGTCGGTTCCGGGCGATCGGAGCGGGCCGGGAAGCAGCGAGCGACAGCCGTCCTCGACGTCGAGCCCGACCGCGTCTGCCATGTCGGATGCCTCGCCGTCGTCGCCCAGTTCGTAGAAGGCCAGCGGTGCGCCGTAGCTGGCGACGGCGACGCCGTACCGGCCGGTGCCGAACCGGTCGAGCGCGGCGACCGACCGGCCCGCGCGGAAGTTGAGCCGGTCGGCGTTGACGGGGAGCGCGAACGTGTCCGTCCAGCGGTACCGGTCCGCCTCCAGCCGGTCCAAGAGGAGGTCCGAGTCGCCGGCGACGCCGACGCTGTTGGCGCAGTTGTGGACGTAGATCTCCTCACAGCCGTCGGCGTCGACGTCGGCCGCACACACGCCCATCGCGTGTCTGTCGCCGTCGGCGACGATCCCACAGGCTGTGTCGGCGAAGCGATACTCCCTTCCGCCGTCCCCGTCGTCCCGATCGCTCCGGCCGTTCTCCCCGTGGTCACGGGCGTACAGCCGGTTCGGCTCCCCGTACCCGGCCACGAACACGAGCGGCCCGTCCCGTCCCGGGGTCACGGCGATACCGTACCCACGAACCGGGTCGGCGTCGGCGAGCAGGTCGGAACGGTCCGCGAACATGGCCGCCCGTCACCGCCCGGGGGTAATGAACTCACGGGTTGGACACTCCCCTCGAACCGTTCGTTCGAGAGGGACCGGGTCCGTCTGTCAACCGCCCGTCGTCGACAGGTTCCGCCTGATGTACCGACGGATGGCCCGCAGTCGGTCCGGATCGAACGTCCAGACGCCGCGCCAGAGCCGCGGCTCCGTCTCCACCGCGAGCAGGCCGATGCCGCCGTTCGCGCCGCGTTCCAGATCGGACCCCGCGTCGACGACCTTCGGACCGTCGGTCGGTTCGAAGACGACGAACCAGCTGTCGGTGAAGTCCGTGGTTCGTCCCGCGTGGATCGTCGCCTCGAGGTCCCCCGGCGGGTCGTCGGGGACGCCGTAGAGGTGCGCGTCCACCCCGCCGTCGGCGACGCGCTCGTAGACGCGACGCGTCCCGAGTTCGTCCTCGAGCCGGGAGAGCCGCTGGAACGACGAGTAGAGGGTCCCGTCGCCGGCCGTCAGCGCGGCACGCTCGATGAACCGCGAGATGGTGACCAAGAGCAGTTTCTGTCGGTTCGACTCGGGATACCCCCGCAGGGTGAAGACCGTGTCGTCGAGCCCGGTTATCACCGGCGGCAACCGGAGGTCGTCGAGCCCGCGCGCCCCCGTGGTGTACAGGTCCGTGTTCACGAACAGCAGGGTCTCGCCGAGCTCCTCGAGCGTCGAGCCGGCGACGACCTCCTCGCCGTCGAGGAGCAACACGAGGTTCTCGGCGTCGTCGGCGCGGTCGCCGTCGAACGAAACCGCGTCGTTCTCACGAAGCACGGTCGGATCGACGAACACGTCGTCGACCGGCGCGTTCGCGGCTTCGCCACCGTCGTTTCGGAGGAACCGCTCGGACACGTGGACGGCGTCGTCGAACGTATCGACGAGCATGTTCCGAACCGGCTCGGGATCGGTCCGGTTGACGACGACGATCGATCGATCCGTGCCCCCGAAACGGTCGAGGAGCTGTCCCAACGTCACCGTATCCGCGCTACTACGCTTCGAGTCATAAACGTTGGTCGCCCGGTATCAATACCGAAAATCGGTGGACGACAGGGCCGACGGGGGACCTTCGACGACCGGTTCGGACGACGTCCGTCAGGCGACGACGGTCTCTTCGAGCAACTGGAGCGGGTGCTCGATCTCGTAGCCGGTGCCGTGTTCCATCTGCATCGCACAGGTGGGACACTCCGTCATCCCCACGTCGCCCTCAGCGTGCTCCATGTGCTCGAACATCTCCTCGCCGATCTGCATCGACTTGTCGTACTTCTCGCTCTTCCAGCCGTACGTGCCCGATATCCCCGAACACGAGTCGCCGACGTCCTCCAGCTTCACCCCGTCGACGTCGCGGAACGTCTCGACGGCCTGGCGGGCGAGCCCCTGGTTGCGGGCGTGACACGGCGCGTGGTACGCGAACTCGCGTTCGTCGTCGGGACCGCCGCTCTCGGCGAGCGCGCCGTCCAGGTCCTCGTGGATCCGCAGGTACTCCAGTGCCTCGAAGGTGTGCTCGGAGAGGTCCTCGATCCCGTGGATGTCGAACAGTTCGGGGTACTCCTGGCGGAGCGACATCGAACAGGAGGTACACGACGCGATCACGTCCGCGCCGTCGCCGATCGCGGCGACGAGGTTCTCGACGTTGGTCTCGGCGTGGCGGCGCGCGTCCTTCAACATCCCGTTCGCGAACATCGGCGTCCCCGAGCACTTCTGCGGGGGAACCATCACCTCGTAGCCGAAGTGCTCGTAGACCCGCACCATCGCCTTCCCGACCTCCGGCGTGTTGTAGTTGGAGTAACAGCCGTGGAAGTACGCCACGCGCTTGTCCGGGTTCTCCACCTGTGCCCCGCCGCGGTCGCGCCACCACTCGCGGAACGTCTGCGTCGCGAACTCGGGGAACTCCCGTTCTCTGGGGATCCCGAGCACCTTGTCCATCGCCCAGCGGGCGGGCCCGAAGTTCATCGCGAACGAAGAGAGCCGCGGAACCATGCTCGCCAGCTGTGCCGAGGTCCGGTAGTTCGCGAGGATCCGGTTGCGGACGTACTCCACCGAGAGCTTCTCCATCTGCGCTTCCACGAACTGGCCGCGCGCCTCGTTGTGCATCTGCGAGAGCGGTACCGAGGAGGGACACGCGTCGTCACACCGCATGCAGTTCGAACACGAGGTGATCGACTCGTCGATGTCGTGGTCGTCCTTTCGCTTGAGCCGCCACTGCTCGGGCCCCTGGAACTTCGGTCCCGGGAACTCGTCGTCGACCTCCGCGACCGGACACGACGTATCACAAGACGTACACTTGTAACAGGAGTCGGCCCCGTCGCGTAAGTCGAGGTCACCCTCGGGGAACACGTCGATGGGGTCGTAGGCGTCGGGGTCGAGGTCGGTCGAGTCGCTACCGCCGGTCGCGCTCTCGACGCCCCCGTCGGTCGCGGTCCGCGGGTCGCTCGCCCCCCCGTCCCCGCTTCCGGTAGCCTCGGCCTCGGGTTCGTCGTCGTCCGGCACGAATATCGCCGGCCGTTCGTCGCGGCCGAGGTCGGGAACGCCCGGCCGTGAGCGGGTTCCGTCCGCCGTATCACTGTGTCGTTCGTCCGCCGTATCACTGTGTCGTTCGTCCGCCGTATCACCGTGTCGTTCGTCCCTTGCGTCACCGTGTCGTTCGGTACCGTCGCTTCCACTCGCCTCGTCGCCGTCGTCTCCTGTGTGTCGTGTCATTGCTGAACCTCCCGTGCAGCCTCCCGACCGGCCACGAGGCCGGTCGCGAGCGAGACGCCGCTCGCCGATTTCTCCCGTGCCACGTCCGCGCCGCCGACGACGCCGCCGGCGACACGGACGTTGTCGTACGCTATCTCCCCCACAGCGTCGAGCGGGCGGAGCCGGTCGTCCGGCCGTACCCCGAACCGCGCGTACGGCTGTTCGCCGAACGCGTCGTCGACGAACCACTCGTAGCGGTCCGACGGCTGGGGTACGTGGAGGTCGAGGACCGGTTCACGGACGCCCCCGCGGTCCGAGTCGAGCCCCTTCCCGACCAGCCCGCCGGTCGCGAGCACCACGGCCTCCGCGCCGTACGGCACTTTCGACCCCTTCCGGTCCATCACGAGGTGATCGATCCGGCCGTCGCCGTCGGTTTCGTACCCGACCGCCGGCGTCCCCGTCTCGAAGCGGACCCCGGCGTCGTCGAGCGCGTCGTACAGCAGGTCCTCGAGCCGCAGTCCCGGCAGGCTCGGCGGGCCCATCGGGACCTCGAAGACGTCCGCGCCGAGCCGGTCCGCGAGGTCGGATCTGACCTCCGCCGAGCGGTCGTCGCCGAGGAACGCGGGGAAGCCGACCCGCTCGACGCGGTCGACGCCGCCCTCGTCGTCGACGACGTCGTGGAGGTGCGGGCCGACCGCCTTCGCGAGCGCCTCGCGGGCCGGCGTCCCGTCGATCGCCTCGTCGCGGTCGAGCGCCTTCGCGAACCGGGTCGTCTTGGCGTCCGCCCGGAACGCTTCGGCGAACTCCACCTCCACGCCCGCGACGTCGAACGGGACGCCCGCTGCCCGCAACCGGTCCGCGAACGCCCGCGCGTCGTACTCGGTGAGCGAGCGGAACCCCACGATCAGCGCCGGTCGGTCGTCGCTCGCGACCGCGGCCGCAGCCGCTTCGGGATACCGTGCCGTCGGCTTCACGCTCCCGCCGAACGTCGGAACCAGCGCGTTCCGGTCCGTGTGCCCGCCCAGGTACGCGTCGCCGACGAGGTCGTCGAACAGGTCCAGGCCCTCCCGGAGCGCGTCCGCGCCGACGAGCCGGTACGGGTGGTCCTCCGGGAGCCGATCGATCGCCTCGAAGGGGTCGGAGAGCGGCCCCTCGGGGTCGGGCCACTCGTCGGGGTCGAGGTTCCGACCCGCGGTCGGCGGCCCCTCCCGTAGCGGCTTCGCCGGCTGGGTCGCGGGGAGGTACCCGAGCGCGTCGATCAGTCCGGAGGCCTGCCGAAGCGTGCTCGCCTTGTGCGAGACGAGTCGGACGTCCGCCCCCTCGCGTGCAGCCGCGATCGCGGCCGTTATCCCCGCGAGCCCGCCGCCGACGACGAGGACCTCGCTATCGATCGCCATCGGTCCCTCCGTCGGTCGCGTCGGGACCCGCGGTCGCACCCGGATCCCCGGTCGCGTCGAGCCCGCCGTCCGTCGCCGTGGCACCGGCCGGCGAGTCGTCCGATCCGGATCCGCTGGCGGGTTCGGTCGCCGGATCGGGGCCCGCATCGAACGCGCCGAAGTCGACGTCGGCGTCGGTCGTCGCCGGGTCGCCGTCGCGGTTCATCGTGGTGGCGTGGAGCAGGTGGTTCAACATCGCCTGCGAGAGCTGCCGGCCCCACAGCGCGTGTCGCTGGCCCTTCCAGCGCTCCTGATAGAGTTCGTCCTCCGCGTCGCGGACCACCGGCCCGGGATACTCCCGTGCCAACTCCGACGCGATCCGGTGGGTACAGAAGCCGCCCTGGCAGTTGCCCATCGAGGCACGGGTTCGGATCCGGACCGCGTTCAGGTCCGAGCCCGCCTCGTCGATCGCGTTCCGGACCTCCGCGCGGGTGACGCCCTCGCACTCGCAGACGACGGGGTTCGGGTCGGTCCCGGAGAGCACGTCGTCGGTCCGGGAGCCGAGCCGCTGGGCGGACCGGCGGCCGATCGGGGACCGGATCCCGAACTCCTCCATGTAGTCGCGCAGGACGCTGAAGTCCTCGGAGCCGGGAAGCGGCACGTCGGCGGTGTCGCAGTCGGCGTCGTGGTCGAGCTTCTCACAGACGTGGTCGGTGATCGACTCGGCCATCATCCGGTAGGTCGTGAGCTTCCCGCCGACGATGCTCGTCATGCCGGGGAGGTCGTCGCGCACGGCGTGGTCGAGCAGGAAGTAGTCGCGGGTGATGTCCGTGGGGTCGTCGGTGCCGGTTCCGGGCGGCTCGTACAACGGACGCACGCCCCAGAACGAGCGGAGCGTCCGGGCGTCCTTCAATGCGGGAACCAGCTCCGAGAGCGTCTCGATCATCAGATCGACCTCCCACTCCTCCTCGGGGTAGTCCTCGGGGTCGTCGACCTCCTCGTCGGTCGTCCCGAGGATACAGGCGGTCTCGTGGGGGACGACGATGTCGGCGTCGCCCTTGGGTCGACACCGGTTGATAACAGTGTCGACCTGCCGGGTGTTCATCACGGTCATCACGCCCTTCGAGGGGCGGACCTCCACGTCGACACCGGCCATCTCGCCGATCTGGCCGGCCCACGCCCCGGTCGCGTTGACGACGTAGCGCGCGTAGATCTCTTCGGTCGTCCCCGGCTCGCGGTGGACGCGTTTGCCCGGGCCGCTGTCGTGTTCGATCTCGACGCCGACCACCTCGCCGTCTTCGACGAGCACGTCCGTCACCGCCGCGTGGGTCTCGACGCGAGCGCCGTGTTCCCGGGCGTCGACGGCGTTGGCGACACAGAGCCGGAAGGGGTCGACCGCCCCGTCGGGGACGACGATGGCCTTCTCGACGTCGCGCGCGAGGTACGGCTCTCGCTGACGGGCCTCCTCGCCGTCGATCACCTCCGCCGGGATGTCGCACGCGCGACACCCCTCGAGTTTCTCCTGGAAGTACTCCTCGGAGTCCTCGGGACGCTTGACGAACATCCCGCCCGTCTCCTCGACGCAGTGGCCGGCGATGTCGCGTAGCACCCGGTTCTCCTCGATACACTCGCGCGCGCTCTTCTGGTCGGAGACGGCGTATCGCCCGCCGCTGTGGAGGAGCCCGTGCATCCGCCCGGTCGTCCCGTGCGTGAGGTTCCCCTTCTCGACGAGGACCGCGTCGAGCCCCCGGCGCGCGAGGTCCCGTATGACGCCGCAGCCGGTCGACCCCCCACCGACGACGACGACGTCCACTTGATCGTCCATGTCATAGCGCTTGGACCGGGTACACTTTACTTTATCTCCTGGGAGGGACAGATCATAACTATCAGGGATATTCATATACGGTTCCCGCCGGATCCTGCGATAGTTTTATATACTACCCTTTTTCATGCGAACTGATTCCCGGATTTTAACAGGAAGATTATTATGGTAGTACATTATGTTCACGAACGGCGCGGTAGCTTCCGTGAAGATATGCCGTGGCGGCGACGACAGCGATCCCACGTTCCCGGTTTGCGGGCCGGTCCGCGGCCCGGACGCGACGCGGACGGGGCGGGGATGATGACGAGTTCGCGCCCGGGTCGGACCGGGTTTACGGACGGTGGCGTCGTCGTTTCGGCCGGACCAGCGCCGCAGGAGGGATCCAAAACATGACACAGTACGTCGGTGCGATAGACCAGGGGACGACCGGTACCCGCTTCATGGTGTTCGACCACGGCGGGCAGGTCGTCGCGAACGCCTACGAACAGCACGAACAGATCTACCCCAACCCGGGGTGGGTCGAACACGACCCGATCGAGATCTGGGAGAACACTCAGCAGGTCGTCGAGGACGGGCTCGCGAGCGCCGGCCTGGAGCCGAGCCAGCTCGAGGCGATCGGGATCACGAACCAGCGCGAGACCACGATCGTGTGGGACAAAGACTCCGGCAGGCCGGTCCACAACGCGCTCGTCTGGCAGGACCGCCGGACGACGGACCGCGTCGAGGAGATCCAAGAAGCGGGTAAAGTCGAAGATATCCGCGAGAAGACTGGACTGGAGTGTGACGCGTACTTCTCCGCGACCAAGACCGAGTGGATCCTCGACAACGCCGAGCCCCTCAAGATGCAGAGCTCACGTGGTGGGGACCTCCGCGACCGTGCCCGCGACGGCGAGCTCGTGATGGGCACGATCGACACGTGGCTCATCTACAACCTCACGGGCAACCACATCACGGACGTGACGAACGCGTCCCGGACGATGCTGTACAACATCCGGGACCTGGAGTGGGACGACGAGCTCTTAGAGGAGTTCGGCGTGCCGAAGGAGATGGTCCCGGAGGTCCGTCCCTCCTCGGACGAGGACTACTACGGACACACGGACGCCGACGGCTTCCTCGGCGAGGAGATCCCGGTCGCCGGCGCGCTCGGCGACCAGCAGGCCGCGCTGTTCGGCCAGACCTGCTTCGACGAGGGCGACGCGAAGAACACCTACGGAACCGGGTCGTTCTACCTGATGAACACGGGAACCGACGCCGTCGAGTCCGACCACGGGCTCTTGACGACGATCGGTTTCCAGATGTCCGGCGAGCCCGTCCAGTACGCGCTGGAGGGGGCGATCTTCATCACCGGTGCCGCGATCGAGTGGCTCGAGGACGTCGACCTGATCAACAACGCCGCCCAGACCGCGGAGCTCGCACGGTCCGTCGACTCGACGGACGGCGTCTACATGGTCCCGGCGTTCACGGGGCTCGGTGCGCCCCACTGGGACGGTCGCGCCCGCGGCACCATCGTCGGCATGACTCGCGGTACGAGCAAGGAGCACATCGTCCGGGCGACGCTCGAGTCTATCGCCTACCAGACCCGTGACGTGGCGGAGGCGATGGAGGCTGACTCCGGCGTGGAGACGACGAGCCTCCGCGTCGACGGCGGCGCGGTCAAGAACAACTTCCTCTGTCAGCTCCAGTCCGACATCCTCCAGACGGAGATCGCTCGCCCCGAGGTCGACGAGACGACCGCGCTCGGCTCCGCGTACGCCGCCGGCCTCGCCGTCGGCTACTGGGACACCGTCGACGAGCTCCGCGACAACTGGCAGATCGACCGCGAGTTCACACCCGAGAAAGACCAGGCCGCGGTCGACAAGCTGTACGACCGCTGGGGCGACGCCGTCGAGAAGTCCCTCGACTGGGCGAAGGACGACGAGGGGGACGAGTAGATGAACGCCGCAGTCGTGATGGGGGTCGTCGCGCAGGCCAGCGGCTGGAACGCGGGCTCGATCGACGCGGTCCTCGACGTCCTGCTCGACCCGACCATCTGGCTCGGCGCGGCGGCGGGCGGTGCGTTCGGTGCGGCCCTCGGCGCGCTCCCCGCGTTCATCTTCACCGGCTTCCTCGTCATCGCCGGCGTCTGGGGCGGCGACGCAGCCAGCGGCGTCGGCGTCGGCGTCGGCTTCGGTCCCGTCTTCGGTCCGCACATCTCCTTCGCTGGGGGTGCGGCCGCGTCGGCGTACGCCGCCAAGAACGGTCTGATGGAGTCCGGGTTCGACTACCACAACGCGAAGGACATCGGCTTCGCGCTCGGGAGCAAGCCGGACATCCTCGCCGTCGGGGCGGCCTTCGGCGTGTTCGGGATCTTGCTCGAACAGCTCCTTCGGAACCTCGCGATCCCGACGGACCCGATCGCGTTCACCGTCGTCGCCAGCGCCCTGCTCCACCGGGCGGTGTTCGGCTACTCCGTGATCGGCACCGTCAGCGACAAGGCGGCCGGGTTCATGGACATGGGCCCGTTCGAGCGCGGCGAGACGCGGGAGGCCGGCGAGGTGCCGGGTGACGGCGGAAAGGAGAGCGAGGACCGGCTCGCGGTCGAGCCGTGGCTGCCGAACATGTACAAGTGGTCACACGTCGTGGCGATCGGGTTGACCGCGGGACTGGCCGCCGCGTACGCCGCGATCCAGACCGGTAGCCCGTTCCTCGGGTTCGGGATCAGCGCGGCGACGTTGCTGTTCTTGAACCTCGGCGTCGAGCGGATCCCGGTCACCCACCACATGACGCTACCGGCCGCGACCGCGTACCTCGCTACGGCCGGGACGGGATACAGCCCGATCGTGGCGCTGATCATCGCCGGGATCTTCGGCGTGCTCGGTGCGGTCGTCGGCGAGGCGTTCCAGCGCGTCTTCTACGCGCACGGTGACACGCACGTCGACCCGCCGGCCGCCTCGATCGCGATCACGCACACGTTCATCGCGATACTCTCGATCGCCGGCATCCTGGGGTCCGCGGTGTGGGTCCCCGGAGCCGTCTGAACGCAGCGTTCACGGCCGGTTTTTCACGTGGTCTCGAAGCCCCGCCGAATCACGCGGTCGGAAGCGCCGACGAAAGTACGATGTACGCGACACCTCCGGACATGACACCGACACCAACCGCGGTGATGAATCCGTGACCGAGACCGAACACGCCGGTCACCGCCAGCGAGGCGGCGACCAGCGCGAGCCCGGCCGCACCGTGGTGATAGCTTCCGGCGGTCGGATGCTCGGCCAACGGCGTCCGCTCCGGCTCCGGAACTCGAACGCTGGCGTGATACGGAACGTACAGCCGAACCCCGATCCCGGCAGTCGCCGCGACGATCGAGGCGACTTGGACGTCGACGACGACCTCCCGAACCGCCAGGAAGGCGATGATCGCGACGACCAGCGCGAGCGCCTTGCTCCACTTGTCGGCCGCGATCACCGAGTCGTGGAACGACCCTTCGGACATGCTCGCGGGGAGGCGGGCAGCCGAGTTAAGTGTGTGGTCGGCCCGGTGCGTGTGGTCGGGGTGGATTTAACCCGAAGCGGGGCCAGCGGTCGGCATGAACACGCTGGGACTCGAGAGACGCGACGGGCGAAACATGCTCGTGGTCGCGGCCGTCGTGGCGCTCCTCATCGCCTGGACGGCCGAGGGGGCACTCGGCGTCCGTATCGTCGCCGGCGCGATAGCCGGCCTCGTGAGCGCGAGCGTCTTCGTCGTCTCCACGGTTCTCATCAACCGATACAAGCCGGACCACTGGTAGGGGAGACAGGGGAGACGCCCCGTCCCGACGACGGTACGGCCCGTCCCGGCGACGGTACGGCCAGTCCCGGCGACGGTTCGGCCCGTCCCGGCGACGGTACGGCCAGTCCCGGCGACGGTTCGTGCCGGTTTTATTCGCGTATCCAGGAGGAGATAGCGTGAACATCGACGACCGGATCGAGCGGCGGCTTGGGTACGACACCGGGGCGGGCGTCTTCGTCGACTTCGACGCCGTTTCCCCGGTGTTCCACCTCGAGACGCCGATCGGGCGCGGGCCAGCGCTCGAACGCCTGCTCGACGTGTTCAGTCCGGCCTTCTCCGGTGTGCTCCCGCCGAGCACCTACGTTCACGGGCCGAAGGGTAGCGGCAAGTCCGCCGTCGTCTCCGCGTTGTTCGCCCGTCTCGCGACCCACAGCGGCCCGCCGCGGGCGATACAGACGTCGACCCGGGCGGTCGAGCCGACGCTCCCCGGGTTCGTCTACGTCGACGCCAGACGGGCCTCGACCCGGTTCCGACTGTATCACGACGTGCTCGCGACCGTCAGCGACGAGGCGGTTCCCGACCACGGCATCGGGACCGACGACCTCGCGGAGTCGCTCCGGGACGCGGTCCGTCGCGGGCCGGACGTCGTGGTCGCGGTCGACCACACCAACGAGCCGGAGACGCCGAGCGCGACGACCGTCGTCGAGTGGCTCACCGACGTGAGCGGACACCTCGTTCCGGTGTGTCTCGGCCGCGAGCCCCCGGAGGAGATCGAGTGGAACCCCGACGAGTCGGTGGCGTTCTCGCGGTACCGTCGGCACGTGCTCGTCGAACTGCTGACGAGCCGGTGTTCGACAGGGCTCGGCCGCGAGGCGCTCACTCACGACCAGGTCCGGGAGATCGGCGAGTGGGCTGGCGGCGACGCCCACGACGCGCTCGCCGCGATCGCGGGTTCGGCGATACACGCCGAGCAGGCGGGCGTCTCGACGATCCGACCCGAGGACGTCGACGCGGGGATAGACGAGGTTCCAAAGCCGTGCGTCGCGTTGGGGCGCGTCCTCTCGCTCTCGGAGAGCCGGCGACGGCTCCTCTACGAACTCGTCACGTTGCCCGAGTCGGAGCGATCTTCGGTGAGCGCCGCGACGGAGACGATCGCCTCCCGACGGCGCGTCGACCTGTCGTCGTCGACGGTACGTCGCGTGCTCTACGAGCTCGCGGACGCCGGCCTGCTCGACCGGGTGACCGTGCGACGGAGCGACGGCAAGGGACGACCGCCGAGCCGGCTCGTCCCGCGGTTCCCGACGCTCGTCTACCGCGAACTGTTCGATCGGTCGACTCACGGCTGAACAAAAGACAGTTGCCGCCGGCGCCCGGACCCGGACACATGGTTCCGCCCCTCGCGTTGGACATCGACGGGACGCTGACGACGCCCGACGGTCGGCTCGATCCCCGCGTCTTCGAGCTGTTGCCCGATTGGGAGGCCCCCGTAGTGCTCGCGACCGGAAAGGCGTTCCCGTACCCGGTGGCGCTCGCGGGCTTTCTGGGCCACCCCGCACGCGTCGTCGCCGAGAACGGCGGGGTCGTCCACGTCGACGACGAGACGACCGTCCTCGGGGATCCGACGGCCCCACGCGCCGTGATCGAGGCGTTCCTCGAGCGCGGTGGCGACCTGGGGTGGGGAGGGGACGGGACGGTGAACCGGTGGCGCGAGACTGAGGTGGCGGTCGCGCCCGACGCCGACGAGGCGCTGTTGCGCGAGGTCGCCGCGGCTGACGGCGACGTGGAGGTCGTCGACACCGGCTACGCGTTCCACGTCAAGTCGCCGGACGTGAACAAGGGTGAGGGGCTCGCGCGGATCGCGGACTCGCTCGGGATCGACCCCACGGCGTTCGTCACGGTCGGCGACAGCGAGAACGACGTGTCGACGTTCGAGACCGCCGGAACGGCCTACGCCGTCGCCAACGCCGACCGGACTGCGACCGCGGCGGCCGACGTCGTCCTCGAGGCGACGTACATGGACGGCACGGTGGCGGTCCTCGAGGCGCTCACGGCCGGCGAGAGACCCGCCGGTCGACGTCGCTGATCCCGTTCGCGATCGACGTCGCCGATCCCGCGGGGTCGTCGGAGCCGCCCGTCTTCACTCGGCGTAAGGGTATCGTCCGGTCCCGCCGCACTCGCGACAGCGGACGACCACGCGGCCGGGGCCGAGCCGGACCCGACTCGTCTTCCCTGGCCGGAGGTACACGTCGCAGTCGTCACAGGTCTTCCGCTCGAACTCGCGGGGGACGCCACAGCGGTTCCGTTCGGCGATCCGTCGCGCCAGCCGCACGTACTCCCGTGCGCGGTCGTACTCGTCGTCGACGACCGCCTCCCGGGCGAGCCCGAACAGCCGCTCGATCCGTTCCTCGGGGATCCCCATACGCGTTCCGGGCGACCGCAACACAAAGGCGTTGTCGTCGACGGCGGGACCGGTCCCCGGGTCCGAAACCCGGCCGACCCGCATCCTTTTTGAACGGTCCACGCCAACCGGTCGGCATGAAAGAATCCCTGATGGACGTGATCTGTTGTCCGCTCGACAAGGCCGACCTCGAACTCGACGTCGACGAGGAAGGCGACGGGGAGGTCCTCGAGGGAACGCTCACGTGCACCGAGTGCGGCGAGGTCTACCCGATCGAGGACGGGATCCCGAACCTCCTCCCGCCGGACATGCGCGAGGAGGAGGCTGTCGCGTAACCGGCCCTCCGAACCGTTTTTCGAGCCGTCCCAGTCGGTCGCCGGCGACGTCGACGTCATCGCCCGTTCTCCCGTGCTACCTTCGATCCCGGATCGTGAACACCGGCACCGGCGTGGTCCTGACGGTCCGTTCCGCGACGCTCCCGAGCAGCACCCGGTCGTCACCGTGTCCACCGGTCGCACCCATCACGACCGCGTCCGCGCCGTCCGCGGAGACTCGCTCCCGGATCGCCTCGACGGGGTCGCCGTGGTCGACGTGACGCTCGACGCGTTCGATCCCGTACTCCTCCGCCGCGGCGACGAGGTCGTCGAGGGCGGCGTTCGCGGCGGCCGTCGCCGCGTCCTCGCCCGTGGCGGTGCCGAAGACCCCGCCCAGCGGGTCGGCGTCGTCGACGACGGCCAGCGCGTGGACCGTCGCGTCGAGAGTCACAGCGAGCGAGAGGCCGTGTTCGACCCCGGCGTCCCCGCCGACGCTCCCGTCGGTCGGGACCACGATCCCTTCGTACGGGAACGCGAGACGCTCGTCGGGCCGGGTTCGTGCCGTGAGAACCGGGACGGACGAGTGCCGAACGACTTTCTCCGAGACGCTCCCGAGGAGGTGTCGGGAGAGTCCCCGTCGACCGCGCGTCGGCATCACGATCAGGTCGTGTCCCCCCCGTTCGGCGTGGTCGACTATCGTCGGCGCGGGGTTCCCCTGTCGGACCGTGGCGTCGTGATCGACGCCCCTCGCTTCGAGCGCCGCCGTCGCCTCCGAGACGACGCGTTCGCCCCGTCGTTCGAGCACGTCGACGGTCTCTCCCTCGATGACGGTGACGCTGTCGCGGGTGGTGTCCGCGACGAACAGGACGTGGACCGTCGCGTCCACGAAGCGGGCGAGGTCGGCGGCGTGCCCGAGAACGTCGACGGCTCCGTCGCTCCCGTCGAACGGCAACAGGACATCGTCGTACATGGTCGCCGAGGGCTACGAACGCGAGGAGTTAATGCGTTCGCATCGGGCCGATCCGGTCCGAATCATGCTGTATCTTTTTTTGACCGCGGCGTGAGGCACCACACGTGCCGACTCTCGCCGTCGAACTGAACGGGGACGAAGTCCACTCGATCAGCGCCCCGGACCGGTTCACCACGACCGCCTCCTTTTCGATAGAGCTCGCGAACCGCGGCCGATCGACGCACGTCCACCTCCACCTCGACGACGACCTCGACCGGGTGGCGTCGATCGCCGACGGGAACCACTACGTCGAGGACGAGGCGGTCAAACACGTCCACGTCTCGGCTGTCCGGGTCGACGAACCCGTCCGCGGGAAGCTGAAGGTCGTCACGGGGTACGGTTCGAACACGGCGTACGTCGACGTGCGTATCGATCCGCCGCCCGAGGTGGCTCCCGACGAGGTAGTCGTCGACGAGCGCCTCTCGAAACCGCCCGAACAAACTCCGCCACAGCCGTGGCCGACCCGGCTCGTTACGGCGATCGAACGGGCGGTGGAACGGGGCGGCGTGCCGGCGCTTCTCGTCTCGTTTCTCGCGATCGCACTCGGCGTCGCGGCCGCCTTCGTGATCGACAGCGTGCTCGTCTTCCTCGCCGTCGGCCTCGTCCTCGCGGTGACGCTCGCGGCCACGCTGTACCTGTTGTCGTGAGAGTCGTGCTCGGAACCGCACTCCGTGACGGATCCGCGCGCTTTTAAGCGTCCCGGCGGAACCGGGAGCCATGAGCTTCGAGAAGGAAGACGAGGTCGTCCTCCACGACAAACACAGCGAGTACGACGGCGAGACCGGGAAGATCACGCAGGTGATGGAGACGATGTTCGGCGACGCGACCTACACCGTGAGCTTCGAGGACGGTCAGGAGACGGGCGTCCCCGAGGACTCGCTCGAAGCCGTCGAGAGCGAGGAGTAACCCGTTTTTCGCCCGTGCCCGCAGTCCCGTTCCACTACGTCGACCTCCGCGCGTTCTCGTACGCGACCGAGGACGAGAAGCGCGTCGAACAGGCGCTCCGCTCGCTTTTGCCCGATGACGCCGAGCTCGACCGCGTCGAGAACGTGGGCCACCACGGCGACAGGATCGTCGTCCTCTCCGCGCGGATCGAGCGCGCCGACGGGATGCGCCACGTGCTCGACCGGATCGCCGAGCTCGCCGAGCTCGACCGCGTGCTCGCCGAGCTCGACCAACGCGTCGACGACAACTGTGCGCTCTTCATGCGGCTGGACAAACAGGCGGCGTTCCGCGGCGAGGTTCGGCTCGGTCCCGGGATCACCGTCCGGGCGAAAGTCGAGGCGTACCCGGCGAAGAAAGAGACGGCCGTCGAGAACGCTCGCGAGACGCTCTCTCGGCTCGCGGACGCGTCGTAGCGGCGCGTTCCCTCGCACGCGTCGTAGCGACGCGTTCTCCCGCGCCCCGTAGTTCATCACGCGTTCCGCCGCGCCCCGTTCACTTCAGCCGGTCCGTGTCGATGCTCGTTCCGGGCGGCGAGACGATCAGGAACCCCCTGAAGTGCATCAGATCGCCACCCATGTCCTTGATCTCGCGGGCGAAGCCGGCTGCGAGCTGGTTGAGGTCGCCCTCGACGGACAACACGAGCGTGTTGCCGTAATCGACGCTGCGGATCCACGTCTCCGGGTCGGTCGTCCCGTCGAGGACGCCGAGGACGACGTCGCCGGCGTCGGCGAACGCCTCGTCCATCTGCTCTTCGGCGTCGCGTAAGTCGAGGTCCCAGTCGCTCATACCCGAGCGTCGACTCACGCCGGCAAAAGCGTTCGGGGCCGAGCCTCGGTGCGGAACGGAGGCTCGACGGGCGGTCTCGGGTCGGTCGTGGAAATCGAGGGTGAACCAGCCGATCACTGGACGTGAGCAGGTTGCCCTCCGAACGGACTCACTGGTGAGGGGAACCGATCGGCGACGGAGAACCGAGATACCCGGCAGTCGAGGTCGGGTATTCCTACTGGAGGACCCAATTTTCGATCGGAACGATCTCCGTCCTGCCACACGCGCCGCAGGATTCCGGTGGTTCGAACGCATGCTCGCCGGACGAACTCTGAACCGGCGTCCCCGCATGGATCACTTGGCAGTCCTCGCAAACGAACTCTTCGACGTGTTCCGGGCTATGCGCCATGATTCGGTCTCAACCCCTACACGTATAGTTAAGATGTACATACACGTTTTCGTTCGAATACCCATAACGGAGGAAGGTATCCTCATTCGCTACGGTGAACGATACTATCTCACCGCTCGGGGATCCTCGCTGCCGGACTACGTATAGCGGCCACCCGATCCGGTCGAGTCGCCCGACCCGACGCGCGCGAGCACGTCCAGGTTGTGCGCGCCGAAGGTCAGCCGTCCGTCCGTGACCGCGCGGTGTCGAACGTCGGCCCACTCCGAGACCGTCTCCGGCGAGAGCCAGGGGGCGGACTCCTCGACGGTAACTCCCGACGAGCCGTCCACGCCTCCACCATCCACGAGGACCTCGCGGACCGCCCCTTCGATCCCGTCGACGAGGTGATGGAGGAAGTACGTCTCGTCGTCCGGATACGGCGGCGTCACGAGCCAGTCCGAGCCGCCGCCGGCGACGACCCCGCCCCCGGCGGCGGGCAACGCCTCGAACAGTTCGCTACCCGTCCTGCTCCCGCCCGGACGGTCCGGCGCGTCCATCGTCGCGTGGTAGACGTCGAGGACGGCCCGTTCGGTCGCATCGTCGACGGTTCCGTTCCCGTCGAGCGACGGGGCGAGGAACGTCTCGCCGTCGAAGGTGATCGGGAAGTACGCGAGGCCGCCCGGGACGAACCCGAGGAGCGGGTCGAGCGCCCGGTCGAGGTCGACGACGTCGAGGAACGCACAGCCGACGAGCAGGTCGTACTCGGCCTCGGTCCGACGGGCGACCTCGACTGCGTCCGCTACAGCGAACGTCGCGGTCACGGACGTCCCGTCGGGAGCGTGGAGGCGAACCGTCCGCGTCGCGTCGAGGTCGTCGCGAACCCTTCCTTGGTCACGGACCTCCTCGACGGCGTATCCCGCCTCGTCGGCGTACCCCGTCCCGTCGGTCCACGCTCCCAGTTCCTCGACCGCCCGGCCTATCGCCCCCTCCCGGAGGTCGTACCCGCGGTAGACGACCTCGTCGGGAAGGACTCCCCACGCGAGGAGTCGCCGGAGCATCGACCCGGTCCCGCAACCGACCTCGACGACGCGGAGGGGCTCGTCGCGGTCCGCGAGCGCCT
This sequence comes from Halorubrum sp. 48-1-W, assembly GCF_003287355.1. Classification (GTDB taxonomy): domain Archaea; phylum Halobacteriota; class Halobacteria; order Halobacteriales; family Haloferacaceae; genus Halorubrum. Next base: position 99,418 of record NZ_QMIM01000010.1, read on the forward strand.
CCCGCAACCGGTCGAGCGTCGGACGGTGGAGCGCGCGGTCGTCGACGGTTCGTTTGGCCTCCAGGTATCGGGAGTGCTCGTACGTCGACGGTCGTGTCACGTCCGGTTCGAGGCTCTCGGAGCGGTTAAGTGCGTTCCACCCCGAGCCGCCGGCATGGAACACACGCGGCGGGCGATGCTCTCCGGCATCACGGCGGGCGGCGTCGTCGGCGTGACGGGGTGTCTCGGCGGGGGCGGTGGGAGCGACGGCGAGGCAACGCTCGACACGGGCGAGTACGACTGTGACCTCTCGGAGCCGACCGACCCGGACCTCGAGTACCGGCCGACCCTCGGCGACCCGGACGCGGACGTGGTCGTCCGAGCCTTCGAGGACTTCACCTGTCCGCACTGTGCGACCTACAAGCTCGAGCACTTCCCGGCCGTCCGCGAGGAGTTCATCGAGCCGGGCGAGATCCGCTACGAACACTGGGACTTCCCGATCCCCGTGAACGAGGACTGGGCGGTCCCCGTCGCCAGCGCGGCCCGCGGCGTCGGCGATCGGGACGGCGACGAGGCGTACTTCGCGTTCTCCTCGGCCGTCTACGAGTCGCAGGGCGAGTACAGCGGCGAGGCAGTCGGCTCAGCCGCGGAGACGGCGGGCGCGGACCCGTGTACGGTCCTCGCCGACGCCCAGTTCACGGCGTACGAGGAGGCTTCACAGAACGACCGCGACGAGGGCGAATCGATGGGCGTGGGCGGAACGCCGACGATCTTCGTGGACGGCGAGGCGGTCGACGGCTACGAGTCGGGGTCGATAATCGACGCCATCGAGTCGGCGTTGTGAACGGCCGGTACCGGGACGGTCGATAGGGCGGTCCCGAACGTCGGTCTTTTGGCCGTTCGACGCGTTTTATCCCCTAATGACGAGCGACGACCGCGGGGACCGTCGCCGGCTCGGCGCGGTCGTGCTCGCGGTGTTGATCTCGCAGGTCCTCCTCTACCCCGGCGTCCCCGCCCTCGTGGTCGAACTCGGCGCGCCCGCCGGCATCGACGCGGGGATGTGGTTCCTCGTCGCCGAGTTCACGGCGTTCGTGACGTTCGCCGTCGTCTGGGGAGTCGCGAGCGACGCGCTCGGTCGACGCGTGCCGCTGATAGTGGCCGGGGCGCTCGGCGGGGCCGCCTCCTACGTCGCGCTCGCCGTGGTCCCGGGGCTCGGCCTCGGCTTTTCGACGGTCCTCCTCGTCCGTGTCGTCGGCGGGTCGCTCACCATCGGCGCGTTCTCGCTCGCGATCACGACCCTGATGGATCTCGGCGGCGGAAACGGCCGGAACATGGGCGCCGCCGGCCTCGCGATCGGGCTCGGCGCGGCGGTCGGCTCCGTCGTCGGCGGCGCCCTCGCCGACGTCGGGCCCTTCTACCCCGTCTACGCCGGCGCGGTCGTGCTCGCGGGCGCGGGACTGCTCGCGACGACCGTCGACGACCGCGGGCCGGACGGCTCGGGGGAACCCGCTCCCACGATGGCGGGCGTGATCGCACGCGTCCGCGGGACCCCGGGCCTCCTCGTTCCCTTCGCGTTCGGCTTCGTGGATCGCTTGACCGCCGGCTTCTTCGCGCTGGTCGGCGTGTACTACTTCCAGGATCCGGCCACCTTCGGGCTCTCGGCGACCGGGGCGGGAGCGACGCTCGCGCTGTTTTTCGTCCCGTTCGCGCTCTTACAGTCCCCCTTCGGGTCGCTCTCGGACCGGATCGGTCGGTTCGTTCCGGTCGTGTTCGGATCGATCGCCTACGGCGTCGTCACGATCGGCGTCGGCCTCGCGCCGATATACGCGGTCGCGGCGGGATCGATGGTGCTCGTCGGCGTCTGCGGCGCGCTCATGGCCCCGGCGACGATGGCGCTCGTCACCGACCTCGTCGACCCGACTGCCCGCGGGGCGGCGATGGGGGCGTTCAACGTGTTCGGGTCGCTCGGGTTCCTGACGGGCTTTCTCGTCGGCGGCGGTGTGACGGGGACGTTCGGCTACCGGGCCGCCTTCCTCGCCGTCGGCGGGCTCGAACTCGCCATCGCGCTGGCGCTTCTCCCGGCCGTCCGCGTGGTCGCGCCGCGGGTCGGAACCTCCCCGTCCGTCGGCGGCGACTGACCGATCGCGACGCTCGCCGACGCCCACCGGACCGGACGCCTCGAGTCGAGCCTTTTTACCCCTCGCGGCACCATCCATCGGACGACGGATGGACCTACTGGTCGTCGGCGCGGGAGAGATCGGCCGCTGGGTGGCGGACACCCTCACAGCCGAGCGCTCGCCCGTCGACGCGAGCGTGACCTTCACCGACCGCGACGCCGACGTGGCGGCCGACGCCGTGGACTCCCGGGACGCGACGTCGGTCCCGGTCGACGCGGAGACGACACACGACGTCGTCTGTCTCGCGGTCCCGATGTCGGCGGTTCCCGACGCGGTCGCGGCGTACGCATCGCGGGCCGATGAGGGTATCTTCGACGTCTCCGGCGAGATGACGGCGGCGATCGCGGCGATGCGCGAGCACGCGCCCGAGCTCGAGCGCGCGAGCTACCACCCGCTCTTCGCGCCGCCGCGGGTCCCCGGCAACGTCGCCGTCGTCGTCGACGAGCCGGGGCCGACGATCGAGGCGGTTTCCGCAGCGATCGAGACCGGCGGCAACGAGGTATTCGAGACGACCACTGCCGAACACGACCGCGCCATGGAGACGGTCCAGTCGGGCGCACACGCCGCGGTGCTCGCGTGGCGACTCGCCGGCGAGGAGGTTCGCGAGGAGTTCCACACGCCGGTCTCCGCGGCGCTCGCCGACGTGGCCGACACGGTCACCGAGGGCGCACCCGGGGTGTACGCCGAGATCCAGCGCGCCTTCGACGGCGCGGACGACGTCGCCCGGGCTGCCCGCGAGATCGCCGACGCCGACGCCGAACGGTTCGCGGAACTCTACGAGTGCGCCCGGGGCGAGCGCGATCCGCGCGAGCGACACGACTGACGCGCCGTCCCGGAACCGACCGACACCCACCCATGATCGACAGAACCGCGGTCCGCGACACCGCCAACTACCTGCGTCAGGTCCGCCCCATCGACCCCGAGGAGATCACCGAGTACATCGAGGGAACGCCACATCCCGCGGTCGTTCGCGAGACGCTCCGCGAGGAGGCGTTCGACCTCCGACTTCGCGAGCGCGAGGACGGTAGCTTCGTCCCCGTCGACGACGACCCGATCCGCCCGCCGGGGTGGGCCCCGGACGCGCTCCCCGAGGCATACGCGTTTGCCTTGGAGGACCTCCTCGTCTCCGAGTTCGGCGCGAACTGGCACGTCGGCGACTCCGGTGACGAGCTCCGCGAGACGATCCGCCGGCTGAAGGCGGACTACCTCTACGGCAACGACGTCCGGTACGACCGGATCGTCGCGCTCGGCTACGCGGTGTACCACCTCCCCGACTACTACGCAGTGATCGGCTACGTCCTCGACGACCTCGCGGAGAACGGCCTGCTGGATCGGACGCTTCGCGTCCTCGACGTCGGCGCGGGCGTCGGCGGGCCGGCGCTCGGCCTCCACGACTACCTCCCGGATGACGCGGTCGTGGAGTACCACGCGGTGGAACCCAGCGCCAATGCGGACGTGCTCGACCGACTGCTCGAGGAGACCGGACCGAACTTCCGGTCGACGGTCCACCGGACGACCGCCGAGTCGCTGTTCGGGCTCGAGGACGAGGAGGGCGAGAACTCCGAGAGCGAGGACGCCGAGGACGACTCCCCGGATCGCGACGCCATTCTCGAGGAGCCGTTCGACCTGGTGCTCTTCGGCAACGTCCTCTCGGAGCTTTCCGACCCGGTCACCGTCCTCGAGTCCGGGATCGACGTCCTCGCCGGGGACGGGAGCGTCGTCGCGCTCGCGCCCGCGGACCGCGAGACCGCGATCGGGCTCCGTGAACTCGAGCGGGCGGTTACGACGCCCGGGAGCGGCGTCGACGTCTACTCGCCGACCCTCCGGCTCTGGGCAGACGCGGTCCCGAGCGATCTGGGTTGGTCCTTCGACGTTCGCGGGGACCTCGCGGTCCCGCCGTTCCAGCGTCGGCTCGACGAGGCGGCGGACCGTGGGCCGACCGACGAACCGGGCGAGTTCCACAACGTCGACGTCCAGTTCGCCTACTCGATCCTCCGGACTGACGGGACCCGCCGAGTCGACGTCCGCGCGAGCGACGACCGCTGTGCGCGGATGGCCGACTCCGAGGAACACGTCACCGACCGCGTGAACCTCCTCGCGGTGAAGCTCAGCCACGACCTCAGCGACGGGGCCAACGCGGTGTATCGCGTCGGCGACGGCTCCCAGTCGGTGGACCACTACCTCGTCTGTACGCGCGAGACGGTCCTCAACGACGGGCTTCGCGAGGCCGACTACGGCGCGGTCCTCTTCGTCGAGAACGGGCTCGTGCTCTGGAACGACGACGAGGTCGCGTACAACGTCGTCGTGGACGACGAGACCGTCGTCGACGTCGTCGCACCCTGACCGATCGACGGGTGGCCGGCCCGATCGGGACCCGTTCCGACCGACACCCCCATCCGTCCGCCCGACATCCGTCGGGCATGGGCTCTCCGATCGCAGTCGACCGGACGCTCCCCGCCGGTACGCGCGTCGGACGGGTCGCGCTCCGTGTCGGCGACCTCGAATCGGTGACCGCCTTCTACCGGGACGTGATCGGGCTCTCGGTGCTTGCCCGGACCGAGACGACCGCGACGCTCGGCGCGGGCGGGACGCCGCTGCTCGAACTGACCGCCGATCCCGACGCCCCCGAGCGGGGGCGGGCGGACGCCGGACTGTTCCACGTCGCGTTCCGGGTCCCGTCCCGCACTGCGCTCGGCGACGCCCTGGAACGGATCCGGGAGCGGTGGGAACTGGACGGCGCGTCCGATCACCACGTGAGCGAGGCGCTGTACCTCGCCGATCCGGAGGGAAACGGCGTGGAAGTGTACCGTGACCGTCCCCGCGAGACGTGGACGGAGGCCGACGACGGCCGGGTCCACATCGTGACCGAACCGCTGGACCTCGAGGGCGTCGCTGAGGTCTCGACGGGAGCGGACCGGGCGCCGGCCGACACCGACGTCGGTCACGTCCACCTCGAGGTCGCCTCGCTCGAGGCGTTCGAGCGGTTCTATATAGCGATGTTCGGTTTCAACCTGCGGGCGAGCTACCCCGACGCGCGGTTCGTCGCTGTGGACGGCTACCACCACCACGTCGGCGCGAACACCTGGAACCGCCGGACGGGACCCGCTGGGGACGGACCCGGACTCGACTGGTTCGAGGTCGTCGTGCCGGACGACGAGGGCCGTCGTGAGCTCCGGGAGCGGCTCCCCGAGGGGGACGTCTCGGAGTCGACCGCCGCGGGTGGATTCGCCGTCACCGATCCTGACGGGATCGAGGTCCACGTGTCCCCGGGACCATAGGCGGATCAGTCCTCCGGCTCCGACGTCGCCATCGACCGCCTGACCCGGCGGCGGATCGCGAACCCGACGCCGAGAAGCGGAACGCCGGCTGTGAGGAGATACGGCAAAGCGTAAGCGGTACCGACGACGACGGCCCGAAGGAGCGTTCCGAGCCCTCGGACGGATTCGAGGAACGCGGTCGCCACGCCGGTGTCGTACCACGCCGTCGACACGGCCGACGGTTCGGGCGGCTCCTCGCGGAGTTCGACCCGGATCGTCGACAGGGCGACCCGCTCCTCCAGGGCGGCCCGTTCGGCCTCCATCCGTTCGATCTCCTCCTGTACGTCGGCGAGTTCCCGCTGGACCGCCAGCACGTCCTCCGTCGTGTCGGCGCCCTCGTAGAGTTCCCTGAGTCGGTCGCGTTCGGCTCGCTTGTTCTCCAAGCGTGCCTCGAGGTCGGCGATCCGGTCCGTGACGTCCCGGCTCTCCGTCGTCGACCGCTCGACGTCCCCGAGCGCCTCGAGGTCGGCCATCACGGCGTCGAACTCCTCGCTCGGCACGCGAAGCGTGAGTGTGCCCCCGGTAAACTCTTCGTCGCCCCGCTCGTGGGTCTCGCGGGTCGATTCGCTCACGAACCCGCCGTACTCCTCGGCGACCGTTCGCGCCTCGGCGTCCGCTTCCGCGAAGGAATCGACGGTGACCCGGAGGTCGCCGGTGCGGATCAGTCGGCGCTCCGCCACCGCGGTGACCGTCTCGCCGTCCTCGGTTGCGATGTCGGAGCTCTCGGTCGCGCCGTCGTCCCCGTTCGACGCGCCGGCTCCGTCGCCCTCGGGGGACGCCGTTTCGGGCGCGTCGTCGCCGGCGTCCGCACCCCCTCCGGCACCTCCCGTCCCGGCACCGGAACAGCCCGCGAGCGCCACGAGCCCCGCGACCGTCACGACGAGCAGCAGTCGTCTCGTGTCCATGTGGGTGAGACGCGCCGCGACCGCGGTAAAGGCTCGCAAGGAACAAACGCCCGTTTGTCCCTCGGATCCGACGCACCCGGCCTCGCCGACAGCCATCTCGCCGGCGGTCGTCTTCACCCCGATCGCGGCCCGTATCCCCGCTGACCGCCGTCGGTCTCCCCGCTGACCGCCGTCGGTGGCGCCGACGTCACACCGCCCACGTCCTCACTCGACGCCGATCGGCTCGATCAGGTCCGCACCGTCGGTTCCGGCGGCGTTCACGCGCGTCGAGACCGGATACGCCTCCATACCCGCGGCCGGGTACGGGTCCATCATCGCCGCCGCCTCCTCCGGATCGCCGTGGAGCCAACGCTCCTCCTCGTCCGGCGCGAGGATCACCGCCATCCGATGGTGGAGGTCGGCGACCAGGTCGTTCGGCTCGGTCGTCACGACGGCGAACGTCTCGCGGGTCCGATCGCCGTCCCCGTTCTCTCGCTCGTTCGCGTCCGTCCCGCGGCCGAACGCGCCGAGATCGGTTTGGGTCGTCTCGGGCTTCGGAGGGGTCCACCGTTCGTACAGGCCGGCCATCGCGAACGGACGGTCGTCCTCGAAGGCGACACGGTAGGGTCGCTTCCCGGACCCGTCACCGGCGTCGACCCACTCGTAGAACCCGTCGGCGGGAACGAGACACCGTCGGGACTCGTAGGCGTCCGCGAAGCTCCGCTTGCCTCGGATCGTCTCCGCACGTGCGTTGATCAACTCGAACGGTTCCTCGGCCCACGACGGGGTCAGTCCCCACGTCATCTGGGTCGCCCGATCCGGGTCCTCCGCCGTCACGACCGGGAGGTCCTCGCCGGGTGCGCAGTTGTAGCTGGGCTCGAAACCCTCCCCGAACGTCACGCCGAAGCGCGACTCGAGTTCCTCGACGGGCGTGAACAGCGTGTACCGGCCACACATCACCAATCGACGTTTCGGTCGAACAGTATTAAATAGGGACCCGATCGTCGGCCGGAGGGTCGGGTGAGAACTATACGGGTCCGTCCGGAAGGTGTCGGTATGGAACTCCTCGTCGCGATGGACGACTCGCCGTTGGGCCGCAAATCGCTCGAGTACGCGCTCGAACTCTTCGCGGACGCCCGGGTGACGGTCGTCCACGTCGCGTACCCCGAACTGGACATGCTCCCGTCCGACGCGGAGGAGGTGTACGGCGCGGATCCGACGGAGCTGGACGGGATCGGTGACGAGACTGCCCGGCGAGTGTTCGATACGATCCGCGACGTCGCGGACGACCGCCCGGTCGCCGTGACGTATCTCTTGGGTGAGGCGGACCGACGGCTGGTCGAGTACGTCCGGGAGGAGGGGTTCGATCACGTCGTGATGGGGACCCACGGTCGCGAGGGTCTCTCACGGCTCCTGCTCGGGAGCGTTGCCGAGGCCGTCGTCCGTCAAACCGACGTTCCGACGACGCTCGTCAAATAGCGATCGGAGCGGGAACGACCCGACGGAAACGACGACAGACGGTACTCGCCTCCGGAATCCGGGGGGGTCGTTACATTCGATGAGGAAACGAGACGGCGCCACTATTGATATAGCGACATACAATTTATATGCTCGGTACGAGACGAATTTTGACGGACGAAGTCCGACGAAATCGAGCGGATACGTCCAAGTGGACCGTTTCCGGCTACCGTAACAGCCGGTACACGTTCGCCTCGTAGGTCTCCCGCACCTGGTCCCCCCAGTTGTGGGTGTAGGTGTCGATGACGTCGTCGGCGACGTCCCCTCGGAGGTACTTGACGACGCCGCGGTCGCCCGTCCTGTCACGGAGGTGTGTCGTGAAGAAGTGTCTGAAGTAGTGCGGGGTGACGTTCTCGCCCGCGCCGCCACCGGTTCGATACCAGCCCGCGTCGCGGGCGTACCGCTCGACGATGTGGCGGACGGCCTGCGGATCGAGTCGCTCTCCCCACCCGTCCGTCGTGTTCACGAAGAGCGCGGGCGACGTCGTGTCCGGCCGTATCGCGAGCCACCGCTTCAGCGTCGTTCGGAGCTCCCCGTCGACGGGGATGACGGTCTCCCGCTTCCGCTTGTTGGAAGCGGTTCGCGCCTCGCCGTTCAACTCCTCGCCCACGGTCGCGTCCGGCGTCACGTACAGCGAGTTCGGCCGCTCGGCGAGCGCCGGGCGCGTCCCCAGTTCGTACGCCGATTCGAGTTCCGGGTCCGTCACCGACAGATCGCGGAGGTCGAGGTTACAGAGCTCCCCGACCCGAATTCCCGTCTTCAACAACGTACAGACGACCGCGCGGTGGAGCGGGTGGGTGATCCCCGCCACGAACGAACGCATTCGGGGGATCGGGACGTCCCTCCGGGCGGGGTCCTTGTCGACGGTCTCGTCCATCTCCTCCATCACGAGCGTCATGGGATTCCCCTCGAACGCGCCGACCTCGGTCATGTAGCCGTAAAACCGGTGGAGGTACGCCGCGTAGGTCGCGACCGTGCTGTCGGCGACGTCACCCCGCAACGAGTGGACGAACGCCATACAGTCACGATGAGTCGCGGTTGCTGGGGTCGTCCCCTCGTCGAGGACCCCCTCGAATCGCCTGAGGACCCGTTCGTACGATTCCCTCGTCCGATCCGACTTCCCGTGATAGGTCAGGTCCTCGATGAAGTATTCGATCGGGTCGTCGGGATCCTCGACCGTGTGCGGGCCGCTACTCATCGACGAGCGTGTACCCTCCCTCGCGTCCGCTGTACCGGACGCGGTCGCGTTCCTGGAGCGAGTCGAGCGCTTCCTCGAGGCTCTCCTCGAACCCGTCGAACACCGCCTCGACGAGGTCGTCCCACGAGCGGTGGCCGTCCGCGATCGCTGATTCGATCCGCCTTTCGAGGTCGTTACCCCCGGGGTTCGACCCCTCAGGATCGGGTTGCTCGCGGTTACTCTCGGTCGAGAGCGAGAACCCGCGCCTCCCGGCCTGTACCATCGTTCTGACGAACTCGCTCTGTGACATCCCGAGTTCGTCGGCGTGTCGTTGCCACGTCGACTTCTGTTCGGCGGGGACGTACGTCTTCACCGAACGGCGGTCTTGACTCATCCCTACCGGCCACCTCTCACCCGTCCGACTTCAAAGTACCCCATATTTCGGGATAAGGTCACTTATACCAGAACTTGTACCTACTCTTACGGAGTTTACTGGGACTATATATCGGTATATTACTACAATAGGTCCATTTGTGTCGATCTTCGAGCACCTGACGTAGGCCCAAAGGTTTGGATTAGTATATGCCGCAAGGATCGGCCCGATCGGGACCGATTCGATCCTCAACTCCACGTGTGTGTCGCCCCGTGGATCTCTCGTAATACTGGAACGACGGGAACGACGCGATATCACGACCGGTCCGATATCGAGGCGTGACCGACACGGCTTCGGCGTCGCTCCCGGAACGAACGGCTTCCACCAGCCTCGGAGGGATGTCGGGTTGACACGCGCTCACAACGGCCGTCAGTCCGTTCTCTCGGTCGGGAAGACGAACACATTCGCCGTCCAATACGCGCCCGTGAGTGACCTCTCATCCGTGTCCCACCCTCGCGGTCGGGGGCTTCGGGACGCCGGTAGCGACGGGATACCGCTCCACGTGTTCCCCGGGTCGGACGGCTGTCCGACCCGCTCTCTGGAGTATCGGAGGGGGTGGTGCCGTCCGACACCGATCTCGTATACCGTATGTTGCGATATTTTTTGCTGGTTCGAGTTTCGGGGGAGTCGCGGATCGGTCGATAGCGACTTCGGTGGACGATGTCGAGGATGGGGGTCGTGGGGTTCCTCCTCCGGGATATATACGGGTCGCTCCCGGATGAGAGGACGATGACGGAGCGAGAGTACTTCGGGACGAGCGGCATCAGGGGACGTGTCGGCGCGGACGTCGACGCCGACCTCGCGCTCACGGTCGGGCGTGCGCTGGCGAGCGAGGCCGACCGGGTCGTCGTCGGACGGGACGCGCGAACCAGCGGCTCGACCCTCGTCGACGCGCTGTCGGCGGGATTGACCGAGTGTGGGACCGACGTGGTCGACGTCGGGGTCGAAGCGACGCCGACGGTCGCCCGCGGGATCGCCGAACGGGACGCCGACGCCGGGGTCGTGGTGACCGCTTCGCACAACCCGCCACGGGACAACGGCCTCAAGCTGTGGCAGCCCTCCGGGCAAGCGTACGACCGATCCGGTCAGGACCGTCTCGTGGGGCGGATCCGGACGGGCGATTTCGATAGACAGTCGTGGGACGCCCTCGGCGAGCGGTCGTCGTGGACGGACGCACGAACGAGCCACGTCGAGGCGATCGCCGGGGCCGTCGAGGTGTCGGATCCCCCATCGGTCGTGGTCGACCTCGGCAACGGAGCGGGCGGCGTGAGCGTCGAGGCGCTCCAGGCGATCGGTTGCTCGATCGAGACGCTCAACGCCCAGCCGGACGGACGGTTCCCGGGACGACCCAGTGAGCCGACAGCCGAGAACTGTTCGACGCTCGCTGCGACGGTCGCGGCGACCGACGCCGACCTCGGGATCGCTCACGACGGCGACGCCGACCGTATGATGGCCGTCACCGGCGACGGGGAGTTCGTGCCCGGCGACGTCCTGTTGGCGCTTTTCGCCCGGGAGGCTATCGAGCAGGGCGACCGGGTCGCGGTCCCCGTCGACACCAGCCTCCTCGTGGCGGACGCGCTCGAGGACGTCGGTGCGGAGGTCGTCCTGACGCGCGTCGGCGACGTCTTCGTCGCCGAACGGGCCAGGGAAGGCGACGTCGTCTTCGGTGGCGAGCCGAGCGGGGCGTGGATCTTCCCCGAGGACACGCTCTGTCCGGACGGGCCGCTGGCGGCAGCGAAACTGGTCGAACTCGTCGCCGATGCGGGCCCGCTGGCAGCGCAGGTCGACAGCATCGATCGGTACCCCATCCGTCGGACGACCTTCGAGGTCTCCGAGAAGGCGGCGGTCATGGAGCGGGTCGCAACCGCCGTCCGGGCCGACTACGACGACGTGAACACCCTCGACGGGGTCCGGGTCGAACTCGGGGACGCCTGGTTCCTCGTGCGTGCGAGCGGAACGGAGCCACGGATCCGGGTGACTGCCGAAGCTCGGAACCCCGAGCGAGCGGACGCCGTCTTCGAGACCGCCAGTGGGCTGGTCGAGGACCACCTCCGGACCGACTGACGTCGGCCTATTCGTTCCTCTCCCGTACCTCGTATGCGTCCCGTCGTTAGACGGTGATCTCCGAGCCGGTCTCCAGGCCGTCGAAAACCGCGAGCGCCCGGTCGAGGCCGGGGTCCCGCTCCGCGGTGTTCCGCATCACGACCGTCTCGCTCGGGAAGAGGTGCTCGCCGAGGACGAGTCCGTGGTCCCGCGCGGTCGATCCGGTAACGGTGAGATAGACGCCGAGACCCGTCTCGGCGATCGCCGCCTCCTCGGGGACCTCGGAGTCCGGATAGACGAATTCGACGCCACGGAGCGTATCCGTCCCCAACACCGCGGTGACGAGACGCTCGTATCGCGGCGAGATGCAGAGCGGACCCTCGTAGCCCGCGAGGAACTCGCGATCCAACTCCTCGCCGGGCGCGAGCGCGTCCGGTCGCCCCATCAGCGTGTGGTACACCGTGTCGCCGAGCCCGCTCACCACGCGGACGTCCGTGTCCACCGGGTCGATCCGGTCGTTGACGTCGGCCAGTCCGGCGAGGCCGGTCTCCCGGATCCCGACCACCTCCTCCAACACGAGGTCCGCCGAGTCGAACCCGAGCGCGAACTCGTGGGTCCGGAGCGCCCGGAACGGCTCCTCGCGGCCGACGAGCTTCAGGTCGACGTTGCCGACGGTGACAGTCGCCGCGTCGAAGACGATCCGGCGCGGCTTCCCCTCGCGATCGTCGCGGAGCAGGGTGAACTCCGGGTTCTCCGGTTTCGACGGGTCGGAGTACTCCGCGAGCCGGTTGTACGGTCCCTCCTCCGCCTCGACGGACCCCTTCGTCACCGCCTTCTCGTAGCGGAGCGTGTTGCTCACGCGGTCGGCGAGCTCGTCGAGTTCGTCGGTTCGCCCGGCGTCGGCGATCCGCTCGAGAACGGCCTCCAGCGGACGACCCTTTCGTGGAACGGCGACCGGGAGCGGGTCGGTCATTACCCGGAGTGGGTCGCCGCGGCTAAAACGGGTTGCGCTTTCGAACGGCTACGGGCCGAACGCCTCGTTGAGCCGCTTTCGGAACGCTTCGAGCTCCTCCAGGTGGTCGTCGATCGCTTCCAGCTCGGCTTCGACGTCCTCGAGGTCGTCCCCGAGCCGTCCCTCGACGTCGGTCAGCCGCGAGTCGACCTCCGCGAGGTCGTCCCACAGGTCGTCGAACTCCTCCTCGAAGCGGCCGAACCGTTCCTCCACGTCGTCGATCCGCTCGTCGGCCCGTTCGACGCCGGCAGCGGCGTCGTCGACCTCCTCGTAGAGCGTTTCGACGTCGTCGCCGACGTCGTCGAGCGCGTCGTCGAGTCCGGCGAGGTCGGCCTCGAGCGAGGCCACGTCCCCGGCGACGTCCTGTACGGTCGCTTCGAGCCCGTGAGCGGTCGCTTCAACCGCCGAAACGGTCTCCTCGAGGCCCGCGACCGTCGTCTCCGCGGAGTCGACGTCCTCGCGTACCGTCGTGACGTCGTCCTCGATCGATTCGACGTCGTCCGCGAGCTCGCCGTGTGCCCGTTCGCCGGCCGTGAGTCGGGTATCGAGGGAATCGACCGTGGCCTCCACCTCGTCCACGCGGGCGTCGAGCCCGTCGAGGACTTCGCGGGCGGTCCCCTCGTCGTCGATGAACTCGGCGAGCGCGTCGGCGTACGCCTCGATGTCCGACACGCTCGACTGGAGTCGACTGATCCGGACGTCGACGCTTCGCGGGACGCCGAGATCGAGTTCCGCACGGAGGAGTTCCATGTCGTCCTCGTCGACCTCCCCGGATCGGATCTCTTCGGCCAGCCCTGCCGCGATCCCGCCAGCTGTCGCGCTCGTGGTGACGCCTTCTCCTTCGGGTGCGGACGTCGTCTCCGCTCCATCGTCGTCTTCGGCCGCTTCCGCTTCGGTCTCTTCCGCTTCAGCCTCGTCGTCTTCGGTCTCTTCCGCTTCAGCCTCGTCGTCTTCGGTCTCTTCCGCTTCGGCCTCGTCGTCTTCGGCGTCGGTCCCCTCGTCTTCGGTCGTCTCGTGTGGGGTAACCGCCGCAGTCGTCCCGTCGGCGACCGTCCGGGGTTCGGGTACCACTGCGTCTGGTTCGGCCCCGTCTTCGGGCTCGACCGCCTGCTCGTCGAGGGGTTCCTCCTCCATGCCCGGGAGCGTCTCGCGGTCCCCGGAGAGGACTTCCCGAACCGCATCGGTCTCGCCGGTCCCGAGCACGTCCCCGATCTCCTCGCCGACGGGGACGTGTTCGATGATCGGCGTTGCGAGGAATCCATCTAGGTCGGGGTCGTCGTCGCGGATCCCGAAGACCGTCTCGACGGATTCGCCGGGCTCGAGGACCCGTTCGAACTCCACCCGGTGGTCCTTGTACGCCGTCCAGTTCTCGCTCTCGTAGTCGGGGTGGAATCCCACCCGATCCATCGGGAACACGTCCGGAATCCGGTCGACTATCCGAACTCGAACCGCGTCGTCGCGGTGGGAAGAGAGATCGAAGGTTACCGCGGGTACCGGGAACGCGTCGTCGGTGAAGGACTTCTCGACCCGGATGCCGTCCTCCTCCACGGTCGTCGCTTCGGCCGTCCGTTCGTTCATACGCTACCCTCCGTAAGCAAAGGCTTAAATTCCATGGGCAACCTCTCAGGGGTGATAACTGACTTCCGCGCCGAATGTCCGGCGAGACGACGGGCTACAGCTCGATCCGGTCGCCGATCTCGACGATCTCCAGCCGTTCGGGATACTCGAAGCTTCGGGCGTGTTCGTGAAGCGCCGTCGGGTCCGCCGTCAGCCCCTTCCACATGTCCCAGTGGGTGGGGACGAGTCGATCGAGCTCCAGCGCGCTCGCGGCCTCGACGATCTCGTTCTCGTCGCTATACCACTTGGTTCGAACCGGCTCACCGCTCTCCTTGTCGGGGATCGTTCCCACCGAACCGAACGCCAGGATCCCGAGATCGACGTCGTACTCCCCGGCGAGTTCCGGGAACGACGGCGAGGGTTTGCTGTCACCGGCGTGGAGCACGGTCCCCGTCGGGTGCTCGATCACGTAGCCGACCGGATGGGTCGCGTCCGGGTCGTGCGTCTCGACGACGTGGACCGTGAACTCCCCGATCCGGAGTTCGTCGCCCTCGGTCACCTCGGTGAACTGCTCGCCGTCGACGGCCCACTCCTCGGTCCACCGCTCGTCCTCGCGGGCGACGGCCAGCGAGTCGTCGGGCGCGACGAACTCACACCCCGTGTTCGCGAGGATCGGGGCCTGTGAGGGCCCGTGGACGTGGTCGGTGTGTTCGTGGGTCGCGAGCACCGCGTCCCCGACGTCGACGTCGTCGGGGTCGAACGGGACCGGGATCATCCGCACCGTCCGCGGCGGGTCGCCGGTGCCCACGTACGGGTCGATCCAGAGGACGGTCCCGTCGCGACCCTTGATCGCGAACCCGTTACAGCCGAGATACCACAGCGACACCGTCTCGGGGTCGGCCTCCGCCACCGCGTGCGGCAGCCAGTCGCCCCAGTCGGAACGCGTCATGTCTCCCCCTGTCTCGGCTTGCCCCCTAACCGTTCCGGAGTCGGTTCGGTTCGTGTCAACAGATGTCATGATCTCTGTTCGATCTGCGCCACATAAACCATATATTGCGATACCAAATTGTGGGTCCGTCCGAAACACCACAGCTCCGGAGGATGGGCCCGTTTCGAGGCGTATCGAGTCGATACAAGGGTGCTGCTTACCGATCGAGTACTCGAGTCGTCGTCCACGTGTGAGGAGGCCGCATCGTTCGACGGTCCGTGTGCTCTCGACCCGTCCCGTCTCGTAGCCGGCCCAGCCGAACGTCCCCTGGAAGGAGATCGCGCGGACCAGCGGGAGCACTCCCGTCACGCTGGCACCTGCTCTCTTCGCCCGGCGGCCCGCCAATACACATCTACTTTTTACGGTTCGTTTGGTGTCATGCCCGGTCATCCGTTCCGACGTATCGTTCGACATCCGCTCGAGTTCGTAGACGTGTCCGTGTAAACGAACTACGATAACGACGAGGTCCCCGGATCCACGCTGTAGTGATCCGGAGAATGAGGTGGATAAACGCCCGAAAAGACGAGCCCTGGGAACGATCTCGCTGGATGTCGGACGCGCGTCTTCGTTCAGATCTGTCGCTCTCATCGATCCGCTCTCGTTCGAACGTGTTTCTCTACTCGAATTCGGAAAGACGATTGAGCGATCGACCAAACGAGTTAAGTCATATCGGGTTATATCGATATGTATGTCGATACTCAACCGATTGCTCGGCGGCGAGTCGAACGACGAGGAGAGTTGCTGTGACATACAGATCGAGGAGGTAGACGCCGACGAACCCGCGGAGGATGCGCCGAACGGGAGTGCCGATCGCACGGAGGACTGACCGGCGATGTCGAACGACCCGAACGCGGCAAGCCGTGCGGGCTCGGAATCCGCCAGCGGAACGCTCCGACGGACGGAGGAGGGAACCTGCTGTGACGGTCCGTTCCCGGCGACGCGACGCGCCGAGGACGCGGCCATCGAGGCGGAGCTGTCGTCGTTCAAGGCGCTGGCCAACCGAAAGCGGCTCGCGATCGTTCACGCGCTCCGGGAGGGCGAGCTCTGTGCCTGCGAACTGGAGGCCGTGCTGGACGCGCCGCAGTCGACGGTCGCGTCCCACCTCCGGAAGCTTCGCGACGCGGGTATCGTCAACACTCGTAAGGACGGGAAGTGGACGTACTATCGGATCGCGGACACGGCGAGCCTCCAACTGCTCGATCTGGCCGCTGCGCTGGGAGAGGATCGATGATCCCAGCGGGAACCGAATCGGCATTGCTCGATTCGTGGGACTACTTCCTCCACCTCGCGATGGTCCTCACGCCGCTTTTCATCGGCGCGTCGTTCCTCGTCGGCCTCGCACAGGAGTACCTCCCGCCCGAGCGCGTCGAGGAGATGCTTCGATCGCGCGACCACGGGAGCGGGAACGTCCTCGCAGCGGGACTCGGCGCCGTGACGCCGTTCTGCTCGTGTTCCACCGTTCCCGTCCTGGCCGGTCTGCTGGGTGCCGGCGCGCCGACGGGTATGGCGTTTTCGTTCCTGATCGCCTCGCCGATCGTCAACTGGATCGCCGTGTTCCTGCTCTTTGGACTGTTCGGGACCGCCGTCACCGTCGCGTACGTGACGACCGCGCTACTCGCGGCGATCGTCGCGGGGCTGGTCATCGGGATGCTCGACCTCGACGGCTACGTCAAGGACGTGCGGATCACGGCCGGGGGCCGCGAGATCGAGACCGACGGCGGCGCGCCCGCGCCGGGTGCCTCGTCGACGACCGGCGCTGAGTCCGGCTGTTGTGAGTGCGCGACGGACGCGACGAACCGGACCCACAAGGAACGCGTGACCGCGGCCGGGAGGGGCGCCCTCTCCTTCTTCCGCGACACGCTTCCCTACATCGCGATCGGGATCGCGATCGGCGCGCTGATCCACGGGGCCGTGCCCGCGGAGTTCCTCCAGCGGATCGCGGGGCCGGAGAATCCGCTCGCGACGCCACTGGCCGCGCTCGCCGGCGCGCCGATCTACGTGAGCATCAGCGGGATGTTGCCGATCGCCCACTCGCTCACCGAGGCGGGGATCCCGATCGGCACGGTGATCGCGTTCGTCGTCGGCGGTGCGGGGATCAGCATCCCGAACCTGATCCTCCTGAACAAGCTGTTCGAACGGCGATTGCTCGCGATCTACGCGACGACCGTCGTGACGATCGGGATCGCGATCGGCGTGTCGTTCAACACCGTCTTCGTCGGCCTGCTCTGACCCGGCGTTTCTCGTTCAGGGCGACCGCGAGCCGTCGAGCGCGGCGAGGACGGCGTTCGCCCGCGGCGTGGCGCGATACATCCGCCACTTCCCCGCTTTCCGGCGCGTGACGAGCCCGGCGTCGGTGAGCTTCGAGAGGGCGTGGCTGATCGCGCTTTCGCTCACGTCCAAAAGCGGCGAGAGCTCGCAGACGCACAGCTCGTCGTCGGCCGTGTGGAGCATCCGAACGATCTCGTACCGCGTCTCGTTCCCGAGCGCCGACAGGAGTTCGACGTCGCTCTCGAGGTCGGACCCGTCGATACCCTCGTTCAGCTCCTCCAGTTCCGCGAGCCGTTCGGAGAGCTCCTCGTCCGTACAGGAGCCGTACTCGGCGGCGACGTACCGCTGTAGACGATCGGTCGATGACATACACGCGAGTCAACTACCCCACCCTAAAGGCCTTCGGCGTTTTGAGGGTGGGGCTTGTCCGTGAACTCGGCCTCGAACCCGTCCGGGTGGGCGTTGAACCGAGGCGAGATTAATCGTTATGGACCGTCAGGTCCCAAGTCACCGCACGCGGGGAGCCACCACCGTTATGCCCGTCACCCACGGATCGCCGGTATGCTCTCGAGCGATCGGATGGCAGCCGTCGACGCGAACGCGGCGGCCCTCGGCGTCCCGCGGAAACAGCTGATGGAGTCCTCGGGCAACGCTGTCGCCCGGGAAGTCCGGTCCGCGAGCGAGCCCGACGACGAGGTCGCGCTCGTGTGCGGCCGCGGGAACAACGGCGGGGACGCGTTCGTCGCAGTCCGCTTCCTCGCCGACCGCGACGTGACGGTCCACCTGCTCGGGCGACCGGAGTCGATCGGGACCGCGATCGCCCGCGAGAACTGGGAGGCGCTCCGGACGGCCGAGATCCCGACCGAGACGGTCGGCGACTCCGCCGAGATCGACTTCGGGTCGCCGGACGTCGTCGTCGACGCGATGCTCGGCACCGGCGTCGCCGGCGCGTTACGCGAGCCGGTGCGGACCGCGGCCGAGTCGATAAACGCGCTCTCGTCGGCGGGAGGGGCGCGGGACGGGACCGACCCGACCGTGATCGCCGTCGACGTTCCGTCGGGGGTCGACGCCGACACGGGCGAGCCGACCGGCGGGGAGGGGGCGGTCGCCGTCGAGGCCGACCGGGTCGTGACCTTCCACGACACGAAGCCCGGGCTGGGCCGGCTCGACGTCGAGGTGACCGTCGCCGACATCGGGATCCCGGCCGCGGCGGAGCGGTACACCGGCCCCGGCGACCTCCGCGGATTGGGCCGGGACCCGGACTCGCACAAGGGCGAGAACGGGGAAGTCCTCGTCGTCGGCGGCGGTCCCTACACCGGCGCGCCGGCGCTCTCCGCGCGGGCCGCGCTCCGGGCCGGCGCAGACCTCGTCAGGGTCGCATGTCCGGTACCGATCGCCGACGAGGTACAGGGGTACTCGGCGGACCTCATCGTCCGGGGGCTCCCGGGTGAGTTCCTCGCTCCGGATCACCTCGACCGGATCGTGGAACTCGCTGCCGACCAGGACGTCGTCGTGATCGGTCCCGGGCTCGGCGACGCGGCGGCGTCGATGGAGCTGGTTCGGCGGTTCCTCGCCGAATTCTCCGGGCGGGCGGTGGTCGACGCCGACGCGCTCCGGATCGTCCCCGAGGTCGACACCGACGCGGAGCTGATCTGTACGCCACACCAGGGTGAGCTCCGCGGTATGGGCGGCGAGACCGCGGCCGACCCGGACGAGCGCGCGGAACTGGTCCGGGAGTTCGCTGCGGAGGTCGGCCACACACTCCTCGTGAAGGGCCGGTACGACGTGATCGCGAGCGACGACGGCGGGACGGTTCGGCAGAACAGAACCGGCAACCCCGGGATGACCGTCGGCGGGACGGGCGACGTGCTCGCGGGGACGGTCGGCGCGCTCGCAGCCAGGACCGGCCCCTTCGAGGCCGCCGCCGTGGGCGCGTACGTCAACGGGCTCGCCGGCGACGCAGTCGCGGAGGAGAACGGACACGGGCTCGTGGCGACGGATTTAATCGACCGGCTCCCGCACGCGCTGTACGATGAGTGATCCCGACGACGAACTGACCCACACGACCGCCGACGGCGACGTCCAGATGGTGGACGTGGGCGGAAAACCCGACACGGCCCGACGGGCGGTCGCCCGCGGGGAGATCCGGCTCACGCCGTCCACGGTCGAGGCGATCCGCGCCGACGGGATCGCGAAGGGTGACGTGCTCGCGACCGCGCGGATCGGCGCGATCGGGGCGGTGAAACACACCTGGGAGACGATCCCGATGTGCCATCAGATCCCGATCACGAACGCCGACACCGAGTTCGTCGTCGACGACGACCGCGTCGAGCTGACCGTCGCCGTGGAGACGACGGGCAAGACCGGTTGCGAGATGGAGGCGCTCGAGGGCGTCACGACCGGACTCAACGTCGTCTGGGACATGGTGAAGGCTGTGGAGAAGGACGCCGATGGCGGCTATCCGGACACGCGCGTTTCGGACGTGGAAGTCGTCTCGAAGGAGAAACGAGAACTCGACTAGCCGTCAGAACAGTCCGGTGACGTCGCCGTCGGCGTCGACGTCGATCCGTTCGGCGGCCGGCTCCGCGGGCAGTCCCGGCATCGTCATCACGTCCGCCGTCTTGACCACGAGGAACCCGGCACCCGCCGAGGGAGTCACCTCCCGGACCGTGAGCGTCCACCCCTCGGGGACGCCCGTCAACGAGGCGTCGTCCGAGAAGGAGTAGGGCGTCTTCGAGAGACACACCGGGAGGTCGCCGTACCCCCACGCCTCGAGGCGGTCGACGTCGTCGCTCGCGCCGTCGACGTACTCCACGCCGTCCGCGCCGTACACGTCACGGGCGACCGTCGAGATCTTCTCGCGGACCGGCTCGTCGACGTCGTACAGCGGCGCGAACTCCCCGGTCCCCGCGAGGTCCCGGACCCGCTCGGCCAACTCGATCGCCCCCTCACTGCCCTCGCCGTAGGCGGTCGAGCGGGCGACGTCGATCCCACGGTCGGCGAGCGCCTCCTCGAGGACGGCGAGCTCCGCCTCCGTGTCGTCGGGGAACACGTTGATCGCGACGACCGCCGGAACCCCGAACGACTCGACGATCTCGACGTGACGGCGGACGTTGTCCACCCCGGCACGGACCGCCTCGGCGTCCGGCTCGGCGAGCGCGTCGAAGTCGGCCGGCCACATCTCCAGCCCGTGGCGTTTCGTTCCGCGGACCGTCGCGACGACGACCGCGACGTCGGGAACGATCCCCTCGCGGGCGACGATGTGGGCGAACTTCTCCGCGCCGAGGTCCGCGCCGAATCCCGCCTCCGTGACGAGGTACTCCGAGAGCGACGCGCCGACGCGGTCGGCGACGAGGGTGTTCGTGCCGTGGGCGATGTTCGCGAACGGGCCGCCGTGGACGAGCGCCGGGACGCCCTCGACCGTCTGAACGAGGTTGGGACGGAACGCGTCGCGAAGGAGCGCCGTGACCGCACCGGCGACGCCGAGGTCGGCCGGAGTCACGGGCTCGCCGTCGGCGTCCTCCGCGAGGACGATCCGCCCGATCCGTGTCTTGAGGTCCGCCAGGTCCGTCGCGAGCCCGAGCACCGCCATCAACTCGGAGGCTGCGGTGATCACGAACTCGTCTTGACGGGGGACGCCGCGCGTTGGGCCGCCGAGTCCCACGACCGTCTCGCGGAGCGCGCGGTCGTTGATATCGAGCGCCCGCGGCCAGTCGACCCGTCGCACGTCGACGTCGAGGTCGTTTCCCTGATGGAGGTGGTTGTCGAGCACGGCGGAGATCAGGTCGTGTGCGGCCGTCAACGCGTGGATGTCCCCGGTGAAGTGGAGGTTGATCGCCTCCATCGGCAACACCTGCGAGTAGCCGCCGCCGGCCGCGCCGCCCTTGATCCCGAAGACCGGCCCGAGCGAGGGCTCACGGAGCGCAACCGTCGTCGACTCGCCGGACGCCGCGAGCGCCTGCCCGAGTCCGACCGTCGTCACCGTCTTCCCCTCGCCCTTCGGCGTCGGCGTCATCCCCGTCACGAGGACGGTCGTGCCGTCGGCCCCGTCCGCGGTCGCCGACCGGACCGCGTCCAGTGTGAGTTTCGCGACACCCGCACCCCGCAGGTCGATGTCGTCCGACGTCAAGCCGAGGTCGCCAGCGACCGCCTCGATGGGACGGGTGTCGGTCGCACGCGCGATGGCGAGGTCGGATTCGGGCGCTCCATCGTCGGGGTCTGTCGTCACCATACCTGCCCTTCACGGGGACGGGTCAAGAGCGTTGGAGGTGTTTCTCACGGGGACGGGTCGAGAGCGTTGGAGGTGTTTCTCACGGGGACGGGTCGAGAGCGTTGGAGGTTTTTCGGCCGCGTGAAGGGGCGGACCGTCCGGCACAGCCGAAGAACGGACCCTCCCGAAACCGCGGGAAACGGGTCAGTCGTCGGCGGGTTCGGGGTCGTCGTCCGCCGGCTCGCCGCCGTCGGAGACGGCCACCGCGATGTCGGCGGCGGCGGCCTTGTACTCGGGGATCTTCGCGCGGTCGTCGAGCACGTCGTTCGTGAGCCGGTTCGCGGAGGCGGCCGCGAAGTGTGGCGTCGTCCAGACGACGCCCTCCTTGATATCCTCGGTTACCTGCGCTCTCACCTCGATCTCGCCGCGCCGTGACCGGAGCGTGACCGTGTCGCCGTCCTCGATCCCGTACCGCTCCGCGTCGTTCGGGTGGACGTCGACGAAGTTCTCGGGGTGTTGTTTCAAGAGCGTGGGCGAGCGCCGGCTCATCGTGCCCGTGTTGTAGTGTTCCTCCAGCCGCGCGGTGGTGAGGATGAGCGGGTACTCCTCGTCGGGCACCTCCGCGGGTGGCTGATGGCGGACGCCCTCGATCTGTCCGAGCCCGCTCTCGGTGTCGAAGGAGTCCTCGTAGAGGAACTGGTCGCCCTCGTCGCCCTCCTCGTAACAGGGCCAGTGGAGCCCCTCCTCGCCGAGCCCGTCGTAGGTCATCCCGTGGTAGATCGGACACACCTGACGGAGTTCCTCGAAGACCGCCTCGACGTCCTCGAAGCGGAACGCGTCCTCGCCGAAGAGGCGGCTCCCGACCTCCATCAGGATCTCGAGGTCGTGTTTCGTGTTCTCGTGGACCTTCTCGACGCCGCGCATCCGCTGGACGCGTCGGTCCGTGTTCGTCACCGTCCCCCCGCGTTCGGCCCACGTCGTCGCCGGGAGGACGACGTCGGCGAGCTCGGCGGTCTCGGTCATGAAGATGTCCTGTGCGACCATGAACTCGAGCGAGTTCAGCCGCTCTTCGACCCGGTTGCCGTCGGGCTCGCTCATCAGCGGGTTCTCGCCCATCACGTAGAGCCCGTGGACCGATTTGCCGGCCTCGTGGGAGATCTCCACGTTCGTGAGTCCGGGCTCGTCGGGCACCTCGAAGCCCCACACCTCCTCGACGGATTCGCGGGCCTCGTCGTCGTCGACGAGCTGGTAGCCGGGGAGCACGTTCGGCATCGCTCCCACGTCGCTCGTCCCCTGGACGTTGTTCTGGCCGCGCAGCGGGTTGACGCCGGTCCCGGGCCTACCGAGGTTACCCGTGATCAACGCGAGGTTGATCTCGTTCTGGACGTTGTCGACGCCGCAGGTGTGCTGGCTCATCCCCATCCCGGTGAAGATGGCGGCGTTGTTCGCCATCGCGTACTTCTCGGCCGCGAGTTCGATGTCCTCGAGCGGGACGCCCGCCTCCGCCGCGGCTGCCTCCTTGTCGAAGTCCGCGAGCGTCTCCCGGAGGTGGTCGAACCCCTCGGTCCGCTCCTCGACGAACTCCTCGTCGATCCAGCCCGCGTCGGGCTCCGCCTCGTGGCGTTCGAGGACCGTCTTGAGGACGACGTTGAGGAGGGGGATGTCCGCGCCGGGGTTCACCTGGAGGTGCATGTGGCGGTCGGTCTCCTCGATGTCGAACGACCGCGTGGTCTTGTTGGCGTGGGGGTCGACCTGGATGACCGTCGCGCCCTCCAGGACCGCCTGCCGGAAGTACTGGCTGTTGGCGATCGGGTGCTGCTCGCCGGGGTTCGCCCCCTGGATCCAGAAGACGTCCGCGGCCTCCTCTAAGTCCTCCATACTGTTCGTCATCGCGCCCGCTCCGAGGCTGGTCCGGAGCGCCCAGACGGTCGAGGCGTGGCACATCCGGGTACAGTTGTCGACGTTGTTGGTGCCGTACCGGCGCGCGATCTTCTGGAGGAGGTAGTTCTCCTCGTTCATCGTCTTCGAGGAGCCGTAAAAGCCCATCCCGTCGGGGCCGTGCTCCTCCCGGATCCGCTCCATCTCGGAGACGATCCGGTCGTACGCCTCCTCCCACGTCGCCTCGCGGAACTCGCCCTCTTCTTTGATCAGCGGCTCCGTCAGCCGGTCCTCGTGGTCGATCACCTGCGTCGCTGCGCCGCCTTTGATACAGATCCGTCCCTCGTTGACCGGGGCGTCGCCCCACGGCCGGAAGTTCACGTCACCCAGGTCCTCGCCCTGCTGGATCCCGATCCCACAGCCCACGCCGCAGTACGGGCAGATCGTCTTGACCGTCTCGTCACCCTCACTGGACATGTCGATCACTCGCTCGAAGCGTGTTCATATGTCACGATCTATGTCGCTAGTTCCATGAGTGTATCGGTGGTCATCCCTTCCGAGATCAGCTCTGCGGGTCGATCCCGTCCAGTTTCGCCACGTCGTCGTCGGTCAGTTCCAACCGCGAGGCTGTGACGTTCGATTCGAGGTGCTCGACGCTCGACGTCCCGGGGATCGGCAGGGTCACGTCCGAACGTTCGAGCAACCACGCGAGCGCGACCTGTCGGGGCGTCGTGTCGTCGTGTTCGTCGGCGACCGCCTCCAACACCTCCGCAACCCCGCCCTCTTCGACCGCGTACATCGGGCCCCACGGGATGAACCCGATGTCGTACCCCTCACACGCGCGGAGGACGTCCTCCTCCCCGCGGTTGCCCACGTCGTACCGGTTCTGGACCGTCGCGATCTCGACTACCTCCCGTGCGGTCTCCAGCTGGTCGACGGAGACGTTCGAGAGGCCGACGCGGTCGATCTGGCCGGCGTCCTTCATCTCGGCGAAGGCGTGAACGGACTCTTCGAACGGCACCTCCGGGTCGGGGCGATGAAGCTGATACAGGTCGATCGAGTCGGTCGAGAGTCGGTCGAGGCTACACAGGACTTGGTTTCGGAGGAAGTCCGGGTCGCCGTGGGGGATCCAGTCGCCGTCGCGGTTCCGGAGCAGTCCGGCTTTCGAGGCGACGACGACGTCGTCGCCCGCGTCGAGTTCCTCGCCGATCAACCGCTCGTTGACCCCCGGCCCGTAGGAGTCGGCGGTGTCGACGAAGTCGACGCCGAGGTCGACCGCCCGTCGGAGGACCGACCTCGCCGCCCGCTCGTCCGCCGGGGTACCGATGACGTCCTCGCCGGTGAGCCGCATCGCACCGAACCCGAGTCGTGAGACCGCGAGTCCGTCACCGAGGTCGAACGTGTCGTCCGGGTCGAGGGGTTCCGTCGTCATACGGGCTCGTCGGCCGCCGAGGACAAAGTCGTGGGGGTCGGTATCGCCGCGACGGCCGGCCACTCGAAGCTTTATCATCCCTCCGGTCGCATTCGACCCATGGCCGAATTCGAGCGCGTGGTGTTGTCAGGCACACCCAACGAACGCGGGATCGAACACGGCGAGCGGTTCGCCGAGGAAGTGGCCGCCAACGTCGAGACGTATCGCGAGCGGTTCGCCCACGAGGGCGTCGACGTCGACGCGATGCGCGACCACGCCGCCGAGTACGTCGACTACATCGAACGCGAGAGCCCGGCATACGCCGCCGAGATGCGCGGCATAGCGGAGGGGAGCGGCGTTCCGCTCGCCGACGTGACGATGCTCAACGTCCGGTGGGAGGTGATCTATCCGGCGTGGAAGGCACGAACCGAGGCGGCCGACGAGTCCGAGGCCGGATCCGGACACGACGCGACTCCGGAAGTCGAGCGAAGCCCGACCGTCGACGGCTGTACGAGCTTCGGGGTGATGCCGTCGGCGACCGCCGACGGGACGACCTACATGGGCCAGAACTGGGACTGGCTCGCGCCGATCGTCGATACGCTCTTCCTGATGGAACTACGTCGGGAGGACGCACCCGACGTGTTGGCGATGACGGAGGCGGGCATCGTCGGCGGGAAGATCGGCGTGAACGAACACGGCATCGGGATCGCGGTCAACGGCCTCATTTCCGGGGGCGACGGCACCGAGGAATTCCGGAAACCCTACCACGTCCGGTTCCGCGAGGTGCTCGACGCCGAGCGGTACGACGACGCCCTCCGGCCGATACTGGAGACCGACCGCGTCTGCTCCGCGAACGTCCTCGTGGGACACGCCGACGGCGAGCTGATCGACCTCGAGGCGGCTCCCGAACTCGTCAACCCGATCTATCCGGACGGGGGCGTCCTCACGCACTCGAACCACTTCGAGACCGACGCGGTCGAGAGCGTCAACGAGCGGCGCGGTCCGAGCACGCTCTACCGCGCCGAGCGCCTCCGCCGGTTGCTCACGGCGGACGCGGCCGGGACCGGCGACTCGGACGGATCCGGAGTCGATACGGCGTCGATCCGCGGGGCACTCCGGGACCACTTCGGTCGCCCGTCGAGCATCTGTAGCCACGTCGACGAATCGCTCCCGACGGTGGAGCACGGACAGACCAACGCCAGCCTCGTCATCGACCTCCAGGAACGGCGGATACTCGGCCAGCGCGGACCGCCCTGTGAGGGTGAATACCACGAGTACGCGTTGTGATCGAGGCCCGGGACGTGCGTTAGTGTTCATCGGGGAAGCCGTCCCCGAAATCCACGAACACCGTCAAAAGGTACGACCCGATACGTCGTCGTGTGTGGGATACAGCCTGCCGAATCGGTGACTAGGCCTGCCGAACCGGTGACCGGGCCTGCCGAACCGGTGACCGGGCCTGCCGAACCGGTGACCGCAGGTCACGCTACGGTCGAGGGGAGAACTCTCGGCCAGTACACTCATCGACGGCAAGTCCGAACAACCGAAGTTCGACTTCGTCGAAGGGGACCCCCCACACGCCGAGGTCCGGCGCGAACTCGGCGTTCGCCGCCAAGCTGGCGAACGCCCGGTCTTCGTGTTCGTCTTCGACCTCGTACAGCTCCCCGAGCATAACGATACTTCGCCAGTGCTGTGGCCTGTCGGGGTCCTGCTCGTAGACGGCGAACGACGCGTTCGCGTTGGCCTCGGCGTACCGTTCCTTTCGTCCTTCGTATCCCGTCCCCCACTGCATCGGGAACGCCATCCTTTCGCCGTCGTATCCGAACGACATGGGGATCGTGTACGGCTGACCGTCGCTGGTCAACCCGAGAATGCCAATGCCGTTTCGGGTCAACACCTCGTCTATCTCGTCGCTCGACAGCTCCCTCATTGGCCGGAGTTGAACCGGCGGGTACTCATACATTCTGGTTAGATGAACTCGGAACGGACGCGTCCCCGAACCGACAAGCGGTTTCGCTCGCCCGTGACGCCTACAGCGGGACGTCCGTGGAAACGCGGAAGGGATGATCGGGTGTATCGCTGCGAGTTCGGATCGACACGACGCCCGCGGACACCACTCGTCACCCGTGGACACCACTCGTCACCCGTGGACACCACTCGTCACCCGTGGACACCACTCGTCCGGTCAGAAAGGGGACACACTGGCGTTACGGGGGCCGATCGGCGACTTCGCCCCATTCGACTGCTCGCGAGCGTTCGAGGTAGCGGTCCACGGTCTCGTTCACCCACGAGATGACCGCCGGGTTCGTGGTTTCCACCAAGCTAGGGATCGTGAATCCCCTGTCCACTGATCTCAGGGGTGTCCGCTCTCGATCCACAACCTCCAAACCGATCGACTCGGTAGGCTCGCGGGGTGGTTGAGTTCGGCCATGGGGATCCGAAATCCGGATTACCCATTCCTAATGTGAGACGGCGCAGTCCAGTGCCCCAATATTTATCGACTAACTAACGGGGTAGCGACGAGAGGCCCGGTATGGAACTCACCCGAACCGTCGTCGACCAAACCACACAGATCCCGCTCCAGTTCGGAGGAGACCTCATCGGACTTGCGATCCTCTTTCTGGTCCTGGCAGTGGTCGCTGGGATCGCAGGTGCCAGCGGGGTCGCCGGATTGAGCATGAGCATCGCCAAGTGGCTCGTCATCATCTTCGTCGTCCTCGCTATCGTCTCGTTCGTCCTGTGAGTAGCAGGACGAATACGATCCACGGGGAGCAGGGCGAATACGATTCACGGTTGATCGGATCCGATCGACACCAGCTGTCCCAGTACCCAAGCAGTATTCGGAGACGATAATCCAGCGAGGCGAAGCCGAATGTCGAATCCCATCGACAGCTACGGTGTCGCTTCCCGTCGCACGAACCGACGTCGATACCGTCCGAACGACCTCTGGACCGGTCGTTTTCGGACAGGTATCACGTTGGAAACGTGTCGCGTTCCGTTTCACACCGTATCCGAGCACCGCCATCGATACCGGCTCGGAGCACGATGGAACAGCACGTTCCACGGCAGTTATGTACAGGTCATATCATGGTATGTATCATGACGGAGGATCCCGTCCCCCAGGAATCGGAATTTCACACGTACCCCCGAGGGTTTGATACTAGTCCTTCTATAGCGCACCAGTATGTCAACTGAAGATATCGCTCAGGAGGCAGAATTTCGTAGCGTCCTGTTCACCAGATTACAGGACCATATTCGTGAATTTGAGACGCTTTTTGAAGAGCCTGTTGCCGAGAAAACAGTTGATAGTGGGTTTGCTGATATCTATGTTCCTAGTCCACTAAATGGTGATTTAGTTATTGAGGTCAAGCGTGACGATGTATTCCCACGTGATCGGGAAGTTATTCGACAAGCGCGAGATTACGCAGAAGACCTCAGTACCAAATTCTTCGCTACGTGTAATTCTAAGGACTTTTTCTTCTATTACTATGATGGCGAAATCGACGTTTCTAACATTGAGTTCCTGTATTTTGACCTCCGCCAGAAGCAAATATCGGATTTTGTTGATGAACTCCTCTCCGCAGTAGAGCATGTACACAAACAAGGAGATCTCCCGTCACAACAGGAGCGCGATCGGATTGTCGGTATTCTACGAAGCTTTCACTCCTCTGTTTGGCCTACATACAAGGCTTTAGCAACGAAAAAACACGGACAAAACGAGCAGTTCTCACAAGCTTTCGATGACTGGATTAGAGAAAACGATTATCAATCACTTGTTGAGAGCGAACAATTTGAAATAGCCGCGAAGCAGTACGCGTACCTTCTTACTAACAGGATACTGTTCTACGAAGTTGTTCGAGAAAAAACTCGTGCTGAGTACGAGCCTGATTCCGGTGAGATGGTGACTCCTATTGAGACTGAGAGTGGTTTCCCCCTCGATCCGCTTACTGAGCATACGACAACAAAGAACCTCTCCCGTCACCTGCGTCAACAGTTCAACGCCATCGTCGATGAAATAGACTACCGTCCTGTTTTCGAAGATCAATCCGATCTGTTTGCCGCGTTCCCCGATAATCAAAAAACATTGAGGATGCTAGAAGATTTCGTCGCCAATATCGAGTCAGAGCGGATCACGAAACTCGACGAGGACTTGTTGGGCGAAATTTATGAACAACTTATCCCAGCTGATGAACGCCGTCAACTTGGACAGTTCTATACTCATCCCCGAATCGCTGAAACGCTTTCTCGGTGGGCCATCTCCCGGCCGGACGAAAGTATAGGACAACCTTCAGACACACGTCCTCGTGTACTTGATCCTGCCTGTGGGAGTGGGACATTTACTGTAGAGAGTTATAACATTATCAAGGATTTATACGGAAATATATGTCATCAAAAACTTATTGATGGGTTAGTAGCAGTAGATATCAATCGTTTCCCACTCCATCTGACAGCACTAAATCTCTCATCGCAGAACATTCAAGAAACAACGGATCGGCTTCACGTCTTCCACGATAGTTTCTTTAATATTGATCCCGAAACAGATCGTCTTCTTGACACCCGAATTGATGGTTCTGAGGAGTCTGGGGAACTCGGGAGGTTTGATGCTGTTGTTGGTAATCCACCGTATATTCCGCAGGGTGAGTTACATCCGAATAAGGAACACTTTCGGACACATCTCAGAGCTTTCGGTAAAGAAGGATACACCACATATCTTGATGGCTCCAAATCGATCAGTGCGCAGTCTGATGCTTATGTGTATTTCATCACACATGCGACTCAATTTCTTCAACTAGGTGGGCGTCTCGCGTTCATCGTTCCGAACAAATGGTTGACCACACGCTACGGTGAATCCCTCCAGCAGTTCCTATTTGATCATTACAAAATTGAGGGTGTCGTCGGATTCACATCACGGGCCTTTGAGGATGCACTAGTTGATACCGTCCTGCTGATGATTGAACGGTGTGAAGATCAGCATGAACGTGAAAACACGACAATTCCGTTCATTCGGATTCGAGAGTCAATGGACGCCGATGATATTATTGATACAGTTGCGGTTGATTATCAGACCGCTAAAGGCGCATACATGGAAATTCGTGACCGGCCGGCTTACCGCGTAACTGCTGTTGATCAATCGTATTTGATGGATATCGGACCGGGTAAACTTCTTCCATACATCCGTGCCCCAAGTGAGTTTATTGAACTGCTTGAACACCCAGCCCTCGTTCCACTGGACGATATCGGCGATATAAAACGCGGAGAGATGTCTGGTGCAGTTGATTTCTTCTTTGTGAGCGAAGAGGACCGTCAAAACTGGGATATAGATAGGCGATTCCTGTTGCCGGCGATCAAGAGCATCCGTGATGTGGATTCACGCGTTGTCCGGTTTGAAGATACTCAGAAGTACTTTTTCGATATCCATGATTATGTCCAACAAATAGAGCGTGAGACTGCTGGCCTCGCAGATGACTCCGATCTAGTAACTAGAATAAAAAATGCGCTTAAACGAGACGGCTACTCGGGTGCGCTGGCGTATATTGAGTGGGGCGAGCGTGAGGAACACAACACTGGGCCAACCTGTGAGAACCGAGACGTGTGGTTTGATTTGGGTACTCTGGAACCCCCAGAGATACTTCATCCTAAGTTCTTCAACGAACGGGTGTACACGATCGCAAACCCGGATCGGCTTATGCCATCGAATGCGATCGACTGTATCAATATTGATCAATCAGTTGACTCCGATGCGATGGTTGCCTTTTTTAATTCGACGATCTACAAGGCACTGTTAGAAACGTGGGGACGAGCCGAGGGGGGTGGTGCCTTACAACTCATGACTTACGAAGTGTCTTCAGTGCCCGTATTAGATGTGAGTAAACTAGATCCGGATATACAGGAACGACTCGCTGAAGCGAAGGACCGACTTATTGAGGGTGATTCCGACGCACAAACGACAATTGACGAATTAATTCTAGATGTCCTCGATCTTGATATATCTGTTGAGAGATTCCGCGATCTATATGAGGGAATGGTTCAGCGCCGGATCAGTAGTGGTGCGGAGGCAAAAGTACTTGTTGAGGACGTTGAGGAATTTGATGGAGAGGTTACTCGGACGTTTTCACGAGGTGAGGGCGAGGGAACTAACCTATCCGAGTTCGTGTGAATTCAGGCGATCATTCATCTCTCTAACTACGATATCTACATCCCCTAATTGGGCTCTGGTGAATCGCCAGACGGCGTCTGATTTCACTATTTCACGGCTCGTTTGATGTTGTAGACCGCACACATCAGAACGATCTCACGAAATTCGCGGTACCACGCTCGGCCCACGCAGTGCGTGCCCGAGCGTGTGCTTAATCGTCGAAAACTCGGTGTCACTGACCTTCTCGGTAGCATCTTTGGTAAACGATGAGGTAGTGATCAGTATTCCGAACCCGACTCCTTCGCCCTGAAGTGATCCTGCTAATTCACGAACCGCTCCCGAAGAGATTTCTCTATTGTACTGTTTTACTTGGATCCGAAATTCACCAGTATAGAACTCGTTACCAACGTATCCCAGTATATCGATCCCGTGGTCCTTGCTTCTCCGTGTAGTCTCGATTCCGTCTGGGTCCTCGACTTCCTCGACGACGCTCTTACAGAGGTTTTCAAACGTGATCGGGTCGATCTCTTTATTCCGCTTCCTCAACTCCTGGAGGTCTCTTGTTGAACCATCTCTTTGAAATGTGTTCTTATATAACATATCCTTTTCAGGACTATTCTACGAGGGACATTTCTGGATACGCCGAATTCCGAGTGTACAAGGAGTCGAACAGGTGAAGCCGCATCTCTACTCAAATTCTCAGGAAACCTCAAGAGACTACTCACGCAAAACCTGTCCATGAATGAAGTCGTCTACGCGATCAGGATTTCTCACTTGGAGTATTCGGGCCTGAAGATCATGGACATCAAGATCGGCAAGTCCACAAACATCGACAACACCCTCAGACAGTACAGCAGAGGCAACCGGGACGTCGAACTGCTCGACATGTGGATCCCGAATCCCGACAAGAACCTGTCCACGGCCGAGCGCGGCGTCCACGAGGTCGCCGAGAAGTACGCGTACGACAAGCAGAGCGAGAAGTTCGGCTTCCTCCAAGGCGCGTACCAGGAGTTCGCGGAGACGATCAACAAGCTCCTCCAGAACGCCAGCCACGAGAACCTCGTGGAAGAGACGACATCGAGGGAACCCGAGACGGTCGACGACTACACCGGAACAACGCCCTCCGTGATCAAGATCCTCGGCGAGACCTACGACGTCGACACCTGGGCGGCTACCCTTACGATGGCCGTCGAGGCGATCCTTCGCGACGCCGTCGGAGTACTCGTGCGGTGAGTGCTCCCGTGCGACTCGCTGACCCTGGCCGCGTCTCGGTCACTCCGGTTGATACGGATCGGTTGCGACGTCGAGGCGGTAGACGTCCTCGGTAGCGTCGAAGTCGTCGTCGAACGCGTAGAGGTAGCCGAGTCCCTCCAGTTGCATGTACGCGACGATACAGGCGTCAACGAACGAGAAGCGCTCGTGTTGCCGGAAGAGGCCCTTCGCCGTCGCGAACGCGTCCGCGGTTAGGGAGTCGACGTGAAGCCGCGTGTTCTCCTCCACCCGGTCGAGAAAGTCGACGGCGGCGTCGTGGCCCGCGTGCGCCGTCAGGCCGTTGAGCGTTTCCGCGAGCACGTAATCGAGGATCACCGCCTCCGGCAGGTCGGCGGTGTCGATCCCTCGGAGGATCGGGAGGGCGTCATCGTGTGCGCTGTCGCGGCGATACGCCGCCGCGAAGAGAACGGTCGTGTCAACGAGTGCGCGCGGCATCTACTCGGGATCGACGCCCCACGCGTCGTGCTCGCGCTCGACGTTCGTCTCCCGACGGCCGTCGTACCCGTCGAAGTCGCTGAACGTCCCGCTGCGCTGTTGGACGACCCGCACGCGGAGCGTGCCGTCGTCCTCGATCTGCCAGCGGAGTCTGTCACCGTCGTCGATCTCCAGCTCCCGTCGGATATGGGCGGGAATGTTCGCCTGGTTTCCCGAGACCTTGCTCTCGGAATCGATGCGTTCGCGGCTCATAGGCGAGGGTATGGGACCACTGCTCATAAATTTAGTGTGCCTTCACACTAGATCTCGGTCGTAAGCCACTCTTCCGCGTTCGGCAGGCCGTCCGTGTCCTCGACGAGACGCCCGAGGATCGTGGCGAGCCCCTCCTGGCTGGCCATACGCACGGCGACCCGGAGCGCCGTGATCGCCCGGCGCGCGTATCCTTCGGAGAGGCGTGCGATCCGCGCGAGGGCGTCCGTCACCTCGTTCATGTGGCGATTCCGGCCGACGATCGGGTCGGGAAGGTGATCGTCCTCGAACACCTCCTCATCACGGAGCACGTCTGACCCCGAGACGGCGACGGGACATAGACGGAACCCCCAGTGTTCCGATCGGTTCCGGATGGGTTCCAACTGTCCCGAATCCTTTTGTGTATCACCGCTGTATCACAGAATATGAGCATCGACACGGATCCCGGTGACGATCGGATGGAGAAGATCAACGTTCGAGTTCCCGAGAAACTCCTCACCCAGATCGAAGAGGAGTGGGAACGCCGCGGGTATTCGAGCAAATCCGAGGCGGTCCGTGACGCGCTTCGAAACTGGGTGAACCCCCCAGCAACGCTTTCGGAGGAGACGCTGGAGGATTTGGAGAAGAGCCGCGAACAGGCGGAACGCGGTGAGACCTACGACGCGGACGAAGTGCGGGAACGTCTCGGACTCGACAGCGACGAATGACGGAGGTCGAGTACACCGAGCAGGCGATCGAGCATCTCGAAGGACTCGATCCACAGGTTGCCGACCGGGTGATGAACAAGGTCGACGAAGCGACCGAATGGACGGATCACCGACTCGAATCCCTCACGAACTACCCGTACTACAAGCTTCGCGCCGGCGACTACCGAGCGATCATCACGTGGGATCGATCGAAAGACCTCCTCCGTGTCGAAGCCGTGGGTCACCGTCGGAACATCTACGACCGTCATCTCCCACCCTGATAGAGAATCGACTTATAACGGCATTGCGTGCCGAGGACCGAGTTGTACACAGTTCCATCCTCAAACTCGCTCCCGGTTTCCTAGTACGTAACCTAAGAAGATGATCGCCGTAGTGCCGAGAAACGTCTCGATTCCGGCGACGACTCGCATTACGCCTGGCTCTGGAGAAGTTGGTGGGGAGGTCGTAAACGTGACCGCGCTGTAGTACAAACTTTCTTGGAGAGACATTTCAGTTGTGGAATACACACCCGCAAAACCGAGAAACAGCGTCAACATGAGCAGTACCACCGGTAATAATCGAACACCGTAGCCAGTGGTCCACCGCGACACTAGTGACCCGACCCACGCGAGTGTTCCTGTCAGTGTATCATCGGCTTTCGCCTCTAACCGTCGAGCACGACGTTCTCGAACACGAAAATCTCGAGCTTGGCTAATGAGTCCGTTATTACGTCGCGATGCCCGGGGAGTAGCTCGCGGCCGCGGTCCGTGACGCGGTAGGCGTTGGTGCGGCCGTCGAAGTCTTCCTTCTCGATCAGACCCTCCTCCTCGAGTTCGCTCAGGTTGGTGTAGAGCCGGCCGTGGTTGATCGGGTCGGAGTACCGGTCGTCGAGTCGGCGCTTCAGCGTCAGGCCCTTCGGGAGTTCCTCGCCCTCGACTTCGACAGCGACCAGGAGGAGGTCGCGCTGGAAGCCGAGCAGATCGTACCAGGTGGGGCCGTCGCAGGCGGTCTCGTCGCGGTTCGTCTCGGTCGTCGGCTGGGTGTGTGCGTCGCTCATGGTTGGTCTCTCAGTCGTCATCGGTCGGTCGTCGCGCGCGGTGCCGGTCGCGCCGTGGGTCGTCGGCATACGTCGGGGTCGCCCCGACGCGCGGTTTAGCCTGACCCGTGGAGTTCCGAATGGTTCCGGATGGTCGCAAATCGACCGCTGTCTCCGAGTTCTGAATGTTCCGGATGTGGTTCCGGATGAGTAGTTCCGTGGAAATACTCGGACGATGGTAGATCACAGATCGTGGATATATACAGATTTTAGTGGTCAGCCAATGGAGCGTTTGCCGATGTATTCTGCCCTCCAAGAGTACCACCGAACACTCAGGCGATGCGCCCAGTCTCAGTTAACTGAACTCCCCAGAGATGGTTGGCTGTCAGGGAAGATCAATCGACTTCGAGGTGTCTGTTAGTATGGCCGACGATTCGGGCTTGAGCGTGAATGGCCCTGATAGCTTAGGGGGTGCATTGCTGTACATCGTTATTGGAATTGCAATCATCAGCTACGGGGGGTACGACTATGTTCAGCAGACTGAGGCAGTTCGAGATTCGGTCGAAGTGGATGCGACCATCACGGAACTCAGCATTGAAACAGACAGCGGAACGTCCGCAAGCCCGGGCGCGAATTACGAACCGGTCGTCGAGTTTGAGTACACATACAATGGAACCGGATATACTGGGACGAAAATATATCCAGCAGATATTGAACAGAGCTATGATACCCGGTCAGAAGCCGAATCAGCCATTGAACAGTACGAACAAGGGACACAGACGATCGCATATGTACCCCCAGATCAGCCGGGGGACGCGTTTTTGAAGAACAAGACGTCCAACGCCCCGATAATAGCGCTCGTACTCGGTGGACTGTTCACTCTCGTCGCGACAATCTCCGCTGTAAGGAAGATTTGAGCCGAGTGTTATACCAATCACTGACTTCCCAGGGTTAGACCTGTTCGGGCTGCGGTTCCGAACCATCAACCCCGACAAGACTGTACCGCTTCGATCCACCGTGTTGCTCGATATCGATGAGGTTGTAGTGCTCTAGCTTCGGCAGGTGGCTCTTACGGAGATACCGCAGTGTTACGGGGTCGTCGTGCGCCTCCCGATACCGCGCGTAGAGCTCCTTCTGGATGAGTACGTCCTCCTCCTCGAGGACTTCATAGAGAACGCGCTGATGTGTGTTCAGCTTCGAGATAGTCTTCTGGCGAACCTCACGCTCGGCGTCGGCGACGGCGTCCTCGACGAGTCGCGCCGGGATCGCTGAGAGCCCCTCTCGGCTGGCCATGCGCGCCCCGACCCGAAGCGCCGCGATCGCCTGCCGAGCGTCTCCTTCGGAGAGGCGTGCGATCCGCGCGAGCACGTCCTCGTCGACGGCGCCGGGCCCGAGACCTTCACGAGCACGCCGGGAGAGGATCTCCGTGATCGCGTCCTCACTGCAGGTGTCGAAGCGCACGCGATAGGCGACGCTGATTCGGGAGGTAATTCGGTCGTCGAGGTCCGCGAAGAGATCGACCTCGCGGTTCGCAATGCCGATCCACGAGAGTCCGCGGATCTCGTGGAGGTCGTAGAGCACGTTCGTCTCGCGCAACTGGTCGACCTCATTGAGGATGACAACACCCGGACCGTGGAGGTCGGCCTTGATGCGGTCGATGAGGCGCCCCGTTGAGGAGGAGCGCGGCGCCAGCGAGATCTCGGGAGATCTGCACTGCGTTCCGCGTGTAGTCCTGCCAGCAGTTCACGTAGGCGTGCGGCACCTCGAGGACCTCCTGACGGAGTTCACGAACGGCGGCGCGGGCGACAGTTGTCTTCCCGACGCCGGAGGGCCCGAACAGAAAGCAGTTCTCGGCACGAAAGCCGTCTTGGATGGGTTCGAGAGCGTCCGTCACCTCGTTCATGTGCCGGTTTCGCTCGACGATCGGGTCTGGAAGGTGGTTCTCTTCGAAGACCGCTCCATCGCGTACCACGTCTCCGTCGCGTATCACGTCTTGGTCGGTCTCGGTGTGAGTATATAAGCCGATGGCCGAGTGTTCCGGATGGTTCCGGATGGTCGTGGGCCGTGAACACAGGTGGCGTCAGTGGAATGCTACCTACTCTGACTCAGCATTAGCGATCTGCATCGGAAGGCCCTCTCTATCCTGTGGGATTGACTCCATATCTGCCTCCGCATGATCGAGAATACGTTCAAATTCACCGTCTCCTACTTTTCCGGTGAGCGCGAGCACCATCGCGTCCAGAAGGTCATCGCGGTTCGAGTTCCCGATGCGCCGTGCCCATGTTGGTTGCCCCTCAATGTATTCATCGGCGAATCTGTCGTAGACGCCCTTCGCGCTCTTGTCGACATCTCCGAGTAGCTCTCGCCGGGTGCTGAGTCCATCATCTTCGTGTTTTGAGGACAGAGTTCCCTCCGCAAGCGCTTTGAAGCACACCTCTGGATGCGATTCCAATACCGTATCCTGCGCCTCTCCAGTATCTCTGAGGAACCGATCGACCTCCTGAATCCGAGGGATCAGCCCCCAAGCCTGACTCGATAGGCTGTCCTCGCGAGCATCGATGTTCGCCTGTTTTGCGTCCTCGTATGTTCTCTTCTCGACCGCATCACGGCACGGCGTCCAGAAGACGCTACGAGCCCGCGCCGGGCCGAGAAACTCCTTCGCACCTCGGTCGCACCCGCGTCGTTCCGACTTGGGAAGCCCGATCGGGATATCGATAAGGATCGACTCGGCGTCGTCGTGTTCGAACCAGACGCTGTGTATCGAAGGGTGCATTTGTACAGTCCACTCGTCGCCGTCGATCGTGACTGCGAGCCATCCGCGAGATGCCCAATCGACTCCGACATAGGTGGTCATACGTTCACTGTCATCGGAGACGATATAAATCGGGCACTCCAACCGCTATAGCACACTTGCCGGGTAGTATCCGACAGAACGCTTATCCCGAATTGCCATCTATTTACATACATGAGTACCGGGCGAGAGATTCACCTGATCGAAGAAGAGGAGGGACTCTGGTCGGCGATCGATGAAGAGACTGGTGTCGCCTCGTGTGGGAAGACGCGGGAGGAGGCCCTAGAGATGCTCGACGAGGCGGTCGCTCTTCATACGGGTGAGGCTGGCGAATCCGTGACTGATGAGGATCTGGAGGAACTGGGCCTGGATCCGGAGTCGGTGTCGGAAGAGGTGAGGGTTCCCGACGCGCCGTGGTTCGAAGACGCCGACGAGACGGCGTAACAGTGGTTCGTCAGCGATTCAGCGGTTCGGAGATAGCGTCGGTACTGGCAGATATGGGATACACGCCAGTTGACCGAACGGGAAGTCATCTGAAGCGGCGATATGTCCACCCGGAGACGGATGAGGTGCGGAATGTGACGGTCCCGATAGGTCACGAGATCAGTGGGAACACTCTGCGAAAGATTGTCGACCAGTGTGGTGCGGACGACTTCCACTCCCGGTGTGAGTGGATCGACGATCATCGGTGACGGCCGACTTGATAGAGAAGTCGTCAACGAACCCCCTGAATCCGCCCCGATCACGCCGGTGACCCCGTCGGTTCTGCCGTACTAAGTGCTACCTTCTTTGAGAAAGTGGTATGCGATTAGAGTCCACCGGGAAGCCGGATCAGTACAAGTGCTGGCTCACCGACGACGAATTCGAGGAACTCCGCCGCGCTTCGGGGAGCATCCGCGACGACCTGGTGATCCAACTCGGCGGGTTCGTCGGGCTCCGTGCCTTCGAGATCCCACAGGTCGCACCGAAACACGTCAAACGTACCCCGGACGGGGATCACTTCCGGCTCCGCGTCCCGGAGGGAAAGGACACGACCGGGAACGGCGGGAAGCCTCGCGACGCGTACCTCCCCCGCGACGTGGAGGGCGACATCCACCGGTACGTCTCGACGGAGGACGTCGGCCGCCGCGAGCCGATCGTGGACCTCTCCGAGAGCGGTGTCCGGACCGTGGTCAAACGCACGGCCGAGCGCGCAGCCGAGAACACGGGAGACGAAGACTTCTGCCACGTCTCGAGCCACGATCTCCGTCGCCGGTTCGCCCAGCGGCTCCTCGTCGAAACCGGTGAACCCCCGCGTCGTCATGACCGTCGGCGGGTGGGACTCCTTCCAGGCGGTCGAGCCGTATCTCGACGCGCCGACGCCTGAACTCGTTAATCAGGCCTTCGAGGAAGCGGGATTCGCATAGATTCAAAAATTCGGTTCTGTTAAAACTCTCTATCGGCAACATATTCCAGCAGTTACGCTGAATACAGAGGCTGAAGTCAGCACGACGGCTTCGCTTACTTCCCGCAAATCGGATGAACCACCCATTCGTTGAACGTACCGCCCTGTCGCGAGCACGCCGATTGTCATTGGGGGTTGTGGAGTCGGGCCGGTAGCACGTGCGTATATTCCATTAGAGGGTGAATACCAATAACGCGGTAACACATACCTTGCGGTTGGACTATGCAAAGACTTGAGTGCCCCGTAGACGGATGTAGCGCGACCATTGAAGCTGAGACTGAACAAGAGGTCATGGCTCAAGCCGAAGAACACGCGAACAGTTCACACCCCGAACTCGAACTGGACGACGAGACCGTCGAAAACATCAGATCAAGTATTATACAGGTCTAAGGGTAGGGACTGTATTGATCGAAGTAGTGGCCGATCCGACCAGGTGGCTTTCACAGAACACCTGTGTGAGATACGCGCCCTGTATTTAGCAAACGTTTCCTATCAGTTCCAAAGGATTTCAACAGAGCCACATCATCAACTAAACCTGATTCAAGGATAGCGGGGAACTGCGTGATGGCTACGGCTGAACTCAGCACGAAATAGACCTTTCTCTCAAGATCTGTAGGAACGAAGTTAGGTGGCTGGGGAGGCGTACAGCCCCTAACACGCCACGGCCAGAGACCGTGGACGCTGTAGGTGGGCCAACACGGATTTGAACCGTGGACCTCCCGGTTATCAGCCGAGCGCTCAACCTGACTGAGCTATTGGCCCAGGTGAGCGCATCAGGTGGTTTCGTGGGTAGGATTTTAAGGGTTTCCTTTCAGTAGCGTGCCGCCGTCGGGCGGTTTACGATCGGATCGCGGGACCCGAACGGGATCCGGACTCACCCGGAGCGCTCCTCGCGTTCCGGGTCGTCGTCCTCGACCGTGTACTCCACGTCGACGACGTCCTCGGGGTCGTCGGCGGACCCGCGTCCACCCGCGCCCGAGGCACCGACGCCGCCCGAGGGGTCGTCCCCGTCGTCCCCGGACGAACCCGGAAAGCCGCCGGGGAAGCCCTCGGCGTCTCCCGGGAAGCCGCCGTCGCCTCCGGCGGCGTTCTCGCCAGGGAAGCCGCCGATGTACACGTTCCCCGTGGCGAAGCCGCCGGTCTCGCGGTCGATGTACGGCACGACGACGTACCGCTTGACCGCTATGCGGATCGGGATCCTCGTGAGCGGCAACGCGAGGAGGAACCCGAGCGCGTCGGTGACCAGTCCGGGCGTGAGCAGGAACGCCCCAGCGGCGATGAGGAGCCCGCCGTCGAGCAGTTCGTCGGTCGGCGGCTCCCCGCGAGCGAGTTTCCGCTGGACCCGCATGAGGGTCGCGCGTCCCTCGGCGCGCAAAAGCAACATCCCGAGGATCGCCGTCAACACGACGAGCCCGACCGTCATCGCCCACCCGAGTCGCGTCGCGACGAAGACGAGGAACAACGCGTCGGCGAGGGGGACGACGAGGAGCAACGCGAGCAACGTTCGCGGGCGCATGCCCCAGGGTTCCGGCCCGGCCCCCATAGCCCTTTTCGTCCCGGACGAGCGCCCTCCCCGACAGGGCGTCCGCTCGCTACCGCCACGGCTTTGACCCCGCGAACCGAGCCACGGTCATGGACATCGTCGGCTCGCTCGGTCGCGACCCGCCCGAGCGCGGATCCCCGGAGGACGGCCGGTTGTCCCGCTGGGTCGCGCCGCTACCCACAGCGCTGGAGGACGTCGCCTACCGGTTCGTCTGGGGTATCGTCGCGATAAATCTCCTCGGGACCGCCTTCGGCTTCTGGTACTACCGGTTCCAGTTCGGGCTGGTCCCCGTCGAGATGTGGCCGTTCGTCCCCGACAGCCCGGGTGCGACGCTCTTCATCGCGCTCGCGTTCGCGTCGTGGGCGGTCGGACGGTCAAACGACACTCTCGCAGTGCTCGCGTTCTTCGGGAACGTCAAACTCGGGCTGTGGACCCCGTACGTGCTCGTCGTCTTCTACCCCGCGTTCCTCGCTAACACGGGACCCGCGCTGTACGCGTTCCTGTTCGTGAGCCACCTCGGGATGGTGGTCCAGGCGTTCGCGATCCACCGAATGACCGACTTCCCGGTGCGGGCGGTCGCGGTCGCGACCGCGTGGTACACCCTCGACTTGCTGATGGACTACTTCGTTCCGGTGATCGGCGGGGTCACCCACACGTCGCTCCCGTACCGCGACGGCCTCCCGTGGTTCACGACCACCGTGCTCCAGGTCGCGGCCGCGGGAGCGGTCGTGCTCACCGTCGTACCGCTTTTTTTCGCGCTCTGGACGCGGGTCGAGACGCTCCGAAGACGGACGGAGCTGAAGACGGACGGAGCTGAAGACGGACGGAGCTGAAGACGGACGGACAGTTATGTTCTGATCAGTACATTTCCGCACGAGTGACCGATATTCGTGCGGTGAAATCGATGTTTATCGAGTTTTAGGTCCCGTAAAACGTGTTTCATGTCGATTGGATATAAGTAGGTGGAGGTC
The DNA here is from genome assembly GCF_003287355.1 of Halorubrum sp. 48-1-W. Taxonomy (GTDB): domain Archaea; phylum Halobacteriota; class Halobacteria; order Halobacteriales; family Haloferacaceae; genus Halorubrum. The sequence continues at coordinate 140,830 of NZ_QMIM01000010.1, forward strand.
GTAGATGGAGACGCTATGAGTACGCAAAAAGAGATACGGCAGCGTGCCGGCACCGTCGAGGAGAACGCCCTCAGGCTCGAAACCGAGAAGGCCGAACAGATAATCGAGGCGCTGAACGCGGACCTCGCGGACGCGTACGTCCTCTACCACCAGCTCCACAAACACCACTGGAACGTCGAGGGTGCGGAGTTCCTCGACGTCCACGTCTTCCTCCAGGAGGTGTACGAGGACGTCGAGGCGGCCGCCGACGAGCTGGCCGAACGACTCCAGGCGCTCGGCGGCGTCCCGCACGCCAGCATGACCACCCTCGCGGAGAACGCGACGGTGGAGCCGGAAGACGAGGACGTCTACGACGTCCGTACCTCCCTCGCGAACGACCTGGAGATAATGGGCGACGTCATCGAGAGCTACCGGCAGCACATCGAACTCGTGGACGGGCTCGGCGACTACGCCACCGGCGAGATGCTCCGCGAACAGCTGGAAACGATAGAAGAGCACGCCCACCACATCGAACACTACCTCGAGGACGACAGCCTCGTCGTCGAGTCCGCGGCGAACTGACCCGACCGACGGAGGCGACTCGACGGCCCGACGCAACCCGCCGATCCGACCTTATCGAACGTCCGGCGCGCTGTCGTCGGTTCGTCCGGGTATCTCCACTTCTATCTCCAAGCTCGGCTCCCCCGTCCCCTCGAAGTCGATCTCGAGTTCGACTGGCTCGCCGAACGCGAAGGGGAGTTCCCACTCGTCGGTCGCGAGCCGGAGCTCGTCGCCGTCCCTGAGTTTCTCCCCGATCTCTATCAGGAACGACCCCGCCTCGCTCGCGTCGAGACGGTACTCACGTTCGAAGTTCCGCCCCGAACGGATGAGTGTCGGATCCGCCCCCGCGTCCGGCGACTGGTTGGCCTCGGGAGCGGCGTCACTCTCGGGGGCGGCGTCACTCTCGGGGGCGGCGTCACTCTCGGGGGCGGCGTCGGGGTCGGTCATCGGAGGACGTCGACGAGAGCGTCGACGGCGATCCATCCGTCCGTGTTCCCGGATTCGATGAACACCGACCGCCCGGGGCTACACTCACAGACGTTCACGTCGGGCGTTCGGGCCGGTTCGGGTTCGCGTTCGGACCCGCGACGGGGTTCGTTGCGGGACTGAGCTCCTGTTGGCATGGACTGTGTTTAGGGAGACCTAAAACAAAAAGGGTGCGGTCGACGACGGTCGATGCGCCGTGATGGACGGTCTCCCACCTGGTGGAGATCGCGTGGCCCGCTCACGGCGACGCGATCTCGCGGGACGTCGGATCCCTGGAAGGTGTTCCAGGCGCCACGATCGTCGGGCACACCCGGTTTGTGGAGTCGAACGGAGCCGTCGCTCGCCCCGCGGTACCGACCCTCAACGGGGTTTTTTGCGGAGTCGGATCGTGCCCTGCGACATGAGCGACGTCGATTCCGGCTCGGATCCGGACCCGTCCTCCGCCGTTCCCGACGCCTTCGGCCGGGCGATCCGCGATCACCACCGCGGTGAGCGGACCGAACCCCTCCTCCACTCGGACGGCGCGGAGACGACGGAACACCCGATCGAGTCGTTCTACTTCGCGCCGTTCGACCCATCGGTGGGGACGAACGCCTGGCTCGTCTCCCACCTCCAGGGGCCACTTCTCGATCTGGGTGCGGGGACCGGCCGCCACGCGCTGTACTTCCAGGAGCGGTTCGAGACGGTCGCGGTCGAGCCCAGCCCCGCGCTCGTGGAGACGATGCGCGAACGCGGCGTCGCGGACGCACGCGCGGGCGACATGTTCGAGTTGCGGGCCGACTTCGAGCGCGACCGGTTCGGCTCCGCCCTGCTGAACGGGACCCACCTCGGGCTCGTCGGGTCGATGCGGGGGCTCTCGGCGTTCCTCGACGACCTGGCGTTCGTGACCCGCGCCGACGGGACGGCCGTCGTCGACTGTTACGATCCGGAGCATCCCGCCACGGCCGAGATCCTCGGCTACCGTGAGGACCCCACGCCCGGACTCGCCCACCGCGTGATGTTCTTCGAGTACGAGGGCGAGCGCGATCCCGTCCTCCAGCTCCGGCTGTTCAGCCCCGACCGGTTGCGGGAGGCCGCGGTCGGGACGGGGTGGACGGTTACCGACGTCGCCCGCGGCGACGACGGCTACCACTACCGGGCGGCGCTCTCGAAGCGTCAGTAGTCGACGTACGCCAGAACGAACGCCACGACGAGGAGGCTCATCACTGCGATGCCGATGAACCCCTCGTCGAAGTAGCCGCGGTCGGCGATCCAGCCGAAGGCCACGGGACTCAACGCCCCGATCATGACGTATATGGTGCGCAACGCGCCGAGATTCGTCCCCCGAGATCCGTCCGGGAGCCGGTCGGTCAGGTTGGAGATGACGACGGTCTCGTAACCGAGGATGGCGCTCGCGAGCACCGTGAGCGCGACGAACGACGGGAGTCCGTTCGCGAACGGGATCACGGCGAGCGTCAGGGCGGTCACACCCATCATGACCGCCAGCGGAGACCGCACGCCGACGCGGTCGTACGCCCGCCCCGCGACCGGCTTGATCAGGCTACCGAGTGCGAAGAAGAACCCGAACAGGAGGGTCGCCGTCGTCGACGGGATCCCCTTCACGTCGATCAGATACGTCGGGTAGAAGCCGATGAACGCCTGGACCACCGTTGCCCACAGGACGAGCAGGACGAGCGAGTGACGGACGACCGGCCGACGGAACAGCGGCGCGAGGTCGCTGACCGAGAACGCCTCTCGGAGCGGGACGGTTCCGGTGGCGGACGGGACCGTGAGCCACAACGCGACCGCCGCGACGACGAAGAACGGGATCACGAACCCGAACCCGTACTGCCAGGCCACCGCGCCCGCGAGCAGCCCCGCGGTCGGCGGCATCACCGCGTTGCCCACGTCGCCCGCGGCCATCGTCACCCCCGTCGCCGTGCCGAGCCGGTCCGGGTAGATGTCCTTGAGGACGGTGAACCGGGAGACGCCGTACGTCGCCGTGGCGAGCCCGAAGAGCGCGGTTCCGGCGAAGAGCACCACCTGTGACTCGGCGACGACGACGAGCGCGAGCATCGCGACTGCGAGAAGGGAGCTCCCGACGAGTAACGACCGCTCGCCCGCCCAGTCGGCGAGCATCCCACCCGGGAGCTGTCCGACCCCGTAGGCGACCCACAACACGGTCAAGAGGAGGCCGGCCGTCGTGAGCGTGAGCCCGTAGGTCGACCGGATGGACGGGAGCAACGCCGGGTAGATCATCCGGGTGCTGATCGAGAGGAACCAGCCGAACGCGACGGCTGCGAGCGCCTTTCCGCGACCGTCACCCTGGAGGTCCGTGATCACCCGTTTCGGAACGAAGACGTAGCGCACGCAGCGAGTCACCTACTCGACACACCGGCCTCCCGGGTTTGAACCTTCCAGTCTCAGAAAGGATCGCCGGAGACCGTCAACGACCCCCGAACCCCGACGTCGGGATCGGGACGTTCGTGTCGTGACCTCACCACGTCGTCAGCGCGGCCCGCCCGTGGTCGTGGACGAGGATCGCGAGGAACGCGAGGACGCCCGTGACCGCGAACGCGCCGCCGACGAGGAACACCGAGGCCATGCTCACCTCGACCATCAGCCACCCCGCGATCAGGGGGCCGGCGACGGAGCCGGGCCGCCAGACGAGTTCCCGGATGCCGAAACTGGAGGCGACGCCGCCCTCGTCGGTCCCTTCGTCCGCGAAGAGCGCCATGCTCGCGGGCTCTCTGAAGGAGTCGACGACGCCGAGCAGGCCCGAGAAGACGACCAGCGGGAGGTACGCGGGCGGTAACTCGCCGAGCAGCGGGAGCGTCACGTCGGCGCCGACGGCCGCGCCGAGAGCCGGCGCGAGGGGGATACAGACCGCGACCAGCCCGTAGGCCCCCCCGCCGGCGAAGACGAAGAGCGAGCGACCGTACCCGTCCGAGAGCCGGCCGGTGAAGAGCTGGCCCACCATGTTCGTCGCCTTCTCGATCGTCACGGTGACCGCGACCGCGGTCGCGCCCACCGCGAGCCCGCCGGAGGCCATCGCGGTTCCGGCGTAGATCGGGACCCACGTCCGGACCATTGTCACGGCGAACGCGTACTGTGCGCGGAACGCCGTGATCGAGACGATCTTTCGGTTGACGGCGAGGTCGGCGAACGGGAACCCCTCGATGCGGGTCGGGTCGGCGTCGAGGACGCCCCACACTATCACCCACGCGAGTACCATGAGGACGGTGATCACGGTGAAGATGGGGCCGAAGCCGACGGCGTCGTAGATCGCGCCCGCCGACAGCGACCCGACGATGGAGGCCGAAAACGAGGCCGCGTTCGCCTTCCCGATCTTGTCGGCGCGGGTGCCCACGTCGGCGATCTGCCCGACGATCGAGAGCGTCATCAGCGACGCGCCCGTGACCGCGATCCCCTGAAGCGCGCGGATCAGGACGAACGACGCCGAGGAGTCGACGACCGGAAACAGCGCGTACACCACAGCGCCGACCGCGAGGACGACGAGGAGGACCCGCCGTTTGTCGAACCGGTCGCCCGCCCACGCGAGCGGCACCACGGCGACGGTCTGTGCCAGCGTGAACCCGGTCGTGTACATCCCGATGACGAACCCGGCCGAGACCGTCACGCCGAGCACGGTCGTCGCCTGCGGGTCGAGCGTGTTGATGTACGTCGGCAGGAGCGTCAACAGCGTGATGAAGCCGAACCCTTCGGCGAACCGGGTGAGGTAGAGCGCCCAGAACTGCGACTGGCTGTCGGCGTTGCTCACACCTCTACGCCGATCACGGGTTCAAAAGGCGTTAGGGTTCGCGGCGGGACGTGCCGGGGTTTTCCCGCCGGATCGCCTCGGGTCGGGCATGGGTGACCCCGCCTGCGACCGCCGGTTCTGTCCGGCGTGTGACCTCGCCGTCTCGCGCGCCGACGATGCCTGTCCCGAGTGTGGCGCGCCGATCGACCACGAGGGGGAGTGAGAGCGAGCGGAATCGGCGAATCCGGGTAGTTCTCTACGAGCAGGTCTCCCCGCCTCTGTCGTTGACTCAGGGGTTCCGAGAGTCGAACCGGCGCCGGAAGAACCCCGCAAGCGGGACGAAGTATCCGGAGCCACCGACGGCCACGATCAGCCCGCCGACCGTGTTGAACACCATGTCCGTGACGATGTCGTCGACACCATAGACGACCAGCGGTGCGTTGATACCGAGTGCCTGCGATAGCTGTCCCGACGTGAACTCGAGTAGTTCCCAGACGACGGAGACGGCGAGGACGAACACGACGATGAACACGGGCCGGACGGTGGTCGGGACGTGAAGTTCCTCCGAGTGCTGCTCGAACCCGTAGAAGGTCGCGTATCCCAGCCCAGCGACGACGATCGCTGAGACGGTGTGCGTCACGCTGTCGAACCAGGAGAACCACGTGTACGGGCCGAGCGCCCCGACACTGTGGAGACAGACGGCGATGGTGATCCACAGGACCAGCGCGGGACTCATCGTGTACTCGTACTCCCGGCGGATCACTGCCGGGATCAACGTGAGTCCCAGACTGAACGCGCCGCCGACGGCCATCCCGAGGCGTAGCGTGACGAGTCCGGCGAGGCAGATACCCACCAGCACCAACTGTAGCAGTCGGGTCAGCAGGCGTTCTCTCCGCTCCGAGAGGCCGATAGTCTCGGAGACGGTCACGACACTTCCTCCGGGACGACCGGCCGATGACGTGAACCGACGTGTTCGATACGGTCGAAGTACCACATGAAGAGCTGACCCATACCGAGGCTGACAGCCACAACGGCGACGAGGTCCCACTGGAGTTCGGCCTGTGAGCCGATGAACGAAGTGCCGACTAACTGGTCCGAATAGTAGCCGGCGACCGTCCACCACGACTGGAAGGCGATGGTCGTCATAACGGCGAACAGCACTGCGAAGCGGCGACTCATCTCCACGCCGGTGAACGAGTCGAGCTCGACGACGGCCGCGAGCGCGACGGACGAGATGGCGACGTATCCGGAGATCTCCGGGACGACGCCGAGCGTCCGCGCGGTCACCCCGAGGACGACGACCGACCCGAGCGGCCACGGAAGCATCACCCGCCAGTCCCGTCGCCACACCGCCGGAACCGCGAGGATTCCGGCAGCGATCAGTGCGAGTACCCCCCCGATCAGCGGTGCCATGAGGAGGCTAACGGCGGCGATCAGGGCCACGCTACCCACGAAGACCCACCCAAGCGTTGCGTTCGTCGTCACGTTTCGAGCGAGTGAGTGTGTGATGGCCATGATCGGACGTCGTCAGACGAAACTCGGACGTCGTCAGACGAAACTCGGACGTCGCCCAGTGTGCGGACCTCCGAATACTCGTCCCGTCACGGTTCCTCGGCCCGTTGCCTGACGCCCGTCAGGAACGGAGCGCGTCGCTGATACGTGTGTGGCCTTCGCTTCCAAGGGGTATACCACTTGTCTCCGTGGAGCACCGTCGGCGTGCTCCGTCCTCCCGGGGAGTCACACACGTCGTCATATTCAAACCGCCACCCCGTCACGTGTCGGTATGGAAGCCGAGCGCGAGGTACTCGACGTGTTGGCACGGAACGCTCGCGAGGACATCGAGGATATCGCGGCCCAGACGGGCCTCGACGTAGCGGCCGTCGAGGAAGCCATCGCCTCGCTGGAGGCTGACGGCGTGGTTCACGGCTATCAAGCGGTCGTCGACTGGGACCGCACGACCGACGGGAAGATCCGCGCGCTCGTCGAGATCAACGTAGAGCTCGACCGCGAGACCGGCTACGAGCAGGTCGCGGACCGGATCGCGAAGTTCCCCGCGGTCGACGCGTTACACCTCGTCTCCGGCAACTACGACTTCGCCGTCGAGGTGCTCGGCGGGTCGATGCAGGACGTCTCGCGGTTCATCTCCGAGCAGGTCGCGCCGATGCCGGAGGTCACCCAGACGGTCACCCACTACATCATGGAGACGTACAAGGACGGCGGGGTCCGGTTCGCCGACGGCGACGACGACGACCGGCTCTCCGTTTCGCCATGAGAACGGCCGACCGAGCCCGCGAACTCCCCGAGTCGGGGATCCGGAAGTTCTTCGAGCTGGCGGAGGCGCGCGACGACGTCATCTCGCTCGGTGTCGGCGAGCCCGACTTCTCCGCGCCGTGGGCCGCGCGCAACGCCGCCATCGGCGGGCTCGAACGCGGGCGAACCTCCTACACCGCCAACCGCGGGACCGCGGAGCTCCGCAAGGCGATCACAGCCCACCACGAGGGGTACGACCAGTCGTACGACCCCGGCGAGGAGGTCCTCGTGACGACGGGCGCGAGCGAGGCGGTCGACCTAGCGTTCCGGACGCTCGTCGACCCCGGCGACGTGGTGGCGATCCACGAGCCGACCTACATCTCGTACGCCCCGGGCGTCGAGCTCGCCGGCGGCGAGCCGCTGTCGGTGCCGACCTTCGCTGCGGACGACTTCGCGCTCACGCCCGAGCGACTGGCGACAGCCGGCGCAGACGAGGCGGACCTGCTCGTGCTCTGTTACCCGAACAACCCCACCGGGGCGACCATGACGGAGGCGGAGCTCGCGGAGGTGGCGGCGTTCTGCCGCGAGCACGACCTGCGCGTCGTCGCCGACGAGATCTACTCGGCGCTCACCTACGGGGCCGACCACGCGTCGATCGCGACCCAGCCGGGGATGCGCGAGCGCACCGTCGTCGTCAACGGCTTCTCGAAGGCGTACGCGATGACGGGGCTCCGGCTCGGGTACGCGCTCGGCCCGGCCGACGCGATCGATTCGATGAACCGGATCCACCAGTACACGATGCTCTCGGCGCCGACGACGGCTCAGGTAGCCGGCCTGGAGGCGCTCCGGAGCTGTGACGACGAGGTCCGCGAGATGGTCGACGAGTACAACCGACGACGCCAGCTCGTCGTCTCGCGGTTCAACGGAATGGGGCTCTCCACGTTCGAGCCCGGGGGGGCGTTCTACGCGTTCCCGGAGTGCGGCGGCGACGACGAGGCGTTCGCGGAGGAGCTGTTGGAGGCGGAGGGTGTCGCGGTCGTTCCCGGCTCGGTCTTCGGTGCGGGCGGGGAGGGCCACCTCCGGGTGTCGTACGCGACCTCGATGCGCGAGTTGAAGGAGGCCACGGACCGGATCGCGCGATTCCTCGAGGGGCGGGACTGACGGGATATTCGTCGTTTCTCATTGGTACTCGTCCACAAGATATATTATCTGACACGAACGACTGAGTGGAGAGTGATCGTCCGTGTCCACCGTGATCGGTCCGATAACCGACGGGATGGTCGGGATGGCGCTCGCCGGTATCGGGGGGATCCTCGGCGTCTACCTCGTGGTCTGGGGAGTAAACGGGGTCAGACGAACGCTCGCGGTCTGGGCGAACGACCCGATCCCGATCGGCGAAGCCCACCTCGCCGACGGGACCATCGAGGTCGAGGGGACCGCCGAGCAGTTGTCCGAGACCCTCCGGTCGCCGTACGACGACGCCGAGTGTCTCGCGTACAGCTACTCGAAGAAACGGAAAGAACGGGAGAAGAACGAGGACGGCGAGTACGAGACGAAGTGGCGGACCGTCGACTCGGGCGACGACACGGTCCCGTTTCTGGTCTCCGACGACACCGGCTCGATCCCGGTCGCTCCCGAAGACGCGACCCTCGGGTTGGACACCGAGTACAGTGACCGGACGGGCGACATCAAACGGACGGAGAAACGCATCGACCCCGGGGACGGGGTTCACGTCATCGGACAGAAGCTCCCCGCGGTCGAGTCGAACGCCGACCTCGGCGACGCGCGGACGTACATCGGCGACGGCGAGGCAACCCCGACGTTCCGGGTCACGAACGGGGGCGAGCTGGAGACCGTCGCGCGGATGTTCGGTCGGTCCGTGGGGAGCATCGCGCTCGGCGTGATCCTCCTCGGCGTGTTCGCGTACGCGCTCCTCGCGTCGTTTCCGTGGATCGCCGCCGCGATCGACGTGGGCGGATCGATCTGAGACTCCGGACGAGGTACCCCGCAGTGAAGTACCTCGGGGACAAGCCCCGAGGCTTCACCGTTTTGACCGCACCCCTCGACATGAGTCGTGTGGTCGCAGGCGAATTTAATTCCCCTCGACCTTCCCGAGATAGGTCGGCTGGAATTAACACCCGAACACTCGGTGCGTCCGTGAGGGTCGGCGGCTCCACCCCGCCCGACAGCACCCGTCGCACCACGCCAAAGACGCGGATTTCGAGAGGTGCCGCATTTCCAAACTGCCAGACGACCACTTCATATTGAGGTCTTCAATATCCTTCGTGGTCGTTATCCATATGTGCGAAATATTGCTTAATAAACATTCGTGTCGGCTTCACCCTCGGGGTCAAGCCCCGAGGCACTCGCCTTGATTATCTGTAGACTACAGCCGCGTCCTGCCTGCCTGCCGGCTGGCGTGCGCTTTTCACCCGTCGGAGCGACGTGTGGATATGCCACCGATCGACCTCGGACTCGGGCTCGGAACCTCCGGGCTCGACGACCCCGTGGAGTGTACGGAAACCGTCGTGACGGCGCTCGAAGCCGGCTACCGTCACGTCGACACCGCACAGATGTACGACAACGAGGCCGCGGTCGGCGAGGGGATCGCCGCCGCCGACGTCGACCGCGACGAGGTCGTCGTCGCAACGAAGGTCCACCCGCGGAACCTCGCGCCCGGGGACGCCCGGGAGACGGCCTACGAGAGCCTCGACCGGCTGGGGCTCGAGCGCGTCGACCTGCTGTACGTCCACTGGCCCACGAAGGCGTACGACCCGGCGGCGACCCTCCCGGTCTTCGACGAGCTCCGCGCCGAGGGCGTGACCGACCACGTCGGCGTCTCCAACTTCACACCCGGTCTGCTCCGGGAGGCTCGGGAACTCCTCGACTCGCCGATCGTGGCCCACCAGGTGGAGTGTCATCCGCGGTTCCAGCAGCCGGAACTCCGCAGGTTGGCAGCCGAGTTCGACCACCACCTCGTCGGCTACTCGCCGCTCGCGCGCGGGGACCTGCTCGACGACCCGACGCTCGGGACGGTCGCCGACCGCAACGACGCCTCGCCGGCGGTCGTCGCGCTGGCGTGGGCGCTCGCCCGCGACGTGGTCCCGATCCCGAAGGCGACCGGCGACCACGTCACGGAGAACCTCGCCGCGCTCGACCTCGAGCTGTCCGACGCGGACCTCGAGGCGATCGACGGACTGGCGGGGGGCGAGCGAACGATCGACCCGGACGACGCCGCCTGGAACCGAAACTGATCGGCGGAAGCCGGGACCGCCCCTCAGACCGCTTCGAGCCGCGTTTCGAGCTCCACGTCGATCCGCTCGACGAGGTCCTCCATCGGTTCGTCGAGGTACGTCGCCCACTGGTCGAGAAAGCCGGACCGGCCGAGGATCCGAACCACCCGATAGATCGGCCGCCGCGTCTCGAACCCGGTGGGGAGCCCGCCGGCACGCTCGCGGTATCCCGCGTACACCGCCCCGCCGAACCGCTCCGGGCCCTCGTAGTCGAAGCCGTTACAGAGCTGGTCGCGCGCGCGAACCAGGTCGCGGGCGGGGTCGCCGACGTGCGCGAGCTCCCAGTCGAGGAAGCCAACGTCGGCGCCGCCGACTACCCGATCGCCCTCCGCGAGGAACGCGTTCGGCGGGGCGATATCGCCGTGGAGCAGGGCAGTGGGCGCGCCGTCGAGGCGGTCGCGGTTCGATTCGACACAGTCGATCACGGCGTCGAAGTGGCGGGCGAGCCGATCGGTCGTACCGATCTCGCGGGTGCGCTCGATCGTCCCGAGCAGCGTGTCGGTCCACGAGGCCGTCTCGATCTCGAGCCCGGAAGCGCCGTCGTGGACCGCTTCGTCGACGCCCTCCCCGATCCCGACCGTTCCGCCGCGTCCGACGATCTCCCCGTGGCTCTCGAACCGCTCGGCGTGGAGCGTCGCGAGCGTCGCCCCGACGTACCGGAGCAACGTCTCCCGTCGGTCGTCGTCGGCCTCCCGGAGGACGTCGTGGAGCGCCCGGCCCGGGGCGGGCGCGGTCGCCAGGTAGGGGACGGTCGCGTCCGGGTCGGTGGCAATGACGTTGGGAACCGGGATCGGCCGTCGCGCCGAGACGTACTCCAGAACCGCCCGTTCGCGGGCGATACGGCCCCCACTGCCCGCGATCGCGACCTTGAGGTAGACACGGTCGCCGTCGGCGAAGTCGACGCCGACGGTCTCGTTGCCACCGTTCCAGGAGGGACCGACGCCGACGAGGTTCACAACTCGCCGATCGGGGAACGCCGCCGTGAGTGCCGTCTCGACCGACGCGTCCATGGCCCTGCTGGCCGGGCGACGAGAAAAAGCGTTCCGCCCGCCCGCGGACAGCGGGTTCACGAATACCTTCTGCGACCGACAACGTCATACACCCCCCACGACTTCCTCGTCCGATGACTGGCTCGGACGACGGGAACCGAGTGACCTTCGAGACCGCGGGCGAGACGCTCCACGTCCGCGACACGATCGAAGGCGAGCGGCTCCCGCTCCGGTTCGACCGAGCGCCGGACCCACGGCCCGCGATCACCGACCTGTTCGCGTTCCCCGTCGACCGGGCGGTGAGTTTCGAAGCCGAGGCGATCTCGATCCCGAAGTACTCGACGGTGAGCGTCCGCGAGTCGAGCGGCGAGTTCGTCGCCGAACTCAGCGAGGACCTCACGCTGCCGCGTAGCGCCTACTGTTTCGACGTCGTCGGCGCGACGAAGGCGTTCGTCCGCGCGGTCGATGTCGAGGTCTCGGCGACCGGGATGGCCGACGGCGGGGCCGTCGAGATCGAGTTCGACGGGCCGACGACCGTGACCGTCGGCGGACGGTCGCTTCACACCCGTCCCGAGGCCACGATGGCCGTCCCCGACGACCCGGAGGCGCTCATGCGGGCGGTGTCGGTGCTCGGCTCTTCGATCGCCGAGGCGTCGCCGGAGCGCTCCTGGCCCACCCTCCGCGGGTATCCGCCCCGGATCGGTCGCGGGGAGACGCTCTCGATCCCCGGCCACCTCGAGACGCCGGACGCGGGCGTCGAGATCGCGGTGCCGGCCACGTACGCCGACGTCTATCGCGTCACGACGCTGGCGTACTACCTCGGCGCGACCGTCGTCCCCGGCGCGGAGCCGGAGCTCCGGCTCGAGTCCGGGTACGTCGAACCGCTGCCGACCGAGGGCCCTGCGCTCGAGGAGCGGGTCTCGGAACTCCTCGGAACGGCCCTCCTTTTGGACTCGCTGGCGCGGACCGAGGGATACGTCCCCTCCGAGCGATACGAGTACGAGCGTATCGGCGGAAAGCTATCGTTTTACCCGCCGAACCTGGCCGACCGGCCGATGGCCGAGCGGCTGATGGAGTACCTCGAGGTCGACCCGGGGACCGTCGAGCCGTGTCTCCCCGAGTGGCCGACGACCGCGGTCCTCCGGCCCGGCCCGTCGGGGATGGAACTGCTCGGCCACCTCGCACACCTGCTCGCGCCCGTCCGGGTTCGCGGATCGCCGGTGGAGGCGGGTGCCGACGACCGTGGGACCCTCCGCGACCGGAGCGGACCCGGCGGGTCCGGTTCGCCGACGGGGGCCGTACTCCCGCCGACCGCGGCTGTGGTCTCGCGGACCCTCGCTGTGGCCGAGGGGACGCCGAGACCGGACGACGTTCGGCTCCCGTCCGGCACCGCCGCCCTGGACGTCGCCGCCTACGAGAACCTCCTCGACCGGTCCCGACCGACGAAAGGCGACCTGCGCGTGTCACTGCTCGTCGATTCGGACGAGCGGGCCCGGGCGTTCGAGCGGGCCATGGGGGAACCCGAACTGCCCGACGGCGTCGGCGCGTGGGAGGTCCTCGTTCGCCCGACCTGTGAGGAGTTTCGCGATCGGCTCGGAGACCCGAACGTCGGGCTGTCGCTGTGTTCGCTTCCCGTCGACGGGAGCCGTGTCGCCTGCGCCGACGGCGTCGTCGACGTCGCGACCCTCGATCGCGTGCCGACCACGACCGTGTTCGAGCGCGCCGGAGGCGTCACGCCGGCCTCGGCGTCGGTGGAAGCCGGCTCGTTCGGGTCGATCGCTCTCGACGGCGCGCTCGACGTGGAGCGAGTCCGCACGCTCGTCGGGCTGTTGGCGACCGCGACGCCGTTCGCTGCGAGCGTCGCGCTCGCACGGGTCCGGGCGGTCGCGGGTGTCCGCCTCGCCGGCGACCCGTCCGCGATCGCGGTCACGCCGGAACGAGGGGGCACACAGGGTGTCGTTCGGGTTCGGTCGATCTCCGAGACGGAACACGCGGTCACGTGGCGGTCCCTCCCGTCGGTTGACGCGCGAATCGGCACGGAGTACCATCCGCTCTTCGAGTGGGCGGATACCGTTCCGGAGCTGATCGGGACGGAACGGCAGGCTCCGCGGCCGCTCTCGACGACGGAAGTGCTCGATCTCGTCCCCGAACCCGACGGCGTCGTCGACCTCAACGGGACGGTCGTCTTCGAGCGCGACGGGGTCACCGAAGCCGACGTACAGCGGTCGGCCCGTCGGGCGCTCGCCGCTCGGGACCGCCGACAGCGCCCCGCGGACCGGATCTCTGCCCGATCCGACCGGGAGTGACCGAACGGCGGACGGCTCCACGGAACCCTCTCGACGTCCACGGAACCCTCTCGACGTCCGCGAAACCGCCCGTGTGTTTTTGAGCCCCGACGACGAAGCTTCGCCCATGCCACAGATACACCTCGACGAGTCGACCGTCGAGCGACTCGACGCGCTCCGGCTGGACGACGAGGAGTACGACGAGATCGTGAACGAACTCATCAACATCTACGAGGCCGAGGAGCTGACGCTGTTCCGCGGCAGCGACATCGAGTAGCGGACCGGACGAATCCGGTCCCGACCCCTCGACCGTCGAACGCGCGGTTTAACCGTCCAGCCCCACGATCCGATCGACATGAGCGGGTCTACGGAGGGCGACCTCACCAAGACGGGGATGTCGTTGAAACACGACCGAGAGTGGGACTACGAACTCGACCGGATCGTCGAGGCCATCGAGGAGCGGAACGCGAGCAAGGTCGGCCTCCAGTTCCCGGAGGGGCTCAAGCGGCGCGGCCCGAAGGTCGCCGACGACCTCCGCGAGGTCGCCCCCGACGACGTGACGTTCATGCTGTCGGGCCAGCCGTGTTACGGCGCGTGTGACCTCGACACCTATCTGATGCGCCGGACCGACGTGTTCGTCCACTTCGGACACACCCCGATGAAGGAGTCCGACAGCATCGTCTACGTGCCGCTCTTCTCGAACGTCGACCCCTTCCCGATCATGGAGGAGTCGCTCGCGGAGCTTCCCGACCCCGAGGAGGACCCCGACGTCGGGCTGGTGACGACTGCCCAGCACATGAACCGTTTCGAGGAGATGACCGATTGGCTCGAAGCGCGCGGCTACGAGGTCCACACCCGCCGGGGCGACGATCGGCTCACGAAGGAGGGACAGGTGCTCGGCTGTAACTACGCCTCCGCGGACATCCCGGCGGATCAAGTGCTGTACGTCGGCGGCGGGAAGTTCCACCCGGTCGGACTGGCGATGGAACACCCCGAGAAGACCGTCGTCATCGCCGACCCCGTCAACAACGCCGTGTCGATCGCCGAACACGACCAGTTCCTGAAACAGCGGTACGCCTCGGTTCACAAGGCGATGGGCGCCGAGAAGTGGGGCGTCATCTTCTGTACGAAGATCGGTCAGGGCCGCTGGGAAACGGCACAGGAGATCGTCGAGAACAACGAGAACGCCTACCTCATCACGATGGACGAGGTCACCCCCGACCGCCTGCGGAACTTCGACATGGACGCGTTCGTCAACACCGGCTGTCCGCGGATCACGACCGACGACGGCCCCCGGTTCCACAAGCCCATGCTGACGCCCGGCGAGTACGAGGCCGCGATCGGCGAACGACCCCTCGACCAGATCGAGTTCGACACGTTCCACGACACCTGGTGACGACCACGGACTGGACCGTCTCGCCAGCCGTCTACCGCTGATCGACGCACTCGCCGGCGACTTCGACGAGGTCCGCCGTCACACCGACCCGCCCGTCGAACAGCCGGCACGTGGTCGCGTTCCACGCGAGTTGCCCGCGGAAGTCGTCCCCCGAAACGGTCACCTCGTGTCGTCCCTCTGGACCGACGACGACCTCGAAGGCGCGGGCCACGCCACCGTCGATCCGATCGGACTCGTCCCCGTACGTCGTGCCCTCGTCATCGACGACGTCGACCTGGACCGTGATCGCGTCGGCACGGTCGTTCCGTACGGTGAGATCGAGACGACTGCTCTCGTCGTCGCCGAACAACCCCGTACAACCGGCCAGCGACACGGCGCCCGCGGTCGCGAGCAAACGGCGACGGTTCATACCGTGTCCACCCGGCCACGACACTTGAACCCACGTCCTACCCGATGGGAACTCGCCATCGGTCGACGACGCAACACGCCGACGAGGGGGACGCTACCGAGGACACAACGACGGCAGGGACGGCCCGGACGGCGAACGGGACCAGGAACCGGGATACCCGGAGGGGTTCACGAATCGCTCACCGCGGTTCGATAGAAACCGTCAGATCGTCGATGTAGTGTGTGGCGTCGGCCTCCCAGATGACCGCGGTTCCGACGGCGAAATGCAGCGTGTCCGTCGACAGTTCCGGCGTCGTCCACTCGAACGAGTACTCCCGCCAGCCGTCGGCGAGCCACAGCGGCTCGCGTAGCCCGCCGATCGGCGTCTCGTCGAAGTCGGTGGAGTTGACGCCCAGCTGGGGGAAATCGTCCTCGACCTCGGCGGGGTCGGGGCCGAGCCGCATAACCGCGTGGCGGATCGTGTTGAAGGACTCCGATTCGCTCCAGAACTGCCCCGTCGCCTCGATCTCGTACGCCCGTCCGGATTCGACCGGGATCGGACGGGAGACCCACGTCACCCCGTCGTCGTAGTCGCCCTCGTTCCACACGCGGAGCGAGCGTTCCCCCTCGACTGCTTCCGTCTCCGACACGTCGACTTCCCACTCGAAGTCCTCGATGTCGACTTCCGGGCCGATCGCTGACGCGGACTCCCACGCATCGAGGCCGTCTTCGAACCCCTCGGTAAACTCCGGCCCGTCGCCCCGGTCGAGGCACCCTGCGACACCGATCACGCCGAGCGATGCTCCCACTCGGAGGGTCTCACGACGGAACATATTCGATATGAACGGCCCGTACGGATAATCGTTAGGTGATAGATAGCAAGCCCCAAGGATCGTGGACATCGATCCCGGGGGACGCGACGCCGACGAGCCGCGATGGCTCTCGCGGTGCGGGATCGTTGCCGGCGTCGGCACGCTGGCCGGGATCGGCATCTCGTTGGCACGGACGGCCGTTCCGGGAACGCGCCCGTACGTCACGAGCGTCGTAGCGTTCGTCCTCGGTCGGAGCGACGCTACTCGCGGTCGGTAGGCGATCACTGTCGGACCAGCTATATCTATATACTCACACCGCGTCCACTCTTGGGAGACTTCATGACAACAGAAAAACGTGACCTCGACGTTTCGGACGAGCGCGGAGCCGCGATCGGCGGCGAGCGCGACGGACTGATCGGCGAGATCGAGACGGCCGTCCGGTACCCCGCCGAGAGCGACGACGTCGTGAAGACCGTCCTCATCGGGGGCCTCCTCACGATCTTCGGCTTCCTCCTCGTTCCGCTGTTCGTCCTCGCGGGATACTTCGTCCGGGTGCTCGACCGAACCGCCGACGGCGACGAGGTGCCGCCGACGTTCGACGACCTCGGGGAACTGACCGTCACGGGAGTCAAGGCAGCAGTGATCGGGCTCGTCTACGGCTTCGTCCCGCTGCTCGTCGGCGGCGTCGGGGTCCTCGTCGGCATCGCGGGGATCGGCGCAGGTGACGGCGAGGGGATCGTAGCCGGCCTCGGCGTGCTCGGCGTCCTCGTCGGGGGGATGGTGTGGTTCGCTCTCGCACTGCTCGTCGCGTACCTGCTCCCGGCTGCGCTGGCGAACTTCGCCCGGACGCGCTCGGTCGGTGCGGGCTTCGACGTCGGGACGCTGAAACCGATCTGGACCTCCCGGGCGTACGCGCTCGCGTGGGGGACGGCCCTCGTCGTGTTCCTGATCGGTAGCGTCGTCGCCGGCGTCCTCAACGTCGTCCCGGTCCTGGGGACGATCGCCGGCGCGTTCGTGGGGTTCTACTTCGCCGTCGCCGGGTACTCCGTCATCGGCCGGTCGTGGAACGGGTTCCCCGTCGACGGTCGCTGAACCCTCCGTTTCATCCCGGTCCGTCGGCGACTCGGCCCTCCACGTAGTCGACCGCGGCCGTCGGCGAATCGATCGCCTCGACCCCTTCGACGTCGTGCGTGTCGAGTCCCGCGACCGCTCGTCCGTGGGCGAGCGCGAGTCCGATCTCCGAGAGGGTCCCGGGACCGCCGTTCACCGCGATCACTGCGTCGCCGTTCATCACGACGAGGGCGTTGCGAGCGTGCCCCAGACCGGTGGCGATCGCCGTCGTGACGAACGGGTTCGCGTCCGCGCGCCGGTCGGTCGGGAGGATCCCGATCGTCTCGCCGCCCGCTTCGCGGGCGCCCCGACAGACCGATTCCATCACGCCGCCGAGGCCGCCGCAGACGACGGTGTGGCCGCGCTCGGCGAGTTCGGTCCCCAGCTCTTCTGCGACCGCCGCCGTCTCGGGCGGAACCGAACTCCCACCGATGACGCTGACACGCATACCCGGGCGTCCCCCACGAGGGCACAAAAATCGGGGGTGTCTTCGGGTCGGGGTCGATCGTCGGCCATCGTTCCGACGGGTACGGAACGTGGCTCCGGCGTCGTGGCCCCCGCTACGAGTCGGCCAGCCTGATCTCGACGTCGTGGACGCCGTCGCGGAGCGTCGCCCGTTCGATCTCCCGGAGCTCCTCCGCGGTCGCGTCGACCGTCGCGAAGTGGTTGCCGGCGAGTTCGCCCGCGGGACTCTTGAAACACGTCGGCCCGCAGGGAAGGAGGATCTCCTGTTCGTTCCGGTATCCCGGATACAAAAGCAGGTCGCCACGCGACGGGTAGACCGTGTGGTTCTCTCGCGGGATCTCCGGGAGGTCTATCTCGTCGATCTCGATCCAGGTGGCGATGCCGCTCCAGCGCACGTGCATGAGCTCCGATTCCAGCGGCAGGAACTCGCGGACCGCCGCGACCGACTCGGGCGCCCGGTCCTCGTGAAGCTCCGCCGTGAACGTCGTTCCCTCGATATCGATCGTTATCATGGACGGTGGTCGTCCCGTCTCGGGACGTATTGAAAAGGCCACCGTCGTCGGGGATCGTCCTTCGCTGGGGATCGTCCTTCGCTGGGGATCGTCCTTCGCTGGGGATCGTCCGTCGTCGGGGGTCACACTCCGGCTGTCGCGATCCCAGCCGGGGTGGGAGACCGTTGCCGCCGCCCGATCGACGCTCGTAGCCGTGGTGAAACGTTTTTAAGCATCGGGCGAGGACTGACGTTATGAGATACGATACCGTCGTCTTCGACAACGACGGTGTTCTCGTCGGCCGCACGCGCTTCGACGTGCTCCAGGAAGCGACCCGGGACGCGTTCGAGGAGTGTGGTGTCGACGACCCCGACCCCGACGACGTAGAGCGGATGACGATCGGCGCGACCCCCGGCAGCGTAGGGACCGTCTGTCAGACGTACGACCTCGATCCGGGGTCGTTCTGGCGGACGCGCGACGACGTGGTCTCGAGAGCCCAACAACAGGAGGCCCGCGCGGGCCGGAAGACCCCTTACGACGACCTCGACACGCTCGAGGAACTCGACGTGAAGATGGGGATCGTCTCCTCAAACCAGCAGGCGACCGTCGACTTCCTCGTCAAGCATTTCGACGGCTTCGAGGGGTTCGGCGCGGCGTACGGCCGGGAGCCCACGATCCACAGCCTCCAGCTCCGGAAGCCGAACCCGCACTACCTCGAGCGTGCGCTCGGCGATCTGGACGCCGACTCGGCGCTCTTCGTCGGCGACAACGAGTCCGACGTGAAGGCCGCGGAAAACGCCGGCGTCGACTCCGCGTTCATCCGCCGGCCACACCGCCGCAACTGGGAACTCAACGTCTGGCCCACCTGGGAGATCGAGACGTTGGACGACCTCTTCGACGTCTGTGGCGTGTGACGGTCGGGAGGCCGTTCCGCCGACGCTACCCGGCCCGTTCACCCCCGAGAACCGCCGGTCTCGAGGGACATGACCCGACGGACGTTCGGCACCCTCTGTGGGCTCGTCTTCCTCGTAAACCTCGGACGCGTCGCGTTCGCGCCGCTCGTCCCGACGATCGGCTCGGAGTTCGGCGCGAGCCCCGCGGTCGTCGGCTCCGTCACGACGCTGGTGTGGGTGGGGTCGGCGCTCCCACGGATCCCGGTCGGCTACCTCCTCACGCGGGTCCCGAGACACTACGTCGTGTTGGGATCCGGGCTCGCGCTCGCTGCCGCCGCCACCGTCACCGGTAGCGCCGACACCATCCGGACGCTCCAGGTCGGCGCGCTCTTCATCGGGCTCGCCTCCGGGGCGTACTTCGTGGCGGCGGTGCCGCTCGTCGCCGAACTCTTCCCGAGCGGGCGCGGGCGAGCCATCGGTATCCACGGGGCAGCGAGCCAGCTCGCGGCCGTGATCGCTCCGGGGGTCGTGGTCGGCGTCCTCCTCGTCGCCGGCTGGGGCGACGTCTTCCGCCTGCTCGCGGTCGCGGCGCTCGCGGTCACCACCGTCCTGTTCGTCGTACTGCGACGGGAGCCCCTCCCGGAGGGCGCGGGCGCCGACCGCGACTTCCGGTCGGCACTCTCCCACTGGCGGGTCATCCTCCTCGTGATCGTCGTCGTGGCTGTCCCCGGGTTCGTCTGGCAGGGCGTGTTCAACTTCTACGTCACGTATCTCACGGGAACGAAAGGGCTCTCGACCGGGTTCGCGAACTCCCTCCTCACCGTCGTCTTCGCGGCCGGCCTGCCCGCGTTCTGGTTCGGCGGCCAGCTCGCCGACCGGCTCCCGCAGATCCCGTACCTCCTCGGGATCCTCGTCTCCTTCGCCGGCGCGCTCCTCGGGCTCGTCGCCGCCGAATCCGCCGTGACGATCGTCGCCGCCACCGTCGCGATCGGTTTCGTGATTCACGCGATGTTCCCCGCTACCGATACGTTCCTGCTCGACTCGCTTCCCGCGGACAACCGCGCCAGCGCGTACGCCGTCTTCAGTGGGATCGCCCTGCTCTTCGAGTCTACCGGTAGCGGCGCGCTCGGTGTCACGGTCGAGCGCGTCGGCTTCGACGCCGCGTTCGTCGCTGGCGGGACGGGCGTCCTCGCGGTTGCCGTCGTCCTCGGCGCGCTCCACGCCCGCAGGGGCCTCCCCGGCGGACGCGGGACCGTCGAGTGAGCGATGTGTCGGCAGTGTGGACGGGGAGGGCCGTCGTCGACGGTGACGCGGTACCTGGTAAACACTTACCCGTTACAGCGTAGTTGTGTGGTATCATGCCGATTCAACGGGCGAAGTCCCTCCCGTCGCTTTATGAGGACGTCAGGGAGTACGACCTGGTTCTGGTGCCGGACGCTCCCCTCGCCAGTGCGCTGAACCGACAGTTAGACCGTCCCCACCTGGGGAACTTTGCGACGACTCCACGGAGGGTGGCCGCCGGACGCCGGGAACAGGTCGAAGAGCGAACGATCTTTCTGGAGTTACTCCACGAGACCGACCTCTCGTGGAAACAGGCGGCCTATCTCGGCGAGGAGATACTCCACTGCTGGGAGTACACCGCCCGCCCGGACGCCATCCTCTCGTTCGACCAGTTCGACACTCCGGGTGTCGAGCGCGCCGTCGAGCGTGTCCGCCATCTCGATACCACCTCCCGCCACCTCACCGACTACACCGTCGACGAATCGACGAACCTCGCCGTCGTCGGCTATCCGCTACTGACGGAGCTCGAACGGTCCATCCTGCCATCGGCGTACGATACCGTCGACCGGTTCACTGACCGGACGTTCGAGATGCCACCGTTCCGGGTATTCGATACCGCTGCGGACATCATCGACGGTCTCCACGGAGCGGTCACCGAGGGGACTGCCGACGACGTTGCCGTCGTACTCGATGCGGACAGTGAGTTCTCGATCCTCGTCGAATCCGCACTCGAGGCCGCCGACGTTCCGTTCTACGGTGGGCCGGGTTTTCTCGATGATCCGAACCATCGGGCGTTTCTGCGACTGCTTCGTGTCGCGTTCCGCGGGAGTGACGTCCGCGTCTCCGATATCCGGCCGGTACTCCAGCACGTCGGGCTGTGCGTAGACGTCGACCACGACGAGAAACGTCTCCACAGGCTCGATGTCGCCGGAGCGGACTGGCTGATCGAGTGGTGTCACAACGTAACAGCCGGCGAGTGGTCGTTCGAAACCGCGCTCTCGGAGTACGTGTCAACGCTTGAGAGTGACGGGTTGGGTGCGTTCCACGACGAATTACGAACGCTCGGTCTCGCTTCACGGACGATTACGGAGTCGCGGGTCGACGACCTAGAGTTCTACCTACAGTCCTACGAGGTGCCGATCGACCGCGAGAACGAGGGTGTCCTTCTCGCCGATGCCAAATCCGCGACGCACGTCGACCGGCCGCTCGTGTTCTATCTCGGACTCGACGACGACTGGACGAGAACGCCGCTCCGACGACCGTGGGTGGACCGTCAAACCGAATTCGACCGCCACCTCGCACAGTTTCAGCTACTGGTACAGAACGGAACGTCCCAGTGGTATCTCGTTCGAGACAGTGTCGGTGGCAGCCCCGTCGCTCCGTGTCTCTATTTCGAGGAACTCCTCGAGGGATCGTTCTCTCGATTCAGCGACCGCTCTACGGAACGGTACACCTCGCCGAAGCCGTCCTCGGAAACGCCGTTCGAGGCCGATCCGGTCTCCGTGGCTACGACTGAACTCGATACCATCAGCCAGTCCAGTCTCAGCACGTACGTCAATTCACCGCGAGACTACTTTTTCGACCGGATCGTCGACTCACCCGACAGGGACTACTTTCGCGAAGGGAACCTCTTCCACGATTTCGCTGAGTTCTACGTCCACCACCCGGAGCGTGTCTCGACTGACGACGTCGACGAGATCGTGGACGTCATGCTCGGAGAGATGGAGCCGTTCATCCGCGGGATAGACGGGGACGTCCATCGAACCCGATATCGAGCCGGCGTTCGGAACGTCGTCGAGTTTCTCGACGAACACGCACCGGAGACGGTCGCTGTCGAGAGCAGAAGACGGGGGGAGAACACGTTCGCCGAACACTTCGGAAAACCCGTCGGGAGTGACGTAACGGAACGGTGGTTCGAGAACGAGGCCATCGGTGTGAAAGGGAAGATAGACCTTGTCGCGTCTCCCACTCGACTGGTCGATTACAAGAGCGGCTCGAAGCGATCCGCGATGACGGTGGTGAGGGACTCGACTCTCGACGACATCTCCACGACACCAGATTTCCAGGCGAAGCTCTATCTGACTCACCAGCGTTCACGGCAGCCGGACGAGCGCCTCGAGTTCGTGTTCGTCCATTTCCTGGAGAACGTCGACGACATCGTACGTGGGGAGGCGGACGTAGCTGACACGATCACCACGGTCGACTACTACCCGACCACCTATCTCGCCTACATCCGTAGCGAAGACGTCTACCGAAAACTCCGTGATGAGGGGTCGAACGCGTGCCGAAAGACGCTCTCGAAGTCGTCGTACGAGGACTACCTGGCAGTGTTCGAGACGACGACGTTTCCCGACACACGGGATACCGACGAACTCATCGATTCAGCGTTTGGAACCGCGTTCACGAGCACCATGGCGGACGTCGTTGGAGACTACAAATACGTCGAGAAAGGGTGCAAGCAGGTGATGCGAGAATTCGTCCGCATCAGGGATCGCAACTACTTCGAGGACGACCTCGACGCCTTCGAGGCGTTCGTCTCGGAACGACTCTCGGAGATACATACTCGCCGCGCGGGTGAAGAGCGGTTCCCCATCGCGGACCTGGTAGACGAGCCGAACTACCGTCGTGTCAACCACCGGGACCTGCTGCTGGAGGGTGACCGATGACGGACACACGTCCGGAGTCCCGATCGGGGTCCCAGGCAGCACCGACACCGAACGAGAAACAACGGCGGCTCATCACCAGCATCGATGGCACGTATGTCGTAGACGCCGGTGCCGGGACGGGGAAAACCTTCGCTGTCACGCGTCGCTACGCGCATATCCTCGAGACGACGGACGCCTCACCGGAGGACGTCCTGCTCATCACGTTTACGCGGAACGCGGCGAGAGAGATGAAAGACCGCATCGTCGCTCACTGTGACTACGGAACGGCGGAACTCGCCGACGCACCGATCCAGACCTTCCACAGCCTCGGTAGAGATATTCTCCAGGACTACGGCTTCGACGCTCCCAAACTGTTGGGTATCGACGACCACATCCCGAGTTCGACGCGTATCATCGAGGACGACGTCGTCGAGGAGGCGCTGTTTCAGGAGTTCTTCGAGCAGTTTACCGACGATCACCCGGAGTACAGTGACTTCCTGCGGACGATAGTCGACCCGAGCGAACTACTCGACCTCATCGGTCAGCTCGCGGCAAAGGGGGTGTTCCCAACTGCTGACGGCTGGTATCGCGACGGGGAGTCACATCTCGATGGCGACTACGCCGCGTTCAAACGCCAGTTCGACCGGATGAACGAGCCCCGGAACGGGGGGAGAAAGCAGTCCCGGTTACGATCGAAACTCTACCGATACGGGAAGAACAGCTGCTATCTTCCGGATGCCCCCACGAAAGCGGACATCAGAGGTGACGGGAAGCGGGTCCCGGACGACGTCGCCTCACGCGCATTCGAAGAAGACCGAGGGAACCTCAAAGCGTTCGTCCACGACGTATACTTCGAGTACCTCCGCTTTACGCTCTCGCGTAATTACCTGAATTTCAGCTTCCTCCAGCTGTTCGCGTTCGTGCTGCTGTGTGAAGACCACCAACTACGCAGCGAACTGTGCTTCGAGTACGTGATGGTGGACGAGTTTCAGGACTCCAGCGAGGTCCAATTCAAACTCGCTTTGCTCCTGGCGGACACGAACAACATCTGTGTCGTCGGGGACTGGAAACAGAGCATCTACTCGTTCCAGTACGCTGCCGTCGAGAACATCCTGGAGTTCCGCAGCCGTTTCTCACGGTTCGCGTCCGAACTGAACGGCGACCACACGCGAGTGACGTACGATACGTCCTCGGTCTCGACGATCGAACTCGAAGAGAACTACCGGTCCACACAGACCATACTGGATTTCTCCGAGGAGAGTCTGACCGTCCCTGCAGCGAAGTACGACTCCGTCGACGTCGAAGCCGTCCGCGACCGTATCGTCCACCTCGAATCGAACGCCGACAACGATGGCTCCACGATTCGAGCCATCCAGCACGAAGAGGAACACGAAGCCCTGTTGACGGCGATCGACGACGTCGTCGGGAACCCGGAGTATCTCGTCGAGGACGAGGACGGTACCCGTCGGTCACCCGCGTACCGCGACATCGCAGTTCTCACACGAACGCGGGATTTCGGTCGGGAACTTCAGCAGGTGGCGGACGACCACGGCCTGCCGATGGCCTACGAGGGCGGTATCGAACTCTTCCGTACCGATCAGGCCAAACTGCTCCTCGCGTGGCTTCGTGTTCTCGAATACGATGGAGACCGTGGTTGGGCACCGATCCTCGAACGGGCCGGGTACACGCTCGACGAGATCAAGCATATCCTCGAAACCGGGTCGTATCCCGACGACATGCTGAAGTTCCGTGTCTCGCTGGGGTCCGTCGACTCTCTCGGTGGTGTCGTCAGGCGCGTGTTCGAACGGTACGGCTTCACTGGCCCCCGTGCCGACGTGTTGCTCCACACTATCGGGTCGATTCGGGAGACGACGACGCTCACGACCGGCGACCTCATTCGGTTCATCGCTCGGGGTATCGAACACGGGAGTACACACGAAGTCAACACGAGCGCGGGGGACGATTCGGTCACCGTTCGGACGATACACGCCACGAAGGGGCTCGAACACCCCATCGTCTTCATCGCGAACATGAACGACGGTCGCTTCCCGCCATCGGGCGGGAGAAACAGCACAGTGATGTATTCCGATTCGATCGGGCTCCGTCACTGTACGACGTACGACGACGTCCACGGGCAGGCGTATATCTACGATAACTGGAAAGCCGACGTCCTCAGCACGTGTCTGCCACGAGACTACGACGAGGAGCGACGGCTCCTCTACGTGGCGATCACTCGGGCCGAAAGCCACGTGCTGTTTACTGCCGGTGGAACCCCAAACAGGTTCCTCGGAGAGCTCCCGGTCGAGGTAGAGCAGGGAGATCCGGACGTCCCGACGTTCGACGCTTCACCGGATACACGGACGGTATTAGACGTTCGCTTGCCCGAACGGGTCGGTCCCCAAAGCTACTCACCACACTCGATAATGGACGAGACCGTCTACGAGGGGGTCGAGGGCGGTGAAGGGATGGAGTTCGGTACCCAGCTACATTCGTTCGCCGAGCGCTATTGTCTCGGGGAGGACGTCGAGCCCAGAAACGCGGACGAGGAGAACGTGAAGTCGATGATCGATTCGCTTCCGGGAGAACTCTTCCCCGAGGAGGACGCCTACCTGCCGATCGAAACGGAACGAGGCCGGGTTACGCTCTCCGGTGTCATCGACCTGCTCCATATTGCTCCGGACGGCGTCGACGTCATCGACTTCAAAACCGATAGGGGTCGACACGCGGAACCGGAGTATCGGAAACAGCTGAGTGTCTACTATCACGTCGTTGCCGAACTGTATCCCGACCGACCCGTTCGCACAGCAGTATACTACACCGAATCCGGGGATCGAGTATCGATCGAGCCACTGACGAAAACCGAGCTACAGGAACTCATCGTCGATGCGACGGAAGGCTAACTCAAGAAGGACTCCATAGACCCGTTAAGCGTGTCACGGTCGGGGCGTGTCACGGTCGGGGCGTGTCACGGTCGGGGCGTGTCACGGTCGGAACGTGTCACGGTCGGAGCGTGTCACGGTCGAGAGCGGCGAAGGCGTAACACTTCGAGCGTGTCACGATCGACTGCCGCCTGGACGTAGACCTCCCCGCCGTCGGTTTCGGCCCTCGTCCCGTCGACGGCGACCTCCTGACGCTCCCGGCAGTCGGGGCCATAGAAGTGGTTCGATCGGTGGAACCACTACGACCGGTCAGTCCGTGTCGTCGTGAAATTTCACCACGAGTCGTTCGGTGGCGAGTGCGTATACCGTCATTTCACGGCCTTTTTTCGAGTACCACGTCTCGATCGGCGTGATTAGCTCCGCCTCGCACAGTCGTTTGAGGTGGTAGGAGACGGTCTGTACCGATTGATCGACTGATTCGGCGATATCCGATGCCGTTCGCGGCTCCGATTTGAGTGTGACGAGGATCTCCTGGGCCGTTTCGGAGGAAAGGATCTGTAGTACGTCGGTTGGTTCGTTCCGATCGACCACGACGTTCGTCCGTTCACGCGGCGCGTGGTCGACGGGGGGCTGATGTGGGAAGGCGCTTGCCATAGGTATTCTCACCTCACAATCGTGTTGTTCGATTTGTTCGGTCTACTCCGAACAAACGAATCAAACGATTTAATACTTACGAAATCCACGGTAGGGATATGATTCAACCCACTCGCTATCACGTCGTGTGGATAATAGGTAGCCATGAGTGAGGAACCTCGCGCCGTCGCCCGCGAACGCGTCATCGAGTCGATGGAGCAATCGGCAGAAGTCTACGGGCTGAGTCGGAGCGCAGGTCGAATCTACGGCGTACTGTACTTCTCCGAAGAACCGCGTTCGATCCCGGAACTCGTCGACGAAACCGGCTATGCGAAATCGACGATCAGCAACGTCACCCGCACGTTGGCACGGATCGGACTTATCCGCCGTCGGTCCTCGGAGGGCGGTGGCCGACGCGTACAATACACGGCCGAGCGTGAGATCTGGTTCATCCTCCAGGACGTGTTCCAACAGTACGTTCAACGGGAGCTACAGACGACACTCCGGACGATCCAGCGCGCCGAAGCACAGCTACCTGACGATAGCGGAGCCGAGACCGAACGGATCGAAGAACTCCGAGAGACGTACGAAGATCTCCAGGAGATCGTCGCGCTGGCCTCGGATTTTACGGTTGGAGAACTCCGGGACGCGCTCGAATCCTACGACCGATGATCACCAGTACACGGTGTACACACAGGTATCGTCTCCCTCACGACGGCACGTTTCTCCCGTCTCCTCGATGAAGACGAACGCGTCGACGGACGCGTATTTCTTGGCGACGCCGCGAACGAGTCCCCGGTCGAACGGGCAGGGATACGGGGTGTGACACGTGAGTTCTCCTTCTCGGTCAGCCGTCCGTTCGAACTGATAGGAGCCGATCTCCCCACCTCGATGGTTGCGTCGGTAGGCTTCGTCGATCGACTGGAGACCCTCGGGAACTGTATCGAAATCGTTCGGCCACTGGGCGACTGCTGGAATTTGCTCGCCGAGCCGATCGAGGACGTGCGGCTGTAATTCGTCAGCGATCGTCTCGAAGGCGTTCAACCAGGTTTGTTGCGGATACCACTCCTCGGGATCGGGGTCAGTAATCCCTTCCACAGCGAGCGCCTCTACTGCTCGTTTTTGGTACGCGTCGGAAAATCTCCCCATCGCTTCCTCGACGATCGTCAGTACCGTTCGACCGTTCACCTCTACGTCCCGGTCAAACGCTTCATAGGTAGCCATTACGCGTAAAACCAGTTGGATCACGAAAGTAACTTCGGTGTGTGATGGCGGCGGTGTTCAGGTAACACCGATATTCGTCGTCTAAGACCGTGCGGGGCTATCCGACTTGGCGTAGTATCTCCCATAGAGTTATCATTTTTCTCCTTGGTGTTTGTGTATGGCAGACAGTCGGATCCTCTGGATAGATACGCATCCAGTTACAGCATTTTTTGTCGGTGCGTATGCCTACACGTGGATCATTACGGCCCCGGCCGCGTTTATGCAAGAGAGTTGGATTCCATGGATTCTCATCTACATCGGGAGTTTCGGCCCCCCTGTAAGCGCCGCGGTGGTGACGTGGCTGCGGGGCGACGACGTTCGAGCGTGGGCCCGTCAAATCGTCCGCTGGCGGGTCGGCTTGTCGTGGTGGGTCGCAGCATTCGGGATCCCGATCGCCATCATCGGCGTCACGGCGGTCGTCCTCGCAGCGATCGGTGGGCCAGTTGATCTCGAGCAACCCACACAGTCGCCTGTTCTGATCGCTATCGTGTTCATCTTCGGACTGACGGTCAGCGGGGGTTTGAACGAAGAACCAGGATGGCGAGGGTTCGCCCAGCCCTATCTGAACGAGCGTTACAGTGCGCTGACGGCGAGTCTAATCATTGGCGTCGTCTGGGCCGGCTGGCATCTTCCGTACTTTCTCATTCCGATCACCCCGCATTCGGGATTCACCTTTGTCAACCAGATCGGGTGGTTCGTCGGTATCGTCCTCTTGTCGGTCGTCCTCGCGTGGGCGTACAACGGGACTGGCAGCGTGTTGATCGTGATGGTGCTACACGCAATGGCGAACACCGCGGATATATTGTTGCCGCTCGCGCCGGATCTGATCGTCGTCGATGGCGTGATCGACGAAACCGCAGTCGGGACGGTCGTGATAGTCCAGTTGGCGGTACAGTTACTCGTTGTCGTCGCCCTCATTGCGTACTACGGCCGCGACTCGCTCGCTCGTGGAGCGATTCCTGGGGCGGATGATATCGGGAGAGGGTGAACCAGAACCAGTAACTCACCAGATCGAGCCAGCGTACTCGAACGTAAGGTCGTCAACGACTTCGGTCGGAAGCCCAACGTCCTCGAACATATCTCTGAGGACCTGCCGGTATTCGTCTTCGGGGATCTCTTCACCGACTGGGAGTCCGATCGTCACATACAACCCACCGAGCCGATCGAGTTCGATCGTGTACGTTCGGTCGCCGTCTTCGTGCTTGATCTCCGCACTCTGGACGATGATGTCGACGGTGGCGTATCGAGTGCCGTCCCGATACGAGGTTTCTTTGTACCAGCCGTCGCCGCCAGTTTCCGAGCCGGACGCATCCGTTCGTTCGGTCTCGATGGCCTCGTAGACGCGGGGGAAGGAGACGGACGCATCCACATCGATCGACGGGTTCGATGTTCCCTCTGCGACCTGTTCACGGAGATCGGCTACGTGATCACGTGCAGTCGTCTCGGAGATGTCGAACGCGAGCGTGAGGCGGTCGATCAACCACGCTTCGGGTGGTACCGATTCGACGGGGAACTCGTCGAAGCCGCGGTCGTCGATAAGTGTGACCGTCGGTGTCTCATCGGTGAGCCAGACCTCCACGAAGACGTACTCGGCGGGGAAGAACGTGAACCCGAACACCCGATACTCCGGCCCGAATCGGTCATCGAAATCGGCGACTCCGGCGGGGTGTACCCCACGGGCGTCCTTCGTGCCAACGTAGTACGGTTCGTCGACCGTATATCCGGTGTCACGGGCGGCCGTCAGTACGGCATCGTAGTCGATGTCCAGTTGGCGGCTCTCCGACCAGTACGACGCGTGGTCGGCCCCTGACGACGAGCAGCCGGCAAGTGAGACGGTAACTGCGGTTCCAGCCACGGCTCCAATTCGCGTGAGGATAGAGCGCCGGCTCACACATGGTCCTGTAACCTGAACCGAGTCTCGAGTATCGACCAACGGTGAATCGAGCATGTTGTGTGTTAGTAAGAAACAGAACTCAATAACGGGTGTGATCGATGAATTGGATGGGTATAGGCAGCCATGGCCGCTCAGGAACCGATCGTACGCTCCTCAGAAGCGTTGCCGAAACTGTCTCCCGTCGAGCACGGACTCCAGTGACGAGTATCGGACGATCCGCCCGTATCAGACCGAGTAGAACTAGATGACCTCTGAGGACTTGAGAACTCGATTTCAGTCGGACGGATACTCGCTAACGTTCCTAAAACGTAACGTCGGGCAGTTAGGAGCACGACTTCGGGACTGAGCGAATGTATCTGATTCTCTCTTTCTCCTACCGTACGTACGCTCGCCACTCACTTCGCCCAACGGGAACCCGCATAGACAGCTGGCAATCCGAGGGGAAGTGCGAAGAGACCGAACCCGACCAGGACGTATCCAGCTCCGTGTCGGCGTCGTACAGCTAGAATCGTCGCGACGACGCCGACGAACGCGATCAGATAGCCGAGATTACTCCAGAGCGCGTTGTACGAGGAGCAGTACAGCCAGCAAACGAACGTGTAGGCCGGGGCGTTCCAGGTGGGTGGGTGGAGTTTCGGCCAGAAGAACCGGCAGTACGTAGTCCAGCCCAGCATCGTGACGGTCGGCAACCCGACGAGCCACACCGCTGCCCCACGATTCCCGTCGCCGTATCGCCGATATCCAGCGAGGAAGAGCGCGGGAAAGCAAAAGACCCACAGCCAGATGCCAATGGTGTAGGTCACCGGCCAGTGATCGATTCGGGGCTGTACGATCGGCAGCCGCAGTGACTCGGGAAGCGTCGCCCACGGAAACGAGGGATCGGGAACGGGATTCGTGAGGAACGCGATCAGACAGAATCCCGTCCCGACAAGGAGTCCGTATAATCCCAGCGTCGTGTATCGGTCAAGCCATGCTGGAAGTCGCGGGCGGGTCGACTGTTGACGGTGATCGGAGAAGCCAGCCATTCTTCAACGTTGTCCGGTCGTGATCAGGTATCTCGGTCGAGTGTTTCGCGTCGCTGTTCGTATTCCTCGTCGGTCAACTCTCCGCGGGCGTAGGCGATCCGGAGTTCTTCGAGCGCGTGGTCCGAGTTACTCGCATCCCCCGTAATCGCGCGATAGATGAGGTATCCACCACCGAGGAGGGCGGCGAGGAACAGGAGCTGTATCACGATGCCGACGACGAACATCCAGCCAGGCATCGTTCCGTCGCCCCACATATGGCCACCCCACGTACCACCCATCATCGGGCCGACTCCCATCATCCCGAAGCCCATGAAGAACATCGGGAAGAGGACGAACGCGCCGATGATAACGAGAACGATCGTGACGAGTCGTGTATCGTCTGGTTTGTCAGGCATGGTTTCCTCCGTAAGATCCGTCTCCAGTACTCAATACGGGTTCCCTATTCAATGCGATTGTGCCTTCCCTTCCTGTGATCTATCCCGCAAATACTTTCGATATCTCGGATCGACACCAGTTCTGCGTTCGAATCCACTCTCATTCTGGTAGACTTCACGCTATCACGCCGACTCACCGGACTGGATCATGCGAAGATAGCGGTTCAGCAACGGATCGAAGCCGTGACGTGGTGCCTTTCCGTCTTCGTATTGTGGCTCGTAGCCGTTCGATGTAGCCGGTTTCGAATCGTATCTACAAACGGAATAAATCACGACAGTGGGCACATCAATCTGCTCGTAATGAGACCGGTTTCCACTCTGTTTTCGAGATCGTGACCCGGACAGTACTTTTGTTTCCATGGTTTTGATAGCTCGAAATCGGGGTTCTCTAAGAACAATTGCAATAGCTGATGCCTACGATGATCTAACTATGCAGGCGACGATAGTTGATGGTATCCTCGAATCCCTCCGCATCGGGGTCGGGTTCCTCTGGACAGCGGCGTGGGCGATCATCATGGGCCTCACGATCACGAGTCTCGTCCAGGTCTACGTCTCGAAGGAACGGATGGCACAGGAGCTGGGTGAAGGCGATCTAACGGGGCTTACCAAGGCGACTGTGTTCGGAGCAGCGAGTAGTGGCTGTAGTTTCGGGGCCGTCGCCATCGGGAAAGGCTTGTTCAAGAAGGGTGCCCACGCGGTGAACTTCCTCGCGTTCATGTTCGCATCGACGAACCTCATCGTCGAACTCGGGCTGATGATACTGATCCTGTTAGGGTGGGAATTCCTTCTCGCGGAGTTGCTCGGTGGCCTCATTCTTATCGCCGTTATGGCCGTCATCGTTCACCTGACGCTCCCCGAGAACCTGTTTAGCGAAGTTCGGGAAACGCTCAACGAGCGCGATCACGCATCGGGCGTCACCGAAGACCCCACCTGCGGGATGGAGGGAAAAGACGAGTACACGCTCACGACCGATGGCGGTGAGACGCTCAAATTCTGTTCGGAGGGCTGTATGGAGACCTACCGCCAGGAGGCGTCGAGTCGCGGCGGGTGGCGCGAGGAGCTACTGTCGTGGGGTGGCTGGTATAAGCTCGGGAACCAGTACCGCAAGGAGTGGTCGATGATCTGGAAAGACGTCATTGCGGGGTTTCTCATCTCCGGGTTCGTCATCGTCTTCGTCCCCCAGTGGGTCTGGAACACCTTGTTCATCCAGGGTGACGGCCTGCTCGTAACGGCCGAGAACGCTATCATGGGAGTCACCGTCGCCGTCCTCAGTTTCGTCGGCAGCATGGGTAACGTCCCGTTTGCCGTCGCGCTGTGGGGCGGTGGTGTCAGCTTCGCGGGCGTCATCGCGTTCGTCTACGCCGACCTCATCACGATCCCCGTATTGAACGTCTACCGGAAGTACTACGGCTGGAAGGTCATGCTGTACATCCTCGGCGTCTTCTTCGTGACGATGGCGTTCACCGGCTTCCTCATGGAACTGCTGTTCGACGCCCTCGGGATCGTTCCGGATCTGGCCGGTGGCGAGACGGCAACCGAACAGACGTACTTCGAACTCAACGGCTCTGGTGAATCGATGTAAGGCGGCGGGATAGGCCGTCAAATCAAAGGAAGTG